>NZ_JBITTW010000001.1:0-814248 GCF_044542195.1 Pseudomonas sp. NPDC079367
TTGTTGTCGGTGACGTCGCTGGTGACGTTTTCGCCGAGCACTTGCGGTTGTTTGCCTTCGTGGAAGACTTCCAGCAGCAGCCACAGATCGTTCCATTCAGCGCGCGGGTGTTCGGCGAGCGTGAGGAAATGGCCGCTGGTCAGGGTCGGTTCATCACCTTTGCCTTCGGCGAGTTTGTAGTCGCTGCGATGGCGTTCGAGGGCGCGGGTCGAGAGGAACTTGCCGCGCTCGCGAGTCGTGAAGCGGCCGGGGTAATCGTAGTCTTCCAGGTCCGGGGCGAATTCGGATTTGACCGCGCCTTCGGGCAGTAGCTTGGGTTTTTCGAAATCATAGTCGCGACGGCTGACGCGGGTGGTGCGGGTTTCCAGGCGCAGGTTGAAGCGCTTGATCACCGGCTTCTCGGCGGCCATGCCGGAGTCCTGCTGGTAGCTGACCGGCTTCAGTTTGCGGAATACGGTCTGGTCGTCGCCGAACACCAGTTTGTGGCCGCTGCTGCTGTGCTGGAAGTGGAAGTGAATGCCTTCTTCTTCGCACAGGCGCTGAATGAAATGCAGGTCGGACTCATCGTATTGCACGCAATACTCACGCTCCGGGTACTCGGCGCCGAGCTGGAAGCTGTAGGCGTCGGAGAGAATGCCGCGATCTTCCAGCACCTGGGCGATGATTTTCGGCACCGTCAGTTGCTGGAAGATCTGCTGATCATGGTTGTGCTGCAGATAGGCCAGTTGCGGCATCAGGCTGATGCTGTAGCGGGTCAGGGTCTTGCCGGAGTCGCCCTGCTCGATGCGATAGACCTGGCCGTGAATCTTGCCTTCGCCGGTGGTGCCGAAGGTCAGGCAGGCACGCTTGTGCAGCAGCTCTTCGAGCTTCAGGTCGGGGCGGGCGCTGACCAGTTCGAGGTCGAAACGGAACGGTTCGTTGAGGGCTTCGCGACCGGTGAAGCTGAGGACTTGCAGGTCGGCGTTGGCGTCTTCGATCGAGAGGGTGATGTGGGTTGCATTGGCGTCCAGCATGCCTTGAATTCCGTCCGTTGAATAAGCAGGTGATGGATGTTGCAGGATTAGACGGCCTCATTCAAGGCGCAAATGGCGTAGGTGTGGGGCGTCAGTGCCATAGGGAAAACCCTTAGGAGGGCGATTTGGGTCAGTGAAATCGGGCCTTTCATAGACTTTGACGGTGTTTGAGAGATTGCCATCGCGGGCAAGCCCGCTTCCACAGGTTTTTCGGGTGTAGACAAAATCCGCGTTCACTAAGGTCCTGTGGGCCTTGCCCGCGATGGCGTCTTCAACACCGCTACAACCAATGCCAGAACCGGCTCCAGAACCCGCGATTCAAGTCTTCCTTGCACCCGGCATATTGCTGCGCATACAGATCCGAACGGTTCTGCACCTTGCGCGCGGTCGGCGGTAGCCAGAGTTTGCTCGCGTAGGTCTTGTTGCGAAAGCCGCCCCAGCCTTCGTGGTAGTTCAGGTACTGGTTATAGGCGTCGTATTTGTACACGCCGTTGATCGAGGTGGTCTTGTCCATGTACCAGCCGACGAAGTCGATGGCGTCGTCGAAGTCTTCGCGATCGGCCCAGTTGCGGCCGGTGCTTTTCTGGTAGTCGGCCCAGACTTCATCCTTGGCTTGCGCGTAACCGGAAGCGGTTGAGACGCGGCCCCACGGAATCACCCAGAGCAGGTATTTGCGCGGCGTCTTGGCGTCGTAGCGGTAGCCGGATTCCTGATACATGATCGCGAAAGGCACCTGGATCGGCACGCCCCAGCGTTTCTGGGTGACTTGCGCAGCGTCGTACCAGTCGCTTTTCTCGCGGAAGATTGCGCAGATGTCTTCCGGCGAGCGGGGCGGCGAGGTGCCGCAACCGCTCAGCAGGGTGGCCAGGGTCAGGAGGGCGAAGATGTGCCTGTGATTCAAGAGCTGTTTTCCGTCGTGCGCAAAAAGGCCGACAGTCTACGCGCTCAGCTCAATTGATGACGATAGGGCAGATCCGGACCGGTTTTGCTGCAGGTCAGCGCGGCGGCTTGCACGGCGAACCTGAGCATGCCGTCGATTTGCTCTCGACTGAGCTGCTGCACGCCTTCTACCGAGTCCAGCGAGTGCTCGGTCAGCCAGGTGATCAGCGCGGCCTGGAAGGTGTCGCCAGCGCCTACCGTATCGGCAATCTTCACCGGATTCGCCGGTACCGACCACGAGCCATGGGCGCGACTGAACACCGTTGCGCCGTCGCCTCCGCGCGTCAGGAAGACGATCTGGCAGCGATGTTCGAGCCAGCCTTCAATCACGTTTTGCGGATCCTGCTCGGGATAGAGCAGGCTCAGATCCTCGTCGCTGACTTTGATCAGATCGGCCAGTTGCACCAGTGTGGCGATGCGCTCGCGCCATAGCCCGATGTTGGGCTCGGGATTGAGGCGCACGTTGGGATCGAGGCTGATCAGGCGTTTGCCGCTTTCGCGCCGGACCAGTTTCAGCAACGTGTCGCCAATCGGCTGCACCACCAGCGAAAACGAGCCGATGTGCAGGCCGCGAACCTGGTCGCCGAGTGTCGGCAGATGCGCCTCGCTCAATTGCCGATCTGCACAACCCTCGCCGCGAAAGCTGTAATGCGGCGAACCATTGGCGCCCACGGCAACCATCGCCAGGGTAGTCGGCGCGGCGAAATCCACCAGATAATCCGCACGCACGCCTTCGTCCTGCAGCACTTGCTGCAAACGGCGGCCGAGGTAGTCGGTGGACAAGCCGCCGAACAGCGCCGAGTCCACGCCCAAACGCCGCAAACCGATGGCGACGTTGAACGGCGAGCCGCCGGCAATCGCCTTGAAATTGACTTTCGAGGCCAGACCGCTGGCATCGTTTTCGCTGAAGAAATCAAACAGGGCTTCGCCACACACCAGGTACATAGTTGTTTGCTCGTTATAGGGTTGCGACATGCTGTTGATAGCGTTCGTAGGCCTGCTGGAACGCCGCGACATTGGCGGCGATCGGCAGGGTTTCGCTGCGCGCGTCGAGTTTCACGCAGCGTTCGCACAGATCGGCCAGGGACACATCATCGCCGTTAGAGCCCGACGCGCACCACGCCGCTTGAATCGCCGCACCCAGTGCGGCGGCTTCGCTTTGTTCGGTGCAGATGACCGGGGCGTTCATGATGTCAGCGACGATCTGCCGCCACACCGCACTCTTCGAACCGCCACCGATCAGGCAAATGCGCAGGCTTTGTAAACCATTCTGGCGGAGCAAATCCAGCCCGTAGCGCAAACCGAAGGTGGTGCCTTCGACAGCGGCGCGGCACAGGTTGGCCTGGGTCAGGTTGTCCATGGTCAGACCATGCAGGCTGCCGGTGGCGTGGGGCAGGGCGGGGACGCGCTCACCGTTGAGGAACGGCAACATGCTCACACCTTCGGCGCCGATGGGCGATTGCGCGACCAACTCGTTGAAGGTCGGCAGGTCGAGCTTGAACAGTTCGCGAATGGCGCCGGTGGCATTGGTCAGGTTCATCGTGCAGATCAGCGGCAGCCATCCGCCGCTGGAGGAACAGAACGTGGCAACCGAGGCATCGGCGCTGACGTTTGGCTCCTCTGAATAGGCGTAGACCGTGCCGGACGAACCGAGGCTCATGGTGATCGCGCCGGGCTGAATATTGCCGGTGCCGATGGCGCCCATCATGTTGTCGCCACCGCCGCTTGAGACCACGGCGTTGGGGTTGATGCCGAGTTGCCGGGCGATTGCCGGCAGGATAGTGCCAACGGCCGCGTGCGCGTCGATCAGCTCCGGCAGCGCGGCTTGCAAACGGCCGCTGGCGTCGATGTCGCGCAGGATCTGCACATCCCACTGTCGCGTGCGCACATTGAAATAGCCGGTGCCGGAGGCGTCGCCGAATTCGCTGCAGGCGCGGCCGGTGAGCCAATAGTTGAGGTAATCGTGGGGCAACAGAATGCGTGCGATGCGTGAGAAGACGTCGGGATGCTGCTCTTTGGTCCAGAGCAGTTTCGACACCGTGTAGCCCGGCGCAATGACCACACCGAGGCGTTCCAGCGAACCTTGCTCGCCGCCCAGTTGCGCGAGCAATCGCTCGTTTTCCGGCGTGGTTTCGGTGTCGCACCACAACTTGGCCGGGCGCAGCACTGCGCCTTGCTCATCGAGCAGAACCAGGCCGTGTTGTTGGCCGGAGACGCCGACGCCGAGTATCGCCTGGCCGTCGACATTGGCCGCTTGCAAGGCCTGGCGGGTAGCGCTGACGAATGCGTCGAGCCACTGCTGAACGTCTTGTTCGCGGCGGCCGTTGGCGCCGCTGATCATCGTGTGTGGCGCTGCGCCCAGACCGAGCACCTGCCCGCTGTCGGCATCGAGGATGATCGCTTTGGTGCCTTGGGTGCCGCAGTCGATACCCAGGAAGAGCTTTGTTGTTGTCATGAAAACTCCACGGCTGCTCGTCCCCATGCTCTGCGTGGGAACGCCTCAATGGACGCTCTGCGTCCGCTTTTGATGGGACGCGGAGCGTCCCGGGCTGCATTCCCCTGTAGAGCGTGGGAACGATCAGGTCGCGAGAACTTTTTCCAGCGTTCGCGTAACCCCAACCTCGCGCAGACTCTGGCAGCACCACTCGAACGCTGCAACAAACTCTGGCGACTCCGGTATCGCCGTGCCGAAAATCTCTTCCACGCCCAGCAGCCGCTCGGTGATCAGCTCATCGTCCGCCACCAATCCCTGAACGAAAGCCGCTCGCGGATCCGGAATCGAATAGGTATCGCCATTCTCATCCACACCCTGCAAATACAGCGCCCACGCTGCCACTACCAGTGCCGCGCGTTTGGTCTCGCGTCCATCGGCAATCAGCCGATTGATCGTCGGCACGGTGAACTTGGGAAACTTCGATGAGCCGTCCGAACACACCCGTTCCAGTTGATCGGCAATCGCCTGATTGGAGAACCGCGCGACCAGCGTGTCCTTGTATTCGCTCAGATCAATGCCCGGTACCGCCGCCAGTTGCGGCGTGACATCCAGGTCCATGTAGGCGCGCATGTAGCGCACGAACAGCGGATCGTTCATGGTTTCGTGGACGAACCGATAACCCTTGAGGAAACCCAGATAGGTCAGCGCCAGGTGACTGCCGTTGAGCAGTTTGATCTTCATTTCTTCGTAGGGCGAAACGTCGTCGGTGAACTGCACGCCGACCTTTTCCCAGGCCGGGCGGCCGTTGACGAATCTGTCTTCCACCACCCATTGCACAAACGGTTCGCAAACTACCGGCCAGGCATCGTCGACGCCGTGTTTGTCGGCCAGTTGCAGTCGATGCGCGGTGCTGGTCATCGGCGTAATGCGGTCGACCATGGCGTTGGGGAAACTGACGTTCTGATCGATCCACTCGCACAGTTCCGGGTCGCGCAGTGCAGCGAAGGCCAATAGCGCTTTGCGCGCTACGGCGCCGTTGTGCGGCAGGTTATCGCAGGACATCAGCGTGAACGCCGGAACGCCCGCCCCGCGGCGTTTGGCCAACGCGGCGCAGAGGAAGCCGAACACGGTGGTCGGTGCTTCGGGATGCGCCAGGTCGTGTTGAATCTGCGGCAGATGCGCCATGAACTCGCCGTTGCTGTCGTCGATGCAGTAACCGCCCTCGGTGATGGTCAGCGAGACGATGCGGATCTGCGGTTCGGCGAGTTTGTCGATCAGTGTTTGCGCGCCATCTTCGGCCAGCAGCATGTCGCGGATCGCGCCGATGACGCGCACTTCGGTGTCGTCGCTGTCGCCCAGTTCGAACAGGGTGAACAGGTAATCCTGCTCGCGCAGATCATCGCGGGCACGGCGATCTTCCGGGCGCAGGCCAACGCCGCAGATTGCCCAGTCCAGCGCTTCGCCAGTGTTCATCAAGGCGTCGGTGTAATAGGCCTGATGCGCGCGGTGGAAACCGCCGACGCCGATGTGGGCGATGCCCTGACGCGTGTCGCTGAGGCTATAGGCCGGCAGTTGGACTTCGGCGGAGAGGCGGTTGAGATTCTGTTGGTTGAGTTTCATTGGATAGTCTCGAAGTCAGGCGGCAGCGCGCAGTGGACGGATCAGCGCCACACCTTCAGCGTCGAACAGATGGCAGTGAGCCGGATCCAGGCGCAGGCTCAATTGCTCGCCGTAACGGCTGACCAGGTCGCCGCGCACGCGCATGGTCAGGGCTTCGCCGGCGCTGGTGGTGACGTGGCAGAAGGTATCGCTGCCGAGGCGTTCGCTGACGTCGGCAGTCACCTGCAGCGTGCAGTCGCCGGGTTGTGCCAGCTCCAGGTGTTCAGGGCGAATACCCAATGTGACTGCGCTGCCGACACTGAGGTTGGCCGCGTTGAATGGCAGGGTGATGCGTGTGCCAGCGTCCAGCGAGACTTCGCAGCTGGAGCCGTCGATGCGGGCAATCTTGCCTTTGAGGAAACCCATTTTCGGCGTGCCGAGAAAGCCTGCGACAAACAGATTGGCCGGGTTGTGATACAGGTCCAGCGGCGAGCCGACCTGTTCGATTCTGCCGCCATTAAGCACCACGACTTTATCGGCCATGGTCATCGCTTCGACCTGGTCGTGGGTCACGTAGATCATCGTCGCTTGCAGGTCTTTGTGCAGGCGCAGCAGCTCCAGCCGCATCTGCACGCGCAACGCCGCGTCGAGGTTGGACAGCGGTTCATCGAAAAGGAAAATCTTCGGGTTGCGCACGATGGCCCGACCGATCGCCACGCGCTGACGCTGGCCGCCGGAGAGCTGTTTCGGTTTGCGCTCGAGCATCGGCCCGAGCTCAAGAATGCGCGCCGCTTCGCCAACCTTGCGCTCGACTTCGGCTTTCGGCACGCCGGCCAGATCGAGGGCGAACGACATGTTCTTTTTCACGGTCATGTGCGGGTACAGCGCGTAGGTCTGGAACACCATCGCGAGATCGCGCTTGGCCGGGCTGACTTCGGTGATGTCGCGGCCATCGAGTTCGATGGTGCCGCCGCTGACCTCTTCAAGGCCGGCGATCAGCCGCAACAAAGTGGACTTGCCGCAGCCCGACGGGCCAACGAAGACCACGAATTCCTTGTCGTTCACCTCAAGGTCGATGCCCTTGATGATGGAAAAGCCTTCAAAGCCTTTTTGCAGATTCTTGATTTTCAGGTTGGCCATGAGATGGGCCTCCGCAATATTGTTATTCGTTTGAAGCCTTGCAGGCTTTTTGTGGGAGCGGGCTTGCTCGCGAAGGGGCCCTGTCAGTCACCATCAGTGTTGAATGACACACCGCATTCGCGAGCGAGCCCGCTCCCACATGGGGAAGGTTTCGCTTTGAGATCATTTCACGGCACCAAACGACAGGCCGCGCACCAGTTGCTTCTGGCTGATCCAGCCGAAGATAAGAATCGGCGCACAGGCCAGAGTCGAGACCGCCGACAACTTGGCCCAGAACAGCCCTTCGGGACTTGAATACGAGGCGATCAGTGCGGTCAGTGGTGCGGCGTTCGATGAGGTCAGATTCAGCGACCAGAACGCCTCGTTCCAGCACAGGATCAGCGACAGCAGCACGGTCGAGGCGAGGCCGCCCTTGGCGATCGGCAAAAGCACGCGGACCATTTCCTGCCAAAGCGTCGCCCCGTCGAGGCGGGCGGCTTCGAGGATGTCTTTGGGGATGTCCTTGAAGTAGGTGTAAACCATCCAGACCACGATCGGCAGGTTGATCAGCGTGTAGATCACGATCAGCGCAATGCGCGTGTCGAGCAGGCCGAAACTCTTGGCCAGCAGGTAGATCGGCATCAGCACGCCCACCGGCGGCAGCATCTTGGTCGAGAGCATCCACAGCAGCGTGCCTTTGGTGCGCTGGGTTTCGTAGAACGCCATCGAGTAGGCCGCCGGCACCGCGATCAACAGGCACAGGGCGGTGGCGCTGAAGGAGATCACCACCGAGTTCCAGGCGAAGCTGAAATAGTCGCTGCGCTCGTTGATGTGCAGGTAGTTCTCCAGCGTTGGCGTGAAGATGAACTGCGGCGGCGTGGCGAAAGCGTCGATTTCGCTCTTGAAACTGGTCATCACCATCCAGAAGATCGGGAAGAAAATCACGATCGCGATGGCCCAGGCCAGGGTGCCGAGCAGCAGGCTTTGCAGGCGGCGGGATTGTTGGAGGGTCATGGCAGGCCTCACGCTTTGTCAGTCAGGTTTTTGCCGATCATCCGCACCAGAATGATCGCGGCGATGTTGGCGATGACCACGGCAATCAAACCGCCCGCCGAGGCCATGCCGACGTCGAACTGCACCAGCGCCTGGTTGTAGATCAGGTAGGCGAGGTTGGTCGAGGCGTAGCCGGGGCCACCGTTGGTGGTGGTGAAGATTTCGGCGAACACCGAGAGCAGGAAGATCGTTTCGATCATCACCACCACTGCAATCGGCCGCGCCAGGTGCGGCAGGGTCAGATGCCAGAAGATCGCGATCGGGCCGGCACCGTCCAGGCGTGCGGCTTCTTTCTGTTCCTGATCCAGCGACTGCATGGCGGTCATCAGAATCAGGATCGCGAAGGGCAGCCATTGCCACGAAACAATGATGATGATCGACAACAGCGGGTAGTGCGCCAGCCAGTCCACCGGTTGCGCACCGAACAGCTTCCAGATGTAGGCGAGGATCCCCGAGACCGGGTGGAAAATCAGGTTCTTCCAGATCAACGCGCCGACGGTGGGCATGATGAAGAACGGCGAGATCAGCATCACCCGCACCAGGCCGCGACCAAGAAATTCGCTGGCCTCCAGCAGCGCACTGATCAATACGCCAAAGACCACGCTGATCAGCAACACGCTGCCGACCAGTAACAACGTATTGGTCGCGCCGGGCATGAAGCCCGCATCGGTGAGGAAGTAAGTGAAGTTCTCCAGCCCGACGAATTCATTCTCGCCGGGGTAGAGCAGGTTGTAGCGGATCATCGAAAAGTACAGGGTCATGCCCAGCGGCACGATCATCCACAGCAGCAACAGCGCCACCGAAGGGCTGACCAGAAACCAGCCGGGATTGCGTACCCGCAGCTTGCGCTGCGGTGGCGACAGGTCGATGTGGGCTTTGGCAGTTGAAGTATTCATGGCATTCACAACCGAGTCATACAGACCTATGGAGATCCCCATGTGGGAGCGAGCCTGCTCGCGAAAGCGCCGGATCAGTGTCATGTGTGTTGGCTGACACGACACCTTCGCGAGCAGGCTCGCTCCCACAAGAGGCAGGAGCAAGTCGCTCAGCGCTTACTTGGGATAACCCGCACGCTTCATCTCTCGTTCCGTAGTCTGCTGCGCCGCCGCCAGCGCCTGATCCACCGTGGTCTGGCCGATCAGCGCCGCCGAGAACAACTTGCCGACCTGGGTGCCCACTGCCTGGAATTCAGGAATGGTCACCAGCTGAATGCCGATGTACGGCACCGGTTTCAGCGTCGGTTTGCTCGGGTCAGCTGCTTTCAGCGATTCCAGCGTCACCTTGGCAAACGGCGCGGCGTTCATGTACGCGTCGCTATAGGTCGAAGCGCGGGTGCCCGGCGGCACGTTGGCGATGCCATCGGTCTTGGCAACCAGTTCGCCGTACTCTTTGGACGTGGCCCAGGCGCTGAAGGTTTTTGCTGCGTCCTTGGCCTTGGAGCTGGTCGGAATCGCCAGCGCCCACGAATACAGCCACGCCGAGCCTTTGTCGGTGACCTGATGCGGAGCGAAGGTGAAACCGACGTGATCGGCGACCTTGCTCTGGGTCTTGTCGGTGACAAACGAACCGGCGACGCTGGCATCGACCCAGATCGCGCATTTGCCGCTGTTGAACAGAGCGAGGTTTTCATTGAAGCCGTTGCTGGATGCACCCGGCGGACCGGATTTCTTCATGGTGTTGACGTAGAAATTCAGTGCGTTTTTCCATTCCGGGCCGCTGAATTCCGGTTTCCACTGCTCATCGAACCAGCGAGCGCCGTAGGCGTTGGCGACCGTGGTGATCAGCGCCATGTTCTCGCCCCAACCAGCCTTGCCGCGCAGGCAGATGCCGTACTGCTCTTTGTCTTTCTGGGTGAGCTTCTCGGCAAACCCGGCAATCTCTTCCCAGGTCGGACGCTCCGGCATGGTCAGCCCGGCATCCTTGAACAGGTCGGTGCGGTAATAGGTGATCGAACTCTCCGCGTAGAACGGCAGTGCATACAGCGAACCCTTCACCGACAGGCCTTCGCGCACCGATGGGAAGACATCGTCGAGGGCGTAATTGGCCGGCAGGTCTTTCATCGGCTCCAGCCAACCCTTGCCGCCCCAGAGTGCCGCTTCGTACATGCCGATGGTCAATACGTCGAACTGCCCGCCCTGAGTGGCGATGTCGGTAGTCAGGCGTTGACGCAGGACGTTTTCTTCCAGCACCACCCAATTGAGCTTGATGTCCGGATGCTCGCTCTCGAACGTTTTCGAGAGTTTCTGCATGCGGATCATGTCGCTGTTGTTGACGGTGGCGATGGTCAGGGTCTGAGCGCCAAGGCTGACGCTGCTGAGGGTCATACAGGTGAGAGCGAGCAGAGCTTTTGCAGTGGGTTGCATCGTGCACTCCTTTTCTGGCACCCGGGGGGCAGAAGGACGGTTATTGTTTTTGTGTCTTCCGAATGCAGGAAGAATCTGCGCTGATTACAGCCTTCAATGGCGGGGCTGACAAATCATCCCTAGCACTTTTGCCGATACTTTTTTGCACAGGGGGTTGGTTGAGTGAACGCAGAGAAGGGGCACGCAGCAGAAATGCTCTGGCGGATGCGTACAGGTTTCTGATGCAACACGTCAGCCTGTGGGAGGGGGCTGGCTCGCGAAGGCGGTGGGTCAGCACCACGGATTTCGACAAGCCGCATTCGCGAGCAAGCCCGCTCCCACACAGGATGATGGGTTGTCAGACGTGGTTCTGTTCAGTCAGGCGCTGCACCGCCAGGCGCCGGTAGTGCGAAGGCGTCATGCCCTTGAGTTGCTGGAAGCGTCGATTGAAATTGGAAATATTGTTGAAACCCGACTCGAAGCAAACCTCCGTCACCGGTTTGTCGCCATCGGCCAGCAGCTCACAGGACTTGCTGATGCGCAGGCGATTGACGAATTCGATGAAGTTACGCCCGGTCGCCTGTTTGAATACCCGGCTGAAATAGGTCGGCGTCATGCCCAGGTGCTCAGCCACTTCTTCCAGCGAAATGTCCCGCGCGTAGTGGCTGAAGATGTAATCGACCGCGCGGTTGGTGCGGTCAATGTTGTGTTCGTCGGCGAGTTGCGGCGTGGTGGCGCCGGACAGCAACTGGAAATCGTCACTCGCCGCAAGCAGCTCCATCAGAATGAAAAAGTGCCCGAGACGAGTGATGCCGGTGCTGTCGGCGATCCGCTGCATAAGCGTCATGGCCTGGCGGATTGTGCGTTTGCAGCGGAACTCGATGCCGTACTGTGCACGCTCAAGCAGTGGCGCCAGGCTTTTCAGTTCAGCGAAGACCTGATGGCCGCTCTCGAACAACTCGTCAGTGAAGTTGACCAGCATGTCGCGCTTCTCAACCACTTCCTCTTCGGCCACCTGGCTGATCCAGTTGTGCGGCAAGTTGGGCCCGGTCAGAAAGAGCGTTTCCGGATAGAAATTGCCAATGTAATCGCCAATGAACACCTTGCCGGAACTGGCTACGATCAGGTGCAGTTCGTATTCCTTGTGAAAGTGCCAACGTACCAGCGGGCAGGGGAAGCCGTGCTGCCGGTAGATGATGGACAACCCGTTATGGTCATCCATCAATTCGTACGAGGGGTCGGTCACGCGAGCGGTTCGGGTCATGACGAGGCACTTTTCCTGTTCTCTGCGCAGGATCATGCCCGGTTTGCCACGCCCGGCGCCAGTCTGCAGGAGAGGCAGATCATGCCGAGCGTTGGTGCACCTTGTTCAGATTGGCCGTGCGGCAAAAATCCACTATTCGCGACTCCTCAATAAAGTCGACATTGATAATGTTGCACTTTTGCGCCCAGTCGCTTTTGTCTGGATCAAACCAGCCGTCCAGTTCGGTATGAATATCCACGGGCCCACCAAGAGCGCTGTAACTTGTTGCCGACAAGGACCAAAGCTCCCAATAGGCAGGCGGGTTTTTCAGTACCTGGCCGATGAAGTGCTGCAGTTCTTGAACGTTGGTTATATTGCTGCCGCTCCATTGGTGATTGATTTTGCCGACAAATACGCTTTCGCTGAGATCCCGGTGAGATTGCGCTGCTACCACAACACGTTGCTGTGGACTGATACGCTTCAATTGCTCGAGCGGCAAGTTGTGATTTCGCCGGGGGACGATGTGCGCACCCAACAAGTGAATGATCATTTGATTGAAATATACGAAGTCAAAGTTCGCGCCGTCCAGTGCATGGAAGTCAAGCACGATAAATTCGTCAGGGTATTTTTTAAGGAAGTCTTTAACGTCTGTAAACAGGTTGCCGAGTGTTCGTGAGTTACGGTAGCCCTCGTGATGTAGACGGAATTTACCCAGCCCTTCTGCCCCGTGATCATAGGAAAGGCGGATGTCCAGCGCTCTGGAGCCGTGATGGAGCTGATGGAAGAAAGTATCGTGCTGGCACGCCAGCCAATGACGCGGCGGGCTGAAAAAGGGATATGAGGCTTTCCAATCGCTGCCCGCGTTATGTGTGCCCGGAAGTGTCAGTTCCAGAAGCGATAACGTATCAATGGCCGGCGTTGCCGTCATCCATTGATAAGTGTCGTATTGAGTATTCATAAAGAACCTGCATTGATTAATTGGTTTGCACCAACTATATGGTTGGTGCGGCAGGTTGTTTATAAAGAGGTGTGGTTTGGTTGCCAATGCATTGATTGATGCAAGTTGTTGTTTTGTACGTAGCTATTTGCCGCGATTTTTCTCTTCAATCCATTGCGCCATGTATTGAGTGCTTTTCAGCGTGTGGTGACGCAACATGCCGCCCGTGAAGTTGTTTCTTCTAAGTTGTGTTAGTTGTTGTCGGCAGTGGTCGATTCGCGCAATTAGCGCCGCAGCGTGAGTTGTGCGCTGATAGCGCTGCTCAAGCAATTGCGAACCCAGATACTGCGCTTGCTGCCACCGCGTCTGGTCGTTATACAACTGCGCCGCTTGCCGCGCGAAATCCTGCGCTGTATTCACCACAGCACCGGGCCACGGATGGTCGCCATGCATGCCCTCAGCGCCGACAGGCGTGGTGACGCTTGGCGTGCCGCACAACATGGCGTCGATCAATTTTCCTTTGATACCGGCGCCAAATCGCAGCGGCGCCAGACAAACCCGCGCTGCTGACATCACCTCCAAGGCATCCTCAGCCCAGTCCATGATATGGAAACCTTGCGCTGCGTTATGCAGCGCCGTGGCTTTGGGCGGAGTGTAAGCGCCGTAGATGTGTATTTGCGCTGTAGGAAGTTGTGCTCTGATCAAAGGCCAGATCGTGTTTTTCAGCCACAACACGGCATCCCAGTTCGGTGCATGGCGGAAGTTGCCGATGCTTAAAAAATGCGCACGTGTCGCATGCCCGGTTGGCGCGGCGTCGGGCGCATCAATCATCAGCGGGCACCAGTGCAGCAACTCGCGAGACAAGCCAAAATGTTCCACCAGCAAGTCGATTTCCACGTGGGAAATGATCAGGTTGAGGTCGCATCGGTAGAGCGCGGCGATCTCCCGTTTTGCCAGATCGCTCGCGCTCATCAGCTCGAATTCGTCGCGCAAGGTCGGTGAAAACAGCTCACTGAAATCGTCCTGATCCTCGTTGGACTTCAAACGATCCTTGAGCCGCTGGTGACGCGCGTGACGCAGACTTTGCAGATCGGAAGTTTCGAGGATACGCAAAGCGTTCGGGCAGTGTTTTTCCACACGCCAGCCGAACTGTTCCTCCATCATGAACTGGTCGAACAGCACGATATCCGGGGCCAGCGCGCTGATGAATGTATCGAAACTACTGCTGTTGAGCTCGATCGGCACTTCGTGAATGCCCATCGCAGTGAGGTCTTCTTTATGTTCACCGGGGCCGGCCGGGCTGCCGAAGGTGATGTCCCAGCCTTGAGCGAGGAAAGCCTCAAGGATCTGCATGACGTGTCCGCTGGCCGCCGACGAACGTGGTTCCGGCCAGACATAGCCGATGACAAGGACTTTAGTGGTGGAAGGCAGGGTCATGAGGGCAGTCCTGAGCATCATCCGGGTCGGCAAAAAAAGGGCGCAATTAAACCACAGCGAAGGTTGTCTGCGCCCCTATTGTCAGCAGTGCACCCGTTTTACTACGCAGGTCTAGCCAGATCGAGCAAGAGTGGCCCCGGAAGGAACTCTCCGGCAGCGGTGTTATTGATCGTGTTGGTGATAACCGAGCGGTTGAATTGGAAAGTGCTGGGGCTGGAGCGGTATTGATCTATCAAGGAAACCGCCAATGAATAGGATTCGGCATTCAACAGTGCCGGGTGCTCTTTGATGATATCTGGCCAGTCTGTAATAGCCTCAAACTCTTTAAAGTCTTCTGGTCTGGCGTAACGGTAGTGAGGGTTCATCGGATTATCGGGATGCGCCTTGCGCGGATCCCTCGCGAACTCCAGCAACCCGACGGCGTCGTACTTTGCCGGGGCTGCACCTTTGACTATATCTCCGTAGTAGAAGTCCAGGGTGTCTGGGGCGCCATGAGACATTTCATGTACCAGAACATCACCGATCCTGGCATCGTCAAATTTCGACGCGGCATATAATTCATCCAGATTGTCCGGGTAAATGGACAGGAAAGACCTTGTGTTGACGTCCAGTTTGGTATTCGAGTACACGGCGGCTTGCCAGCGTTTATAGGCCTGAGGCTGTAACGCAGCATAGGCATCGCTGCCCGGTGGCCGAAAGATCATGTTTTCGAGGCGCAAATAGTCGAGATCTTTGCGCATGCATCGCAGATTTTTTGTGATGTGCTCGACTGCCGCATTCGAGTTGATACCAAATACATGCAACAGGACGGTTCTGATCTCTCCGTTCCGGGCGTTGGAGATCAGCTCAATTGTGTTGTCGATTTTGTTTTTAGCGTGAGGAATCGCTTTTTTAAGATAGCCACGGGTGTAACTGAACGGCTTTGTTCGCTTGAGAGGATTGTGAAAGAAACTGACAAATTTCAGGTTTCTTAATGTTGGCCCCCACGGTTCCCCCAGGCGGTTCACGGCGTACCATTCATCTGTGTGGCGAATGCCCCAGACCTGGAAAAGGTCGGTGGAGTTTTGCGCGTATTGCCGCATGCCCAGTCGCAGACCGTCCGTATCGGCCACCGTGGAAAGTGCGTGGTAGGCCGGTTTTACAGCCCATTTCCGGGCATCGTGTATAGCGCCTTCCAGCGCAGCCACACCGCTGTGCCAGCCTTTACGTAAAAATTTCGCCCCCTTGGCCAGCGCATCTGTCGCTCCGTCGAGCGGATTGAGCAGGCTGCTCACCAGTCCAACGCCGGTCGCGGCAATTCTGCCGGCCTTTGTGGCAACACTCACGCCCGTGGCGACCACGGTGGCCACTTTTGCGAGGGCCGCGACGATCAACAGAACGGTCATTGCGGCTTCCAGCGTGCAAGCTGCTGCCCTTGAGCTTGTCGTTCTACATCGTCGGAATTCAAATCTTCGATACAGGACTTGAACGGCACGATGACATTCAGGAATGTATCCAGATCGTTGTCCCTTTTGATCCGCAATGCCTCAAGCCGGGTCTGCCCCCAACATTCCTTGACCAGTTCATCGTAAGTGGCTATCGGTCTGTGCTTGAGCACGAAGTTGACCAAACGATCGAACTCCTTGGAATAGAAACTCTGATAATAGCCGTTGATCTGCGGCGGTGGCTCAGCGGGCAGTTCATCGATCCTGTCGATGATGCCCGAACTGAAAGCGACGAGACCGGGCGTCACACCATGGGTATAAGACTCGATATCCGTCGGTAATAGATACTCTGTAGCAGGTGCGGAGTAATTTATCCCGGCAGGACGAACCTTTGCATTCAACAGGTTTTCCTGTTTGATCAGCGCTGCCATTTGAGCGTTCTCACGGCAGACGCCGTGCAACGTGAGTAGTTCGTAACATGAGCCCTGACCTTCGTACTCGCAATAGATCACGACGCCGTAGCGGCCTTTGGCTTGGTCGATTTCTTTATGACTTTCGGTGGGTTTACGCTCAGTCGTCTTTACGATCGCATCAATGACCGATGCAATGGGATTGACAGGCAAACTCGTAATGGTCTGAAGTTTTGCGACCGAGGGCCTCACTGTGAACATTGTCACCTTGCCATTGAGCAGACGAGTCCGGTCAGGCGGTGGCAAGAATGCGAAGGCCTGCTTCAAATGCGTATGCATGGCCTGGGTATGCGTAACATAGGCCCTGTTGAACTGACGGTGAAATTCGCCATCTGGAGAAACCAGATTGCGCAGGAGACCAGGAAACGTTTTATACAGGCTTTCCCCTTCTTTCCGATCCCAGTCGCCGGTCGCAAGATCGTTGGACATGTGTAGTTCAACCGGCGACAGGCGCAGAGCGGTATAGGCGTCTTCAAGCGGTACATTGCGTGTTTGCTGAAGGACGTCCCGTTCCAGGTAAGTGCAGCCCTTGGCGACCTGCTTGAGAATGTCCAGTGCAACGCCTTTGCGCGTCGGCAAAGGACGCGCCAACGTCTCAGCATTTGCGGCCAGGGTCCTGGCATGCTGTACGTAAGCCTCGGTGGCAATTTCCAATGCCTCAGGGACCGACTTTTCGACGTCTTGAGGTGGAACTATTTTATTGAGTACCGCCCAATCGATGACAGGATCAACAGCCGCCAGGGCATCGAGTTTCTTGCGCGATTCGGTCACCGGTTCCAGTGTCGAAAGTTGTTGCAACTGCGCGTAATTCATCGAGCGGGTCGAACCTGGCGCGACGATTTCTTGCACTGCCACGATTCGGCAGTATTCGACGCATTGCGGTGTGCCTACTAATAGCGTGGCGGGCAGATGTTTGACCAGAAACTCCGGCGCGGGCTCCGCCAGTAACAGGTGAGCGGCCAGCGCGACGTCGGTTTGACTCACCCGATGATGTGCGATCAGATGATTTTCGAAACGGGTTTGAATCTCTGCGAAGGACTTTTCCAGATGCTCGGCAGCATATAAATCGAAGCCAGCTACATGGTTGCGCGGTGCTTGCTCTCCGACTTGCGGATGAAGATCGAGCAAAAGAGAGGTCAGAATCATTTGTTTGCGCGACGCTGCCGATTGTGGCTGATCCGGCTGCGCGCCATACCAGCCCAGATCGCGAACGTAAGCGTCCGCCCAATGCGCGGCGATTGGACTGGAGAGCAGTTGGTCAATGATGTGTTCAGCTTCGGAGCGTTTGAACGGCACCGACCGGCCACCCAGAATGCGTTCCGACAAATGTTCCAGTAGTGACTGTCCTTTCAAATAACTGGCAATCAGCTTACGGAGCTCATCGCGTTGAGCGGCAGACAACGTGGCCGTGTTGTCATCACTGGCCTTGATCATGTCCCGATAGTTACCGAACACTGTACTTGGAGTGGGCGTAGCACTCATGAATGCCACCAGGCGGGAAATGTCGGCGGCGCTGCGGGGGATCAAAAAGCCATGGAATGCCAGCCATTGCGCTAAATCGATTTGATCGGTGTTGGAAATCTTGCCACCGGTCAACTGTGCCATTTCAAACAGTGTCTGCAGGTCTTCTTTCAGGTCCGGAGAAAGTACAAAAGCGTTTGCAAAATCAGTGGTGTTGTTCCAGCTGGCTGCAGAGATCTCGCCAGCAGATGTTACTTCGAAGATGAAACGTTCGGAGAGCTGCAATGTCGCCTGTAATTTTTTGAAGGAGGGCTGTTCGCACAGTTTTTGCAGTAGTTGCCTGCCTGGCAGTAGCGCGTCCTCCAGAGAAGAGCCGGCCAGCAAAGAAAGTTTGGTGCCGGTCAAAGTAATAGTTTGAGAAGGGGTGTGACCCTCTGCGATTTGTTTGAGTTTGTAAATCGCCTCTTCTCTTTCACCAATATCACTGGGAATGTGATCGCGCTGAAAGCCCGTTATATAAGGAGTGCGGGATAAATTGCGATGGCTCAAAGAGTTCGCATGGTCAATGCTCATAAGTTCACTTGCTGTGGTTTGGTAAGTGCGACTTATGCTCTTCGTTAAATCAGTGGCGATCAACAGGCTTTGTATGTGTGAGTTTTTCAGTACTCGAACGTTGTTTTTATTGTGTCGAGGTATTGAATGAGAGGCTGCCAAGTCTGGGGGGTTATTAGCCAGAATTGATTATTTGATTTACTTTTTCGCGCAGTTGTTCGATGGAAAAGGGCTTGCCGATCACATGCATGTCGACAGGCACCTCGATATTCTCGGCATAACCGCTGGCAAACAGGATGGGCAGGGCAGGACGCAGATCACGTGCCTTTTTAGCGAGTTCGCGGCCATTCATGCCCGGTAGACCGTGGTCGGTCATCATCAAATTGATCGGTTTTTCATGGGCGGCGAGAATCTCAAGCGCCTTGTCGCCGTCTTCAGCCTCCAACACAGTGAATTCCAGTTCCTCAAGCACATCCACGATGAGCATGCGCACGATGTCGTCATCTTCTACGACAAGGATAGTGGAGGCGTTGGTAGACATGGCGGGACTCTCGAAAAATGAAATCGGGGGGTGCCGGGCGATCGGGAATCGCCGGACTCTTGCATGAGTAAGTGGCGCGTAGCCACAAGTTCCCGGTCTGATACAAAAAAAACGGATCATTGCGGCGCAGCAAGGATAACTGTTGACGTCGTCTAATGCTCAGGCGTGCGTAGGAAAAAGCCATCATTTATGTGAGAAAAATGGATCCATGCCTGGGTTTTGGGGCAAACTCTCGGGTTTTCAACAGTTCGACAAGGCTGCCCCATGTCCTCTCCGTCCTCGGTTGATGAGCAACGGTTCCGCAAACTTCTGAGTCGCAACGTCAGCCTGCCGCTGGGCGTCGGCGTGCTCAGCGCGGTGTTTTTCGTCTCGCTGATCACCTATTTGCTGTCGGTCATCCAATGGGTCGAGCACACCGACCGGGTGATCAATAACGCCAATGAGGCGGTGAAGCTCACCGTCGACCTTGAAACTGGCATGCGCGGTTATCTGCTCAGCGGCGACGAGCACTTCCTCGATCCCTATGAAATCGCCAAACCGCGCATCGAGGTCGCTCTTAATACTTTGCTGGAGCTGACCGCCGACAATCCGGTGCAGACCGATCGACTGCGGCGTTTGCAGGCGTTGCAGGTGGAATGGGCCAACTACGCACAATCGATGATCGACCTGCAGCGTAGCAGCGGTGATTATCGCGGTGCGGTCAAGGCCGGGCGGGGCAAGCGGCTGACGGACGAAATCCGCAAGCAGTTCGAAGACGTCATCGAGACCGAGCAGGTGCTGCGCGCCACGCGCAACGAAGACGTGCGCCGCACGACGATCTGGAGCATCAGCCTTTATCTGATGTTCATCGTCGGTATCAGCGGTTTGCTGGCCTACATCGGCCGCCGTGACCTGCTCAATCTGTCGGCCAACTACAGCGCCAACCTCTCTGCACAACAGGCCAGCGCCGAACGCCTCGAGAAGCAGGCGTGGCTGCGCAATGGTCAGACACAACTGGCCGAGCAAGTGCTGGGGCAACTCACACTGAATTTGCTGGGACGCAATATTCTGCAATTCTGCGCGCAATACTTGGGCACCGCCGTCGCGGCTCTTTATGTGCGCGAAGAACATGGCGGCCTCAAACGCGTTGCAACCTACGGTTTCTCACGCGAGCAGGAGGAGCTGAACCAGACGATCTACAGCGGCGAAGGCATTGTCGGCCAGGTTGCAGAGCAAGCGCGGCTGATCCATCTCGACTCGGTGCCTGCCGACTATTTCAAGGTCAGCTCCGGGCTTGGCGCAGGCTTGCCGCATAGCGTGATGGTGGTGCCGACCAGCGATGACGACCGGGTCAACGGCGTCATCGAACTGGGCTTCCTGCGCCCATTGTCCGAACGCGACATCGAGTTGCTGGAGTTGATTGCCGGTAACATCGGCACGTCGATCGAAGCGGCGCGTTACCGTCAGCGTTTGCAGGAAGTGTTGGCCGAAACCCAGCAGCTCAACGAAGAGCTGCAAGTGCAACAGGAAGAGCTGAAAACCGCCAACGAAGAGCTCGAAGAGCAGTCGCGGATTCTCAAGGAATCCCAGGCGCATCTGGAAACCCAGCAGGTGGAGCTGGAGCAGACCAACGAGCAGCTCGCCGAACAGCGCGATGCGATGGACAAGAAAAACACCGAGCTGAATCAGGCGCAGATTCAGCTCGAAGAGCGTGCCGAAGAGCTGCAACGCTCAAGCAAGTACAAGTCCGAATTCCTCGCCAACATGTCCCACGAACTGCGCACACCGCTGAACAGTTCGCTGATTCTGGCCAAGTTGCTGGCGGAAAACCCGCAGCAGAATCTGTCTTCGGAACAGGTGAAATTTGCCGAATCGATCTACTCGGCCGGCAACGACCTGCTTAACCTGATCAACGACATTCTCGACATCTCCAAGGTCGAGGCCGGCAAGCTCGAAGTGATTGCCGAAAATACTCGCGTCGATCGGCTGGTCGATGGTTTGCGTTCGATGTTCGAGCCGCTCGCGGCGGACAAGAAACTTGCCTTCAACGTCGAAGTGCAACCGGACGCACCGGGCTTGCTGTTTACCGATCGTCAGCGTCTGGAACAGGTGATCAAGAATCTGCTGTCCAACGCGATCAAGTTTACCGAGCACGGCGCCGTCAGCCTGACGATCACCGCGCAGCCCAACGATCACATCGCTTTCAGCGTCAAGGATTCCGGGATCGGCATCGCTGCCGACCAGCAGGAAAGTATCTTTGAGGCATTCCGTCAGGCAGATGGCACCACCAACCGCAAATACGGCGGCACCGGTCTTGGCCTGTCGATCTCGCGGGATCTGGCGACGCTGTTGGGCGGTTCAATCAGCGTCGACAGCGTACCGGGGCAGGGCAGTACGTTCACGCTGGTGTTGCCGCGCCAGTATCACGAACTTGGTGATACGTCTGCCGCGCCACTGACCTTTCACCCAACACCTTCGGCGCCTGCGCCAGTGGGCGTAGTGGCCCCGGTGGCATCAGCGGTTCCGGCGGTTATTCCGCGTTTTGCCGATGACCGCGACAAGGCGCCATTTGCTACGCGCTGCATCCTGGTGGTGGAAGACGAGCCGAACTTCGCCCGTATCCTCTATGACCTGGCCCACGAGTTGGGCTACATGTGTCTGGTTGCCCATGGCGCCGATGAAGGTTATGACCTGGCCCGCGAGTTTGTGCCGGACGCTATCCTGCTCGACATGCGCCTGCCGGATCACTCCGGCCTGACCGTGCTGCAACGTCTGAAAGAACGCGCCGAAACCCGGCACATTCCAGTGCACGTGATTTCCGTCGAGGATCGCGTCGAAGCGGCCATGCACATGGGCGCCATCGGCTACGCCGTGAAACCGACCACCCGCGAAGAGCTCAAGGACGTGTTCGCCCGTCTCGAAGCCAAGCTGACACAAAAGGTCAAACGCGTGCTGCTGGTCGAGGATGACGATCTGCAACGCGAAAGCATCGCGCGGCTGATCGGCGACGAAGACATCGAAATCACTGCCGTCGGTCTGGCTCAGGATGCGCTGGAGTTGCTGCGCACGACCATCTACGACTGCATGGTCATCGACCTCAAACTGCCAGACATGCTCGGTAACGATCTGCTCAAGCGCATGTCCACCGAAGACATCTGCTCGTTCCCGCCGGTCATCGTCTACACCGGACGCAACCTGACCCGCGACGAAGAGGCTGAGCTGCGCAAGTATTCACGCTCGATCATCATCAAAGGCGCGCGCTCGCCGGAGCGGTTGCTCGATGAGGTCACACTCTTTCTGCACAAAGTCGAATCGCAGCTGTCCCATGAACGGCAGAAGATGCTCAAGACCGCGCGCAGCCGCGACAAGGTCTTCGAAGGTCGCAAAGTGCTGCTGGTGGATGACGATGTGCGCAACATCTTCGCCCTGACCAGCGCGCTGGAACACAAGGGCGCAGTCGTGGTGATCGGCCGTAATGGCCGCGAAGCGATTGAGAAACTTCATGAAGTCGAAGACATCGATCTGGTCTTGATGGATGTGATGATGCCGGAAATGGATGGCTTCGAAGCCACCATGGAAATCCGCAAGGACCCGCGCTGGCGCAAGCTGCCGATCATCGCGGTGACGGCCAAGGCCATGAAGGACGATCAGGAGCGCTGCCTGCAGGCAGGCGCCAACGATTACCTGGCCAAGCCCATCGACCTGGATCGACTGTTCTCCCTGATACGTGTGTGGTTACCGAAAATGGAACGCATCTAGTGGAACGCAGCAGTTCAGCCGAACGCAACAGCGAAATCGAATTACGCTTGTTGATCGAGGCGATTTACCTGAAATACAGCTACGACTTTCGCGACTACTCCGGCGCTTCGATCAAGCGCCGGGTGCAGCACGCGCTGGGTCAGTTCGAATGCGCGACCATCTCGGCCCTGCAGGAGAAAGTCCTGCACGACCCGACCGCGTTCATGCAGCTGCTGCAACTGCTGACGATTCCGGTGAGCGAGATGTTCCGCGATCCGTCGCACTTTCTGGCGATCCGCAACGAAGTGGTGCCGCTGTTGCGCACCTATCCGTCGCTGAAGATATGGATCGCCGGCTGCAGCACGGGCGAAGAGGTCTATTCGATGGCGATTCTGCTGCGCGAAGAAGGCCTGCTCGACCGCACGATCATCTATGCCACTGACATCAACCCGCGCTCGCTGGAAAAGGCCAAACAGGGGATTTTTTCCATGGAAAACGTCCGCGCCTACACCGCCAATTATCAGCAGGCGGGCGGCCAGCGTTCGTTTGCCGATTACTACACCGCAGCCTATGGCTACGCGATTTTCGACAAGAGCCTGTGCGAGAACGTGACATTCGCCGACCACAGCCTGGCCACCGACAGCGTGTTCTCCGAAACCCAGCTGATCTCCTGCCGCAACGTGTTGATCTATTTCAACAAGAAGCTGCAGGACCGGGCGTTCGGGCTGTTCCATGAATCGCTGTCGCATCGCGGCTTCCTGGTGTTGGGCAGCAAGGAAACCCTGGATTTTTCCAACTATTCGAACCAGTTCGAGCCGTTGGTCAAACAAGAACGGATCTACCGCAAATCATGAACGGCGCCCCAGGCCTGCCTCGCATCGAGGCTGTCGTGATCGGCGCCTCTGCGGGCGGTGTCGAGGCTTTGCTGAGCCTGCTCGGACCGTTGCGCAAAGGCTACGTGTTGCCCATCGTTGTCGTTTTGCATCTGCCAGAGGAGCGTCGTAGCCATCTGGCCGAAGTGTTTTCCCGCCGCTTGGCGATGCCGGTCAAAGAAGCCGAAGACAAGCAGGACATCAAACCCGGTACGGTGTATTTCGCCACCCCGGGTTATCACTTGTCGGTCGAAGCGGATCGCAGTCTGTCGCTGAGCCTTGAAGACCGCTTGCACCATTCGCGGCCTTCGATCGATTACCTGTTCGAATCCGCCGCCGATGTTTACGGGGCGACGCTTGCCGCCGTGCTGCTGACCGGAGCCAATCAGGATGGCGCGCGCGGGCTGGCTTACGTCAAGCGTTGCGCCGGCCTGACCATTGTTCAAGACCCCGAGGATGCACAAGTTGCCACCATGCCCCAGGCTGCACTGAACGTTCTGCAGCCGGATCATGTCCTACCCATTCACGGCATCGGCCGTCTGCTAGTCGAGCTGGAACGAATCGCATGCTGAGTAATATCCAAGCCAAACTGTTGATCGTCGACGATCTGCCAGAAAATCTGCTGGCGCTGGAAGCGCTGATCAAGCGTGAGGATCGCACGGTCTACAAGGCTCTGTCGGCGGACGAAGCACTGTCGCTGCTGCTGCAACACGAATTCGCCATGGCCATTCTCGACGTGCAAATGCCCGGCATGAACGGCTTCGAACTGGCCGAGTTGATGCGCGGCACCGAGAAAACCAAGAACATCCCGATCATCTTCGTCAGTGCCGCCGGCCGTGAACTCAACTATGCGTTCAAGGGCTACGAAAGCGGTGCGGTGGACTTTCTCCACAAGCCGCTGGATATCCACGCGGTGAAGAGCAAGGTCAACGTTTTCGTCGATCTGTATCGTCAGAGCAAGGCCATGAAGCAGCAGGTCGAGGCGCTGGAGCAGGCCCGACGTGAGCAGGAAGCGCTGCTGCAACAGCTGCAAAGCACGCAGCTTGAGCTGGAGCAAGCGGTGCGAATGCGCGATGACTTCATGTCCATCGTCGCCCACGAGGTGCGTACGCCACTCAATGGCCTGATTCTCGAAACCCAGTTGCGCAAGATGCATCTGGCCCGGGACAACGCGTCGGCGTTCACCCTCGACAAGATGCAGGCGATGGTCGACCGCGATGAGCGGCAAATCAAAAGCCTCATCCGTCTCATCGAGGACATGCTCGATGTGTCGCGAATCCGCACCGGCAAACTGTCGATCCGACCGAGTCGTTTCGATCTGGTACAGCTGGTGAGCAATCTGCTGCAGAACTTTGCTCCGCAAATGGAAGCGGCAGAAACCAGTGTTTCATTTGAAGCGGGGGCGCCGGTCGAAGGTTGCTGGGACGAGTTCCGCATTGAGCAAGTGGTGTCCAACCTGTTGACCAATGCGTTGCGTTACGGCGGTCGCAGCCCGATTCAGGTGCGCGTTTATCGCGAAGGTGACGAGGCGTGGGTTGAAGTTCAGGACCACGGCATCGGCATCAGCGCTGAGAACCAGAAGCGCATTTTTCAGCAGTTCGAGCGGGTGTCTGCCAAGACGGTGGTGGCCGGGCTCGGGCTGGGTCTGTTCATTTCCGATCAGATCGTCGCCGCCCATGGCGGCTCCATCGTCGTCGAGAGCGAAATCAACGAAGGCGCCCTGTTTCGCGTTTGTCTGCCGATCCAGGAAAACGGCATATCCGACGCAACCTCTGAGTGACCACACGGTCGTATCAGCAGCTATTGACCGAACAAAGGCTTCCCATGAGCGTAGATGCGCAAGATGTAGTACTCGTCGTCGAAGACGAACCGGTTATCTTGATGGTCCTGACAGATTATCTGTCAGGGCAGGGCTATCGCGTGTTGCAAGCGGAAAATGGCGAGCAGGCTTTCGAGATCCTCGCCAGCAAACCTCACCTGGACATGCTGATTACCGATTTCCGCCTTCCGGGCGGCATCTCCGGCGTACAGATCGCCGAGCCGGCGGTGAAATTGCGACCGGACCTCAAAGTGATTTTCATCAGCGGCTATCCGCAGGAAATCCGTGAGACCGGCAGCCCGATCACCAGCAAGGCACCGATCCTCGAAAAACCGTTCGATCTGGACGTGCTGCAGGAAAAGATTCAGGAATTACTGGCCTGATAGGTAGGAGCTGCCGAAGGCTGCCGATCGCGGAACGAGCCTTCGGCAGTTCCCACAGGCTCAGCTATTGATCATCTCCCGCACCTTGGCGGTGAGCAGATCAAATGTGAACGGCTTGGTGATCATTTGCATCCCCGAGTCGAGGAAACCACCGCGCACCGCCGCGTGTTCGGCGTAACCGGTGATGAACAACACTTTCAGACCCGGCCGATACTGGCGGCCGACTTCCGCGAGTTGGCGACCGTTCATGCCAGGTAAACCGACGTCGCTGATCAACAGATCGATGCGCTGCGTCGAGTTGAGGATCGGCACTGCGCCATCGGCATCGCTGGCCTCGACAAAGGCGTAACCCAGCTCACTGAGCACCGCGCTGACCAATACGCGCACCGCAGGATCGTCTTCGACAATCAGCACGGTTTCACCGTCCATCGCATACGGAGCCTGCAGCGAATCCGAGACGGGAATTTCCACTTCTTCGCCACGAAAGCGTGGCAGATACAGTCTCACGGTGGTGCCTTGATCGACTTCGCTGTCAATCGAAACATGCCCTCGTGACTGCTTGCTGAAGCCATAGATCATTGAAAGTCCGAGGCCGGTGCCTTGGCCGATCGGTTTAGTGGTGAAGAATGGATCGAATGCTCGGTTGACCACGCTTTGCGGCATGCCGCTGCCATTGTCGGTGACGCTGAGCATTACGTAGTCGCCCGGTTCCAGATTGCTGTAGGCGTCTGTAAAGTCGTGGTGCAGCACCTGATTACTGGTTTCAACAACCAGTTTGCCGCCTTCGGGCATCGCATCGCGGGCGTTGATCACGAGGTTGAGCAGGGCGCTTTCCAATTGATTGGGATCCGCCTCAGCCACCCACAGGTCATCATCCAGACACATTTCCAGCTGAATGCTTTCATTGAGGCTGCGCTGCAGCAGTTCACCCATCGACAGCACCAGCGTGTTCATCTGCACGGCTTTCGGGTCGAGTGACTGACGGCGCGAGAACGCCAGCAGGCGGTGCGTCAGGCCGGCGGCGCGATTGGCGGAAGTCACGCCGAGGTCGATCAGGCTGTCGAGATCTTCAGTGCGGCCACGAGCCAGACGCCGGCGCAGCAGTTCCAGGCTGCCGATGATGCCGGTGAGCATGTTGTTGAAGTCGTGAGCGATGCCGCCGGTGAGTTGACCGACCGCTTCCATTTTCTGCGATTGACGCAGCGCTTCTTCGTTATGGCGAAGTTGTGCAGTGCGCTCTTCAACCTGCTGCTCAAGGGTTTCCAGGGTTGATTGCAGGCGACGTTCGCTTTCGCTCAGATCGATCAGCCGATCGCGAGCTTCGTATTGTCGTCGCCGTCCGCGCAGAGCAGCGGAAACCAGGCTGACCATGGTCGCAGGGTGGAACGGCCGCTCAAGGAACGTCACATTACCCAGCAGCGCACTCAGGCGTGACGGTGGGCCTTGCTCCTGGCCGCCGTGATGCGTGAGCAGGACAATGGGCAGATCCGACCAGGCTGGCTGCTCGTCGAGGTACACAATCAGGGTTTCCAGTTCCGGTCCGCGAAGCGCTTCTGCGGCGATGAGCAACAGGCCAGCGCCGTGTTCCAGCTCCGTGCACAAGTCCCCGAGACCGGGCGTCACGAGGCCGCTATAGCCGGCCTCGTTGAGAATTTGCAGCGCGATCTGACTGTCGCGCCCCAAAGGCGCCAGAATCAACACCCGTTCGGCCAGAATCAGCGGCGCAGTGTCCGTCACGGGCTTTCATCCTCAAGCAACGGATTGCTCGCTCCAAGATACGTCGGTACGCCCCGTAGCACGCCCTGAAAGGATTCCAGTGGCTGCCCGATGGTCATGCCGCGCGAAGAAATCCGGTATTCGCGAATGGTCGATTCGTGATTGCCGGTACGTTTTTTGATGATCGAGATCGCCCGACGGACTTTGCCGAGGGCTTCGAAGTAACGCAACAGGATCACCGTGTCGGCCAGGTAAGTGATATCGACCGGCGCCTGCATGTCACCGACCAGACCGTGCTGGGCGACAGTCATGAAGGTCGCCGCGCCTTTGCGGTTCAGGTACAGCAGCAGTTCATGCATGTGCAGCACCAACGCATTTTCTTCCGGCATTGCCGCTTGATAACCGTTGATACTGTCGATTACCACGGTCTTGATGCCACGCTCATCGACGCAACGGCGCACACGGTGCGACAGTTCACCGGGAGACAGCTCAGCGGCGTCGACCTGTTCGATCAGCAGATTGCCAGTGGCCTGCAAAGCTTTCAGGTCAATGCCGATATGACGCATGCGCTCGAACAGCAAGCCCAGCTCTTCATCGAAAATGAACAGCGCGGCTTTTTCGCCTCGGGCCACTGCGGCGGCGGCGAAGATCATCGAGATCAGCGATTTACCGGTACCCGCCGGGCCGAGAATCAGCGTGCTCGAGCCGGTTTCGATGCCGCCGCCGAGCAGGGCGTCCATTTGCGCGATGCCACTGGACAGTTGCAGACGCGCATAGTCGCCGCGATGTTCCGCCGCAACCAGACGTGGGAACACATGCACGCCGTCGCCCATGATGGTGAAGTCGTGGAAGCCACCACGATATTTCTGCCCACGATACTTGACCACCCGCACCCGACGGCGCTCGGCGCCATAGCTCGGTGTCAGCTCTTCAAGGCGAATCACGCCGTGGGCGACACTGTGTACGGTTTTGTCGAGGGATTCGGTGGTCAGATCGTCGAGCAGCAGGACGGTGGCGTCATAGCGCACGAAGTAGTGCTTGATCGCCAGAATTTGCCGGCGATAGCGCAAGGAGCTTTGCGCCAGCAGGCGGATTTCCGAGAGGCTGTCGAGCACTACGCGGGTTGGCTTGAAGCGTTCGACCACTTCGAAGATCTGCTTGGTCGCCTCACCCAGCTCAAGGTCCGAGGAGTACAGCAGACTTTGCTGGTGCTCAGCGTTGAGCAGGCTTTCCGGCGGCGTCAGTTCGAAGATCTTGATGTTCTCGTTAAGCTCCCAGCCATGGGACAGCGCGCCTTGGCGCAGTTCTTTCTCGGTCTCCGAGAGAGTGATGTACAGGCAGCGCTCTCCGGCCAGCGCGCCGGCGCGCAGAAAATGCAGCGCCACCGTGGTTTTACCGGTACCAGGTTCACCCTCAAGCAAAAACACGTGGCCGCGAGACAGGCCACCGGCGAGGATGTCGTCCAGCCCTTCAATGCCGACGGCAGCTTTCGCACTGATCAACTCGTTTGATGTAGTCAAAAAATGCCCTCTTATGACTAGGGTAACCGGCGGCTGGTTTGAGTGAGCCGCCTGAATAACTTGACCTCATGGCGTGTTCACGGTTCCGCTTTTTCTTTAGACCGACGGCAATTGGAGCGCGCTTTACCTTGATTAAAGACCTTGTTGCAAGGCCGGGTCGTCCGGATTCAATTGTTCAAGTTGCGCCAGCAGAATCTGCACATTCTGCAACTGCCCGCTTTCCTTCCAGTAGTTGATCAGCAGTACTCGTGCCTTGCGATCGGCGGGATGGCGCTGGACGATCTCCTGCAATTGTTTCTGCGCCGCTTCCAGTTCTTCAGCACTGTGCAGAGTGGTCGCGAGGTCGTAGCGATAATCCTTGTTGTCCGGTTCCAGCTCGACGGCTTTGGACAGGCCGAGCAGCGCGTACTCGCGCTGACCATGGTGCAACAGCCATAGCCCGAGTGCGTGTTGCAGATAAGCCGAATCAGGCTGCGCCTTCAGTTGCTCGGCAAGTAACTGGCGGGCGGCATCGCTCTGGCCCTGACGGTCAAGTACGTCAATCTGCATGACAAGCGCGGGCAGGTTGGCGGGTTCAAGGCGCAAGGTATTGTCCAGCGCTTGTCGGGCCTGTTTGTATTCGGCGTTGTGAATATACAGGCGTGCCAGTTGCGCGTAGTTGGCGGCGCTTTCCGGCTGGCTTTCCAGCGTCTGTTGCCAGCCATCCACAGCCTGTTGCAGCGGCGCGAAGTAGAGGCCCAGCTCATCCGGGCTCAGGCCGAGCAGGGCGTTGATCGCCGCGAATCGCACAGTTTGCTCTTGATCGTCGAGCAGCGGCCCAAGCAACAGACTGCGCTGCCCGCCGGGCACTAGGCCGACGACACTTTTTATCGCAGCCACGCGTACCAGCGGGGATTCATGGTGCAAGTCGATGTCGGCCAGTTTCAATGCCTGCGGGCTTGGATAATTGGCCAGCTCACCATGCAGCCAGACCCGGCGCTTGACCGAAATGTCCGGGCGGCCCAATTGCTGGTACAACTGGCGCGCCGCACCCGGTTCACCGGTGCGCGCTGCGTTCAGCGCTTCGCTGTAACCATGTTTGATAGCATCGGGGATGGTCGGTGTGCTGCTGCGCAACATCAGCCAGACGACGCCGACGATCAGTACGAGGCCAAGGCCGATCAGCAGGTTGCGGCGGGACTGAGTCATGCGGGTTTCCGAGAGCTTCGAACTTGAGCAGAGCGGCAAGCTTCGGTCAGCTTGGCGCGTGAGTCAAACCCTTGCCAGCGAATCGTCCTACGACACGTGTCGACTGTGAAATCCGTCAGGCTTTTGTGGCAGTGTCTACGCTTGCAGAAGTCGTTTTAAAGAGTGTGCCCATGCCTGCGTTGTTCGCTTATTTCAAGGCTTTGATCCATCCCGGTCAGGCTGTTCTGTTGTTTGCCCTGCGAACCATCGCCGCCGGGCTGTTGACCCTGTATCTGGCGTTCGTTTTCGATCTCGAACAGCCCAAATGGTCGATCATGGCCGTGGTGATTGTCAGCCAACCGTTGGCGGGGATGGCGTTGGCACGCAGTTTCGGCCAGGTGATCGGCACGACCGTAGGCGCGGCGGTGGCGGTGCTGATCATGGCGATCTTTCCTCAGGCGCCGCTGCCGTTCATTACGACATTGGCGTTGTGGCTCGCGCTGTGCACGGCGGGCGGCACGCTGTTGCGCTACACCAGTTCCCAGGCGTTCGTGCTCAGTGGTTACACCGCTGTGGTCGTGGCTTTGCTGGCGATTCCGGATCAGGACGGCACGTTTTTGCTGGCGGTTACCCGAGTTACCGAAACATTGCTCGCGGTCGCCTGCGTGTGTGTGGTCAGTTTGCTGACCGCTCGCCCTGAAGCCGTGGCAAAAGGTTACTTCGCCAAAATCGATCAGGTGATCAAACTGGCCGCCAGCCACGCCGCCGAAGTGCTTCGCACGGAAGAAAGCGAAGCCGATTTCCAGCGCCGGCAAATGCAATTGCTCGGTGAAATCAGCGCACTGGAAGGGTTGCGGCGTCATTTGTATTTCGATGCGCCACGTTTGCGCAGTGCCGATAACCTGGTGTTGCTGCTCGGTAACCAACTGATGTTGCTGACATCCCGATTGACCGCTCTGCGGCATCAACGGGAATTGCTCATCGAGCGATGGGAGGGCGATCTGCCGCTGGACGTTCAGCAACTGCGGGCCGAGGAGCTGGCATTGTTGGAACAACTGGCGCAACAGGGCCGAGCACTGTCTGGGGCGGATCGGCAACGTTTCGTCACGTTGCAGCAACAGTTCGAAGCGTTGGCTTACAAGGCCGAGCAGCAGCACGAGAACATGAGCGCGACCCTGCGTTCACTCGCTTGGGCGCTGCGTTGGGAACAGGCGCGCCTGTTACAGCAACTGGAACAGATTCTTGAACTCAGCGACGCCATTCAGGAAGGGCGCCCGGCCAGCTGCCTCTATCGCGGCCAGAGCAGCCCGTTGCATCTGGATTTCACTTTGGCCTCGATGAATGCCATTCGCGCCTTTACCGCGCTGTTGGTCAGCGGGTTGATCTGGATCGAAACCGCGTGGGATGGCGCACGGGGAGGGATGATTCTGGTGGGGATTCTCTGCTCGCTGATGGCGACTTTTCCGCGGCCGCTGATGGCTGCGCAAAGCTATGCGCGAGGCTTGGGCCTGGCGCTGCTGGTGTCAGCGTTCTACCAATTCATGCTGGTGCCGGCGATCAGTGATTTCGAGCTGCTGGCCTTGCTGTTGGCGCCGCTGCTGTATGCGATTGCCGTGGGCATTTCCAGTCCGGCCACCGCCGGTATCGGCATGGGCCTGGGCTTGTCCAGTTTCCTCATGCTCGGCCCGCAAAATACCGGCACTGGGCAAAACACGGCGATTCAATGGTTCGAGTTTGCCGGTGCCTACGTCAGTGCAGCGATGCTGGCGTTGATCGTCTACGCGCTGATTTTCCCGTTCCGCCCGGCCTTGCGCATCCGCCGCTTGTACGGCGAAGCGCGGGAGCAGGTGTACCAACTGAGCAAAATGCCGGCGACCGATGAACAACAATTCGCCTTCGAGAGTCGGATGACCGATCGCCTGACCAGCATGCTCGGCCTGCTGCCGGCGGCGAATGATCGTGCCATGCAGCGCTTGTATGAAATCAGCCTGGCTTGCGTGGCGTTGGGCGTGGCCATGCATCAACTGAGGCAGCAGGCGCAGAACAACGCGCTGCTCACCGATGCGTTCAGTCAGCGTCTGGCTTCGGCGTTGCGCAAGACCGGTCGTTTGGTTGCCGGACGCGACGATGCGCAGTTTCCAGCACTGCTGGCCACGCTGCATGAGCTCGGAGATGAGCTGGATGAGCTGCACGCCGCCAGTCATGAGCATTTATGGTCAGTGTTCCGCATGCGTGTGGCACTGCTGATAGTGGTGTCGTTCCTTGAGCGCCACGGCGAGCATTTGCAACCTCAAGTTCTGCAAGGAGAACCGCAACTTGCCCATTGATTTCGAGATTGGCGGAGTCTATCTGCCGCCGATTGCCCAGGCGCTGTTACTGGCGATTCCGATTTTCATCGTGCTGGACTGGTGTCTGCGGCGCTTGGGCGTGCTGCGCCTGGTCTGGCATGAAGCGCTGTTCGAAGGCGCGCTGTATGCCTGTGTCTGCGCCACGCTGATTCTGTTGATGGGAGCCTGATGTCTTGAAAGCGTTAGTTGCAAGAATGATGACCTTGGCAGTGGTGATCCTGGCGATCGTACTTGGCTGGTTCGCCTGGGAGTATTACACCCGCGCGCCGTGGACACGGGATGCCCGGGTGAGGGCAGATGTGGTGACGCTGTCGGCGGATGTCTCGGGGCGAATCGTCAAACTGGCGGTGCAGGACAACCAGCATGTCGCCAAGGGTCAGTTGTTGCTGGAGATCGATCCGGCGCGCTATCAACTGGCGGTCGAACATGCCCGGCGTTCGGTTGAAGTGTCCAGGGCCTCGCTGGGGCAATCGCAAGCAGCGATCGTCGCCAGTGAAGCGTTGCTAAAACAACGTCAAAGCGAGGAGCGCCGTCGCCGCACGCTGAAGCAGGGTTTTGCCATTTCTGGCGAGGAATGGGAGAAATCCAGCACCGACGTGGCGGTTGCCCAGGCGGATCTGTTGCGCAATCAGGCCAACCTCGGCCTGGCTGAAGCCAACGTGCAGCTGGCAATTGCCGCGTTGACTCAGGCCGAGCTGGACTTGCAGCGTACCCGCGTCGAGTCGCCCGTCAGCGGTTACGTCACCAACCTGCTGACCCGTCAAGGTGACTACGCACAGGCGGGCGGAGCACTGCTGGCACTGGTGGACAGTGATTCGTTCTATGTCAGCGGTTACTTCGAGGAAACCAAGCTGCCACGTATCGAGGAGGGTGACCGGGTGCGCATTCAATTGATGAGCGGGGAGAGTTTTGGCGGCACCGTCGAAAGCATCGCCTTCGCCATCGCCGACCGCGAAAACGCGCCGGGCAGCCGGTTGTTGGCGAATATCAACCCGAGTTACACCTGGGTAAAACTGGCGCAGCGGGTGCCGGTGCGCATTGGCATCGACGGCGACTTTGCCGGCAAGCATCGCCTGCGCGCTGGTACCACCGCCACCGTTACCGTCCTGGAACCCTGATTCCCCTGTAGGAGCTGTCGAGTGCAACGAGGCTGCGATCTTTTGATCTTGGGACGCGGTGCGCCCCGGCTGCATTGCCATCAAGAATCTCGGCTTCGTTGCACTCGACAGCTCCTACACGGGATCGGTGATTCAGTGGCATAAAAAAACCCCGCGACCGAATGATACGCGGGGCAAAAAATCTGGTTGGTTGCGGCCAACCAAAGGAGCTCTTTAACAATCTTTACTTGCTCGCAACCGTCTCCGGTTGCCAGCCACCGCCAAGGGCCTTGTAGATCGCGACGATGCCGCGATACAGCTCGACTTCGGCCTGCGCCTGACTGTCTTCTGCGTTCAGGCGTTCACGCTGGGCATCGAGGAGGACGAGGAAGTCGGTGGTGCCTTCGCGATAGCGAATCTCGGCCAGATCGGCGGCCTTGCGGCTCGATTCGCTCTGACGAATCAGCGAGATCAAACGTTGCTGACGCTTGCCGTAGTCGCTGAAGGCGTTTTCCGATTCTTCCAGCGCCAGCAGCACTTGCTGCTCATAAGTCGCCAGTGCGCCTTCGGCTTCGGCATCGGCGCCGCGCAAACGGGCGCGGACACTGCCCAGGTCAAACGCAGCCCAGGTGATGCTAGGGCCGAGCGCCCAGGCGTTAGCTGCCGAGGAGCCTATCTGCGAGCCTCGCCCGGCCGTCCAGCCGAGAAAGCCGCTGAGACTGACCCGTGGGAACAGGTCGGCTTTGGCCACGCCGATTCGCGCTGTGGCCGAGGCCAGTTGCCGTTCGGCGCTACGGATGTCCGGACGACGTTGCAGCAGTTCACCGGGATCCCCGATCGGCAGCGCTTTGGCAATCGCTGGCAGGTCTTTCGGGCTCAGGTCTACGGTCAGTTTGTCCGGGCGCTCCCCGAGCAGGGTGGCGATGCGGTTTTTCTGCCGCACCTGTTCCGCCTGCAACTGCGGCACGGTCGCCTCGACATTGGCCAGACGCGCATCGGCCCGCTCAACGTCGAGCTGATCACCGACACCGGCATCACGCAGGCTGACGGTGATCTTGCGCGATTCCACCTGGTTGTTCAGGTTGGCCACGGCGATCTTTTCACGCAGTTGGGCACCGCGCAGTTGACCGTAAGCATCGACCAGCTCGGCAATCATGGTGATTTGCAGTTGATACAGATCGGCTTCGGCGGCCTGCTGATCGGCATCGCTGGCTTCCAGATTGCGCTGGATGCGGCCGAACAGGTCAAGCTCCCAGGCCATGTCCAGGCCGAGGTCATAGCGTTCGCTGTTGACCCGGTCGGTGGTCTGGCCGGGAATCTGGCCCTTGCCCAAGTCACTGCTGGCGCGGCTGGTGATGGTCGGCATCGCGTCGTTGCTGGCGTCGTCGCGGATCGCCCGGGCGGCTTTCCAGCGAGCGAATGCCACGCGCAGTTCACGGTTGCCTTGCAGCGATTGCGTCACCAACTGGTTGAGGGTCGGGTCATCGAATTGCTGCCACCAGATGCCTTCGAATTTCGAACGGTCGAAGTTCTTTTGCCCGGCGGCGCCGTCGGTGGCGGTCGTGATATTGGCCGCCTCCGTGGCTGGGGTCTTGTAGTCGGGGCCGACGGCGCAGGCACTGAGGGCCAGCACCAGCAGACTCGGCAGGAAGACTTTCAGACTCATTGTTGCGCCTCCAGTGGCTTTTGAAGAGTGTGCGCCTTGGCTGCTTTGCGCTGCTCGCCGCGTTCGACAAAGTTACGGATCAGTACGTAGAAGACTGGCGTCAGCAACAGACCAAAGAAGGTCACCCCGAGCATCCCGGAAAACACCGCCACACCCATGGCGTGACGCATCTCGGCACCGGCACCGCTGGAGAACACCAGTGGCACCACACCCATGATGAAGGCGAAGGAGGTCATCAGGATCGGCCGCAGACGCAGACGGCAGGCTTCCAGTACCGCAGCGAGCGGGTCGAGGCCTTCTTCCTGTTTGTCCTTGGCGAACTCGACGATCAGAATCGCGTTCTTGCATGCAAGTCCCACCAGTACGATCAAGCCGATCTGGGTAAAGATGTTGTTGTCACCACCCGAGATGATCACGCCGGTAATGGCCGACAGCAGGGTCATCGGTACGATCAGGATCACCGCCAGTGGCAGGCTCCAGCTTTCGTACTGGGCAGCGAGTACAAGGAATGCCAGCAGTACGCAGAGCGGGAACACGAACAGCGCCGTGTTGCCGGACAGAATCTGCTGGTAGGTCAGGTCGGTCCACTCGTAGGTCATGCCGTTCGGAAGTTCTTCCTTGAGCAGTTTCTCGATGGCTTTTTCGGCCTGGCCGGAGCTGTAGCCGGGGGCGGCGGCACCGTTGATTTCTGCGGTGATGAAGCCGTTGTAGTGCATCACGCGATCCGGACCCGAGGTGTCGCTGACCTTGATGAAGGTCGCCAGCGGAATCATTTCGCCCTTGTTGTTGCGTACTTTCAGCTGACCGATCTGATCGGATTCGAGACGGAACTGCTGTTCGGCCTGGACGTTGACCTGATAGGTGCGCCCGAAGCGGTTGAAGTCGTTGGCATACAGCGAACCCAGGTAGATCTGCAGGGTGTCGAAGATGTCGCTGACGGCCACGCCGTGGGTCTTGGCTTTTTCACGGTCGATGGCGGCATCGACCTGTGGCACGTTCACGGTGTAACTGGTGAACAGGCCGGCCAGTTCCGGCACGTTGTGGCTCTTGTTGATGATGTTCATGGTTTCTTTGTACAGCTCGTCGTAGCCAAGGTTGCCTCGGTCTTCGATTTGCAGGCGGAAACCACCAATGGTGCCCAGACCCTGTACCGGCGGTGGCGGGAAGATCGCCATGTACGCCTCTTGAATGTTCGCGTACTGGCCGTTCAAGGCCCCGGCAATCGCGCCGGCGGACATGCTCGGGTCTTTACGCTCGTCGAACGGTTTCAGGGTGACGAAAACGATGCCGGCGTTCGGGCTGTTGGTGAAGCCGTTGATCGACAGGCCCGGGAATGCTACGGCGCTTTCCACGCCCGGCTGTTTCAGCGCCAGGTCGGACATGCGTTTGATCACGTCTTCGGTGCGATCCAGGCTTGCGGCGTCCGGCAATTGCGCGAAGGCCACCAGGTACTGCTTGTCCTGGCCGGGTACGAAACCGGTCGGTGTGCTGGAGAAACCGAAGAAGGTCAACACCATCAGGCCTGCATACACGAGCAGGGCGATGCCGCTGCTGCGAATGACCCGGCGCACAGTACCGACGTAGCCATGGCTGGCGCGATCAAAGAAACGGTTGAATGGACGGAACAGCCAACCACCGAAAATTTTGTCGAGCCCTTTCGAGAAGCGGTCTTTCGGTGCGTCGTGGCTTTTCAGCAACACAGCAGCCAGCGCCGGCGACAGGGTCAGCGAGTTGAACGCCGAGATCACTGTCGAGATCGCGATGGTCAATGCGAACTGTTTGTAAAACTGCCCGGTAAGGCCGGAGATGAACGCCGCCGGGATGAACACCGCACACAGCACAAGTGCCGTGGCCACGATCGGGCCGGTCACTTCACGCATGGCACGTTTGGTCGCTTCGACCGGTGTGAGTCCGAGTTCGATGTTCCGTTCGACGTTCTCCACCACCACGATGGCGTCGTCGACCACGATACCGATGGCCAATACCAGACCGAACAGCGACAGCGCGTTGAGCGAGAAACCGAACAGATGCATGACCGCAAACGTACCGATCAACGATACCGGCACCGCCACCAACGGAATGATCGAGGCGCGCCAGGTCTGCAGGAACAGGATCACCACCAGCACCACGAGGATCAGTGCTTCGAACAGGGTGTGAACCACCGCCTCGATCGAACCACGGACGAAGATCGTCGGGTCGTACACGATGCTGTAGTCCATGCCCTGCGGGAAGCCTTTCTTCAGCTCTTCCATCTTGCCGCGCACTTCGTTGGAAATGTCGATCGCGTTGGAACCCGGACGCTGGAAGATCGGAATCGCTACAGCCGGCTGATTGTTCAGCAGCGAACGCAAGGCGTATTGGCTGGAACCCAGTTCAATGCGCGCGATGTCTTTCAGACGAGTGATTTCGCCGTCGTCGCCAGCGCGAATGACTATGTTCTCGAACTCTTCTTCGGAAACCAGACGGCCTTGAGTGTTGACCGACAGCTGGAAGCTTTGCGCCGTCGGGGCAGGGGGCGCGCCCAATTGGCCGGCGGCGACCTGACGGTTCTGCTCGCGAATCGCCGTGACGACATCGGTCGCGGTCAGATTGCGCGAGGCGGTCTTGTTCGGGTCAAGCCAGACCCGCAGCGAGTAGTCGCCCATACCGAACAACTGCACGTCACCGACACCACCGAGGCGAGCAAGCTCATCCTTGATGTTGAGGATCGCGTAGTTGGACAGGTAGAGCATGTCGTAGCGCTTGTCCGGCGAGGTCAAGTGCACAACCATGGTCAGGTCGGGCGAAGCCTTGTCGACGGTGATACCGATGCGCGTCACTTCCTCCGGAAGCTTCGGCTCGGTTCGGGTCACCCGGTTTTGTACCTGCACCTGCGCGTTGTCCAGGTCAGTGCCCAGGGCGAAGGTAATGGTCAGGGTGATCTTGCCGTCAGCGGTCGATTGCGAGGACATGTACAGCATGTTCTCGACGCCGGTGATGGCCTGCTCCAGCGGAGCGGCCACGGTTTCACCGATGACTTTGGGGTTGGCGCCCGGGAAGTTGGCGCGTACGACCACGGTCGGCGGCACGACTTCCGGGTATTCGCTGATCGGCAACTGGAACAGCGAGATCGCACCGGCGATCAGGATCAACAGCGACAGCACCGCTGCGAAGATCGGCCGGGAAATGAAGAATTGGGAAAAATTCATCGGAGTTGTCGTCCCTTAACCGCGTGGGGTCGTAGCGGCCAGCTTCGCAGCCGAACCCGATGCGCCCTTGGCAGGGGCAACTTTGGGCAGGTTGCTGGCTTCCAGCGCTTGACGTTGTTGAGCGAGGGCGGCGAGGGTCTGCTCGCTGGCCATCGGAATCACTTCGGGGGTGACCGGTGAGCCAGGACGAACCCGTTGCAAGCCTTTGACGATGATGGTGTCGTCCTTTTGCAGACCGGTGCGGACGATGCGTAGCCCTTCGATTTTCGGGCCGAGTTCAACGGCGCGGTAGGCGGTTTTGTTGTCGCCATCCATGACCAGCACGAACTTCTTGCCCAGGTCAGTACCGACGGCTTCGTCATTGATCAGCATGGCGTTGTAGGTGCCGCTGCCAACCAGTTTCAACCGTGCGTACAAGCCTGGGGTGTAGGTGCCGTCAGTGTTGTCGAACACGGCGCGGCCACGGATGGTGCCGGTTTTCGGATTGACCTGGTTGTCGACGAAGTTCATCTGACCCAGGTGCGGGTTGCCATCTTCGTTGGACAGGCCCATGTACACCGGCGTAGTTGCGCCGCGCTGACCGTTGCGGGCCAGTTGGGTGTACTTGAGGAATACACGCTCGTCGGCGTCGAAGTAGGCGTAGACCTTGTCGGTGGACACGACGCTGGTCAGCGCGGTGGTGTCGGCGGTCACCAGGTTGCCGGCAGTGATTTCGGCGCGGCTGACGCGGCCACTGATCGGTGCAGTGACGCGAGTAAAGCTCAGGTTCAGTTTCGCCAGATCCAGTTGTGCCTGCAGAGCACCGACGGCGGCGCGGGCCTCTTGGGCAGCGCTGGTGCGCGAGTCGGCCAATTCAGCGGAAATGGCGTTGCTGGTGCGCAGACGTTCACCGCGAGCGGCTTCGTTTTCACTGCGAGTGGCGGTAGCGCGGGCTTGCGCGACCAGAGCTTCGAGGCGGCGTACCTCGGCCTGGAACGGACGCGGGTCGATCTGGAACAGCAGGTCACCTTTCTTGACCAGTGCGCCTTCGGTGAATGCGACCTGATCGATCTGGCCTGAAACCCGTGGACGGATTTCAACGGTTTCCGGCGCCTCGAGGCGCCCGGTAAATTCGTCCCACTCGTTGACCGGTTGTTCCAGCACCTTGGCTACGCTGACTTTGGCAGCGGGCGGGGCGCCGGCAGTCTCCGGAGTTTTGCCGCAGGCGCTCATCACCAGTACGGCCAGCATGGCCAACGGGAAGCGCAAATGTTTGAGTGATTGTTCCATGGATGCAATCCGCCGAAGTATTGAAGATGGGCGGATGATGCTCGGCGCGGGTGTGATGGCACGAATCGAATGAAGCAAAGGTAACTATCATTCGGAATGATATAAGCGCCGAGGCAGCCCTCTAGCATGCGCCTTTCGTTAGGTGGCTATCAATTGGCTTGCTGGCAAAAGTTTGTTGCTTTAACCGCAACGATCCAGCGCAGCTGTGAATGCGTTCCGCACAAAAAAACGGCCATGAAGGCCGTTTCGATCCGCGATGGCGGCGATTGATCAGTTGAAGCCTTTGCGGTTGGCACCGAACCGATTGGGGCCGGGTTGGCTGTCTTGCGCCAGAAACACAATGTTGACGATGGGCAGCAGAATCCACCAGCCGCTGCGGTCAGTGTCGTGCATGCGCCGTACGCCAACAGCAAGACTCGGCAACAGCATTGCCAGGTTGTACAGGCTTTGCAGGGCACCACCGGTTTTGAGAAGACCGTCCACAATGCTGATGGCAATTGCGATGCCCATGTTGATCAGAAAGAACATCCAGTATTCACGGCGCGTGGCGCGTCCGGTGAACACGGCATATTTCTTCAGTGCTTCCACGTACGGGTTGCCGCTCGCCATGACGGGGCCACTGGCAATGGAATGCAGTGGCGCTTGGGGTGCGCCGCACTGTGGGCATGCCAGCGCCAGCGTACTTATTTCCTTGGCGCAACCACGGCAGAAAACCAGGCTCATGTTTTTTTCCCTAAAAATTGATCAGTCGAAAGACGGGGCAGATGCTTCCCGAATGTTTCCGTTGGTGCAGACGTCCGCAAAAGAGAGCAGGAGACTGAACGCCCGACTCTCCATTGGCGGGGCGGCGTAATCTAATCGTTAACATGGGTTTTGTCATCGGCTCTCGACTTTCGATGTGTGGGTGTGCTGCTGAAGCAAAACCCGATCATTGCCAAATCCACTTCGGGCAAGAAGCGTGCAAAAGCATTTGGCTCTAACATGAGCGGTAATTCATGCCATGACCTTCAGCCCCGCCGGACCTTTCCTATATGCAAGACCTGCCCCCGACCGCCACATTGCGCGCTTTTGAAGTGGCCACTCGACACCCGACATTCACTGCTGCCGCGCAGGAACTGCATGTGACCCAGAGCGCAGTCAGTCATCAGCTCCGGCACCTTGAAGATCTTTGGGGATTGCCATTGTTCGAGCGCGGCAAAGCGTTGCGCCTTACAGCCGCCGGGGCTGCGCTGGCGCCGATCGTACGTGAGTTTTTCACCAGCCTTGAGGCGACGCTGGAGGATCTGCGCGAACAAAAAGGCAGGGTTCGGCTGAGCGTCAGCACCACTTATTCGTTTGCTTTGAAGTGGTTGCTGCCACGCTTGCCTGGTCTGTCGCGCCAGCACCCTGAATTGTTGGTATCGCTCGATACCACGGACAAGGTGATCCATTTCGCCAGCGGCGACGCTGATGTCGCGATCCGTTTGGGCAAGGGCAATTACCCTGGCCTGTACTCGGAGTTCCTGTTCGGCGAGCAGGTGTTCCCCGTGGCCAGTCCCGAACTGCTGCAGCGCGTCGGCATGCCGGGCAGTCCCGCCGAATTGCTGCAAATGCCGTTACTTATTCGCGACGGCGCCGAGCTGGCGCCGAAATGGGAGGTGTGGTTTCAGTCAGTCGGGCTGGAGTTTTTACCGCTGCGCGAGAGCGTCAGGTTTGGCGACACCAACATGACGGTGGAAGCCGCGTTGCTCGGGCAGGGGGTGGCGCTGGTGCGCAGCGGGCACGTCGAAAATGAAATCGGCGACGGCCGGCTGGTAAGGCTGTTCGATGTGCCGTTCCAGTCGCCGCTTGCCTATTATTTCGTTTGCCCCAAAGGCATCGAAGCGCAGGCGCACATCCTCAGATTTCGCCAATGGTTGCTGGGTGAGGCGTGCAAGGTGCAGAGCGCACAGTATTGAGCCATGAGGTATTGCTCATGAGGCGATGAGGAGACTTCTCTGTAACGCGAATGCTGCGGATGCCTAGAATGCGGCATGCCTTTGCACCTCGTGTTCCTCGTCCTGTTCGCCGCGCTCCTGCACGCCAGCTGGAACGCGATGTTGCGCGGCGGTGCCGATCGGCTCTGGTCGATGACGATAATGTGCGTTGCCATCGCCATGGTTTGCGCCGTCGCCGCCGTTTTCATGGCCCCGCCTGCAGCACAGAGCTGGGGTTATGCGCTGCTGTCGGCACTGCTGCATGTTGGCTACAACCTGTTTCTGGTGCGCAGCTATCGAGTCGGTGACCTTGGGCAGATTTATCCGATTTCCCGCGGCTCGTCGCCGGCGCTGATCGCACTTGGTGCCGCGCTGTTCGTCGGTGAAACGATCACTGCGAGCGAGCTGCTCGGCATCGGTCTGGTGTCCGGGGGCATTATTTCGTTGGCATTCCGGGGGCGCAGCCTGTCGGTGCCGAGCCTGCCTTACGCGTTGGGCACCGGTTGTTTCATCGCCGCCTACAGCGTCGTCGACGGCATCGGCGCCAGGCTTTCCGGCGCGCCGCTGGCTTACACAGTGTGGATGAGCGCCCTGTGGGGGATGTTGATGCCAGCGGTCTATATCGGCCTGCGCGATGCCCGCAGTCTGTTTTCCGTGCGGCCAGGAATGTTCACCGCTGTGATCGGCGGACTGGTGTCCTTGCTGGCGTACGCAATCGTGATCTACGCCATGAACGAGGCGCCGCTGGGCGCGGTGTCGGCCCTGCGCGAAACCAGCGTGTTGTTCGCGGCGCTGCTCGGCTCCCTGTTCCTCGGCGAAAGACTCACTGTCCGCCGGATGCTGGCGTGTGTGGTCATCGCCAGTGGCGCCATCATCATTGGCTGATACAGCCCAAACCCGGGAGCACGTCTCATGGATAAAGTCTCGCAGGCCCCGCTGATTCTGATCACCGGCGGCAGTCGCGGAGTGGGCGCCGCCACTGCCAGACTCGCTGCTGCACAAGGTTACGACGTCGCGATCAGCTATGTTGCCAGTGAGTCCGCCGCGCTGGCGGTGGTGGCCGAAGTCGAAGCGCTGGGGCGCAAGGGGCTTGCGGTGCGAGCCGACAGCGCCGAGCCCGAGCAGGTCATTGAGCTGTTCTCGGCGATTGATCGTTCATTCGGGCGCATCGACGTTTTGGTCAATAACGCTGGCGTGCTGGCGCAGCAGTCACGCATGGAAGACCTCGGCTTCGAACGCATGCAGCGGATCTTCGCGGTCAATGCTCTGGGGCCGATTCTGTGTGCGCAGCAGGCGGTGAAGCGCATGTCCTCGCGCCACGGCGGAGCGGGTGGCGTGGTGATCAATGTGTCGTCTGCTTCGGCGCGCTTGGGCAGCCCGAATGAATATGTCGATTACGCAGCGTCGAAAGGCGCGCTGGAAACCTTCAGCATCGGCTTTGCCAAGGAAGTGGCGCGGGAGGGAATTCGGGTCAACTGCATTCGTCCCGGGCACATCTACACGGACATGCACGCCAGCGGCGGGGAGCCGGGGCGGGTTGATCGCGTGAAGGAGTCCATCCCGATGGGGCGGGGCGGCCAGCCGGAGGAGGTGGCGCGGGCTATCCTGTGGCTGGCCAGCGCGGAAGCCTCGTTTGTCACCGGTACATTTCTGGATGTGACCGGTGGCAAGTAGCTCGGGTAGAGGGACGGGCTACAGGCTATCCGGATCGCCAAAAAACATCTGAATCCGCGACCGCAACCAACGCTCACCCGGGTCATTGTCCTGCGAACCGCGCCAGGCCATGTGCAATTCAAAAGTGCGCGTTGGCAGCGGTGGGTCCTCAGCGCGCAGACCACCAGCCGCTGTCAGTGCGTCCGCCGTGTAATCCGGCACGGTGGCGACGATATCGGTGCCCGCCAGCAACGTTCCCAGTCCGTTGAACTGCGGAACAGCCAGCACCACGTGCCGTTTGCGTCCGAGTTTCTCCAGTTCTTCATCGACGAAACCACTGAGATCGCCAGCGAACGACACCAGCGCGTGCGGTCGGGCGCAGTAGTCGTCCAGGCTCAGCGGCCCCGGCACGGTGTCGGCACGGAGCAGCTTCGGTGCGCTGCGGCGCAGGACCTTGCGCTTGGCGTTAGCCGGCAGATCGGTGGTGTAGCTGACGCCAATCGAAATCTCGCCGGAAGCCAGCAGGCCCGGCATCAGTATGTAGTTGACCCGCCGCACGACAAGGACGATGCCCGGTGATTCGGCGCGCAGGCGTTTGAGCAGCATCGGCAGCAGGGCGAATTCGACGTCGTCGGATAAACCGATGCGGAACACCGACGTGCTGGTCGCCGGATCGAAATCGGCGGCACGACTGACAGCCGTTGAGATCGAATCAAGTGCAGGTGAGAGCAGCGCGAAGATTTCCACCGCGCGAGCGGACGGTTCCATGCTGCGGCCGGTGCGGACAAACAGCGGATCGTCAAACAGGCTGCGCAGGCGCGATAACGCGGCGCTGATAGCCGGTTGGCCGAGGAACAATTTTTCCGCGGCCCGAGTCACACTGCGTTCGTGCATCAATGTTTCAAACACGATCAGCAGGTTCAGGTCGACACGACGCAGGTCATTACGATTCATCTGGAGTCCTGGCAGAGTCATCAAGCTTGACGAGAGCGGCCATATGAGAACAATGGCCGGCATGAATCTTACGGGGAAAGGCTGGTACTCTGCACCGGAAAATTCAGCTTTTACGAGACGGCTGCAGCGCTTTTTTGCTGGTTTTTGCCAATGCCGCCCCTGATGCGGAATCAATGACAGGCATGTCGACTATTAATAGCCACTGATGGTCTTGGGTCGAAAGCCCAGATAGAGTTCATGGCATTAGAGGTTACTTTGACGAGGTTTGCGATGTCCCGCACGATCCGTTTTCACAAGTTTGGTCCGGCCGAGGTGCTCAAATGCGAAGAGCATGCGGCTGCTCAGCCAGGTCCTGGCGAAGTGCAGGTGCGTGTCGAGGCAATCGGCATCAGTTGGTACGACACCCTGTGGCGTCAGAATCTGGCGTCATCCCAGGCCCGTCTGCCTTCGGGTCTTGGTCATGAAATGGCTGGCGTGGTCACGGCGGTGGGTGCCGACGTTGAAGACCTGTCCGTCGGTGACAAAGTCGCCAGTTTCCCGGCTGAAAGCCCGAACGATTATCCGGTCTACGGCGAGTCGATCGTCTTGCCGCGCACGGCACTGACCCGCTACCCGGATGTGCTCAGCCCGATCGAAGCCAGCGTGCATTACACGCCGCTGTTGATCGCCTACTTCGCTTATGCCGATCTGGCGCGGGTCAAACCAGGACAATTTGCGCTGGTCACTGATGCCAGCCACTGCGCCGGCCCCTCGTTCGTCCAACTCGGTAAAGCGCTCGGTGTGCGAGTGATTGCAGCGACCAAGTCGGCGGAGGAGCGCGAGTACCTGCTGTCCCTCGGTGCTGAGAAGGTCATCGTCACCGAAGAGGAAGATTTGTTGATGCGTATCAACAAGATCACCGATAACCGCGGCGTCGACGTGGTGTTTGATGGCCTCGGCGGTCCGCAGATGTCGTTGCTCGGCGATGTGCTGGCGCCACGCGGCAGTCTGGTTTTGTACGGACTGCAGGGCGGTAATCAGACACCGTTTCCGGCGTGCGCAGCGTTCCAGAAGAACATCCAGTTCTTTGTGCACTGCATTGGCAATTTCACCGGTAAGCCGGAACTGGGTATTGTTCAGGACCATGTCGCGCTGCAACGCGCGTTGCGTGACATCAACCAGTTGACCGCTGACCGCGTGCTGCTGCCGCTCAAAACGCGTGTATTTGCCTTCAACGAGTTCGTCGAAGCACACCGCTACATGGACGAATGCCCATGCCGCGAGCGGGTCGCACTGCAGGTCGAACCCGCGTAAACCCGCTAAACAGAGTCCGTGGCCCCACGGACTCTTTTGTTTATATTCCGTTCCGGAACTGATCCTGTCCGTCACCGAAGCGCTGACCATTTCAGCAACTGAACTGGTTTTTGCTCTCGATCTGTATCTTCTAATCACACTATAAGCGCTGATAATTGAATGATTACTTTCATCTCAAGGAATGAGCTATGGCTGTGCGTTCAATTTATTCAGGGCAATATCAAACGGCTGGCCCGGCTGACTTCGTAATTTTCTGTTTATTTGCTGTAGGGCGATTCGGAAGTTACTTCTTCTTTTCTTGTAATGAAATGTCGTGGGACGCTGTAAGAAGTTTCCTCAGACTATTTTTCGACCGAAAATATCCAATGAATACGGGTGTTTGAGCATGCAGGTCGGCGTCTTTTGCGATTTTTTCAGATCAAGTGTTTCAAATAACTACAACTTTGTAAGTGTTAGCATTTCAGCGTCTATTACTTATTGATCCAATTGTCGCGGACCCACTGTTCAGTGCGTGCGGCATGAAACTTTCTATACCGGGTATATTCCGATGAGCACGATCCACGATCAGGCAATGAACTACGTTTACCAGCAAGTCTTGCAACGTTTGCTGGGCTTCTTTTCACGGGCAGAGCGCACGGCCTTGCAGCTGTTGATCCAGCGCCTTGTCGTGGCTGCCGGCGGCACGGAGAACATCGGTCAGTTCAAGGTTCTGGTCAATCAGTCCGGCTCCCGTGACAGCTGCTATACGCTGGCATTGCTACGAGCTGCTCAGTTGACCATCGCGGGCCGGGCGCCAGCCACATTTCAGCTGCGCGTGGCCACCTTGCGCTGGAATGGCAATGGCCCGACCACCCAGCAAAACCTGCATCGAAGCTACAGCGCACTGTTTCTCTACGACGATCCTCGCGTCGAGCTGCTGATGGTCGATAACCGCGAGGTGCTTGCGTTCGACCACCGCACGCCGGTCAGTGCGCAGGGGCATGAAAGCAATCGTGTCAACCTGCTGCTTGTCGGGCACTGTCGTACCTGGATCGAAACACCCGAATTATGGGATGACGCCTATCTGGCGACCGCCGAGTATTACAGCCACATCGCTCGCTGGAGCAATGGTGTCGACGCCATGATCAGCACTGAATCGCGGAGCAGCCAGCGGCATTTTCTCGAGGGTCTGAACCGCGCGATGCAGAGGGTGGCAATCGCGGGTCCCGAACCTGTCCCGTGCGGATTCGAGGCGCTGTTCCCTCTGCTTGACGGGCTCGGTGACGATTTCTATCGCGAGCTGCGTCGCGGTGATGACCGTGTCGTCTGGCGCCCCGCAGGCGAATTCGAAGCCTGCCGGCGCACCAGCTTCATCGATGTGAACGACATGATGGTCGGCAAGCTTGAGGATCGCTGGCCGCTGCTGGGTGAATTTCTGGGGTTCGAGCCTGACGAACTGACGCTGTATCAAGGTGAAGTGCTATTTGCCGATCCGCTGATTTCCGCACACGTGCGCGGTATGCACGCCCGGTTCATCGAGGGACGAACCTATGAAGCGGGTGTCGACGACTATTTGCACAAGACGCTGGCCGACCTGCATCGAAAAGAAGCTGCGCAGTCCGTCTGCGAACATTTGATGGGCAGCTTCGACAGTCTCGGGGGGCCAGAGCCGCTGCGTTTACTGGCACAGGATTATCTCTTGCATGGTTTCGCTCTGAACGAAACGCAATTGACGTGCCTGCTGTTCGCACCGTTTATTGACAACGGCAGAGGACTTGAGCGGTTTCTGCGCAACTGTCACCCCGGGATGCTGGTGGCAATGCCCGATCTGCACCGTGCCATGCAAGGCCTGCACGCCCCTGAACAGGTGGTGAAATGGATAACGGAAGTCAGTGGTTTGCCCGTCGGGATGATCATCCGCCTCTATGCCATGGGACCTGTGCAGGTTCACGCGCCCGCAGAATTCGCCTCGCAGAATGCGGGCCTGGATGAGGTGGTTTCAGCCTCGCCATTCGAGCGGTCGACGGAACGCTGACGGTGAACCGAAGCCTGGGGCGCGAAACAAATGCCTGTGCAAAAGAGGGCGTGAAGGGCGCACGGGACAACGACTTTGTTTATCAGGCGGTCTATCGATATCTGACAACACTGATTGATGACGCCGGCGGTAGCACGGCGGTACGTCTGCCTTCGTTACGCCAACTGGCCGACCGGCTGGATGTGTCGATCTCGACAGTGCAATACGCCTATTCATTGCTGGAGAAGGAAGGACGGGTCTATTCGATAGCCAAGTCGGGGTATTACGCGCAGGTGCTGCCAGGCATCGATACCCCGGGCAACGGCAGAGATCTGCTGGAAAGCGTTTACGTCAACGCCAGGCGTCCCGGAATGTGCGTTTTGAGCGACGACGACCCGGCTTCGCTGCAACCGCTGGACAGTCCTCTGTTAACGTTGGAGCGCGAGCTCCTGCGTCAATACCCTCGTCAGCTTCAATCCTTCATACAGCCTTGCGGTGAGCTGGAACTGCGAGTTGCCCTGGCTGCGCGATACACCTGCTCGACGGAGCATTTCTGGCATGCCGATGACGTCTACATCGGAGCCGACCTGCGGGGAGTGCTGGAGATCCTGATTTCGGTACTGGAGTTGCGTCAATCCGCCGTCATTGTTGAATCACCCTGTGACTGGGTGATATTGCGCCTGCTCGAGTCTTGCGGAGTGCGTGTGATCGAGTGGCCTGCACTGGTGGAAGGCGAGCTCAATCTCCGCTTGCTCGAGTCGCTGCTGGAGCGGGAGTCGGTGCGCTTGATCCTGTTGTCTTCGGTGTTGAGCACACCCCAAGGCACCGGTTTCACCCATGAGCATCAGCAGGCCATTGCGCAAATGCTGGATCGATATGGCATCTGGGTGCTGGAGAATGACTGTTACAGCGAGCTTGATGAGCGCTGTGATAACCAGCGCTTGCGGCACTGGCTGGATCCGCGACGGCTGCTGGTGTTTTCCACTTTCGAGAAGCTCATCGGCACAGAAGCGCCCTTCGGTTTTGTACTGTCGCGACATTGGCGTCAGGAGCTGCAACGTCATTTTCTGTTACGCGCGTTTCGCTTGTCGCCAATCCGGCAGAAGGCGATTGCCCGATTGTTGAGTGGCGGGCGGCTTGATCAGCATCTTCCTGTGCTGCGGCGCATGCTCTGCGAACGTCGAACCTTGTTGATTCAAGTGTTGCGCGAGCGTTTGGGCGATACCTTGCAGATTGTCGAGCCGCAGGGCGGGGCGACGGTGTGGGTGCGTTCGTTGCGCCCGGTCGACATGGCAAATGTGTTCCAACGATTGCTCAGGCAACAGATCATCGTGGCACCGGGCGAGCTGTTCAGCCTGCAGGGCTTATACGCCGACCACCTGCGGTTGAGTGCGTTGAGCCATGGCGAACGGGATTTGGCGAGTGTCATCTGCTTGCTCGGCGATGCCTTGCGTCTGTCGCCCGATCCATAACGTTAGAAAACATCGGACGAGGTTTGGATACATCCCGTCGCACAGTGGTCAAACTGCCAGTAAACTGCACAGCATTTCCTGAACCACTCCGATTTCAGAGGTTTTTGCATGACACTCAGTCCTTTTGCGGGCAAACCGGCACCGGCAGAACTGTTGGTCGATATCCCGCGACTGGTTACGGCCTATTACACCGGCCAGCCTGATGCATCTATTTCTACCCAGCGAGTGGCGTTCGGCACCTCCGGCCACCGTGGCAGCTCCTTCGATTCGAGTTTCAACGAATGGCACGTTCTGGCCATCAGCCAGGCGATTTGCCTGTATCGCGAAGCTCAAGGCATTACCGGGCCACTGTTTGTCGGTATCGACACCCACGCACTGTCGACCCCGGCCGGCGCCAGCGCACTGGAAGTGCTCGCCGCCAACGGTGTCACGGTGATGATCGCCGAAGGCGATGAGTACACGCCGACCCCGGCAATTTCCCACGCCATTCTTTGCTACAACCGCGGCCGTACCTCCGGTCTGGCCGACGGGATCGTCATCACCCCGTCGCACAACCCGCCGCAAAGCGGTGGCTACAAATACAACCCAACCAACGGCGGCCCGGCCGATACCCACATCACCAAGTGGATCGAAGCCAAGGCCAATGAACTGCTGGCGAACAAACTGGCCGGGGTCAAACGCATCAGCTACGAGCAAGCGCTCAAGGCCAGCACGACCCATCGCCACGATTACCTCAACACCTACGTCGCCGACCTGATCAACGTGATCGACTTCGATGCGATCCGCGACGCCAAGCTGCGTCTGGGTGTCGATCCGCTGGGCGGAGCAGGGGTGCGCTACTGGTCCGCCATTGCCGAGCACTACCGTCTTGATCTGGACGTGGTGAATAAACAGGTCGACTCGACCTTCCGTTTCATGACCGTCGACTGGGACGGCCAGATCCGCATGGACCCATCGTCCAGCCATGCGATGCAGGGCCTGATCGGTCTGAAAGAACGTTTCGACGTGGCGTTTGCCTGCGACCCGGATCATGACCGCCACGGCATTGTTACACCGTCCGGTGGTTTGCTCGCGCCGAACAATTATCTGGCGGTGGCGATTGATTACCTGTTTCAGAACCGTCCGCAGTGGCGCGCCGATGCCGCCGTCGGTAAAACCGTGGTCAGCAGTGGCCTGATCGATCGCGTGGCCAAGCGCCTGGGCCGTCGCCTGTACGAAGTGCCGGTCGGCTTCAAATGGTTTGCCGACGGTCTGTTCGACGGTTCGCTGGGTTTTGGCGGCGAAGAGAGTGCCGGCGCTTCGTTCCTGCGCAAGGATGGTGGGGTCTGGAGTACAGACAAGGACGGTCTGATCCCAGCCTTGCTTGCTGCCGAAATGACGGCGCGCACCGGGCGCGATCCAAGCCAGGCCTACCGCGCATTGACCGAGGAACTGGGCGAACCGTTCTCGGTGCGTGTTGATGCCAAGGCCAACCCGGAGCAGAAGGCACTGCTGAGCAAACTGTCGCCGCAGCAGGTTACCTCGACCGAACTGGCTGGCGAGAAGATCCAGAGCATTCTCAGCCACGCACCGGGCAACGATCAGGCGATTGGCGGTCTGAAAGTCATGACCGAAAACGGCTGGTTCGCCGCGCGTCCTTCAGGCACTGAAGACATTTACAAGATCTACGCAGAAAGCTTCCTCGGCGACGACCACCTCAAGCAATTGGTGGCCGAAGCGCAAACACTGGTAGATGGCGCTATTTCCAGCAAGTGAGGCGCACATGAAAAAGGGCAACCGTGATGGTTGCCCTTTTTTGCTGCCTGCGGATCAGGCCAGGTCGACCAATACGATCTCGCTGTCTTCGAGCGCCCTGACCGTCAGCACTTGCTCGTGCGCGACCGCCACACCGTCACGCGCATGGGCACGCAAGCCATTGACCTCGATCACGCCGGTAGCCGGTACCAGATAGGCGCGACGCCCTTCGTCCAGCCGGTATTCAGCGGTTTCACCGGCCTTGATGTTGGCGGCGACCAGACGTGCATTGGCGCGAATGCGCAGACTTTCGTCGTCGTCGCCGTCCTTGCCGCTGGCCAGGGTTACAAACCCTTCGCGCTCACCTTTTGGAAATGGCTTGGCTCCCCATGACGGCGGCGCACCGGTTTCCGTCGGCAGAATCCAGATCTGGAAGATCCTGGTTTCCTTGTCCTCCAGGTTGTACTCGCTGTGGGCGATGCCAGTGCCAGCGCTCATTACCTGCACATCGCCGGCTTCGGTACGGCCCTTGTTGCCGAGGTTGTCCTGGTGCGTGATTGCGCCTTCACGCACATAAGTGATGATTTCCATGTCGCGGTGCGGATGCTGAGGGAAACCGGTGCCTGCGGCGATGATGTCATCGTTCCACACACGCAGATTGCCCCAGCTCATCCGTTGCGGGTCGTAGTATTCGGCAAACGAAAAGTGGTGATGCGCGTCCAGCCAGCCATGATGAGCGCCGCCCAGCGAGCTGAAGGGTCTGAGTTCAAGCATGATCGTCTCCTCGATAAGGTTCGTCAGGGAACGGGCCCCGTGGTTGATGACGGCGATCATCTATCAAACAATCATCGATAAAAAGCGCAAAAACTGCCGCATCAGGATCAGAGAATTAGATGGAATCTTGCCTCGGGATCATTTCATCCGACTTTCAATTCGTCGCCTAAACCGATGACCTGTAAGCATTTCGCTAGAACTGAACGGTAAATCCAGACACCATAGCCGCCACAGCCTCTCACCTGGAGTCCGTCAGCGTGGCGCAACACACCCCCGATATTCCTCCTGAACTTCGCCCACTGGCCGAGATGCCATGGTTCAAGCGTCTGGCCGCGCGATTCTTCGGTCACGGCCTGACAAAACTACGCGCCCAGCACCGGGCGTCGTGGCTGCACGGGCAAGCCGACGGATTTCGCAGCGGACACACCGCCGGTGTCGAATACGGCTTCAAGGAAGGCAAACTCGAGGGGCTGGAAGAGGGCCGCCAGGTTCTGCTGATTCGCGACAGCCGCAACACCGAGCATCGTCCGCCCAGTGTCGATAACAACCTGTTCGATGACTGGCGTCTGCCACTGACGGCGGAATTGAAAAAACGCATCAAGGCTGACGTCGCCCGTTTACTCCCGGCCCACGCTCAGCCCAGCGCTGCGCAGTGGAAAATGATCTTCAGCGAGACGCCGTCCACCTCGGTGGTGGCGGGCGCCGGGGCCGGGAAGTCGACTACGTTGGTGCTGCGCATTCTATTGCTCAGCCATTATCTGGGTTTTGAGCTGGATTCAATGACCGTGGTGACCTTCACCCGCGAATCGCGCAAGGACTTCATCAACAAGCTCATCGAAATCTTCACGCTATGGGGGCAGGCGCTGAACCTCAAGCAGGCCCGGGAACTGGTGCGAACATTTCACTCGCGCATTCTGCCGATGGTCCGCAGTCTGCCGGGTTTCGAGCGCTTGCAGGCCTTCGAGAACCTCAGCGATCGCCCGCAAAGCGGCGCAGAGGCGGTCGACAGCAATCCGTTTGACCTGCGCATCAATGATGCGCAGCGACAGCAACTGAACGCTTGTTATCACCGCTTGTTCAACGACGATGAGCGTTTCCGTCAGTTGATTCAGCCATTGTCCCGCGCCGGGTTGCAGTTGAAGGAGTTGGAGCGCGATCATCCCGATGTGCAGAAGCGCATGGCGGTCACGGAACTGGCGGCCAAGCGCGATGAAGAACTGTGCGACGTCATCGAGGACCTGTGGATTCGCGCCAAAGCGTGGCCCATCAAAGGCATCGAGCCCAATCGTCAGACCTTCGAAATCAATGGGTCGAACTTCCACGCTCACGGCTATATTCCCAGCCTCGATGCCTGGGTGGTGTTGGGGTTTGATCCCAGGGAAAACGCCCAGCTAAGTCGAGCCAATGCCAGGCTGAGTGTCCGCGCGGAATGGGCGGTAAAGCGCACCCTGTTTCAAGCTTTCTGCCGTAAGCCGTTGATATGGCTTGATACTTATGAGTCATCCAAGCGTGTTCTGGCGACATTGGCCGGTGATGCCAGCGCCGGCCCCGGCTTCGATTACAAGGTCAAGGGCGAGCTGGCATCAGCACCGCTGCTGGATTGTTTTGTCAGTGCCGCAGGCTTCATCGAAAACCTCGGTCTGGATGTGCCGGACGCGGTCAGTCGGATGAGCTTCGCCAAGGACGATCCAGATCGCTTTTTCTTCGAGGCTCTGAGCCTGTTCTGGCGCGCATTTGAGGATCACTTGCTGGATCAGAAACCGCCAGTGATGACTTACAACCGTATGTTCGCGCTGTTCAGTGAACACTCGCCGGAAAACCTCAAGCTGCTCAGCGATGAGTTGCTGCGGCCGATGGCACATTTGATGATCGACGAATTCCAGGACGTATCGCCGCAGATCGTTTCGTGGATTCGTGCCAGCCTCAATGAAATCCGCAGCCGTGGCCCGGCCATGCACATCGGCCGAGGGGCGCAACGGTCGTCGCTGTTGTGCGTTGGCGATGACTGGCAATCGATTTACGGCTGGCGCGGCAGTTCGCCAAGCTACTTCATGGAGTTCAACAAGCAATTCCCTTCGCCGAGCACCACGCGGGTCATGCTCAGTGACAACTACCGCAGCCACCAGCACATCATCGACGCCGCCGAACACATTGTCCGCGCAGCGCCAGCGATCGCGGGCAAGAAGGCCAAGGCGAGTGGCGAGCCTAAATCGCTGCAGCCAGTCAACGTGCTTGAGCGTGACGATGAAGCGCTGGGTCAGCAACTGGCCGAGCATTACCGGCGGGGTGATTCAATCCTGATGCTGTATCGAAAAAGCAGCGATAAGTTATTGATTGAAAAGCACATTGCGCCTGTTCTTAATGTAGATTCGAGCTTGCCGCATGAAGCTCGGCGGCTGAAACAACTGACCTATCACAGCGCCAAAGGCTTGCAGGCCGATGCGGTGTTTATGCTTGGCGATTGTCAGCACCTGACCAGTTCACCGTACAAAAATCAGGTCTACCGCATGGCCGGGCTGGGTAAACATGGCGACAGCGAGCCGTACGACACTGCGCAAAAGGACGAAATCCTGCGTCTGGCCTACGTGGGCATCACTCGGGCCGTCAGCCATTGTTACTGGTACGTCGAACCGCAGGAGGCCCAGGCGGTGAACATGCCGCGAGCGTCAGACCGAGTTGCGAAGGACAAGCCATTCTTCGTCGATCACCGGATGGAAAAGACCATTGCCTGAGCAATAAAAAGCCCGCATTGCTGCGGGCTTTTTCTTTTAAATCATAAGGTTAGGCGTAGTTCTTCAGCGATGCAGGAGGAGTGAAAGCTTCCAGCTCATCCTCGATGGCTTCAATGATTCGCTCGACATCCGCCGCGTTCATCACCGTCGCGCAGGGAATGCCGGCGATGGCGATCATGGTTTCGCCGCTGGCGCGATCGAATAGACGGGCAATCATGCTGCCCGGCGCATCCATCGTCGCCTCGAAACCCATAGGATGAAAATGCCAGCGCATCAGCTGGCAAGCGTTGGGAAAGGTGACTTTGCTGAACCCTTTGTTCATGGTGTTGCCCGCCTGCTTCATCGAGCGCTTCCTTTTGCTCATGTTAGGTGGGAAGAGCCTTCATTGGCTCAACCAGTGCTTGAGCTTTAAAAGTAGCATCCGTGTGTGAAAAAACTGTGAGATTTTTCAGTCCGTTTAGCGATTGATTCGCATTTTTTGATGTAAGTCACTGGCTCATCGATTATCGCCAAAACGCCACTATGGATTTTTCATTGAAGCGGCAGTGGAAGTTGGGCAAGCTCGGTTCTTTTTCGCCGAGCCGCTTATGCACGCCGATGACGACGGCCCAGAACAGACCCAGGCCACGGCCGCCACGGTCATGCGCTATCACCTGAGCTGGAAACACCGGGATCTGGACAGCGTCATGGCGCTTTATCACGCCGATATCCGGTACAACGATTTCTTTCAGAACCGCGTGCTTGCTCTGGATGAGTTGCGCGAATACGTGCGCGTAAGCATGCCGCGAGAATCAGACGAACTGCTCGAGCATTGCGATCGTATTCGGGTGGATGGCGACACCGCGTTCATTCAGTACGAAGTGACCTTGCGCGGCGGCGACGGCTTGGTGTCGTTCCGTTCCAGCGAAGCGATCACCGTCAAGGATGGCTTGATCTGGCGCGTCAATGAGTACGCCTCGCTGGTGCGCACCCAAGCCGATGGCAGCACAGCGCCGAATCAGCGCCCGGCGGTCAGCCGTCTGGGGCTGTCGCCACGGCAACTGAGTTTCATGGCTGAGGACCTGCAGCAATATTTCGAAAAACAGCAACCGTATCTCGATCCTGAACTCGACCTGCAACGGGTGGCAAAGGAGTGCGGGTACAGCCGCAATCAGATTTCCTATTTGCTCAACCAGGTGCTCGGGCAGAGCTTCTATCGCTACGTCAATCAGGCGCGCCTGCAGCATTTGCTGCGTGCGCTGAACAGCGCCATGCCGCCGTTGCGCGTCGACGAGTTGGCCTTTGCCGCTGGCTTCAACTCGCTGTCGGCGTTTTACAAGTGCTTTCGCGAGCACACCGGCCAATCACCCAAGGCCTACGCCAAACAAATTTCTCTGCGGGCACGCGCGCAAGACAGCCACTGAAGGCAACCACTAGGATCGACGCCATCGAAGGTTTTCAGGGCGGAGTCTGGCATGTCGGCGTGGCGCACGATCAGTTTATGGATGGATCAGCTCGATGAGCCCCTACTGGCGCGGCCTGCGCTGGAGCGGGACCTGGATGTCGACGTAGCAATCATCGGCGCCGGTTATACCGGATTGTGGACGGCGTACTACCTGAAGAAACACGCGCCTGGCCTGGATATCGCCATCGTCGAGGCGCAAACCGCCGGCTTCGGTGCATCCGGACGCAATGGCGGTTGGCTGATGGGCAATCTGCTCGGCGAGGATCGTCTGCTGGCAGCATTATCGCCAGAGCAGCGCCGCGCTTCGTACGACCTGCTGCACAACATCCCGGACGAAGTTGAGATCGTCCTCGAACGCGAACGCATCGACTGCGATTACCGTAAGGGCGGGGTGCTTTATTGTGCGGCGCGCTATCCCGAGCAGGAGGCGGTGTTGCGCGAATACCTGAGCAAGCTGCACGCTCAGGGTCTGACCGACAACGATTACCGCTGGCTCAGCCCCGAGCAGTTGGCTCAGCAGATCCGTGTGGCGAAACCCTACGGCGGAATCTTTGCCCCTCACGTGGCGACCATTCACCCGGCGAAACTGGTGCGTGGCCTGGCGCGGACCGTGCAGAACATGGGCGTGAAAATCTACGAAAACAGCCCGGTCATTCAATGGCAATCCGGCAGTTTGCGCACCGCCAAGGCCAGCGTGCGCAGCCGCTGGATCGTCCCGGCCGTGGAAGGTTACTCGGTGACGTTGCCGCCACTCGGTCGCTACCAGTTGCCGGTGCAAAGCCTGATCGTCGCCACCGAGCCGCTGTCTGCTGCGACCTGGGACGAAATTGGTCTCAATCGCGGGCAGGCCTTCAGTGAGTTCAGCCGTCAGGTCACCTATGGCCAACGCAGTGCCGACAACCGCCTGATTTTCGGCGCCCGTGGCGGTTATCAGTTCGCTGGCAAGCTGCGCCATGACTTCAACCTGACCCGTGACGAGGTCGAGTTGCGCCGCTATCTGTTCGGCGAACTGTTCCCGCCACTGAAAAATGTGCAGATCACCCACGCCTGGGGCGGCAACCTCGGCATGTCGCGGCATTTCAAACCGCACATGCTCTGCGATCGCGCCAACGGCATCGCCCTATCGGGCGGCTACGGCGGCGAGGGCGTCGGTGCCAGCAATCTCGGCGGCCGGACGCTGGCCGATCTGATTCTCGAGCGCGACAGCGAGCTGACCCAACAACCGTGGGTGCTGCCTGACGGCGGCATTCACGCGCTCCGTGCCTGGGAGCCGGAGCCATGCCGCTGGCTCGGTTACAACGCGATCATCAAAAGCTTCGTGCATGAAGACCAGACGCTGGCCAATCCGGCGACCGCACCGTGGCGGCGCAAGCTCGCCAGCCGTGTCGCCGGGTTCATGGAAGGTTTCATGCACTAAACGCCGTTTCCCTCAATAAACAGGTCACGCCATGAGCATCACCCAATTCAAGAACACTGCCACGCTCGAGCTTGAGGAATCCAACCCGGTCGCCGTCCCCCTCGGCGAGCCCGTCGCAATTGCTTCGACCACCAGCGTCGAGCGCGACGACGGCGTTGAAACCGGCGTCTGGGAATGCACCCCCGGTCGCTGGCGCCGGCAGATCACCGCGCAGGAGTTCTGCCATTTCATTTCCGGGCGCTGCACGTTCACCCCCGACGGCGGCGGCGAAACCCTTCACATACAAGGCGGCGACGCACTGATGTTGCCGGCCAACACGCTCGGAATCTGGGATATCCAGCAAACCGTGCGCAAGAGCTACGTGCTGATTTTCTGATTGTTTGATCCTTTGATTGCCTGCCAACAAAAAAAGCCCATACAGGAATCGCCCCATGATCCAGAAAACCCTCGCATTGGCGCCGCTGCTGCTGGCCGCTTCCGTCAGTCACGCGGCCGAGACGGTCAAGGTCTACAACTGGTCCGACTACATTGCCCCGGACACCACAAAGAACTTCCAGAAAGACACGGGTATCGGCGTCACCTATGACGTCTACGACAGCAACGAAACCCTCGACGGCAAGTTGATGACCGGCAAATCCGGTTACGACGTGGTTTTTCCGTCGAACCACTTCATGGCGCGGCAGATTCAGGGTGGGGCGCTGAAGAAACTCGACAAGAGTCAGTTGCCGAACTGGAAGAATCTAAACCCGGCGCTGCTCAAGGCCTTGCAGACCAACGACCCCAACAACGAGCACGGCTTCCCGTATCTTTGGGGCAGCACCGGTATCGGCTACAACATTGCCAAGGTCAAAGCGGTGCTGGGCGACAACGCGCCGGTGAATTCCTGGGATCTGATCTTCAAACCCGAATACATGGAAAAACTGCAGAAGTGCGGCGTGGCGATCCTCGACAACGGCCCGGAACTGCTACCGGCGGCGCTCAACTACCTCGGCCTGCCACACCACAGCAAGAATCCCGACGACTACAAGAAAGCCGAAGCGCTGCTGATGAAAGTGCGTCCGTACGTCAGCTATTTTCATTCCTCGAAATACACCAGCGACCTGGCCAACGGCGACATCTGCGTCGCGGTTGGTTTTTCCGGCGACATCCTCCAGGCCGAAAACCGCGCCAGGGAAGCCAGGAACGGCGTCGAGATCGGTTATGCGATTCCCAAGGAGGGCGCTGCGATCTGGTTCGACATGGTCGCCATGCCCGTCGACGCACCGGACGAAAAGGCCGGCTACGCCTTCATGAACTACCTGCTGCGCCCGGACGTCATGGCCGGCATCACCAATTACGTGCATTACGCCAATGGCAACGAACAAGCCGACAAACTGATCGACCCGGCGATCAAGAATGACACCAAGGTTTACCCGAGCCCGGAAATGATGGGCAAGCTGTTTGCGCTGGAGGCGATGCCGTTGAATATCGACCGGATTCGTACGCGGGTGTGGAACAAGATTCGTACCGGTAGCTGAACCTCCGTCCTCTGTAGGAGCTGACGAGTGCAACGAGGCTGCGATCTCTTGATCTTGATCTTAAAAAGGTCAAAGTCAAAAGATCGCAGCCTCGTTGCACTCGTCAGCTCCTACAGTCCGAATAAAGTCATGGAGTTGATATCAAAGCACTGGCACCGCAGCTTGAAAGTGTGACTTGCCCGACAAATCAAAACTTACTGATATTTAATATTTAAATAGAAAATCTTCAGGCAAATCCTGCTATCCCACCAACTAAAAACATTCTTTCCTCGCCGCACGCTTTGTTTACGGCAGTTTCCTGACACCGCCAAATTGGATCGCAAAAAAATCCTTTACGACAGATTTCAAATTGTGTCAGGTTCGTTACGCCTTCATTGGGCGAGTGATAGGACGATCTCGCCAAAGATCGTCCTGTCGGACAAAAACTGTTCCATTGCTAAACAAGGAAGTGTGTTTATGTCGAAAGTTAAAACCAACGCTATTGATAGCGCCGAACAGGCTTTCCAGCTGGCCGCCTTCAGCTCGGCTTACAACCAGATCAATAGCTTCAGCCATCAGTACGACCGTGGCGGTAACCTCACAGTCAATGGCAAACCCTCGTATACCGTCGACCAGGCGGCTACGCAATTGCTGCGTGATGGTGCTGCCTACCAGGACAAGGACGGCAGCGGCACGATCGAGCTGACCTATACGTTCCTGACGTCGGCCTCGAACAGCACAATGAACAAGCACGGGATCAGCGGATTCAGTCAGTTCAGCGCGCAGCAGCAAACCCAGGCCAAGCTCGCCATGCAATCCTGGGCCGACGTTGCCAATGTCACCTTCACCGAGCGAGCCTCGGGTGGCGACGGGCACATGACCTTCGGCAACTACAGCGGTGGCCAGGACGGCGCTGCGGCGTTTGCCTATCTGCCGGGCACCGGCGCTGGTTATGACGGTACTTCGTGGTACCTGATCAACAGCGGTTATACCCAGAACAAGAACCCGGATCTGAACAACTACGGTCGTCAGACCCTGACCCACGAAATCGGCCATACCCTGGGCCTTGCTCACCCTGGCGACTACAACGCAGGCAATGGCAACCCGACCTACAACGACGCAACTTACGGCCAGGACACTCGTGGCTACAGCGTCATGAGTTACTGGAGCGAGAGCAACACCAACCAGAACTTCAGCAAGGGCGGCATCGAAGCTTATTCGTCCGGCCCGCTGATGGATGACATCGCGGCGATCCAGAAACTCTACGGCGCCAACACCACGACCCGCACCGGCGACACCACCTACGGCTTCAACTCCAATACCGGCCGTGATTTCCTCAGCGCTTCATCATCGAGCGACAAAGTGGTCTTCTCGGTGTGGGACGCCGGCGGCAAGGACACCCTGGATTTCTCCGGTTTCACCCAAAACCAGAAGATCAACCTCAATGGCGCTTCGTTCTCCGACGTGGGCGGTATGGTCGGCAACGTATCGATTGCCAAGGGCGCAGTCATCGAGAACGCGATTGGCGGTTCGGGCAGTGATCTGTTGATCGGCAACAGCGTGGCCAACGAGCTGAAGGGCGGTGCCGGTAACGACATCCTCTACGGCGCAGGCGGTGCCGACAAACTGTGGGGCGGTGCCGGTTCGGACACCTTTGTGTTCGCGGCCAGTTCGGATTCCAAGCCGGGTGCGATCGATCAGATTCTCGATTTCGTCAGCGGTCTCGACAAAATCGATCTGACCGGCATCACCAACGGCGCTGGCCTGCACTTCGTCAATAGCTTCAGCGGTTCCGCTGGCGATGCAGTGTTGACGTCGTCGGGCGGCAACAGCCTGTTGTCGGTGGATTTCTCCGGGCATGGCGTGGCGGACTTCATCGTCAGCACCGTTGGCCAGGCAGCGACCAGCGACATCGTCGCGTGATGTAAAGGGAAAGCGGCGCCGCGTGCGTCGCTTTCTTCGCTTGCATCGGCCTGATCGCCGGGCAAGGCTACGAGCGGAAGTGAAATTTCCTATGCGTGGATACGTTTTTACTGACACTACGATGGCATGGCTGATGGCAGTCACGCTGATGATGAGCGGAGCGACAAGCATGGCAAGCAGCCTCAGACTCGAAGAACCCTCGGTATTCGCCGGGCGCTGGCAGGCCACATTGACCGGTCACAACGACACGCATGAAGCGCGAACGCTGCAAGACAAGCCGTCGAACACATGCCTGGTCGATCTCGCGCCGAACCAGACTTTGGGTGCAGGCGCCGAGTGCCTGGGCGCGTGGTTGAGCGAAGCGCCGATCGGCTGGTTTCCCGAGCCCGATGGTATTGCCATCACCGGCAAGGAAGGTTCGAGAATCGCTTTCTTCAGCCGCCAGCGTGAAGGCTTGTATACAAGCAGATTGAGTCCGCATTTGCTCATTTTGCTGGAGCGTGTCGAACACTAAGCAACGAATGGAAAGTTGCAGGTAGTTGATATATGGCACTGCCTGCGGGTTATATGCGCGGGGCCCATTTACTTGTTATGAAATTGTAAGCGCTACTTGCTCATCCTCTTTGCAGGCAAGCGCAATATTCAATGGAATGCTCGTTCGGCAATGACGAGACTATGAACTCAGGAAGAATCAATGAAGATGGCGAAGTCTCCTGCCGCTCCGTTAATCAAGGCACTGGGCGACTATAAAAGCATCCTGATCAGCGTTGGTTGTTTCACCGCGCTGATCAACGTGTTGATGCTGGTACCGTCGATCTACATGCTGCAAGTTTATGACCGGGTGCTGTCGTCGCAGAACGAAACCACCCTGGCGATGCTGTCGTTGATGGTGGTCGGATTCTTTGCCTTCATCGGGCTGCTGGAAGTGATCCGCAGCTTCATCGTAATCCGCATCGGCAGCCAGCTGGAGCGACGCTTCAATCTGCGCGTCTATCAAGCCGCGTTTGAACGCAACCTGTTCAAGGGCGAGGGCAACGCCGGGCAAGCGCTGGGCGACCTGACCCACATCCGCCAGTTCGTCACCGGCCCGGCGCTGTTCGCCTTCTTCGATGCGCCATGGTTCCCGGTCTATCTGTTTGTCATCTACTTGTTCAACGTTTGGCTCGGGGTGCTGGCGACGGCGGGGGCGTTGCTGTTGATCGCGCTCGCATGCCTCAACGAATACATGACCAAAAAGCCGCTGGGCGAGGCCGCCGGGTTTTCCCAGCAGTCCAGCCAATTGGCCACCAGCCATTTGCACAACGCCGAAACCATTCAGGCGATGGGCATGCTCGGCTCGCTGCGCACACGCTGGTTTGGCGTGCATTCGCGCTTTCTCGGCTTGCAGAACCAGGCCAGCGATACTGGCGCGGTGATCAGTTCCCTGAGCAAGACGCTGCGTTTGTGCCTGCAATCGTTGGTGCTTGGGCTGGGCGCGCTGCTGGTGATCAAGGGCGACATGACCGCCGGCATGATGATCGCCGGTTCGATCCTGATGGGCCGCGTACTGAGCCCGATCGACCAGTTGATCGCCGTGTGGAAACAGTGGAGCGGGGCGAAGCTGGCTTATCAGCGCCTTGATGCGCTGTTGCAGGCCTTTCCACCCAGCGACGAAGCGATGGCGCTGCCGGCACCGAAAGGTCAGATCACTTTCGAGCAAGTCAGCGCCGGCCCGCCGGGGCAACGTGCGGCGACGCTGCACCTGGTCAATTTCAGTCTAGGTGCCGGCGAAGTGCTTGGCGTGCTCGGCGCCTCAGGCTCGGGCAAATCGACGCTGGCCCGGGTGCTGGTCGGCGTGTGGCCCGTTCTGGGCGGCACGGTGCGTCTGGATGGCGCTGATATCCACCGCTGGAATCGTGATCAGCTCGGTCCCTACATTGGCTACCTGCCGCAAGACATCGAGTTGTTCAGCGGCACCATCGCCGAAAACATTGCGCGTTTCAGCGAAGCCGATTCGCAAAAAGTCGTCACTGCCGCGCAGCAGGCCGGCGTCCACGAGATGATCCTGCGTCTGCCGCTGGGGTATGACACGCAACTGGGCGAGGACGGCAGCGGCTTGTCCGGTGGCCAGAAGCAACGTGTGGCCCTGGCCCGCGCGCTGTACGGCACGCCAAGCCTGGTGGTGCTGGATGAACCCAATTCCAACCTCGACACCGTCGGTGAAGCCGCACTGGCCAGTGCTATTGCGCAACTCAAGGCTCAGGGCACCACGGTGATCCTGGTCACGCATCGCTCTTCGGTATTGGCTCAGGCGGACAAACTGCTGGTGCTCAACGATGGGCGCTTGCAGGCATTCGGCCCGAGTCAGGATGTGCTCAAGGCACTTTCCGGCCAGCACGAACAGCAGCGCGAGAAAGCTGCACAGGCACCGGGCGGGCTCAGTATGAGCAGGCAATATCAGCCCTCGACAAGGAATTCGGGCGTATGAGCAGGGCCAGCATGAACACGCAAAACGAAGCGAGCATGGAACATGCCTACGTCGCTGAACGTCCGGAACGCGACGCGAAATACTTCGTGCGCATGGGCTGGATTCTGGCCATCGTCGGCGCTGGCAGTTTCTTCACCTGGGCGGCACTGGCGCCGCTGGATCAGGGCATCGCGGTGCAGGGCACCGTGGTGGTCTCGGGCAAGCGCAAGGCCGTGCAATCGATGAGCAGCGGCGTGGTCAGCCGGATTCTGGTGCGCGAAGGCCAGACCGTGAAGCAGGGCCAGCCGCTGTTCCGCCTCGACCAGACGCAGGTCGCCGCCGACGTGCAGTCGCTGCAGGCGCAATACCGGATGGCCTGGGCCAGCCTCGCGCGCTGGCAGGCCGAACGCGACAACCTCAAGCAAGTAAGCTTTCCCGCCGAGTTGAGCAATGATGCTGACCCGCGTCTGGCGCTGGTGCTGGAAGGCCAGCGTCAGCTGTTCAGCAGCCGCCGCGAAGCGTTTTCCCGTGAACAAGCGGCACTGCGCACCAATATCGAAGGCGCCACTGCGCAACTGGCTGGCATGCGCCGCGCGCGCAGTGACCTCAATGCCCAGGCCAGTTCCTTGCAGCAACAACTGCGCAACCTGCAACCGCTGGCTGACAACGGCTACATCCCGCGCAACCGCTTGATGGATTACCAGCGGCAACTGTCGCAGGTGCAGCAGCAATTGGCAGAAAACACTGGCGAAAGCGGGCGCGTGGAGCAGGGCATTCTTGAGTCGCGCCTCAAGCTGCAGCAGCACGGCGAGGAATACCAGAAGGAAGTGCGCACGCAACTGGCCGACGCGCAACTGAAAAGCGTGACCCTGTCCGAGCAACTGACCTCCGCCGGTTTCGACCTGCAACACAGCGAAATCCTCGCCACGGCCGATGGCGTAGCGGTCAACCTCAGTGTGCACACCGAGGGCGCCGTCGTGCGCCAGGGCGAAACCCTGCTGGAGATCGTTCCCCAAGGCACCACGCTGGAAGTGGAAGGGCACTTGCCGGTCAACCTGATCGACAAGGTCGGCACGCATCTGCCGGTGGACATTCTTTTTACCGCGTTCAACCAGAGCAAAACCCCGCGCGTGCCCGGCGAAGTCAGCCTGATTGCCGCTGACCAGATGATCGATGAGAAAAGCGGCGTGCCGTATTACGTGTTGCGCAGCAGCGTCAGCGATCAGGCGATGGAAAAGCTCAACGGGCTGGTGATCAAGCCCGGCATGCCGGCGGAGATGTTCGTGCGCACGGGGGAGCGGTCACTCCTCAACTACCTGTTCAAACCGCTGCTCGATCGCGCCGGTTCTGCGTTGACCGAGGAATAAGGATGTTCGGCTGTATGACTAAGCTTTCAATGTTGGGGGCCGTGGTGCTGCTGCTCGCGAGTCACTCGGCAGTCGCCGCCATGGGGCCGTTCGAGATTTACGAACAGGCGTTGCGCAATGATCCGGTGTTTCTCGGCGCAATCAAGGAACGTGATGCCGGCCTTGAAAACCGCGTGATTGGACGCGCCGGGCTGTTGCCTCGGATCGGCTACAGCTACAACAAGGGTCGCAACTCGTCCAAGGCTACGTCTCTGGATGATCGTGCGCGCAACCGCACCGATGAGCGCAACTACAACAGTTACGGCTCGGCGCTGACGGTCCAGCAACCGCTGCTCGATTACGAGGCTTACGCGGCCTATCGCAAAGGTGTGGCGCAGTCGTTGTTTGCCGACGAAGCCTTTCGCGGCAAGAGTCAGGAACTGTTGGTGCGCGTGCTGGACAACTACACCAAAGCCTTGTTCGCCCAGGACCAGATCGACATTGCCCAGGCGAAGAAGAAGGCCTACGAGCAACAGTTCCAGCAGAACGAACACATGTTCAAGCAGGGCGAGGGCACGCGCACCGATATTCTCGAAGCCGAGTCACGCTATGAGCTGGCGACTGCCGAGGAAATCGAAGCGCGCAATGAACAGGACGCTGCCTTGCGCGAACTGGGGGCGCTGGTCGGCGTGCCGGCGGTCGACATCGGCGACCTGGCGCCGCTTGGTCAGCAATTTCAGACCTTCACCCTGCAACCGGCCAACTTCGACACCTGGCATGAACTGGCGATCAGCAACAACCCGAACCTCGCTTCGCAGCGTCAGGCCGTGGAAGTGGCGCGCTATGAAGTCGAGCGCAACCGCGCCGGGCATCTGCCGAAAGTCAGTGCCTACGCCTCGATGCGCGATAACGAGTCCGAGAGCGGCAACACCTACAACCAGCGCTACGAAACCAACACCATCGGCCTGGAAGTCAGCGTGCCGCTGTACGCCGGCGGCGGGGTGTCGGCTTCGACGCGCCAGGCCAGTCGCACCATGGAACAGGCCGAATACGAACTGGATGGCAAGACCCGCGAAACCTTGATCGAACTGCGCCGACAGTTCAGCGCTTGTCTTTCCGGGGTGAGCAAATTGCGCGCTTACCAGAAGGCGTTGAAGTCCGCCGAGGCGCTGGTGGTCTCGACAAGGCAAAGCATTCTGGGCGGTGAACGCACCAACCTCGACGCGTTGAATGCCGAGCAGCAACTGTTCACCACCCGCCGCGACCTAGCCCGGGCGCGCTATGACTACCTGATGGCGTGGACCAAATTGCATTACTACGCCGGAACCCTGAATGAGCAGGATCTGGCGCGGGTGGATGAGGCATTTGTGGTCGCGCAACGGCCCTCACCCTGACCGAGGGGGAACGGGCGAAACCGCCATTGAACCGGCATAAAACAAAAAACGAGAGTGATGACCATGGACGTACGCATCAAACCGATTTCGCTCGGCACGCTGTTGCTGGTGACCTCGGCCGCGCAGGCGCAATACCTCGAATCCGGCCAGCCCGGCAATCCGGCCAGTTGGCGCAGCGCCGAGTTCCTGCGTGACTGGGGCCTGCAACGCATGCAGGCGGATCAGGCCTACGCTGTCGGCATCACCGGCAAGGGCGTGACAATCGGCGCGCTCGATTCCGGTTTCGATGCCGCCCACCCGGAGTTCTCCGCCGCGCGCTATCACCCGGTCTCCGCCAGCGGCAGCTATGTTGATGGCTCACCGTTCAACGTCGACGGCACGCTCAACCCCAACAACGATTCGCACGGCACCCACGTGGTCGGCACCATGGGCGCTGCGCGTGACGGCAGCGGCATGCACGGCGTGGCTTACAACGCGCAAATCTACGTCGGCAACACCAACAGGAACGACAGTTTCCTCTTCGGCCCCAGTCCTGATCCGCGTTATTTCAAAGCGGTCTACGACAGCCTGACCGACGCTGGCGTGCGGGCAATCAACAACAGCTGGGGCAGTCAGCCGCCGGATGTCAGCTATCGGACCTTGGCGGATCTGCACGCCGCCTACGCTCAGCACTGGAACAAAGGCACTTGGCTTGACGCCGCCGCCGATGTGTCGCGGCGCGGCGTGATCAATGTGTTCAGCGCCGGCAACAGCGGTTACCCGAACGCCAGCGTGCGCTCGGCGCTGCCGTACTTCCAGCCGGATCTGGAAGGCCACTGGCTGGCGGTGTCCGGGCTTGATCAGGGCAATCAGCAAAAGTACAACCAGTGCGGCATCGCCAAGTATTGGTGCATCACCACACCGGGGGCGAAGATTGACAGCACCATTCCCGGCGGCGGCTACGCGATCAAATCCGGCACCTCAATGGCGGCGCCGCACGCGACGGGCGCGTTGGCGCTGGTAATGGAACGCTATCCGTACATGAACAATCAGCAGGCGCTGGAAGTGTTACTGACCACCGCCACCCAGCTCGACGGCTCGGTCACCGATGCGCCGAACGAGCGCGTCGGCTGGGGCGTCGCCAACCTCAACCGAGCGATGCGCGGGCCGGGGCAATTGCTCGGTGCGTTCGATGCCAATCTGGGGGCAGGGCAGCGCGATGTCTGGAGCAACGACATCTCCGACAAGGCGCTGCTCCAGCGCCAGCGCGAAGACCTCGCCGAGCACACCGCCTGGCAGCAAACCCTGCAGGACAAAGGCTGGCAGAACGGCGTTCCGACCGGCACCAGTCAGCAGGACCAGACCGACTACGCGGTCGGCATGCTGCGTGATGCGGCAGCGGCGAACCGGGTGTATCAGGGCAGCCTGATCAAGTCCGGCGCCGGGCAATTGCTGCTCAGCGGCGCAAACACCTATCGCGGCCCGACCACCGTCAACGGCGGTCTGCTGACGGTCAACGGTTCGCTGACCTCAGCGGTCACCGTCAACGACAGCGGCACCCTCGGCGGCTCCGGACGCATCGCCGCGCTGACCGCCAACCGCGGCGGCCGGGTTGCACCGGGCAATTCCATCGGCACCTTGAACGTCGCTGGTGATGTGACACTTGCCCCGGGCTCGACTTACGCCGTCGAGCTATCGCCCACCAGCAGCGACCGCATCGTTGCTGGCGGCGTGGCAACCGTCAGCGGCGCCAGCGTCAGCCTGGCGCTGGAAAACAGCCCGACCCTGCTCAGCAGCGCCGAAGCGCAAAGCCTGCTCGGTCGCCAGTACAACATCCTGCAAGCGGCGGGCGGCGTGCAGGGGCAGTTTGCTGCGGTCGTGCCGAACTACCTGTTCATCGGCGGTACCCTCGATTACGCCGCAACCGGCATTCAGCTGAATATCCAGCGCACCGCGACCAGCTTCGCCAGCGTCGGGCAAACGCCGAACCAGCGTTCGGTGGCGGCGGCAGTCGAAGGTCTGGGCGCCGGCAATTCGGTTTACGAAAGTGTGCTTCGTGCACCGACTCAAGCCTCGGCGCAGCAAGCCTTCCAGCAACTGAGCGGGGAGATTTATCCGGCACTGGGGTCGATGTTGATCAACGACAGCCGCCAGTTGCGTGATGCGGTCGGCGAGCGGCTGCACGATGAATCGGCGACTCGCAGCAACGGCTGGATCAAAGCACTTGGCGCGTGGGGCAGCACCGATTCGGGCCACGACACCGCAGGTTACACCACCTCGATCGGCGGTCTGCTGGCGGGTGTCGACGGCACGCTCGACGAGCAGACTCGCATCGGGCTGGTCACCGGCTACAGCGACAGCTCCTTGAGCATGGGCTCGGGCACGCATTCTTCGGCGACAGTCGACAGCTATCACCTCGGCGCTTACGCCGGGCACGACCTCGGCGCGTGGCGCTTGAGCACCGGCGCGGCGTACAGCTGGCATCGCGGCGATGTGAAGCGCGATCTGCAATACGACGTCGTCAGCGCCAAGCAGAAAGCCAAACTTGATGCGACCACCACTCAGGTGTTTGGCGAGGCGGCGTATCGCTTGCCGCTGCAACCTCTGGCGCTGGAACCGTTCGCCAATTTGACTTACCTGCATCTGGACACCGAAGGCTTTACCGAAAAGGGCGATGCCGCTGCGCTGAAAAGCTCGGGAGACAGGCGCGACGTGGTGTTGAGCACCTTGGGCGTGCGGGCGAGCAAAACCTTCAACCTTACGAACCAACAAGCACTGGACGTCAATGCCCGTCTCGGCTGGCAGCACAGCCTCAGCGATATCGAATCGCAGCAACATTTGCGCTTTGCCACTGGCGGCACGCCGTACGCGGTGGAGAGCTCGGCACTGGTACGCGATGCGGCGCTGGTCGGCGTGCAGGCCAGTCTGGCCCTGAGCAAAGACGTGCGGGTCAACCTTGATTACAACGGCCAACTCGCCAGCCGCGAGAAGCTGCATGGCGTTGGGCTGAGCCTGAACTGGCAGTTCTGACACAGGTTTTTTTCGCAACATCACTAAGGAAGGTCGTGGATGGATAACAACAATACCCCCGCGCAATCGGGTGGCCGCTTTGCCCTGAAAACCCTGACAGTCGCGATGCTCTGTGCCAGTGCGATGGCGCAGGCAGCGCCTTACGTGGAAAACGGCCGCAGCGGCGATCCGTCAAGTTGGCGCAGCAATGAGTTCAAGGCGGACTGGGGCCTGGGCGCGATCGGCGCGGATTACGCTTACGCCGCCGGCTATACCGGCAAAGGCGTGAAACTGGGAATTTTCGATCAGCCGGTCTACGCCGCCCACCCGGAGTTCTCTGGCAGTCACAAAGTCGTCACCCTGGTCACCAGCGGAATCCGCGAATACACCGACCCGTATATCCCGGTGAAGGCCGGCGACGCGTTTGTGTATGACGGTTCACCCTCGGTCGGCTCCAACGGCAAGCTTGGCGCCCACGGCACCCACGTTGGCGGCATCGCGGCGGGCAGTCGCGACGGCGGGGTGATGCACGGCGTCGCATTTGGCGCGCAGATCATCAGCGCCGACAATGGCGACCCAGGGCCTGAAGACGGCATCGTGCGTGGCAACGACGGCGCGGTGTACAAGGCCGGTTGGGATGCGCTGATCGCCAGCGGTGCGCGGATCATCAACAACAGCTGGGGCATCGGCATTACCGATCGCTTCGACCTCGGCGGCCGCGATCCGGCGTATCCGCACTTCACCGTCAACGACGCGCAGTTGCAGTTCAACGAAATCCGCACCTTGCTTGGCACCAAACCCGGCGGCGCCTATGACGGTGCGATTGCCGCCGCACGCAGCGGCATCGTCACCATTTTCGCTGCCGGCAACGATTACAACCTTAATAACCCTGACGCCATCGCCGGCCTCGGCTATTTCGTCCCGGACATCGCGCCGAACTGGATCACCGTCGCCGCATTACAGCAGAACCCGGACACGGCCAGCGCCAATCCGTACGTGATCAGCACGTTCTCCTCGCGTTGCGGCTACACCGCGAGTTACTGCGTCTCCGCGCCGGGCACCAGGATCTACAGCTCGATCATCGAAGGCACCAACGCCGGCAACCTGACCACCAGCTATGCCAACTACAACGGCACCTCGATGGCGGCGCCGCACGTCGCCGGTTCCATCGCGGTGCTGATGGAGCGCTTCCCGTACATGAGCGGCGACCAGGTCGCCAGCGTGTTGCGCACCACCGCCACCGACCTTGGCGCGCCGGGCATCGACGCCTTGTACGGCTGGGGGATGATCAACCTGCGCAAGGCCATCGAAGGCCCGGCGATGTTCGTTACCGAGCAGGACATCCCCGAGCAATTCCGAGTGCAGGGCGCGTACGGCTCCGGCCAGTTCGTCGCCGATCTGCCGGGCATCGGCGCGATCATCGATCAGGGCAAACCGACCGAGCGCGTGTGCAGCGACATCACGTGCGGCCTCGACACCTGGCGCAACGACATCGGTGGTCACGGCGGTCTGACCAAGCAGGGCATCGGCACGCTGGTGCTGACCGGCAACAACACTTACAGCGGCCCGACGCTGGTCAATCAGGGTCGACTGGCCATCAACGGTTCGCTGCAATCGGCGGTCACTGTCAACAACGGCGGCATCCTCGGCGGCAATGGCCGCATCGGCGCGTTGGCGGTGAACAGCGGCGGTACGGTGGCGCCGGGCAATTCCATCGGCACGCTGAATGTGGCGGGTGACGTGACCTTCGCCCCCGGTTCGACCTACGCCGTGGAGCTGTCGCCAACCCGCAGCGATCAGATCGTCGCGGGCGGCAAAGCGTTCATCGACGGCGCCACGGTGAGCCTGTCGCTGGAAAACAGCCCGACCTTGCTCAGCACCGGCGAAGTGCAAAGCCTGCTCGGCACCCGCTACAACATCCTGCAGGCAGCGGGTGGCATTGACGGGCGCTTCGGTCAGGTCTTGCCGGATTACGCGTTCCTTGGTGGCACCCTCGATTACTCGGCGGGCGGCATTCAACTGGCGGTCGGGCGCAACGCAGCGTCGTTCGCCAGTGTCGGTCTGACGCCGAACCAGCGCGCCGTTGGTGCGGCCGCCGAGCGTTTGGGCGCGGGCAATGCGCTGTTCGAGACCCTGTTGCTGTCGCCCAACGCGGCGTCGGCGCAGCAGGCCTTCCAACAGTTGTCCGGCGAGATTCACCCGGCTATCGGCACGCTGCTGATCAACGACAGCCGCTACCTGCGCGAAGCCGTTGGCGAGCGCCTGCGTGAGCGTGATCTGTTCAATGCCGATGCGCCGACGGACGAGCGCAGCAACGTCTGGGTCAAGGTGCTCGGATCGTGGGGCGAGAGCGACGGCGGGCATGACAATGCCGATTCCAACAGCTCGATCGGTGGGCTGCTGGCCGGTGTCGACGGTCTGATCGCTGAAGATACCCGTCTCGGTTTCGTCACCGGTTACAGCGACAGCTCGTTGAGCATGGGCAGCGGCACGCATTCCCAGGCGTCGGTCGACAGCTACCACTTGGGTGCGTATCTGGGGCATGAAATCGACGCGTTGCGCCTGACCGTCGGCGGCGCCTACAGCTGGCATCGCATCGACGTGAAACGTGATCTGCAGTTCGGCGACGTGAGCGGCAAACAGAAAACCAAACGTGACGCGACCACCGCGCAACTGTTCACCGAGGCCGCGTACGATCTGGGCCTGCAACCGATGAACCTGGAGCCATTCGCCAATCTGTCCTACGTACACCTCAACACCGACAGCTTCACCGAGAAGGGTGACGCGGCCGCGCTGAAGGGCGGCGAAGACAACCGCGACGTGGTGCTCTCGACTCTCGGCGTACGCGCCAAGCGCAGCTTCGCCGTATCGGATAAGCATCAGCTGGAACTGGGCGCTAGCCTCGGCTGGCAGCACAACCTGAGCAGCGTCGATGCCGACAGCCATCTGGCCTTCGCCAACGGCAACAGCGCCTTCACCGTGCAGAGTGTGTCGATGGATCGCGACGCCGCTGTGGTCGGCGTGCGCGCCGGGCTGGCGCTCAATCGCGACGTGCGGGTCAACCTCGATTACAACGGTCTGATCGGCTCGAACGAGAAGGATCACGGCGTTGGTCTGACCCTCGACTGGCAGTTCTGAGCGTAACCGGCAGCGCGTCACGGGCTGCCGGTTTTTCCAAGAATAAGGAGCACTGCACGTGGGACTGTGCGAGTACAACAATCCAAATGTGCAGAAGATCCAAATGTGGGAGCGGGCTTGCTCGCGAAAGCGGTGTGTCAGTCGAGAAGGTGCCGTCTGACACTTCGCTTTCGCGAGCAAGCCCGCTCCCACAGGGCCGGCGTACACATGATATTTGAGGGTCATCACGAGATGTAATGAAATGCTCCGGAGCCTTGCGCTCTGGCTGTGAGCTATCTCTGACAATTCCAACAACAAGAGAGGCAATGGCAATGGGTGCATACGACTACAAGAACTTCGGCACCGCCGATTCGACTGGCAGTTCTGAGCGTAACCGGCAGCGCGTCACGGGCTGCCGGTTTTTCCAAAAATAAGGAGCACTGCACGTGGGACTGTGCGAGTACAACAATCCAAATGTGCAGAAGATCCAAATGTGGGAGCGGGCTTGCTCGCGAAAGTGGTGTGTCAGGTCAAGAAGGTGCCGTCTGACACTTCGCTTTCGCGAGCAAGCCCGCTCCCACAGGGCCGACGTGCACATGATATTTGAGGGTCATCACGAGATGTAATGAAATGCTCCGGAGCCTTGCGCTCTGGCTGTGAGCTATCTCTGACAATTCCAACAACAAGAGAGGCAATGGCAATGGGTGTATACGACTACAAGAACTTCGGCACCGCCGATTCCATGGCGATGTTCAGCGATGCCATGGCGATCACGCTGTATTCCTATCACAACCTCGATAACGGCTTCGCTGCCGGTTACCAGCACAACGGCTTCGGCCTCGGCCTGCCGGGGACGCTGGTCACCGCGCTGATTGGCGGCACCGATTCGCAAGGGGTGATCCCCGGGATTCCGTGGAATCCCGACTCGGAAAAACTCGCCCTGGAAGCCGTGCAAAAGGCTGGCTGGACGCCGATCAGCGCCGCGCAATTGGGCTACGACGGTAAAACCGACGCACGTGGGACCTTCTTCGGCGAGAAGGCCGGCTACACCAGCGCGCAAGTGGAAGTCCTCGGCAAGTATGACGCTCAGGGCCACCTCACCGAACTGGGTATAGCCTTTCGCGGCACCAGTGGTCCGCGTGAAATCCTCATCGGCGATTCGATTGGCGACGTGATCAGTGACCTGCTTGCAGCCTTCGGCCCGGCCGATTACGCAAAAAACTACGTCGGCGAAGCCTTCGGCAATCTGCTCGACGATGTGGTCGCATTCGCCCGGTCCAATGGCCTCAGCGGCAACGACGTGCTGGTCAGCGGCCACAGCCTCGGCGGCCTGGCGGTAAACAGCATGGCCGACTTGAGCGGTGACAAGTGGGGTGGGTTCTTTGCTGACTCCAATTACATCGCCTACGCCTCGCCCACCCAAAGCAGTGGTGACAAGGTGCTGAATATCGGTTACGAAAACGACCCGGTGTTTCGTGCCCTCGACGGGTCTACTTTCAGCAGCGCTTCGGTAGGCGTCCACGACGCGCCGCATGCCTCGACCACCGATAACATCGTCAGCTTCAACGATCACTACGCCTCGAGCGCCTGGAACGTGCTGCCGTTTTCGATCCTGAATATTCCGACGTGGATTTCGCACCTGCCCACGGGCTATGGCGACGGCATGACCCGCGTGCTCGAGTCGAAGTTCTATGACCTGACCAGCCGCGACTCGACAATCATTGTCGCCAACCTGTCCGACCCGACGCGGACCAACACGTGGGTGCAGGCGCTCAACCGCAACGCCGAAACCCACAAGGGCAGCACCTTCATCATCGGCAGTGACGGCAACGACCTGATCCAGGGCGGCAGCGGCAATGACTACCTGGAGGGACGCGCCGGCAACGACAACTTCCGTGACAGCGGCGGCTACAACGTCATCCTTGGCGGGCAGGGCAGCAACACCCTCGACTTGCAGCAAACGGTGAAGAACTTGGATTTTGCCAACGACGGCGCCGGCAATCTGTACATCCGCGATGCCAACGGCGGGATCAGCATCACCCGCGACATCGGCAGCATCGTGACCAAAGAGCCGGGTTTTCTCTGGGGCGTATTCAAGGACGACGTGCTGCACAGCGTCACTGCGACGGGTTTGAACGTCGGCGGTAACCTGACCGCTTACGAATCGAGTGTTAAAGGCACGGCCGGTGCCGACACGCTCAAGGCGCATGCGGACGGCGATTGGCTGTTTGGCCTTGAGGGCAATGATCATTTGCTCGGCGGCGCGGGCAATGACGTGTTTGTCGGTGGCGCTGGCAACGACCTGCTGGAATCGGGCGGCGGGGCGGATACTTTTCTGTTCAGCGGCGCGTTCGGCCAGGACCGGGTGGTTGGCTATACGGCCGATGACAAACTGGTGTTTCTCGGCGTGCAGGGTGTGTTGCCGGGGGATGATTTGCGCGCCCATGCCTCAGCGGTCGGGCACGACACCGTGCTGACGTTTGGTGCCGATTCGGTGACCTTGGTCGGCGTGGCGCTGGGGAGTTTGAGCGCCGCCGGGGTCGTTATCGCCTGAGGTTGATGCGGGGCCTGTGCCGGCCCCTTCAAGCCTAAACATACAAGCGAGCCTGCTCGCGAACATCACACGGCATGATCGTTCCCACGCTCCGCGTGGGAACGATCGGCGTGGATCAGTCTTCCTTGCGCACGGTCGCGACTTCATCAGCGCGAACCTTGACCTTGGCTCCGGAAATATCCTCGAACTCATAGAAACCATCTTCGGTCTCGGTCTTCGGCATGTCCTCGGTCAGGTACTGGGTGCCGTTCTGCAGCGTCACCACGGTCTGGGTCGAACAGCCGCCCAGCGCCAACAGGGCTGCAACCGCTACAGGAATACCCAGCATCTTGATTTTCATACCCACCTCTGACTCCTTGCTTGAATGTGATTGCGGGCATTGTCGGCCCTGTAACGCGGTTGGTGCCAGCCTCGGCGGAAAAGTTCGATGACGGCGCGAAAAAATGCCATTGATCTTTTTCCGTTTGCGCCGGGCAGGGTTGAGCTGCTATCTGTACGCATAACCAGTGTTCGCTTGCCGTGGCTTTGAATTCCCGTGACCTCCAACCCTCTCGACGATCCGTTCTATTACCTCAACAACTTCCAGCAAGTGCTTGATTGGCTTGGACTTCGCTATGCCGATCTGATGAGCGAGAGCGAGCATGGCTTCATTCGCGACTTCAATGCGCTGCCGCAAGCCTCGCAGGGACTGCTGGTACGCATGGTCATGCGCAAGGGCATTCATTTTCGCGCGAGCAAACTCAATTACCTGGAAATTGGCGACATCGCTGCGGCGGCGCAGCCGTTGCTCGATCAAGGCTGGCTCGACGAGCACGCCGCGCTGACACTGGCCGAGCTGTTCGATGTGCTGCTCAAGGCCGAACTGGTGCAAGCCTTTGGCGCCTTCATAACGCAGCCGAAAGGGCGCAAGGATGAATGGCTGCCCTTGCTCGCCGAGCAATTCACCGAGGCGCAAACCCTGCGCAACTGGGCGCCGCAACTGGCTGACCGGCTATTCAGCCTGACCCTGATGGATTTGTGTGATCGTCTGCGCCTGATGTTCTTCGGCAATCTCTATCAGGACTGGTCGGAGTTCGTGCTGGCCGACCTTGGCATCTTCACTTATGAAAAAGTCGAATTCTGCGCTGACTCCCGCGGCCTGCGCAGCCGCGAAGACGTCGATGCCTGCCTGTTCCTGCATCAGTGCCAGTTGCGCTTCGAGGCCGGTGAACCGCTGGAGGCGATCGCCGCACAGATCAACGCCGTGCAATTGGACAACCCGTGGCTGCGCCGCCGGCAAGCCAAGGCATTGTTCCAGATCGGCCAGTATGGCGAGCGCATCGGCGATTTCGCGCTGGCTCTGAGCGTTTATCGTGACTGTGCTTATCCGGGCGCGCGATTGCGCATGATCCGCGTGCTCGAACGCTGCGGCGAATACGCATTGGCGCTGGAACTCGGCACGCTGGCCGAACAGGCTCCGCAAAGCGCGGCCGAGCAGCAAGGCTTGCAGCGCATCGTCCCGCGGCTGCGGCGTAAACTCGGTGGCCCGCCGCTCAAGCGTGCCAAGGCCAGAGAGGTCGAGCGCCTCGACTTGCACTTGCCGCGCATCGATCCGGCGCGGTCGGTGGAATTTCATGTGCAAGCGCACTTGCATGCCGATGACGGCCCGGTGCATTACGTCGAGAACAGCCTGATCAATTCGCTGTTCGGCCTGTTGTGCTGGCCGGCGATCTTCGCGCCGTTGCCGGGTGCGTTCTTTCACCCGTTCCAGCGCGGCCCGGTCGATCTGCTCAGCGAAGACTTCCTCGAGCGCCGCGCCGAGCTGTTTCAGGGCTGCCTGGGCGAACTCGATGACGGCCGCTACGCCGAGACGATTCGCCAGCGCTTCGTCGACAAGTGGGGCATCCAGTCGCCGTTCGTGTTCTGGGGCGCGCTCAACGAAGACTTGCTGGAGCAGGCGCTGGCCTGTCTGCCCGCCCAACACCTGAAACACTGGTTCAACCGATTGCTGCTCGACATCAAGGCCAACCGCGCCGGCATGCCGGACCTGGTCCAGTTCTGGCCGCAGCACAAGACCTACCGGATGATCGAAGTCAAAGGCCCCGGCGACCGCTTGCAGGACAATCAATTGCGCTGGCTGGAGTTCTGCCATGAGCACCAGATGCCGGTGGCGGTGTGTTACGTGCAGTGGGTGGAGCAGAGCGCTTGAGTTACAGCGTTGCCGTGCGTGCACTGTGCGAGTTCACCGCCAAGACCGGCGACCTCGACCTGCGCTTCACCCCGTCACCGACCGCGCTGGAAGGCATCGTCGGCCATCGCACGGTGGCCTCGCGGCGCAGCGAGCAATACCAGAGCGAAGTGGCGCTGCAAGGCGAGTTCGGTCAACTGCGGGTCAAGGGCAGGGCGGACGGCTACGACCCGACGCAAAACTGCCTGGAAGAAGTCAAAACCTATCGCGGCGACTTGAGCAAGCAGCCGGCTAATCATCGCCAGTTGCACTGGGCGCAGGCGAAGATCTATGGCTGGTTGATGTGCGAGAAACTGCAACTGGAGCAGATCAATCTGGCGCTGGTGTATTTCGACATCGTCAGCGAAAAGGAAACCTGCCTGGTCGAATCCCACAGTGCCGAGTCACTCCAGGCGTTTTTCACGCAGCAGTGCGGCGTGTTCCTGCAATGGGCCGAGCAGGAAATGGCCCACCGCGAGGCGCGCAATCTGGCTGCGCAGCGACTGGCGTTTCCGCATGCGGATTTTCGCCCGGGCCAGCGGCATCTGGCCGAATCAGTGTTCAAAGCCGTCAGCACCGGCCGCTGTCTGATGGCCCAGGCGCCAACCGGCATTGGCAAAACCCTCGGTACGCTGTTCCCAATGCTCAAGGCCTTGGCGCCGCAGCAACTGGACAAGGTGTTCTTTCTCACCGCCAAGACCCCGGGGCGCAAACTGGCGCTGGATGCCAGCCAGGTGTTGTTCAGGCAAGCGCCGGACTTGCCGCTGCGGGTGATGGAAATGGTTGCCCGCGACAAGGCCTGCGAACACCCGGACAAGGCCTGTCATGGCGAATCCTGTCCGCTGGCCCAGGGTTTTTACGATCGCTTGCCGGCCGCCCGCGAAGCCGCCAGCCTGATCAACCTTCTGGATCAGGCTGCGATGCGTGAGGTCGCCGCGCAACACAGTGTGTGTCCTTATTATCTGAGTCAGGAAATGGCTCGCTGGGCCGACGTGGTGGTTGCCGACTACAACTATTACTTCGACTTCAGCGCGCTGTTGTTCGGCCTGGCCCAGCTCAATCAGTGGAGAGTCGCGGTGCTCGCCGACGAGGCGCACAACCTCGTGGAGCGCGGCCGGCAGATGTACAGCGCCAGCCTTGATCAATTCACGCTCGCCAGCGTGCGCAAAACCGCACCCGCAGCGCTGAAGAGTTCCCTGCAACGGGTCAACCGCGAATGGAACGCGCTGCATGCGCCGCAACTGGCGGCATATCAGGCGTACGACAAGGCGCCGGACAAACTCCTGCAAGCCATATCGCTGTGTTGCGCGGCCATTGGCGATTACCTCAACGAGCATCCGCAAGGCCTCGACAGCGGTCTGCAGAGTTTCTATTTCGACCTGCTGCAATTTGCCCGGGTCGCCGAGCTGTACGACGAGCATTACCTGTTCGATATCAGCAAACGCGACCTCGACCGCAAGCGTCCACTGTCGCAACTGTGCCTGCGCAACGTGGTGCCGGCGGCGTTCATCGGCCCGCGCCTGACCGCGGCGCGCAGCAGTGTGCTGTTCTCGGCCACGCTCACCCCGCGCAACTATTACGCCGACCTGCTGGGCACGCCCGCCGACACGGTGTGCATCGACGTCGAATCGCCGTTCAGCGCCGAGCAGTTGCAGGTGCGCATCGTCAGCCAGATCTCCACCCGCTTCAATCATCGCCAGGCGTCGCTGGGGCCCATTGTCGAGCTGATCGCCCGCCAGTTCAGCGAGCGCCCGGGCAACTATCTGGCGTTCTTCAGCAGTTTCGATTACCTGCAACAGGTCGCGACGTTATTGGCCGAGCGCCACCCGCACATCACTCAATGGCTGCAGTCGCGGGGCATGGCCGAGGGGGCGCGGCAGGCGTTTCTCGAGCAGTTCAGCGCCGACAGCCAGGGCGTCGGCTTTGCGGTGCTGGGCGGCGCGTTTGGGGAGGGCATCGATTTGCCCGGCGCACGGCTGATCGGTGCCTTCATTGCCACGCTGGGGCTGGCACAGCTCAACCCGGTCAACGAGCAGATGAAGCGGCGCATGGCGGCGATTTTTGGTGCCGGCTACGACTACACCTATCTGTACCCGGGGATGCAAAAAGTCGTACAGGCCGCCGGCCGGGTGATCCGTACCCGCGAGGATCGTGGCACGGTGATGCTGATCGACGACCGCTTTGCCGAAAGCCGCATCCAGCAGCTGCTGCCGCGCTGGTGGGCGATCAAAAGCGCGCCGGCACTTTTCAAATCGGCGGATTCACGCATACTTCAGCCCATGACAGTGGCTGGTGAGTGTGATGAGTGAAAACAACAGAACCGCAGCGATCGAAGACAGCCGTTTCCGGCTGCTGATCGATGCGGTTGTCGACTACGCGATCTACATGATCGACCCCGACGGTACCATCACCAGCTGGAACTCCGGCGCCAAGCGTTTCAAAGGTTATGAAGAAGCGGAAATCATCGGCGAGCACTTTTCCCGCTTCTATACCCCTGAAGACCGCGCCAACGGCATGCCGCAACGGGCGCTCGACACAGCGATCCGCGAAGGGCGCTTCGAAGGTGAGGGATGGCGGGTACGCAAGGACGGCACGCATTTCTGGTCGCACGTAGTGATCGACCCGATCATGGACCCCGACGGCAATCTGCTCGGTTTCGCCAAGATTACCCGCGACCTCACCGACCGCAAGATGGCCGAGGAAACCCTCAAGCAAAGCGAACAGCAGTTCCGCCTGCTGGTGCAGGGCGTCACCGACTACGCCATTTACATGCTCAGCCCCGAGGGCTGCGTCAGCAACTGGAACCAGGGCGCCCAGCGCATCAAGGGTTACTTGCCGGAAGAAATCATCGGCCAGCATTTTTCGATTTTCTATACCCCCGAAGACCGCGAACTTGGCGAGCCGCAGCGTTCGCTGGCGATTGCCATCCGCGAAGGCCGGTTCGAGAACCGCAGCTGGCGGATGCGCAAGGACGGCACGCGCTTTCTGGCGCACGTGGTGGTCGATGCGATTCGCGGTGACACCGGCACGCTGCTCGGCTTTGCCAAGATCACCCGCGACGTGACCGAGGCGTACGAGGCGCAGCAAGCCCTGGAAAAAACCCGTGAGGCGTTGTTCCAGGCGCAGAAGATGCAGGCAATCGGGCAGCTAAGCGGCGGCGTTGCCCATGATTTCAATAACCTGCTGACAGTGATCCTCGGCAATCTCGAAATCGTGCAGAAGCGCATTGGCGACGCGCCGAAAATCGCCCGTCTACTGGAAAACGCCACCCAAGGCGCTTTGCGCGGTGTTTCGCTGACCCAGCGCATGCTGGCCTTCGCCCGGCGTCAGGAACTGAAAACCGAATCGGTGGACATCCCGCAACTGGTGCAAGGCATCACTGGGCTGCTGCGCAGTTCGCTGGGGCCGGGGATTCGTATCGAAACGCGCTTTCCCGAAGATCTGCAGCCAGTGCTGGCCGACAGCAATCAGCTGGAACTGGCAATCCTCAATCTGGCCACCAATGCCCGCGACGCCATGCCCGAGGGCGGCACGGTGATTATTCAGGCGCAAGCCGAAGTGGTTCTGGAACTTAGCCATTCGACATTGCCGGCGGGGCGTTACGTGTGCCTGAGCCTGAGCGACACCGGCGAAGGCATGGACGAAGCCACGCTGGCCTGCGCCCGCGATCCGTTCTTTACCACCAAGGGCCTGGGCAAAGGCACCGGACTGGGCTTGTCAATGGTGCATGGCTATATTGAGCAGTTGGGCGGGCGCTTTATTCTCAAGAGCGAGAAGGGCCACGGCACAGCGGCGCAGCTGTGGATTCCGGTGGCGCTTGAGCGAGCGGTCAGTCGCCCGATGTACAGCAACGCGGCGCCAATTAAAGTGCCCAGGCTCAGTGTGCTGGTGGTCGATGACGATTCGCTGGTGCTGACCAGCACCAGTCTGCTGCTCGAAGACCTCGGCCATCGTGTCATCGGTGCGACTTCCGGCGCCAAGGCGCTGGCACTGTTCGATCAGGGCGAAGTGATCGATCTGGTGATCACCGACATGGCCATGCCGCACATGAGCGGCGCGCAACTGGCCCATGCCATACGCCTGCTCAAGCCGGATCTGCCGATCATCCTCGCGACCGGTTACGCCGAACGCCTTGAAGGCTTCGCCGCCGAACTGCCGCGCCTGCCGAAACCGTTCACCCAGTTGAATCTGGCGCAGATCATCGCCCAGTCGATGACGTGACGCGCTGGTCGATCCGGCTGAACTAGTCTGGGTGCGTGCCTTTCCAAAATGTCTTGATCATTTTTGGAGGGCACGTCTCTTGCCTCGCATATTGACCCAGCCAAGCGCTGCTGAAGAAGCCTTGGCCGAACACGACGCCAAGATGTTTGGCTCACCCAAGGAACGGCTGGACTTCTATCGCCGGGAGATCCAGTACGAAACCAGCATCCTCGCCAACCGCACCGACGCCTATCTGGCGGCGCAGTCGTTTCTGGTGATCGCTTTCGCCTCGTGCATGGCCAACCTCAACCCCGAATGGGGCAAGATGTTCACACTTGTCGTGCCGCCTTTTCTGGCGCTGCTTGGCGTGCTCAGTTCACTGAACGCCTGGCCAGGGATTCGTGCGGCCTACGACATCATCGACCACTGGCACTTCAAACAGAGCCAGTTGCTGCACAGTGAGCCGGTGATGGGTGCGGCGTATGACGAATCACCGCTGTTCAGCGAAATGGAATCGAGCCACAAGGGTTATCGCAAGTCGCTGCTGTTTTCGGTGCGCACGCCTTGGATCTTCGCCACGTTCTGGGTGATGTTGGGGGTTTATTCGGTGTTTATACAGGTGACCAATCCGTAAAGAGATTGGTCGGCGGGGAAAAGTCTTGCATTTCAATCAGTTTTCCCCTCACTGGCCAGAGTGAGGGGGCTGGTAACCTGCTATGCGGTTTCAAGCTCGCGCCGCGAACTCACAGCATTCTGCACTGCCGCCGGAATCGGCGGAAAATCCTCATTCAGCACACACAGATGATCAATCGCATCTTCAAATTTCGCATCGGCTTTCTTGCGCAGTGCCCGGTATTGCTCAAAGCGTTCGAAGTCGGTAGGCGTCTGTTCCAGCAGCGCGTTGGCCGCTCGGTTCAGTTCGTGGGCTTCTTCGAACAGTTGACGATTGCGTTCCAGAGCCAGTGCTCTGCAAGCCTTGATTTGCGCAGGAGTCGAGCATTCGTTCATGACCGTAACCTTGTTTGTGTCGGGGTTCCGTTTAATAGGCTGTTCACCGCAGGGGAACCGAACCTGCCGGGCCGCGCTGGATGATTGGCGCGGTTAAAGTTGTGACCCTTGAGTCGCACCCGGCGATCCATTTTTTTTCAGAAAAATCTTCGATGATTTCAAGCGAGGCGTTGCGGTTGATGAATCAGCTTTTTCGTTCCTTCAAGCTTTCATAGCGTGCCAGCATCGGCTGGGTGCTGATGCCATGCAGCAGAATGCTCAGCGCTACCACTGAAAGGGTGAGGTCGGTGCAGACCTTGGCCACGTCGGAATCCAGGCCATGGTTCAGCGCGAAGAATAGATAAAACAGGCTGCCGATGCCACGAATGCCGAACCAGCCGATCAATAAACGCTGCGGCCCGCTGAGCAGATTGCCCCAGGGCATCAACGCAACGCTCAGCGGCCGGATCAGACAAAACAGCACCGCGCTGATCCACAGCGCCCGCCAATCCCAGTGGGCAATCAGGACGACGCCGAGCAGGGTCACCAGAAACACTTCCATCGCCCGCTCGACCAGACTGCCAAAAGCCAGCATGTCTCCCATCATGATGCCCGCCGCGACCTGGCTGTCTTCCAGCTGCTCGGTGTCGCCATGCACAGCGTTTTCGGGTTCGACGTTCTGATGGCCCACCACCGGCTGCACCAGATGCTCGGCAGGCGCTTGGGTGATCCCGGTGGACTTCACTTCCTCCTGACGCAGACCGAGGCCGGCGGCAAACACCGCGAGGAAGCCGTAGCCGCCGATGGCATCGGCCACCACGTAGGAAAGCGCGATCAGTGCGAGGGTCAGGTAATCGTTGGGGCCCAGGGTGCTGTCTTCGTTGTGAATGCGCAGCGACAAGGCGATGCGGCCGATGCCACGGCCCATTGCGTAACCGACCAACAGACCTGCCGGCACTGCCCAGAGCAAATCGTTTAAAAACCACTGTTGCAACTCGCTGAAACTGCCGTCGGTGTGCAGCAGCAATAAGCCGAGAAATACAAAGGGGAAGGCCACACCGTCGTTGAGCCCGGCTTCACCGGAGAGGCCGAAGCGCACGCTGTCGACGTCCTGCGCATCATTGACCTGCACCAGCGCCGCCAGCACCGGATCGGTTGGCGCCAGCATCGCGCCGATCAGCAGCGAAGGCCCCCACTCCAATTGCAGGCCCCAATGCAGCAGCAGACATACGCCGATGATGCTCAGGATCATCACCGGCCCCGCCAGGCCAAAGGCAATGCGCCAGGTCTTGTTGCCCAGCGGCAAGCGCAGCTTCAGACCACAGACAAACAAGGAAAAGAGCACCGCCACTTCCGTCAGGTGCTCCATCCACAACGACGATTCTTCCAGTGACAATTTCAACAAATCGAGGCCACTGGGTCCGATGGCAATGCCCAACAGCAGGCATACCGCTGAAGTGGTCACCGGCATCCAGCGCAGCCACGAGGACGTCAGGGCCAACGTCAGCAGCACGGCGCCGAGCACCGCAACCCACACGCCGAAACTCATGAGCGCTCACTGCAGTGAATGTTCAAGAACAGTCGCATCGGGTCAGCTCACGGTCGTACGAAGGTACTCGGGGATGAGCACGTTGAACCACAGCAGAATCATCGAGACGAGCATGGTCACCAGCACCAGCAAACCAACGCCCCATACGCACGCCGAATACAGCAGGCCTTGCTCCTTGCGTTCATGCATGAAAGTCGGCAGGCCGACGAACAGCAGGAATGTCGAATAGATTGACGCCGCGCCGAGCACTAGAATCGCCAGCCAGCGGCTCGGGTACAACCCGGCAATCCCGGCAATGAAGAACGGGGTCACCGTGTAAGCGGCAAAACCGATGCATTGATTCAGCGTCGGCCGCGCATCGAATGAACGCGACATCCAGCGAACGAAACCGCCCATGACCGCAACACCCGCGACAATCGTCACGTACAGCAGCACGCTCAACTGCAGCGCGCTGGCGGTGCTCAAACGCACGTTTTCACCCACCGCGAGGCTCCAGCCGACGTAGGCGGTGCCGATGAACAGGCACACGGCGGGAATCAGCGCGAGCAGCAGCAAATGGGCGAGGTAGTGGCGGGGATGGGTTTCTTCCTCGCGGCGGATATCGGTCCAGGCGAAGTTGGGTTGGGTGAAGAGTCTGACGAGGGGGGCGGACATGACAACCTCCTGTTCCTGTTGGCCCGTAGGCGCTTACTGGTATGGAGGGATGCCATGCCGCTGGGGTTCAGTTTTTCTGCTGCACGGTTACAGCATCGGTTTGCCGCCGGTCACGCCGTAGCGCTGACCGGTGATGTAGCTGGCTTCGTCGGAGGCCAGCAGCACGTAAATCGGCGCCACTTCCACCGGTTGGCCAGGACGGCCGAGCGGGGTGCTGCCGCCGAAGTTCTGCACTTCTTCGTCGGGCATGGTCGAGACGATCAGCGGCGTCCAGATTGGGCCGGGTGCGACGCTGTTGACGCGAATTTCCTTCGGCCCGAGCATCTGCGCCAGACCACCGGTGAAGTTGGCGATCGCACCTTTGGTGGTGGCGTAGGCCAGCAGGGTCGGTTTGGGCATGTCCGAGTTGACCGAACTGGTGTTGATGATCGATGAGCCGGGCCCCATGTGCTTGATCGCCGCCTGACAGATCCTGAACATGGCGGTGATGTTGACGTCGAACGTCATCACCCATTCGTCGTCGGGGATTTCTTCGAAGTTTTCGTGGGTCATCTGGAACGCGGCGTTGTTGACCAGCACATCAATGCGGCCAAAGCGCTCGACGGTCTTGTCAACCAGCGCCTGGCACTGGGCTTTTTCGGCGATATCGCCCGGCAGCAGCAGGCACTGACGCCCGGCCTGCTCGACCCAACGCGCGGTTTCCTTGGCGTCTTCGTGTTCGTTCAGGTAAGCCACGGCAACGTCGGCGCCTTCACGGGCGAAGGCAATTGCGACGGCGCGACCGATGCCGCTGTCAGCGCCAGTGATCAGCGCAATCTTGCCGGCGAGGCGGCCGGACCCGACGTAGCTTTGCTCGCCGCAGTCTGGGTACGGTTCCATCTTGCGCTGCGAGCCAGGCACCGGTTGGGCTTGTTTCGGGAAGGGTGGTTTTGGATAGTCAGTCATCGCAGGGTCTCCTGATTTCAAGGCCAGTGTTCCGGGTTGACCCGGTGGCTTTGCCGTGAGTTCGATCGGATTTGCGATGGATTTTTCAGAAAATGCTCACACCCAATGTGGGCGCGGGCTTGCTCGCGAAGGCGGTCTGTCATTCAACGATGATGTTGACTGGAATACCGCATTCGCGAGCAAGCCCGCTGCCACATGACCTGATTGTGCCAGTGGTATGTCAGCTGTTGCGTTTAGCCAAAGCCCGCTCCATCCGCGCAATGCCTTCTTCGAGCAGCGCCCGCGGGCAACCGAAGTTCAATCGCACAAACTGCTGATGCCGGTCGCCAAAATCCAGCCCGGCACTCAGGCCGACCTTGCCCTGCTCAAGGAAGAACCGCTGCGGATCGGGCAGGTCCAGCGCCGTGCAATCGAGCCACGCCAGATAAGTGCCCTGCGGCACGTTAATGCTCACGCCCGGCAGGCGCGTGCGCACGGCGTCCACCAGCCAGTCGCGGTTGGCCTGCAGGTAGGTTTTCAGTTCGGCGAGCCACGGGCCGGCTTCGCTGTAGGCGACGCGAGTGGCTTCCATGCCCAGCGGATTGACGCTGTCGACCATGCCGCAGCGGGCGTGGTTGACGCGTTCGCGCAGGGCGGCGTCCTGAATGATCATGAATGAGGTCTTGAGACCGGCGATGTTGTAGGCCTTGCTCGCCGACATCAGCGTGATCGTACGTTTGGAAATCTCGGGGCTCAGCGATGCGGTGGGAATGTGCACGCGGCCGTCGAAGCACAGTTCGGCGTGAATCTCGTCGGAGATGATCCACGCGTCCTGCGCTGCGCAGATATCCGCCACTGCCTGCAATTCTTCGCGATCGAAGACCTTGCCGATCGGGTTGTGCGGGTTGCTCAACAGCAGGGCGCCGCCGCCTTTCAGCGACTCGCGCAGTGCGTCCAGTGGCGTGGCGTAGGTGCCATCGGCCTGGGCGTTGAATTCCAGTTCGACCTTGTTCAGGCCCCAATGCCCCGGCGCATGACGCAGTGGCGGGTAGTTCGGCACTTGCACGACGACATTCTGCTGCGCCTGGACCAAAGCCTTGAGGGCCATGTTGAAGCCCGACTCCACGCCCGGCAGGAAAATCAGCTCCCGCGGCTGGACACGCCACGCGTATTTGTTCCACAGGTCGGCGACGATGGCTTCGCGCAGGTTGTCCTGCGCCACGCTGTAACCGAGCAGTGGATGCAGCAGGCGCTGCTGCAAGGCTTCGACGATGACCGGTGGCGCGGCAAAATCCATGTCAGCGACCCACATCGGCAACACATCGGCTGGGTAGCGGCTCCACTTGGTGCTGCCAGTCTGGTGGCGGTCGAACAACTGATCAAAATCGAAAGTCATGCGCGGTCTCGTCAAGGCGGAGTTGGTTCTGCCGGACATTCTATGCGCAACTCGTTCCCTGTAGGAGTGAGCCTGCTCGCAATAGCGATCTGACTGATCGTTCCCACGCTCCGCGTGGGAATGCAGCCCGGGACGCTCTGCGTCCCAGTGGAACGCGGAGCGTCCCTTGAGGCATTCCCACGCAGAGCGTGGGAACGATCAATACCTCGAGATTGCAGATGAAACACCCGACGGTCGGTTTTCACACAATCGGCAAGGTCTTTGTCTACAGTGAAAAAGCCAGCGCCGTCGCGCTGCAACCGTGGTTGTCCAGATAAAGCCCGGCGCAAGTACCGGGTTCCACCTGATCAGGAGTGCACGATGGATCTCAGCCGTCGTCAGTTCTTCAAGGTCGCAGGTCTAGGCCTTGCAGGCTCAAGCCTGGGCGCGTTGGGCATGGCCCCGACGGCGGCCTTCGCCGAGCAGGTGCGCCACTTCAAGCTCGCCCACACCCGTGAAACCCGCAACACCTGCCCGTATTGCTCGGTCGGTTGCGGTTTGATCATGTACAGCCAGGGCGATGCCGGCAAGAACGTGGCGCAAAACATCATTCATATCGAAGGCGACGCCGACCACCCGGTCAATCGCGGCACGCTGTGCCCGAAAGGCGCGGGCCTGCTCGACTTCATTCACAGCCCCGGCCGCTTGCAGTACCCACAGGTGCGCAAGCCCGGCAGCAATGAATGGACGCGCATCGGCTGGGACGAAGCCCTTGATCGCATCGCCGACCTGATGAAGGCCGACCGCGACGCCAACTTCATCGAGAAAAATGCCAACGGGCAAACGGTGAATCGCTGGCTGACCACCGGTTTCCTCGCGGCATCGGCGGCATCCAACGAAGCCGGCTACATCACCCAGAAAGTGATTCGCAGCCTCGGCCTGCTGGGGTTCGATAACCAGGCGCGTGTCTGACACGGCCCGACGGTGGCAAGTCTTGCCCCGACGTACGGCCGTGGTGCCATGACCAACACCTGGACCGATATCGCCAACGCGAATCTGATCCTGGTGATGGGCGGCAACGCAGCAGAAGCGCATCCGTGCGGCTTCAAATGGGTGACCGAGGCCAAGGCGCACAACGCCGCGCGGCTGATCGTGGTCGATCCGCGCTTTACCCGGACCGCCTCGGTGGCCGACTATTACGCGCCGATCCGCACCGGCACCGACATCGCCTTCATGGGCGGTTTGATCAATTACCTGCTGACCGAGGACAAGATCCAGCACGAATACGTGCGCAATTACACCGATGTGTCGTTCATCGTCAAAGCCGGCTATGGCTTCGAAGACGGCCTGTTCAGCGGTTATGACGCGCAGAAACGCAGCTACACCGACAAGTCCGGCTGGGGCTACGAATTTGCCGAGGACGGTTTCGTGCGGGTCGACCCGACCCTGCAAGACCCGCGCTGCGTCTATCAGTTGATGAAGCAGCATTACAGCCGCTACAACATCGACCTGGCCAGCCAGATCTGCGGCATGCCGGTCGACGCGATGCAGAAAATCTGGGAAGAAATCGCTACCTGCTCTACACCGGGCAAGACCATGACGATTCTCTATGCCCTCGGCTGGACGCAACACTCGATCGGTGCGCAGATCATCCGCAGCGCGGCGATGGTGCAATTGCTGCTGGGCAACGTCGGCATGCCCGGCGGCGGAGTCAACGCCTTGCGCGGGCACTCGAACATCCAGGGCCTGACCGACCTCGGTCTGCTGTCCAATGCCTTGCCTGGCTACCTCACGCTGCCCAGCGACAGCGAGCAGGATTACGGCCAGTTCATCTACAAGCGCACGCAGGTGCCGCTAAGGCCGGGGCAGCTGTCGTACTGGCAGAACTACAGCAAATTCCACGTCAGCCTGATGAAATCCTGGTACGGCGCCAACGCCACCGCCGACAACAACTGGCTGTTCGACCATTTGCCGAAGCTCGACATTCCCAACTACGACGTGCTGAAAATGTTCGACCTGATGAGCCAGGGCAAGGTCAACGGCTACTTCTGCCAAGGCTTCAATCCGATCGCCGCATTGCCGGACAAGAACCGCGTGATGGGCGCTTTGGCCAAGCTCAAGTGGCTGGTGGTCATGGATCCGCTCGCTACGGAAACCTCGGAGTTCTGGCAAAACGTCGGGCCCTACAACGACGTGAAAACCGCCGAAATCCAGACCGAAGTCATCCGTCTGCCCACTACGTGTTTTGCCGAAGAGGACGGCTCGCTGGTCAACAGCAGCCGCTGGCTGCAATGGCACTGGAAGGGCGCCGACGGCCCGGGCGAGGCGCAGACTGACATTCGCATCATGAGCGAATTGTTCCTGCGCTTGCGCCAGCGCTATCAAACCGAAGGCGGCAAGTTTCCTGACCCACTGCTGAAACTGTCGTGGCCGTACAAGATCCCTGACGAGCCTTCGCCGGAGGAACTGGCGCGGGAAATCAACGGCACCGCCGTCAGCGATTTCACCGACGCCAGTGGCGTCACGGTCAAGGCGGGCACTCAGCTGGCCGGCTTCGGGTTGCTCAAGGATGACGGCAGCACCGCGTCCGGTTGCTGGATTTTCGCTGGCAGCTGGACCGAGGCCGGTAACCAGATGGCCCGGCGCGATAACGCCGACCCGTTCGGCATGCATCAGCATCAGGGCTGGGCATGGGCGTGGCCGGCCAATCGGCGGATTCTCTACAACCGCGCCTCGTCGGACCCGGCGGGCAAACCGTGGGATGCGAAAAAGCGTCTGGTGTGGTGGAACGGCAAGACCTGGACCGGCACCGATGTGCCGGATTACAAGGTCGACGTGCCGCCGGAAGCCGGGATGAATCCGTTCATCATGAACCCCGAAGGCGTGGCGCGGCTCTTCGCCGTCGACAAGATGAACGAAGGGCCATTCCCCGAGCACTACGAGCCGTTCGAAACGCCGATCGGCATCAACCCGTTGCACCCGCAGAACAAGCAAGCCACCAGCAACCCGGCGGCGCGGATCTTCGATTCGGTCTGGGAAACGCTCGGCGAAGCCAAGGACTTCCCGTACGCCGGCACCAGCTATCGGCTCACCGAGCATTTCCACTTCTGGAGCAAGCACTGCAAGTTGAACGCGATTGCCCAACCCGAGCAGTTCGTCGAAATCGGCGAAGTACTGGCGAACGAGAAGGGCATCGCTGCCGGTGATCGCGTGCGCGTCAGTTGCAAGCGCGGCTTCATCGAAGCGGTGGCGGTAGTGACCAAACGCATCCGGCCGCTGCAGGTCAACGGCCAGGTCGTGCATCAGATCGGCATCCCGTTGCACTGGGGTTTTACCGGCCTGACGCGTCACGGTTACCTGACCAACACCCTGGTGCCGTTCCTCGGCGATGGCAACACCCAGACCCCGGAATCCAAGTCATTCCTGGTCAACGTGGAGAAACTGTAAATGGCCAGCCAAGACATCATTGCCCGCTCGGCCACCACCACGGTGCCGCCGTCGGTGAGGACTCAGCAAGGCGTCGCCAAGCTGATCGACACCACCAAATGTATCGGCTGCAAGGCCTGCCAGGTCGCCTGCTCGGAATGGAACGAGCTGCGCGACGAGGTCGGCCACAACCACGGCACCTACGACAATCCGCAGGACCTGACGGCGGATTCGTGGACGCTGATGCGCTTCACCGAGCATGAAACCGACGCCGGCAACCTTGAATGGCTGATCCGCAAGGACGGCTGCATGCACTGCGCCGAGCCCGGTTGTCTGGCCGCGTGCCCGAGCCCCGGGGCGATCATTCAGCACGCCAACGGCATCGTCGATTTCGATCAGGACCACTGCATTGGTTGTGGCTATTGCATCACCGGTTGCCCGTTCAACATTCCGCGCATCTCGCAAAAGGATCACAAAGCCTACAAATGCACACTGTGTTCCGATCGCGTCGCGGTGGGGCTGGAGCCGGCCTGCGTGAAAACCTGCCCGACCGGCGCCATCGTTTTCGGCACCAAGGAAGACATGAAAGAGCACGCCGCCGAACGCATCGTCGATCTGAAAAGCCGTGGCTTTGACAACGCCGGCCTGTATGACCCGCAAGGCGTCGGTGGCACCCACGTCATGTACGTCTTGCACCACGCCGACACGCCGAAACTGTATGCCGGTTTGCCCGATCACCCGGCGATCAGTCCGCTGGTGGATTTGTGGAAAGGCGTCAGCAAACCCTTGGCGCTGCTGGCGATGGGCGCGGCGGTGATTGCCGGGTTCTTCCACTATGTGCGCGTCGGGCCGAATCGTGTCGAAGAAGATGAACAGCCGACGGCGCCCGACACTTCGGTGCACGTTGTCGACCCGGCGGTGCACACCTTCGATCCACGCGGGGAGGAGCGGCCATGAGTCACAAGACAATCCTGCGTTACAGCGCCAACCAGCGCACCAATCACTGGCTGGTGGCGATCCTGTTTTTCATGGCCGGGCTGTCGGGGCTGGCGTTGTTTCATCCGTCGCTGTTCTGGCTGAGTCACCTGTTCGGCGGCGGTACCTGGACGCGGATCCTGCACCCGTACATGGGCATCGCCATGTTCGTGCTGTTCCTCGGGCTGGTGTTCAGCTTCTGGCGCACCAATTTCTTCATCGCCAACGACCGCCAATGGCTGCGGCGGATCAATCGGGTCATGGTCAACGACGAAGAAAGCGTGCCGCCGGTGGGTAAGTACAACGCCGGGCAAAAGCTGCTGTTCTGGACTTTACTGCTGTGCATGCTCGGGTTGCTGTTCACCGGGCTGGTGATCTGGCGTGCGTGGTTCAGCGCGTATTTCGGCATCACCGCGATCCGCTGGGCCATGCTCCTGCATGCCTTGGCCGGGTTCGTGCTGGTGCTGAGCATCATCGTGCACATCTACGCTGGTTTGTGGATCAAGGGTTCGGTCGACGCCATGTTGCATGGCTGGGTCAGCCGGCCGTGGGCGAAGAAACACCATGAATTGTGGTACCGCGAGGTGACCCGCGACGAACGGCCTCGGGACCGGTCCGAGCGACCGCTGACGAAAAAGGGCTGACTTTTGCCAAGCATTCTGGAACCTGGGGAAATCGAAGCGGCGGCCAGTTCGCCGCCGTTTCTGTACCTGCCACCGCGTAACCTGTTTGCCCTGCGTGCCGAGCGCCTGGAGCGTCTGGCCGAGGGCAGTGGGCTGGCGGATTATCTGCGGCTGATCGCTGGTGTGTGCCGGGCGCAGCAACAGGTCTTCGACGATCCGCCGCTAACGGCAGCGTTCGATACGCAGCGCTTCGAAGCCTGTCAACAGCACGGTCTGCCGCCATTTGCGGCAGACACCTTGGTGCGTGAAGAGGTCTGGCAGCCATGGCTGGTGGCCTTGCTGCAGCGCTATGCGCCTGCGGATCAGCCAGCGGTCATCGACGCGCTGGACAGTCTGCGCGCCGCCCGTTCCGGTCAATTGCGCGCGTGGGCGGTGGCGCTGGTCAGCGGTCAGTATTCGCTGGTGCCGGCGGCGCTGGTGCCGTTTCTCGGCGCGGCGCTGCAAACCGCCTGGAGCCACTGGCTGCTCAGCGTGCCGCAGTTGCAACTCAAACCCGGCGACAGCCTCAGCCAATGCCCGGCCTGTGGTTCGCCGGCCATGGCCGGGGTGATCCGCCATCGCGGCAAGCACAACGGATTGCGTTATCTGGTGTGCTCACTGTGTGCCTGCGAATGGCATGTGGTGCGGGTCAAGTGCGTGTATTGCGAGCAGAGCAAAGGCCTTGAGTATCTCAGCCAGGAAGATGATCGGCACAGCGCCGAACAGGCGCCGCTGCGCGCCGAAGTCTGCCCGAGCTGTAACAGCTACTTGAAATTGCTGTATCTGGAGAACGATGCCGAGGCCGAGGCGCTGTCGGCGGACCTCGGCAGTTTGCTGCTGGACATGCGTCTGGCTCAGGATGGTTATCAGCGTCTGGCACCGAATCTGTTGCTGGCGCCGGGAGACGAATGAGCACAACGTCTACACTGCTGGAGCACCCGTGGGAAGGGGCTTGCTCCCGAAGGGGCCTTTCCAGACACATCTTCAGTGGCTGACCCACCGCCTTCGCGAGCAAGCCCGCTCCCACCGGACTTCATCACTGCCGAAAAATGTGGGAGGGGGCTTGCTCCCGAAGTGGCCGTTCCAGGCCATCATCTTTGACTGACCTGCCACTTTCGCGAGCAAGCCCGCTCCCACCGGACTTCATCACTGCCGAAAAATGTGGGAGGGGGCTTGCTCCCGAAGCGGCCGTTTCAGGCCATCATCTTTGACTGACTTGCCACTTTCGCGAGCAGGCTCGCTCCCACAGTGCGTCTACACTGCTGAATACCTGTGGGAGGGGGCTTGCTCCCGAAGGGGCCTTTCCGGTCAAAACAGGAGTGTTTGATGTCTTCCAGCGTTGCCCTGCGGTTACCGTCTATTGATGGGTTGTTGCGTCATCCGGCGTGCGCGCCGTTGGCCGAGCGTTACGGTCGGGATTCGTTGCTGACGGGACTGCGCCAGTTGCTCGATGAGCTGAGGCCTGGCGTGTTGAACGGGCAGTTGTCGGCCATTGAAATCGGCGCTGAAGTGCTCGCCGGGCGCGTCGGCGAGCGCTTGGCGCAACAGCAACGCAGCCAGGTGCGCCGGGTATTCAATCTGACCGGCACGGTGCTGCACACCAATCTCGGCCGCGCGTTGTTGCCCGAAGAAGCCATCGAAGCGGTGCAAATGGCTGCACGTTATCCGCTGAATCTGGAATTCGATCTGGCCAGCGGCAAGCGCGGTGATCGCGACGACCTCATCGAGGGCATGATCCGCGAACTGACCGGCGCCGAAGCCGTGACCGTGGTCAACAACAATGCCGCTGCCGTGCTGCTGACCCTCAACAGCCTGGGCGCACGCAAGGAAGGCATCATCTCGCGCGGTGAGCTGATCGAGATCGGCGGCGCGTTCCGCATCCCCGACATCATGGCGCGTGCCGGCGTGCGCTTGCACGAAGTCGGCACCACCAACCGCACCCATGCCCGCGATTACGAGGCGGCGATCGGCCCGCGTAGCGGTTTGATCATGCGCGTGCATGCCAGCAACTACAGCATCGAGGGCTTCACCGCACGAGTGCCGACCGCTGCACTGGCCGAGTTGGCGCACACCCATGGCTTGCCGTTACTGGAGGATCTGGGCAGCGGCAGCCTGCTCGACCTGACCCGATGGGGGCTGCCGGCGGAACCGACGGTGCGCCAGGCATTGCTTGATGGCGCCGATATTGTCACCTTCAGCGGCGACAAATTGCTTGGAGGGCCGCAGGCCGGGTTGATTGTCGGGCGCAAAGAATTGATCGCGAAGATCAAGAAGAATCCGTTGAAACGCGCGCTGCGCGTCGACAAGTTGACCCTGGCCGCGCTGGAAGCGGTTCTTGGTTTGTACCGTGATCCGGACCGCCTCGCCGAGCGTCTGCCGAGCCTGCGCCTGCTGACCCGTTCGCAAACCGAGATTCATGCTCAGGCTGTGCGTTTGTCCCCTTTGCTTGCCGACGTGGTGGGGGAGGTCTGGCAGGTCAGCGCAGTCGAGGCCCTGGGCATGATCGGTAGCGGCAGCCAACCGGTGGCGCGTCTGCCGAGTGCAGCGCTGTGCTGTCGACCGCAGGTGTCCAAGCGTTGGCGCGGGCGCCATCTGCTCAATCTCGAAAAGGCGTTGCGCGGTCTGCCGGTTCCGGTGCTCGGGCGAATCGCCGACGACGCGCTGTGGCTGGATCTGCGTCAGCTCGACGATGAGCCGGCGTGGCTGGCGCAGTTGCCGCAATTGCAGGTCGACCCGTGATCGTTGGCACGGCGGGGCACATCGACCACGGCAAGACCTCGCTGCTGCAGGCGCTGACCGGGCAAACTGGCGACCGCCGGCCGCAGGAACGCGAACGCGGCATGACCATCGACCTCGGTTACCTCTACGCCGAACTGGCAGCGGGTGCCGGGCTGACCGGCTTCATCGACGTACCCGGTCACGAGAAATTCACCCACAATATGCTCGCCGGCGCGCAGGGCATCGATCTGGTGTTGCTGGTGGTTGCGGCCGACGACGGCGTCATGCCGCAGACCCGCGAGCACCTGGCAATCGTCCAATTGCTTGGCATTCCCCGCGCGTTGGTGGCGATCACCAAATGCGACCGGGCCGCAGCGGGCAGGGTGGAAGAGGTGCAGCGTCAGGTGCTGGATCTGCTTGCGCCCGGGCCGTTTGCTGATGCGCTGATTTTCACCGTTTCGAGCGTGAACGGGCGGGGCGTTGATGAGTTGCGCGCGGCCTTGCTGCAGGCGCAAAACGAGGTGCAGGCGCGCAGTTGCGAAGGTGGGTTTCGTCTGGCAATTGATCGGGCGTTCAGTGTGGCCGGGACGGGGATTGTGGTCACCGGCACGGCGCTTTCGGGCACGGTTGCGGTCGGTGACAAGCTGGTTTTGGCGCCTGCCGGCAGAACGGTGCGCATTCGTGGACTGCACGCGCAGAACCAGGCTGCACAACAGGCCTGCGCCGGCCAGCGCGTGGCGTTGAACCTCAGCGCGGAGCGCCTGGAACTGGCGCAGATCCATCGAGGCCACTGGCTGCTGGCGGACTGGCTGCACGCACCGGCGCAGCGCGTTGACATCGACTTTCAGCTATTGCCCGGCGAACGCACCTTCGAACATTTTCACCCGGTCCACCTGCACCTCGGCACACAAGACGTCATCGCTCGCGTCGCTTTACTGCAAGGTTCGCGTCTGAGTCCCGGCGAGCGCATGTTCGCGCAACTGCTGACCAACGCACCGGTGCACGCGGTAAAAGGCGATCGGCTGATCCTGCGAGACTCCAGCGCCCAACGCACCCTTGGCGGCGGCGTCGTTCTCGACCCGTTCGCCCCGGCCCGCCAGCGCCGCAGCCCGGAACGCCTCGCGCAATTGCAAACCCTCGCCCTCAGCGTCAGCCTCGAACAGGCCCTGCCAGCGCTGCTCAACCACAGCCCCGGCGGCCTCGCCCCGCAACGTCTCGAACGCCAGTTCAACCGCCCACGTGCGCAGTGGGCACTGGCAGCAAATATCCGCCTGATCGACACCCGCCAAGGCCCGCTGCTGTTTAATGTTCAGCGCTGGGGCCAGTTGAAATTCAACTTGCTCGAGCAACTGGCGCGATTCCACGAGCAGGAACCCGACCAGATGGGCCCGGACCGCGACCGGCTACGGCGCTTCAGCGCGCTGGCACTAGAACGCTCGACCTTCATCAGTCTGCTCGACGAGCTGCTCGACGCCGGTTCGATCCTGGCCAGCGGGCCCTGGCTGCACCTGCCCGATCATCAGGTGCGCCTGAACGTCGACGATGAAACCCTCTGGCAGGCTTTACAGCCATTGTTCGACCAGGCCGGTTTCGACCCCCCGTGGGTGCGCGACGCCGCGAAAATGCTCGGTGAAGATGACGCGAGCGTCCGCCTTCTGCTGCGCAAGCTCGCGCGGTTGGGCCTGGTGCACCAAGTGGTGCGCGACCTGTTCATCAGCGACATCGTCCTGCGGCAAATGGCAGCGCTGCTGCTGAAACTCGCTGAAGAAAATCCAGCGATCGAGGTGACAACCTTCCGTGATGCGCTAGGCTTGGGACGCAAACGTTGCATTCAGTATCTGGAGTACTTCGACCGACTCGGCCTGACCCGCCGCATCGGCGAATCTCGCCAGATCCGCCCCGACAACGCGCTGGCCAATGCCGACGCGCCCTGAATTGAGGAAGACAATCGCGCCCGGTGGCGCGGCCGGGCTTCAAACCCGGTTGGGGACGGCATCCGTTCCCGGGCAGGTTCGACTCCGGCTGTCTTCCGCCAGTTTTTTCCTCCGGCGCTCTCCGATTCCACATGGATCTGGCAGAGGTCGCAGAATTTGTGTCCGGCCCAGATCAAATGTGGGAGCGGCCTTGCTCGCGAAAGTGTCGGGTCAGCGACTCAGATGTAGGCTGACGCACAGCCTTCGCGAGCAAGCCCGCTCCCACAGGTATCTGGCAGAGGTCGCAGAATTTGTGTCTGGCCCAGGTCAAGTGCGGGAGCGGCCTTGCTCGCGAAAGTGTCGGGTCAGCGACTCAGATGTAGGCTGACGCACAGCCTTCGCGAGCAAGCCCGCTCCCACAGTTGACATCCTGTTTTCAGTAACGGCTGAGCGGGTCATTCAGAAACCCAGCGGGTACTGGATGACCACGTAAATCCGGTCAATGTCATCGCCGGCCTGGGCTTCGTTGGCGCGGTGGGTGACGTGGGAGAGTTGCACCGACAAGTCTTTTGCGGCGCCGGACTGGACGACGTATTTCAAGTCGATGTCGCGTTCCCAATGCTTGCCGCCATCACCCTGTTGCGGTTGATAGCCGCCGCTGTCGGCGTCGAACGGGTTGTACGCACCGCCCCTGGGCGCATGGCTGCCGTCGATGTGGCTGCCACGGACGTAGCGGGTCATGAAGTTCAGCCCGGGAAGGCCGAAGGCGCCGAGGTCGAGGTCGTAGCGGGCCTGCCATGAGCGTTCGTTGGCGCCGTTGAAGTCGGCGTATTTGATTGAGTTGGCCAGGTAGATCGAGTCGCCACCGACGAAATCGAACGGCGTGTCGCCATTGATGCGTTGCCAGCCAAGCATCACCGCGTGGGCGCCGAAGCTGTATTTACCGGAGAGGCTGAAGGCAGTGTTATCGATCTCGCCAGCCAATGCGCGGCCGGTGTCGCGGGTGTGGTAGAGGTTAGCGTCGAGCAGCACGCCGGACTGTTTGAAGTGCAGGTTGCCGTAGTACTGGTGCCAGGTGTCGCTCAACTCGGAGGCGTAGAGCGCGCCGCCGACCGGGTTGCTGCTGAACAGGTCGGCGCCGACGAAGCTGATCCCGCCCGCTTCGGTGCTGGCGCCGTAACCGTAGAAATCGTCTTTACCGGAGGAACTGTCCTGATTCTTGAACGCAGTAAAGTGCCCGCCAACCAGATTGACGTTTTCGAACTCGGTGCTGTTGAGCAGAAAGCCTGTAGCGTATTCCGGTTGCAGGCGTTTGTCGGACGTGTCGAAGACCGGGGTCTCCACAGTCATTTCGCCGAAGGTCAGGGTAGTGCGCGAGACTTTCAGCTTGAAGGCGCCGCCTGCGCTGGAATAGTCATCTTCGCTGCGGCCATCGCTGTCGACCGGTAGCAGGCCGGTACCTGAGTGGCCCTTGCCGCCGTCGAGTTTCAAACCGACGAAGGCGTGGGCGTCGATGCCAAAGCCGACCGTGCCTTTTGTGAAACCGGATGAGAAATTGCCGATAAAACCCTGGGCCCACTCCTGTTTGTAATTTTCCCCGGCAGGCGTTGGCGAACGGTAATCGTTGTTCAGGTAAAAGTTGCGCAGCAGCACATCGCTTTTCGCATCGTCGAAAAAACCATCGGCGCAGGCGCTAGCGCTGAGGCTGCAGAACAGTGCAAGCAGGGTGAGGCGCGAGGGGGCGCAGTTGATCATGGTCAGAGCCGGCGGCAATTGGGATGGCGCTGATGATCGGTTGCTGCGAACAAAAAGGATTGGGTCGATGTGCTCAGTTAGCGGTGTCCAGAGTCAGGGCATCGCCCGGCGCTTGAGCAGCAAGGTCAGGCCCAGTCCGGTCACGGATAACAGTGCTGCGCTGAAAAAAATCCACGAATAGCCCAGATTCAATGCCACCGCGCCCATCAACGGCCCGGCAATCGCCAGGGCCAGATCGAAGAATACGGCATATGCCCCCAAGCCTGACCCGCGACTCGAACTCGGCACTTGCTTGATTGCTTCAACCCCCAGCGCCGGGTAAACCAACGACAGCCCGAAACCCGCCAGCCCTGCACCAATCAACGCATACGCGGTGGAAGGCGCCAGCCACAGCAGCACAAGGCCGACGGTTTCCACCGTCATGCAGACGATAGCCGAGGCAAACCCGCCAAAGCGGGCAATCGCCGAAATAAACAGCAGCCGCGACAGAATGAAGCACACGCCAAATACCGTCAGGCAGTACGCCGCGCCAGTCCAGCCTCGGTTGAGGTAATAAAGGGTGATGAACGTGGTCAGCGTGCCGTAGCCGATCGAGGCGAGTGTCAGGCTGGTGCCGTACGGCGCAATCTTGCCGAACACCGCCCAGAACGACAGGCGCTCGCCACGGATCACGGGCACCGAGGGCTTGTTGCGGATTAACCACAACGCACCTGCCGCCAACGCCGACAGCACGATGCCAAGACTGACAAAGCCGTATTCAGCGACCATCACCACGCCCAGCGGCGCGCCAATGGCAATCGCGCCGTAGGAGGCGATACCGTTCCAGCCGATGGATTTGGCCGTGTGCTCGACACCGACCTGGCCCATGCACCAACTGATGGTGCCGACGCCGATCAAGCCTTGGGCTATACCGAGCAGCAGGCGCCCGGCGATCAGGATCAACAGGCTGGTCAGCGCAAAGCTTTGCAGCAAGGTCGACAACAACGTCAGCGCGCCACTGAGCACAATCCCCCACAAGCCATAAATGATCGCCCGTTTGGTCCCAAGCGTGTCCGACATGCGCCCGGCCATTGGCCGGCTGAGCAGGGTGGCCAGATACTGCGAACCGATGACCAGGCCGGCAATGATCGCGCTGAAACCCAGTTGCTCGTGGACATAACCGGGCAACACGGCGATCGGCAAACCGATGCAGAGGAAGGCGATGAAAGTGTAGAAAACGATGGAGACGATCTGCAGGGTGATCGCCAGGGAGCTTTGTGGTGGCAGTGGCTGCGCAGACATGAGCACTCGTTCGCGGGCGGCGGTGGGAGAGTTGCCGACATCATGGCGCGGGGCTGAGATAAATGAAAGCAGGCTAACTACTTCACCTTAATGATCGTTCCCACGCTCTGCGTGGTAACGCCGCCATGGACGCTCCGCGTCTGTGGTTGGGACGCGGAGCGTCCCGGGCTGCATTCCCACGCGGAGCGTGGGAACGATCAACGTGCGAGCCTGCTCGCGAATATCTGCGCACCCACAATTCCCAAACGCCGAATGCAAAAAGCCCCGTCACATGGACAGGGCTTTCAACTTGCAGCTTGCCGCTTGAAACTCGCGGCTGCTCTTAGAAAACGACGCCCTGGCTACGCAGGTAGTCGTCATAAGTGCCGCTGAAGTCGGTCACGCCGTTCGGGCTCAGCTCGATGATGCGGGTGGCCAGGGACGATACGAACTCACGGTCGTGGCTGACGAAGATCAACGTGCCCGGGTAGTTTTCCAGCGCCAGGTTCAGCGCTTCGATCGATTCCATGTCCAGGTGGTTGGTCGGCTCGTCCATGATCAGCACGTTCGGCTTTTGCAGAATCAGCTTGCCGAACAGCATGCGACCTTGCTCACCACCGGAGATGACCTTGACCGACTTGAGGATCTCGTCGTTGGAGAACAGCATGCGGCCCAGGGTGCCACGAATCATCTGCTCGCCCTGAGTCCACTGACCCATCCAGTCGAACAGGGTGACGTCGTCTTCGAAGTCGTGGGCGTGGTCCTGAGCGTAGTAGCCCAGCTCAGCGGCATCGGTCCATTTCACGCTACCGGCGTCCGGGGTCAGTTCGTTCACCAGAGTGCGCAGCAAGGTGGTTTTGCCGATACCGTTCGGGCCGATGATCGCGACGCGCTCGCCTGCTTCAACCTGGAAGCTGAAATCCTTGAACAGTGGCTTGCCGTCGAAACCCTTGGCCATTTTCTCGACCATGACTGCCTGACGGTGCAGCTTTTTGTTCTGCTCGAAACGAATGAACGGGCTGACGCGGCTCGAAGGCTTGACCTCGGCCAGCTGGATCTTGTCGATCGCCTTGGCGCGGGAGGTGGCCTGCTTGGCTTTCGAGGCGTTGGCCGAGAAGCGGCTGACGAACGATTGCAGCTCGGAAATCTGCGCTTTCTTCTTGGCGTTGTCCGACAGCAGTTGCTCGCGGGACTGGGTCGCCACGGTCATGTATTCGTCGTAGTTGCCCGGGAACAGACGCAGCTCGCCGTAATCCAGGTCAGCCATGTGCGTGCACACGCTGTTCAGGAAGTGACGGTCGTGGGAGATGATGATCATCAGGCTGTTACGCTGAGTCAGGATGTTTTCCAGCCAGCGAATGGTGTTGATGTCCAGGTGGTTGGTCGGTTCGTCGAGCAACAACACTTCCGGATCGGAGAACAGTGCCTGCGCCAGCAACACGCGCAGTTTCCAGCCTGGCGAGACTTCGCTCATCGGGCCGAAATGCTGCTCCAGCGGAATGCCCAGACCCAGCAACAGCTCGCCGGCACGGGATTCGGCGGTGTAACCGTCCATCTCGGCGAATTCGGTTTCCAGCTCCGCAACAGCCATGCCGTCTTCTTCGGACATTTCTGCCAGCGAGTAGATGCGATCGCGCTCGGCCTTGACCTTCCACAGCTCTTCGTGACCCATGATCACGGTGTCGATCACGGTGAATTCTTCGTAGGCGAACTGATCCTGGCGCAGCTTACCCAGACGCACGTTCGGCTCGAGCATGACCTGACCGCCGGACGGATCGAGATCGCCGCCGAGGATTTTCATGAAGGTCGACTTGCCGCAACCGTTGGCACCGATCAGGCCGTAGCGATTGCCTGCGCCGAATTTGACCGAAACGTTTTCGAACAGCGGCTTGGCGCCAAACTGCATCGTGATGTTAGCTGTGGAGATCAATTACCTTACCTATCAATGGGTTAGAGCTGGTCTTTGGTGCCTGGTACAGATTTGAGTACCAATCCGGAGCTTTTCCAGCTCCCCCCAGTCTGTGCTTGAGTTGAGCCAACGCGCATAAGCCGACCGCAACTGGGGCCGTTGAAGGCAAGCTGCTGAGCGACGAGTACGGGGTTCTTGTTGGACATTGGCGCGCATTGTCGCATAACTCAGACGGCAGTTATATGGCAGGCAAACAGGCAGCTGCCTCGGCTGCTCAGACGGACGCGGAGTATCCGCTGATCAAAATCTTGAAAACCCGAATGAACTCACTCGGCCCTTTTCACTTCGGAAAGTGGAGCAGCAGCCATTTCGTTCAATCGAGTGAGGATCAAGCCATGCGAGCAATGACCTACCACGGCGTCCATGATGTGCGTGTTGAAACCGTACCGGACCCGAAACTTGAAGCCGCCGACGATATCATCCTGCGGGTCACCGCCACCGCCATTTGCGGGTCGGACTTGCACCTGTATCGGGGCAAAATACCCACCGTCGAACACGGCGATATTTTCGGCCATGAGTTCATGGGCATCGTCGAAGAAACCGGACCCGCCGTCACCGCCGTGCAGCGCGGCGACCGTGTGGTGATTCCCTTCGTGATCGCCTGTGGCGATTGCTTCTTCTGTCAGCAAGAGCTTTACGCCGCTTGCGAGACGACCAACGAAGGCCCCGGCGCGGCGCTGAACAAGAAAATGATTCCGCCACCGGCAGCGCTGTTCGGCTATAGCCGTCTCTACGGCGGGATTCCCGGCGGCCAGGCGGAACTGGTACGCGTGCCGAAAGCCAACACCGGCCCGTTCAAGGTGCCGGGCACGCTCTCGGACGAAAAAGTGTTGTTTCTCTCCGACATCCTGCCCACCGCCTGGCAAGCTGTGATCAACGCTGGCGTCGTCCAGGGTTCGAGTCTGGCGATCTATGGCGCCGGGCCGGTCGGTTTGCTGACCGCTGCCTGCGCCCGAATGCTCGGCGCCGAGCAGATCTTTATGGTCGATCATCACCAGTACCGTCTCGATTATGCCCAGCGCACTTACGGGGTGATTCCAATCAACTTCGATGAGGACGATGACCCGGCCGACACCATCGTCAGCCAGACCGCGGGCCATCGTGGCGTCGATGCGGTGGTCGATGCCGTGGGCCTTGAAGCCAAGGGCAGCACCACCGAAACGGTGATGGCTACACTCAAGCTCGAAGGCAGCAGCGGTAAAGCCTTGCGCCAGTGCATTGCGGCCGTACGGCGCGGCGGTGTGGTCAGCGTTCCGGGCGTTTATGCCGGCTTCATCCATGGCTTCATGTTCGGTGATGCCTTTGACAAGGGGCTCACCTTCAAAATGGGCCAGACTCATGTGCAGCGCTTTCTGCCGGAGTTGCTCGGTTACATCGAGACCGGCAAGTTGCAGCCCGAAGCGATCATCACTCACAGGCTGTCGCTGGAGCAGGCCGCCGAAGGTTACAAGATCTTCAATAAAAAACAGGAAGAATGCCGCAAGGTGATTCTCACGCCGGGTGGCAGCGATGTGCCGCTGGCACAGCTGGATGAAACCACGCCGTTCGCACCGGCCACTTGAACCTGAGGAGTTTTCATGGCGCTACCGTCATCTTCGTTCGCAGCTCCCGTGCGAGCATGGTTTGTGAACCTGTCGCGCACGGGCTGGGGAGGGCGCATTTTCTGGCTGACCCTGGTCGGTGTAACCGTGTTGTTGCTGATCAGCGGCTACACCGGCCTGGTGAGTACGGGGCGCGACACCTTGCGCCTCGCGACGCTCGGCGGGCTGTCGGGTTTCGCCGCTACGGCAGTCGGTGCCTTATTGGCACTGGCTTTGCGCGCGATCACTTCGCGAACCCAGGACAGCATGCTCGGGTTTGCGGCGGGGATGATGTTGGCGGCCAGTTCCTTTTCCCTGATCCTGCCGGGCATCGCGGCGGCGAAAGAGGCGCTGAGCAGCCCCATGCTTGCCGCTGCTGTCGTTGTTGCCGGCATGGCCCTGGGCGTGGCGCTGATGGTCGGCCTTGACCGTTTCGTCCCTCACGAACATGAACAGAGCGGGCGGCGCGGGCCGGAGGCAAAGCGTTTCAACCGGGTCTGGCTGTTTGTGCTTGCCATTACCCTGCACAACCTGCCGGAAGGCATGGCGATCGGCGTCAGCTTCGCCACCGGCGACATGAAGATCGGTCTGCCGCTGACCACTGCCATCGCTATTCAGGACATTCCCGAAGGCCTGGCTGTGGCGTTGGCGCTGCGGGTCACCGGCATTTCGGCCGGGCGTGCAGCGTTGATTGCCGCCGCTTCGGGATTGATGGAGCCGTTGGGCGCGATTATTGGCCTGGGTATCACCAACAGTTTCGCGTTGGGCTTTCCGGTGGCGATGGGCCTGGCTGCGGGCGCGATGATCTTCGTGGTGTCCCATGAAGTGATTCCGGAAACTCACCGCAACGGCCATGAGACGCCTGCGACGCTCGGGCTGATGCTCGGTTTCGGTGTGATGATGTTTCTTGACACTGCATTGGGTTAGAAAATTACGCACGCCACTGAGCGATCGCCTCACACAAAAAAGGAATTTTTATCAGCACCAATCACTCTTTCGTTTATAGGCAATGCCAATAACGCAGGGGAATGAGTCATGTCGCTGATCGAAATCCCGACCAGGAAGTCTTCGGGTAAAACATCCACGCCGGCGGATACCGAGCGCCGGCTCTATGACCGATTGTTGGCGGAAGACTCCACAGTTGACCGCGTCGCGCTGGATTTTCTGCGCCGGCAATTGAGCAAAGCGGCTGCGCTGCCTGACGACTTGCCGGGCAGTGCCGAAGCGCTGCTGCAGTGGTCGGAAACCCGCAGCGCCAAGGTGGCGGGCGAATTCGCCGATTATCTTGAGCAACGCCAGCAGGGCGCGCCGCGCCGCTATTTCCGCAACAAATCCCACGCGTTGTACTTCATCTTGCATGTGGCACCGACCAAAGAGGTTGATGGCGCCTGGCTGGCCGGGCTGCTGCCGCAGTGGCAGGATCCGCGTCTCGACGATCTTCTCGACACTTACCTGGAAGAACTCGGCGAGGGCGTGCCACGGCAGAACCATGTGGTGATCTATCGCAAATTGCTGGCCGAGCATGATTGCTCCGATTTGAGCGGACTCGCCGATGAATATTTCCTGCAGGGGGCAGTGCAACTGGCGCTGGGGCGCTTCGGCAGCCAGTTTCTGCCTGAAGTCATTGGCTTCAACCTCGGCTACGAGCAACTGCCGCTGCACTTGTTGATCAGTGCCTATGAGCTGGCGGAGCTGGGCATCGACCCTCACTATTTCCGCCTGCATGTAACCATTGACAACGCCAGCACCGGCCATGCGCGCAAGGCTGTGCAATCGATGCTTGGACTGATGCCGCTGGGCGCCGGGCGCGACGAGTTCTATCGGCGCATGGCCGTCGGTTACCGCCTCAATGATGTGGGCAAAGGCACCACCGCCGTGATCAAGGAATTCGACCTGCAGCAGGAAGTCATCGCCATGCTTGAGCGCAAAGCGGTCTTTGGCCGGCACATGCATTCCGATTACTGCCGCATCGAAAACCGCACGATCAACCAATGGCTGGCCACGCCGGGGCAAATGGGTGAATTTCTCTCGGCGCTGGAGCGCAAAAGCTGGATCAAGCGCGGCGAGGCTGTAGAAGAAAGTCGTTTCTGGCGGTTGATCGACGGCAGCGATGCGGCAATGTTCGGCGTGTTCAATGGCTATGAAAAGCAGCTGTTACGCGACTGGATCACCCAGGATTGCCCTGCATCCCGACCTCGGCCCTACGTGCGCCGAGATGCCCCCGTCGAAGAGGCCTTCGACGATGACGCCGATCTTTTGAACCTCGAAGCCGCACTCGCTGACAAGCCTGCCGCCGAGCAAATGGAGATTTTGCTGCCGTGGTTGCAACCGCAGCGGCACTGGCGTCCGGCCGGACTTTTCGCGACGCGTCGCTTCATGCAATTACGCGCTCGCTTGCGTTGAAACAAGGAGGCTTCATGTCGGCACAAGAAACATCGGACAGAGCGCTGTTCGAGCTGGGCAAGCGCCTGCTCGCCAGTGGTTATCACTTCATTACTCCAACACCATTGACCCATGAGCGCGTGCTTCAGCGCTTTGCCACGCCGTTGGCGAAGGATCTGCGCGACGTATTCGGCTGGTCGATGCCGTTTCCCTCAGAGTTGTTCAGGGCAGGCGAGTTGGCCAGTCTGGAGCAGGCCGGCGTAGTCGAACGCGATGGAGCGGTGTGGCGCAGTCATGTTCGTTGGTCGACGCTTAATGAACGCCTGTTCGCCCACTCGGCGTTCCCGACCACGGCAAGCGATGCGGTGTTTTTCGGGCCGGATACTTACCGTTTCGCCCAGGCCATCGAAGCGCAATTGCAGCAACGTTTTTCGCCGATCCGGCGCGCGGTGGATATCGGTTGCGGCAGTGGCGCCGGGGCGGTGCTCATCGCCAGATCGCGCCCGGACGCCGAGGTGTTGGCGGTGGACATCAATCCTCAGGCTTTGCGCTTGAGCGCGGTCAACGCAGAGTTGGCCGGGGCCAGCAACGTGTCGGTGTATCACAGCGATCTGCTGGCCAGCGTCGAAGGCCAGTTCGATCTGATCATCGCCAATCCGCCGTACATGAACGACGAGCAACTACGCGCTTATCGCCACGGCGGCGGGGCGCTGGGCGAGGGCTTGTCGGTGCGTATCGTGCGTGAAGCTTTGCCGCGTCTGGAAATCGGCGGCACTTTGCTGGTGTATACCGGCGTGGCGATTGTGGCCGGCCAGGATCCGTTCCGCGACGCGGTGGCGCCGCTGCTTAAGGGCGAGCGTTTCGGATGGACGTATCGCGAACTCGACCCGGACGTGTTCAGTGAAGAATTGCTCAAGCCTGAATATGAACGCGCCGAACGCATCGCTGTGGTCGCGCTGACGGTAACCCGCGAGCAGTGACCGACGGTTGGGCCACTGCTCGCGCGGTGGTCCTTATCGATTTCTGATGCGCGAAATCGTCAGCAGACAAACCCCCACTAGCATCGCAGCTCCGGCGACCAGCAGCGGCGAAGGGCGTATGGGCTGGCGCGAGAGACGCTCGAGGCGTCCGGCGAGAGACGCGCGCACGGGTGCCGCGGGTTCAGCCTGATAGGGCGCTTCTTCAATCTCCAGCCGCAAACCGTCCGGCATCACCAGCGTCAGCCCCTCGATAGTCCCGGCAATCCTGTCCGGATAAACCGGTTCACCGGTCGGATCAAGTTGATCGTAAAAAAAAGTCTGCCCTTCAAGCCAGCCGACGGCGGTCTGCAATTCAGGGCCCAGGTAATACTTCCCGTCGAGGAAAAAGCCAGAGAATTGCGGCGCGCGTTCGACGCTTTCAATGCGATAGCGCTGACCTGGTTTCATACCGGTTTGTGGGGCGATCATGGGGGTTCCTCCCGTTGTTGATAAGCGATAGAGGAGCGTCTGCGAAGGGTGGTTCCCTCGAAATGAGCAACGGGCGTTGCGCCTGCTTTTACCCCGGCGCCGGTATTGCACGATAGATGCGCGAGACAGTTTTTCACAGTTGAGAGTTCACTACCGGTTACAAAGTGTGGCTAAAATGCCACCCATTCACCGAGCGCCCGAAACGGCGCGGGCCAAGGACGCGCCCTGTGCATCAAGACCGCTGCAGAAGACGCTGGGCCCCAGGCCGCCACGCGCGCAGTTTGTTCACTTTTGACGTGTGACCCTTTTCCGTGAAACTCATCATCGCCGCTGTTTATGTCATCTCTATTGCCTACGTCCATTTACGTGGACGCGTGCGCCACAAGCTGGGGCGGCAATTGAGTGACCACTCGACGTTTCTCGCGCCGATCAACTGCTTCCTCTATCTGTTTTCGAAGATGCCCAACAAGCCGTATCTGAATCCGGCTGATTTTCCCGACCTGAGCCCGTTGCAGGCGCACTGGCAAGAGATCCGCGAGGAAGGCCAGAACCTGCTGCGTGCCGGCGAGATCAAGCGCTCGAACCAATATGACGATGTCGGTTTCAACTCTTTCTTCAAGACTGGCTGGAAGCGCTTCTACCTCAAATGGTACGGCGACAGTCACCCATCGGCGATGAAACTGTGCCCGCGCACCACCGAACTGGTGCAAAGTATCGGCTCGATCAAAGCAGCGATGTTTGCCGAACTGCCACCGGGCTCGAAACTGGTGCGCCACCGTGATCCCTATGCCGGTTCCTATCGCTATCACCTGGGTCTGGATACGCCAAACGATCCTGGCTGCTACATCAATGTCGACGGTGAGAACTATCACTGGCGCGATGGTGAAGCGGTAATGTTCGACGAGACGTTTATTCATTACGCAGAAAACACTACCGACCAGAACCGCATCATTCTGTTCTGCGATATCGAGCGACCGCTGAAATATCGCTGGGCCGCCGCCTTCAACCGCTGGTTCAGCCGCACGGTGATGTCAGCGGCGGGCGCACCAAATGATGCAGGAGACAAGACCGGTGCCATCAACCGCTTGTTTACCAGAATCTACAAAGTTCGTTTGCGTGGCAAAGAGCTGAAGAAGCGCAACCGTACGCGGTATTACCTGGAGAAATGGGCGATTTTTGCCGCGTTGTTGGCAATCTTTATTCTGATCTGAAGGTTTACCGTGTCATTGCTGGCCTCTTCGCGAGCAAGCCCGCTCCCACGCTTGATTTGGGTGAATGCAAATATTGCATTCGACTCCGAACCCTGTGGGAGGGGGCTTGCTCGCGAATGCTGGTTCACATCCAACACGTTTGGTTCTGGCTCCACCTGGCAACCTTTATTCTGATCTGAAGGTTTACCGTGTCATTGCTGGCCTCTTCGCGAGCAAGCCCGCTCCCACGCTTGATTTGGGTGAATGCAAATATTGCATTCGACTCCGAACCCTGTGGGAGGGGGCTTGCTCGCGAATGCTGGTTCACATTCAACACGTCTCGGCCTGACTCCACCCTTATTCCCCAGACGCTTTGCGGGGCTTCTTCGCCGGCGCCGCCTTACTGGTCGATTTGGCCTTGGGCTTGGCCGGTGCCTTGCCGCCGAGGCTGCGCTTGAGCAGCTCCGTCAAGTCGATAACATCGGCAGTCTTGCGTTCTTCCTCGCCAGTGGCGGTCTCGACGTCCTCGATCTTGCCTTCGTGGGCCTTTTTCTCAACCAGCGCCATGATCTTGTCTTCGAACTCGTCCTTGTAGTCTTCAGGCGTCCACTCCGACGTCATGTCTTCAACCAGACGTTTGGCCATGTCCAGTTCGCCTTTGGCCAGTTGCGGCTTGGTCACTTCGCTGCCCAGCGCCAGCTCATCAAGGCTGCGCACCTCCTGTGGCCAGCGCAGTTTCACCAGCACCAGCGCCGACTCGAGCGGCATCAGCGCCGCCAGATATTGCCGGGTGTGCAGGACGACGCGGGCTAGGGCGACCTTGTTGGTTTTGCTCAAGGTTTCGCGCAGCAATGCGTAGACCTTGCCGCCGCGTTTGTCCGGCGCCAGATAGTACGGCGTGTCGATGTTCTGCAGCGGAATCTGCTCAGCGTCGACGAAAGAGAAAATGTCGATGGTTTGCGTCGAAACGGGGTGCGCCGAGCGGATCTCCTCCTCGCTGAGCACCACGTACCGGCCTTTTTCGTAGGCTACACCTTTGACGATGTTTTCTTTGGTGACTTCCTTGCCGGTGACCTTGTTGATGCGTTTATAGCCCACCGGATCCATGCTGCGGCTGTCGAGCCAATCGAAGTCCACGCCTTGCGACGACGTCGCTGAAACCAGCGCCACGGGGATGTGTACCAGTCCAAAACTGATTGCGCCTTTCCAGATTGCCCGAGCCATGACCTGTCCTCCGAGTGATGATCAGGTGACCCGTGGCGCGGCGAGAAAGTTTCCAGTCATTGCGGGGCTTTCAGCGGTACGGTCAAGCCGTGTTACATGTTGTTTGAGACACGAGGGTTAACAAATCCGAACCCACGGCGTAGCGTGGGCTCCAAGGCTCTAGTCCACGTACGTTGAGAGGCATCGCTCATGAACCGGTTTCTGATTGGCATCGCCGTCCTGGCCCTCAGTGGCGGTCTCGTTCATGCCGACATCGTGCTGGCGCAAAGCCCCACCGGCAACAGCAACAATCCCTACAACAGCCCGATCCGCCGGGCCAATCCCAACAGCATGCAGGGCACCCAGCCCAGCAATCCGCCCCTGCGCGGGCCCAATACCGTTCCCGTGCCTCGTCAGCCAACCGTCGACAATCGCGGCATCGGCAATGGCCAGCCCATTCGCTCGGTACCGAGCCATCCGCCGACCTTCATTCCCAACCCGCCCTCCCGGAGCACCGGCAGCAACCGTTGAACGGCAGGACTGCGGTTCTGTCGGCCCTTCACACGAACAAAAGGAATCGTGCATGTTGCGTAAAACCCTTCTAGCCACCTGCTGCGCCGCCGCGCTGATCAATGCTTCGGCGTTCGCCGCCGCGCCCAAAGAGCTGAAAAGCGAGCAGGGCATTCTTGAAGTCACCACCATTGCCCAAGGCCTGGAACATCCGTGGGCGCTGGCGTTTCTGCCTGATCAGGCGGGCATCTTGGTGACCGAGCGCCCGGGCCATCTGCGCGTGGTGAGCAAGGACGGCAAATTGTCGGAGCCGATCAGTGGCGTGCCACAAGTCTGGGCAAAGGGGCAGGGCGGCTTGCTAGACGTGGTGCTGTCGCCGGACTTCAAGCAGGACCGCATGGTTTATCTGTCCTATGCCGAGGGCGGCGGAGAAGGCGGCAAGGCAGGCACAGCGGTCGGGCGCGGGCGACTTTCCGAAGACCTGAAGACGCTGAAGGACTTCAACGTGATCTTCCGTCAGGAACCGAAACTGTCGGTAAGCAACCATTTCGGTTCTCGTCTGGTGTTCGATCGCGACGGGTATCTGTTTGTCACCCTGGGAGAGAACAACGACCGGCCGACTGCGCAGGATCTCGACAAGTTGCAAGGCAAGGTCGTACGCCTCTTCCCCGATGGCAAGGTGCCGGACGATAACCCTTTCGTTGGCCAATCCGGCGTTCGGCCGGAAATCTGGGCCTGCGGCCTGCGTAACCCGCAGGGCGCGGCGCTCAATCCGTGGACCGGCACGTTGTGGGAGAACGAGCACGGGCCGCGTGGCGGCGATGAAGTGAACATCATCGAGCGCGGCAAGAACTATGGCTGGCCGTTAGCGACCCATGGCATCAATTACTCGATGCAGCCGATTCCGGAAGCGCAGGGTAAAACTGCTGAAGGCACCGTGACCCCGCATCATGTCTGGGAAAAATCGCCCGGCGTTACCGGCATGGCGTTCTACGACGCCGATCGCTTCAAACCCTGGCAGCACAATGCATTCATCGGTGCGCTGGTGACGCAAGAGCTGATTCGCCTGCAGTTCGATGGCGACAAGGTCGTGCATGAGGAGCGTTTGCTGGGTGAGCTGAATCAGCGTATCCGCGATGTCCGGCAGGGCCCGGATGGATATCTGTATGTGCTGACGGATGAAGAGAATGGCTCGTTGTACAGGCTGGGGCTGAAACCCTCGATCTGAGGCATACCTGTGCAGGAGCTGCCGAAGGCTGCGATCTTGTGGTCTTGTGAAGCGCAACGTTCCGAAAGATCGGAGCCTGCGGCAGCTCCTACGGAATCATGACGGTCAGTCCCGTATTTGGCCGAACCGCCGCCCCCTTGCCTTGTTATAGTTCGGGCCTTATTTTTCAGCCCCGGTAAAGGATTTCTGCCATGACTCAATACTCCGCCTTCAGCGTCGAACTGGCTGACAACATCGCGCATGTGCAGATCAATCGCCCGGAAAAGATCAACGCGATGAACACGGCGTTCTGGAGCGAGATCGTCGAGATTTTCCAATGGATCGACGATACCGATGAAGTCCGCGTAGTGGTGCTCAGCGGTAACGGCAAACATTTCTCTTCCGGTATCGATCTGATGATGCTCGCCGGCGTTGCCAATGAACTGGGCAAGGACGTAGGCCGCAATGCACGTCTGCTGCGGCGCAAGATCCTCAATCTGCAAGCGTCCTTCAATGCCGTGGATAATTGCCGCAAACCGGTGCTCGCTGCCATTCAGGGTTATTGCCTGGGCGGAGCGATCGATCTGATCGCAGCGTGTGATATGCGCTACGCCGCCGAGGACGCGCAGTTCTCGATCAAGGAAATCGATATCGGCATGGCCGCTGACGTCGGCACGTTGCAGCGGTTGCCGCGGATCATCGGAGACGGCATGCTGCGTGAACTGGCTTACACCGGTCGCGCCTTTGGGGCCGATGAAGCGCGCAGCATGGGGCTGGTCAATCGCGTCTACAGCGACAAGGACACGCTGCTCGAAGGCGTGTTCGACATCGCCCGTGCCATCGCGGCGAAGTCGCCGATTGCCGTGACCGGCACCAAGGAAATGATCAGCTACATGCGTGACCACCGCATCGACGATGGTCTCGAATACGTTGCCACCTGGAACGCCGCCATGCTGCAATCCACCGATTTGCGCGTGGCCATGGCCGCCCACATGAGCAAACAGAAACCCGAATTTCTGGATTGACCAAACCATGACCTCTCGCTGGACCACTGCAGTACTCGACACCGATCAACCCGGCGGCTGGGCCGTAGCGCGCAGCCCGGAAGGCTTTCTGTTCGATGACAACGGCGCGCTGTTCCCGCGCGAATGGCTCAAGCGCCAGGACCTCTCAGTCCTCGCCGAGCATGGCATAGGTCATCTCGACGGCGAACCGGTGTACCTGCTGGAGTTGCGCAGTGTCAGCGAGGTGCCCGGTTGCGGTTGGAAAGGCCTGCGAGCGTTCATGCTCGAGGGCGATCACACGGTGTACAAAGTGCTCGGTTATGCCGCACAGATTGGTACTTGGGCACGCGAACATCGCTTCTGCGGCAACTGCGGCCAGCCCATGACGCAAGTGCCGCGTGAGCGGGCGATGTATTGCCAGCCGTGCGATCTACGCAACTATCCGCGCATCTCACCGAGCATGATCGTGCTGATCACGCGTGGCGACGAGATCCTTCTGGCGCGTTCGCCGCGTTTCGTTACCGGGGTCTACAGCACGCTGGCCGGTTTCGCCGAGCCGGGGGAGTCGGCCGAGGAGTGCCTGATTCGTGAAGTACGCGAGGAGGTGCAGATCGAAGTGAAGAACATCCAGTACATCGGCAGCCAGTGCTGGCCGTTCCCGCATTCGATGATGCTCGGCTTCCATGCTGAATACGCCGGTGGCGAAATTGTCTGTCAGGAAGATGAAATCGAGGACGCCCAGTGGTTCAACGTACATGACTTGCCGCCGTTGCCAGCGTCGCGTTCGATTGCCCGTTACCTGATCGATGTCTACGTGGCCCGGCGCTTAGTCCACGCTGAACCAGTGCTGCCAGGCTAGGCGCACGGTCAGGCCAAGCACTACGGTGATGAACACCGGACGAATGAATTTGGCGCCGCCGCTGATTGCCGTGCGTGCGCCGAAGAAGGCCCCGACCATCACCGACAGGCCCATGCACAGGCCGATGATCCAGTCGACCTGACCGGAGAAAATGAACACCGACAGCGCCGCGATGTTGCTGACAAAGTTCATGCTGCGCGCCACGCCGCTGGCCTTGACCAGATCGATCGGGTACAGCAGCAGACTGCTTACTGTCCAGAACGCGCCCGTCCCTGGACCCGCCACGCCATCGTAGAAGCCGAGGCTGAAACCCTGGGTCGACTGCCATTTCTTCTTGATCGGTGCGTCGCTGTCCAGCGGCGCTTTGGGCGTGCCGCCAAACAGCAGATACACACCACAAGCGAAGACGATCACCGGCAGCATCTTGTTCAGCCACTCGGCAGGCAGGTAGTGCGCAACGACCGCACCGGTCAGCGCGCCGACCAAAGTGCCGACAATCGCGTGGGTCCACTGGCGCGGGTGAAACAGTTTGCGCTTGTAGAAGGTGAAACTGGCGGTCGCCGAGCCGAAGGTCGAACTCAGTTTGTTGGTGCCCAGTACCAGATGCGGCGGCAGGCCCGCTGTCAGCAGCGCCGGCGTGGTCAACAGCCCACCACCGCCAGCAATGGCATCAATGAAACCGGCAAGGAAGGCAACGGCGGCCAGAATGGCCAGGGTGGTGAGGTCAACGCTGAGTTCGAAAGGCATGGAGTCGGCTTATTCGGCAGGGCGCAGAACGGGAGCTGCGGGAGGGCGGTTATGTTACCTGTATCCAACTGTTGCGGCGAGCCAGAGCATGCCGTCGTCAATTATGGTCTGGACACGTTCCTGTGCAGGAGCTGCCGAAGGCTGCGATCTTCTAGGACGCAGAGCGTTCCGGCTGCTGCGCGTGGGAAGCGCAAAGATCGCAGCCTTCGGCAGCTCCTACACAGGGGTGAGTAGCCTTTAGAGGCCGAGTTCGCTCAGCCCCGGATGATCATCCGGACGGCGGCCCAGCGGCCAGTGAAACTTGCGTTCGCTTTCCTTGATCGGCATGTCGTTGATGCAGGCATAGCGCTGGAACATCAGGCCATTGTCATCGAACTCCCAATTCTCGTTGCCGTAGGAGCGGAACCAGTTGCCCGAATCGTCGTGCCATTCATAGGCATAACGCACCGCAATACGCGTATCAGAGTAGGCCCACAGTTCTTTGATCAAACGATAATCGAGTTCCTTCGCCCATTTGCGCGTGAGGAACGCCTTGGCTTCTTCGCGGTTGTTGGCGAACTCGGCGCGATTGCGCCATCGGGTATCGAGGGTGTAGGCCAGCGAGACCTTTTCCGGATCACGGGTGTTCCAGCCATCTTCGGCGAGGCGTACTTTCTCGATGGCTGACGCATGGTTGAAAGGGGGCAATGGCGGACGTACCTGAGCTGCGGTCGACATGTTCAATCTCCTGATTCATTAAATGTATGAACAACGAGTCCGGCTTATTAAGCGTTACAGGCCAAATGATTTTTGCGCCATGCATTGCGCATCATCGGCGGCACTGTGATCACCCATCACAAGCCCTACGGTTATGGCGCCTTCAATCAGAATCAGCAACTGTCTGGCCAGCCGCTGCGGATCCTCGGCACCATATTCGATACACAGCCCGCTCAGGTAGTCGAGCAGCTTGTGTTTGTGTTCTTTGGCCACCCACCGCACCGGATTCTGTGGAGCGCCGGTTTCGCCGCTGGCGTTGATGAAGGCACAGCCGCGAAAGGGCCATTATGGACACCGACGAGACCCGGCGCAGACGATGGTGTAAGCTCTCAAACTCTTCGGAATCGAACCTTGCGAGCCTTATGCCGTTGCTTTTCAAACGTTCTCTGCTGCCTAAACTGCGCAGCTTCGCGCTGACCGCCGAGGCGGTGAGCATTCTGTCCAGCGCTGCCGAATTCCGACGCTGCCTGCTCGAGCAAATCGCCGCAGCGACGCAACGCATCTACATCGTCGCGCTGTATCTGCAGCAAGACGAAGCCGGCCAGGAAATCCTCGACGCCCTGCACGCCGCCAAGCTCAAGCGTCCCGAGCTGGAAATCGCCGTGGTGGTCGACTGGTTGCGTGCCCAGCGCGGTCTGATCGGCGCCGGCAAACAACCGGGCAATGCCGCCTGGTATCAGGACATGACCCGCTCGCATCAGAGCGAAGTGCCGATCTACGGTGTGCCGGTGCAGACCCGCGAGCTGTTTGGCGTGCTGCACCTCAAAGGCTTCGTCATCGATGACAAGGTGGTCTACAGCGGCGCCAGCCTGAACAACGTCTACCTGCACAAGCTCGACAAATACCGCTTCGATCGTTACCACGTGCTGCGCAGTCGCGAGCTGGCGGATTCGATGCATCATTTGGTCAAGCATGGCCTGATCGAATCGAAAGCCGTGCATCGCCTCGACCTGCCGAACCTGCCGAGCACGCGCAGTTTGCGCAATGACATCGGTGACCTGCGCAGCCGTCTCAAATACGCGACCTACGACACCGGCGCCGGCAGCACCAGCAAAGAAGGGCTGTCGGTCACGCCGCTGCTCGGGGTTGGCAAGAACAACCCGCTGAATCGGGCGATTCTCGAACTCATTGCCAGCGCGCAAAAGCAGCTGACCATCTGCACGCCTTACTTCAACCTGCCGCTGGGCGTGATTCGTGAAATAAACCGTGCGCTGGCCCGTGGCGTGAAGATCGACATCGTGGTCGGCGACAAGACCGCCAATGATTTCTACATTCCGCCGAGCGAGCCGTTCAAGGTGATCGCCGCGCTGCCGTATCTGTACGAGATCAGCCTGCGCCGATTCGCCAAACGCCATCAACACAGCATCGACAGCGGCCAGTTGAACCTGCACCTGTGGCGCGACGGCGACAACACTTATCACCTCAAGGGCATGTGGATCGATCAGCGCTACACCTTGCTGACCGGCAATAACCTCAATCCGCGGGCGTTCCGCCTCGACCTGGAAAATGCGCTGCTGATCGAAGACCCGAAAGGCGAGTGGCTGGAGCCTCGGGCGAAAGAGCTGGAAAACATCTTTCGTCATACCACGCGGATCGACAGTTTCCAGACCCTGGAGACACTGCCGGATTATCCGGCCGGCGTGGCGAAGTTTCTCAAGCGCGTAAGCCGGGTGAGGATTGAGCGGTTGCTCTATCGAATTCTTTGATCGCTAAAAGCAAAAGATCGCAGCCTTCGGCAGCTCCTACAGGATTTACACCGGCCAATGCAGGAGCTGCCGAAGGCTGCGATCTTTTCTACTGACGAATCAGTTCTGTCAATTCAGCCCCAACTTCCCCCGCATCATCGACAAATCCTCCGCCAGCGTATTCACCGGCCCGACCAGCGCCTTGCGGTCGTTGCCCTTCACTTTGTCGTAGGTTTCAAAGCCGCCATCCGCTGTTTTGTACTTGGCCAGAATCCTGTCCACCGTGGCGAAGTTCTTGTCGACTTTTGCTACGAATGCCTTGTCCTGCTGCTCGATCTGGGGGCGAAACAGGTCGACGATCTTCTTCGCGCCGTCGATATTGCCCTGGAAGTCGTACAGATCAGTGTGGCTGTAGCGGTCTTCCTCGCCGGAAATCTTCGTCGCCGCGACTTCTTCCAATAGCGCAGCAGCGCCGCCGACGACTTTCTCCGGCGGGAATGTCAGGCCGGCAACACGCGTTTGCAGATCCTGCACGTCCTTGTTCAAACCGTCGGCCAATGCCTCCAGACCCTGGGTGGATTTCTCGGCGAACAAGGAATATTCGAGCCGGTGGAACCCGGTGAAATCTTCAGCCTTCACGCCTTTCTCGTGATCGTCGACGCGCGAGTCGATGGACGCATCGAGATCGCTGAACAGCTCGGCAATCGGCTCGATCGATTCGTAATACACCCGCGTCGGCGCGTAGAGTTTTTGCGCGGTGGCCAAGTCGCCTTTTTTCACCGCGTCGGTGAACTGCTGGGTGTGGCTGGCCAGTTCATCGAGCTTTTCGGTCACGTAGATCTTGTAGTCCGACACCGGCCCCACCAGATCCAGCGGCGCGGTCGCGGCGAACGCCGACAGCGGGGTGTTGAGCAAACCAAGGGTCAGCAATAACGCGAGTGGCGTTTTTTTCATGGGGCGGCTCCAGTGTCGGTGGGGTGTCATGCGGTTTTGTTGTGAGAGGTGGCCGCCAACAACGAGCGACCGATGAAATCGTCATCGCCGGTCACGCCGGGCAGGGTGAAGAAGTAGCCGCCGCCGACCGGTTTGAGGTATTCCTCAAGCGGCTCGCCGTTGAGGCGGGTCTGCACGGTGATAAAGCCTTTTTCCAGGTCTGCCTGGTAGCAGATGAACAGCAGGCCCATATCGAGCTGGCCATTCTTGTTGACGCCGTTTGAATAGTTGAACGGCCGGCGCAGGATCAAGTTGGCTTGGCTCGCGGCGGTACGCGGGTTGGCCAGGCGAATATGCGCATCGAGCTTGGTCAGCTTGCCGGCCGGGTCTTGGCTGTAGTCGGGCACTTCACTTTCGCTGTGGCCGCCGATGGGCGCGCCGCTGCTTTTGACCCGGCCGAAAATGCTTTCCTGTTCCTGCAACGGTGTGCGATCCCAGCGTTCGACGAAGTTGCGGATGATGCGCACCGCTTGATAACTGCCATGGGCAGCCCACGCTGGCTCGTCGCTTCCCGGTTGCACCCAGACGATACGGTCCATGGCCTTGGCGTCGTTGGAATCCGGGTTGGCCGAGCCATCGCGAAAACCGAGAAAATTTCGCGCCGACTGTGCAGGTTCACCGGGTTTGGCCGGGGCTTGGGGCGGTACGCTGCCTTCCTGTTTCCAGCGCACCAGCAGCAGGTCGGGGAGGTTTTTGACGATATCGCGCAGCGCGTGAATGGTGGTGTCGGCGGTGTTGGCGCAGAACTGCAGGCTCAGGTCGCCATGGCAGCAATCGGCATCGAGCGCATCGTTGGGGAAGCCGACCATGCGTTGCAGGCGTTTGGGTTTTGCCGCTGCCAGACCGAAGCGCTCGTCAAACAGCGACTCGCCGACAGACACAGTGATGGTCAGGTTATCCGGGGTGACCACCGGGCCGAGGATGCCGGAATCCGGCGGCGGCAGTTTCGGATCGATTTGCGCGACCGGGCCGCCCTTCATCAAAAATGCGATGCGTTCATTCAGCGTGCGGAACAGCCGCTTGAGGTCTTCGCGATCGCTGGCCAGCACATCAAACGCCACCAGCATCCCGGAAGCCGGGCGGGGGGTGACGATTCCGGTCTGGTGCAATCCGTGGAAATCGTGGCGGTCTTGGGTCTTGTCGCTGCTCGGCGCTTCGGTGACTTGCGCGGGCGCGGCGGCCATGGCCGGGCAGCTCAGGGCTGATCCGGCGAGGGCGACACCGGCGGCGCCCATGCCCATCAGCACGCGGCGCCGTTGCAGGTTGAGGGGTTCTGAATCGTTCATCGGGTCGTCTTCTGTTTACAGGCCGGAGAGGCCGAGGGCGGGGTCGATGCCATTCAGCGCCGTGGCCAGAGCCTTGGCTTTGGCGGCGATCTGCTGGCGTTGCACGGCGGTCACGGCGTCATAACTGACGTAGCCGTCGGCGGATTTGAGCGCGTCGAGCTGGCTGTCAAAGTCGCTCAACGACTGGTCGACCGTGGCCAGCACCTCGGCGGCGGATTTGCTCAGCATCGGCCGCAACAGGTCGACGATTTTGTGCGCGGTTTGCGCGTTGGCGGCGAAACCGTTGAGATCGCTATGGCTGTAGCGCTCTTCTTCGCCGCTGACAGCGCGCACCTCGGCGAGGCTGTTGAGGTTGCGCACGACGATGCTCACCAGTTGCTCTGGCGGCAGCGACTGTGCGAGCAACTGCTGCTTGAGGGTGGTGACGTCAGCGAGCAGGCGTTGACCAATCGGTGCGGTAGCGTCGAGATTGCGCTGCTGGAAAAGGGCGTATTCGAGGCGGTGGAAACCGACAAACGCTGGATCCTGCTCACGCTTTTCAAAATAGTCGGCGCGGGCATTGATCTGATTGTCCAGCTCGGCCAGGCGCTGCGCGGCCGGCGCCAGACGCTGATAAGCGGCACGCGCCGGCAGGTACAGCGCTTGCGCCTGACTCAGGTCGCCCCTGGCGATCGCCTGATTCAGCGCTGTCACCGCTTTGATCAAAGCGCTGCCCTGAACGGCCAGATACACGCGAAATTCCGACAGCGGCCCAACGAAAGCCACCATCGACGGCTTGGCTTTGGCGGCTGCATCTGAAGCGGCCGTCGGTGTGACGTGCAGGATCCCGCGCGGGTTGCTCAGCAAACCGCAGGTGATTGTGTAGTCGCCCGGTTGCAGGTTGGCGTTGATCACCTGGCTCAGGCCCGGCGCAATGTTTTCCCGTTCTTCGACCACCAGCACGCCGTCGAGAATTTCCCACTCGACCGCACGCTCGGAGCGATTGACGATGCGGAAACTGGCACGGCCGGCCGGCACTGTCAGGGCATTCGGCTCGCAACTGTGCGGATGGATATTGACGACGATTTCGTCATGGTTGTGCTGACGCTTGGCGGCGGCCATGTTCGAGGCGTACCAGAACAGTCCGCCGGCGCCGATCATCAGCAGCACCGAGCCGGCCAGCGCCCAACGCAAGGCCGGTGGGGTTTGAGTAGTAGACATGGGGGGCCTTATTGGCTGGAAACGGAAGTCGTTGGCGTTGCCTGGCGTGGCGCGGGCATGAAGAACATCACCAGCGCCAGCAGCAGATAAATCAGATATGCGCCGAGGGTGCTGACGGTCGGCGCATCCTGATAACCGAACATGCCGGCCAGCACCGAGCCCAACGGGCCATCCATCGGCAACGTGGCGCTGAAGTCGAACAGCACGGTCTGCAGGTGATTCCACAGCCCGGCTTCATGCAGCGCTTGCACCGAGTTGGCGAGAATGCCGGCGGCGACCACGAGGATGAACAAGCCGGTCCACTTGAAGAACGCCGAGAGATTGAGGCGCATGCTGCCGCTGTAGATCAGGAAACCGACGATGACCGCCAGGATCAGACCGAGCAGGGCGCCAATCGGCGCGCCCGGGCCTTCGCTCTGCTGGAACACCGCGAGCAAGAAAAATACGGTTTCCAGGCCTTCGCGAGCGACGGCGAAGAAGACCATGGCGATCAACGCAATTACTTGATGCCTGGACGCTGCCAGCGCCTGATCCAGCGAAGCTTGCAGTGAATGCTTGATCGACCGCGCGACCTTGCGCATCCAGAAGACCATCGAACTGAGAATGCCCACCGCGACCAGACCGACGACGCCTTCGAAGAGCTCCTGCTGCTTTTGCGGGAATTCGGCGCTGACCAGTTCCAGGCCACCGCCGACCAGCAGGGCGAGGGCGGCTGCGAGGAAGACGCCGATCCATACGGCTGGCATCCATTGGCCGCGGCCGGTCTGCTGCAGATAACTGGCGATGATGCCGACGATAAGCGCGGCCTCGATGCCTTCACGCAACATGATCAAAAAAGGAACGAGCATTGGACGGCCACGGCGATTTAGATAGGAGGCTAAGTTGTAACATAATGACACTCATTCCCAAATGGCATTCATTGACATTTAGCTGAACGTGAGCTGAACAAGCCTTCTTTTTGGCAAGCCCGCTACCACAGGTGCCGCGCGTCTCTCTGGGCAACACCGATCCCAGGTGGGAGCGGGCTCGCGAAGGCGTCATGTCAGTCAATAAATGTTCAAGCTGAATCACCGCTTTCGTGAGCAAGCCCACTCCCACAGGTTCTTCGCTCTGATCACAAATCCTTCTGGGCAACAAATCCCCGGTGGGAGCGGGCTTGCTCGCGAATGCGTCGGGTCAGCAATAAAGAAGCAAGCTGAACCACCGTTTTCGTGAGCAAGCCCACTGCCACTTTGGTCCTGCAGTGGCTCTAGCAGCTGAGGTAAGATGCCCTCCACCGAAAAACAACAAGGTTCATCCCGGTCCATGGCGGAAAAAGACACCATTGCCATCCAACTGGTGCGCGAAGCGCTGCTGCAGAGTTGTGCTCCGGGCGCAACCACGGATGAGGCGTTGAGCAAGGTCGGCATCGATCCGGCGTTATTGACAGCCGACGCGGGCAGAGTGCCGGCTTCGCAATATGCCAAGCTCTGGCGCCTGCTGGCCCGGCGCGGCGATGATGAGTTCTTCGGCATGGACCCACGCAAGCTCAAGTCCGGCAGCCTGGCGTTTCTGTGTCGCAGCGCGATGGCGCAACCGACGCTGGCGGCAGCGCTGGATACCGGTCTGAGCTTTCTTTCGCTGATGCTCGAAAAACTGCCGGCGCAACTGGTGCATCAGCAGAGCCTCGCCGAAATTGTCTTGCTCGAAGACGACACCGAACCGCGCCGCGCCTTCACTTATTTCACTTACTGGATGATTGTTCACGGCGTGGCGTGCTGGCTGGCCGGGCGGCGGATTCCGATTCTCGCGATTGAACTGCGCTGCGCCGAACCGGATTTCACCGACGACTATCAGGTGATGTTTTCGCAGAACCTGCGTTTCGAACGTCCCCGCACGCGAATGATTTTCGCCGCCGATTGCCTCGATCTGCCGATCAAGCGCAGTGCCGAAGAGTTGAAGCGTTTCCTTGCCCAGGCGCCGGCGAACATTCTGGTCAAGTATCGCGACCCCGATAGTCTGGCCAGCCGAATCAAGCAGGATCTGCGGCACCTGCCTGCCGAGCAGTGGCCGGAAACCGAAGCGCTGGCCCGGCAATTGTGCATGTCCGCCTCGACCCTGCGCCGCCGTCTCGCTGAGGAAGGGCAGACCTATCAGGGGCTGAAAGACAGTGTGCGAAAGGAACTGGCGATTACCTGGCTCGCCGAGCCTTCGATCAGCTTCATCGAGATCGCCGCGCGCCTCGGTTTCGCCGATGTCAGCTCGTTCTACAAGGCGTTTCGCAAGTGGTCGGGGTCGAACCCCGGCCACTACCGTAGCCTGATCCTCAGCCAGCCAACGGGATCCAGCCCGGCTGAGGAATAATCAAAGCTCCTTTACGCTGACCAGCGACGTTGTGCCGGTGCCAAATGCGGTGGTTTTGATGCGCAAGCTCAGTTCATCCTTTGCACCACGCAACACATAGATATGATCCGACAGTTTCGGGCTCTCGAGTTTGTAGAGTTTCACACTGCCCTTTGGATACCGCGTGGGATCAAGCTCCAGCACTGCATGGATTTTGTTGGCGCGAGAGGACGCGTTGTGGCGGTTCTTGCCAAACAGGGTTTCAGACAGCTGCTGCCGTGGCATCGAATCAGGGGCCAGGTCGGTCACGTACAATCCGACGACACTGCGCTGCGGCCTGCCGTAAGCATCGTTGGACGAGTTATTGATGAAGGAGCTGCTCAGCGCTTTGATCGTCGCCAGTTTTTCCTTGTTGACGTAGTGATACAGACGCTCGGGCAGGGTCTCGATTTCGGTTTCGATGACGGCCGGGAATCCACTGCTGTCAGCAATCGCCCGTCGCGACGGGCCCGGCGCCTCGTTATTGGATCCGTCGTGTGCGCGTTTGTTAGGCGCACCGCCCTTCAAATGCAGCCGGTTATCGATCGTCCAGCGCCCCTGACCGTCGGTGGTCAGGAATGGGCCCGGTCGAAGATTGTCGACGGGATCAATGATCAGTACCGGACCTTCTTCAATCGATACGCGGAAGAATTGCTCGCCAACCAGCGCGTGCCACCTGTCGTTGTAGCGATACAGGCCCTTGTTACGCCCTTGTGCGACTGGTGCTCCCAGATCGGTCGGCTTTGCCAGTGCGAAGCTATCGAGCAGTGCCTGCTGCCCCTCGGTGTAAGCCCGCGGCGTGGCCCATGCGTTTTCGGTGCTCGCCCGGTCTGCCTGCGGGTGCTGCTCACTGGGCAGCATCGGGTTTTCTTCGACCGGAATATCTGGCGCTGCGGGCCCGGAATTGTCTACGGCGAATTCGAAAACCTCAGGGTCAAGGTGTGGAGCATTTCCGGTGTTTCGAGCCCCGTTGGCGATACGTCCGGCGTGCATGAGGACGGCTGCGAGATTGAGCAGCAGGTTAGCAACGGCAAATGATTTGTCCTGGCCGTCCGCTGTCGATAGCGCTTGAAGGTCATCCTTGAGGCTGACCGCCAATTGCAGCAACCATCCTGCAGTGGCGGCAGGCCCGGTGACCAGTGGCAGCAGCGATTCGAATATCAACCAGCCCAGCGTCTTGAAGTTGGCCCAGCGGCTTTCAGCGTTGGACACCGATTGCCGATCCGCCAGTTCCACCAGCGCCTGACTGTTGGCTTCATACAGCGGCTGAAATATATCGCCATGCATGGCGGGCGAAACGGTCATTTCCCAGCGCAGGCGAATTTCGTTGGCGCCCAGCAATCCAGTGTGACGAACCGAGGCTTTGTACCAGTCATGAATACTTTTTTGCAGCGCAGCGTCGGATTCGATCGCGCGTTGCAGATGGCTCTTCGAGGGAAACTGAATCAACGAAGGCGAGTAGAAGGGGCGATAGAGCACGACCGGCGCATTGCGTTCGGTGCCCTCAATAACAAACATGTTCAACACCGGACCCAGGCGCTGGTGCAACGGGCTGACTCGCAGATGGTTTGCCGTTTGCCGGTCATCAGCCAGTGCGATGATCAGGTTTGCGCCATGAACGTCAAAACCGTGCTCGCCGTTGAGTTTTGCCTGTAAGGCTTGCAGGGGTAGTTGGTTACGCAACTGCACCTTGAACAGGTTTTGTCGCGACGCCGCTTCGCTCGGGTTATCGAGCAGATGTTGCTTCAGATACGCAGGGTAGGTGCGGCCGATGTCCACTGCCTGGATCAGCGCCTTGGCGTACTGCGGGGTCAGCCAATCCGGCACGCTTTGCTGCTGCAAGCCTTTGACGCTCATCTGCCCCCAGGGCAGGCCGGCAAGATTCTCCAGAGCGAAATCGATAACGCCCAGCCGCGTCGTTTCCTGAATTCCCCAGCCGCCAGGAACACCTTCAGAGACTTTGATGTGCAGTTCGATGTGATCGGGATTGACCGGTTCATGGCCGTCGCGACTCATCTGCTTGATGAGTGCCTGATAAGTGAAGTCGCGGATGGACTGCAAATGGGTAAAAAACGTTGCGCCGTCGTACTGCCAATGCGTGGCCGCCATCGCCGAAATGAAGCGTCGATAGGTACGACGGTCGTCGGCATTCGCGTGTGCAAGCCACGACGGCAAATGCTTTTCCACGCTTGCTGCGTGGGTGATCGTATGCCTCGTACCCGCAAACAGACGAAGCGGGTCGGTGATCCTGTTGAACTGTTGCTCGGCGCTGGCGAACATTTCATCGAGCGGAAACTGGATGCTTTGAAGGTCCAGCAGTTGCCGGTCGATCAAAACACGCGCCAGTTCGTCAAAGATATTGGCATCCGGCTCGTATCGCCGAACGCTCAGAGACGCAACCTCCCAGCGCAGTTGCAGGCGCTCAGCTACGTGTTGCAGGCACGCCGACTCGGTGCTGAATCTTTCCCAGGCACCAGAGGGTTGAATCAACACAGTGCCAGACGTGTCGGTAACCATCAGCGCCGGATAAATCAGCGAACTGACATCCTCGCCATCCTTCATGTCGAATTTCAATAAACACGCCGAGGACCGTAAGTGCTCATTGAACAATGCTCTGTGTTGTTTTTCCGGCGTGACGATCAAACCCGTCAATGAAAAATAAAAGGCTTCATCTTTCTGATGAAGTGCTTCATTGATATTGGACGCGCAGGCGTCTTTCAATGCTTCCGACAACCATTGCCAACGACTCATTTGGTTATCAGCCGGTTGCTGCCAGTAATTCAGCAGTTGCGCTTGCAATGTATCAACCAACGTATGACAAATATCCTCAATGGCGGATTGGAAATCGACCAGGTTGATCTTGTCCCGATCGGCTGAGTTGACTGGAACAATTAGAGTTTCTGCGCTTATCAACAGGCATCGCCCTGCGGCGAAAGCTTGAAGGAATGCCTCAAGCAACGTGACCGGGTCGGAGCCCGGAGGCGACCGCAGATCATCATAGAAAAGTACATCCAGCGACAAAGATGACGATGCCAGACAATATTGCAGATAGTTTTCAAGCAGCTCTCTGGCTGTTTTGCGTAACGTCGGCTGATCCTTGAACTGCGCCAATAACGATTGTTCAAAGATGAAATCCTCTGTCTCAAGGATTGTTGGAGAAGGCGACATGAAATACATCTCGAGTGAATAAAAACAATGGCGGGTTGAAAGGTCGACGAAACTACCGATACACCCCGTCAATCGCCAGCGCACATAGTTAACAACTTGTAAGTCAGCGCGATTTGAGTTGAAGGTTTTGGCCAAACCAGTCAACCGGCTTGATGGCTTTGACCATTGCCCCAGGCCCCGCAGAGCGCGACTATCTCTGCGTTGTTTACGGTTCCCAGCCTAATAAAAACACCGAGGGATTCTGGCAATGCGTGATTACTTGTCCGCCACCGAACAGTTCGATTATCAGCACACCGTCGACACGTCGCTCAGCGGCACGCTCGCGGCACTCAATGCCTGCATCGAGTGCTGCGACCGCCATGCCTTGCCAGGTCGCATTGCGTTGTTCTGGGAAGGTCGCGACGGCTCGAGTGCGACTTACACCTTCACTGATTTGCAGGACAAAGCCGCGCGGTTCGCCAATTTCCTCCTCGCCCAAGGCGTGCAGAAGGGCGACAAGGTTGCCGGACTGCTGCCGCGCAACGTCGAGTTACTCATCACCGTGCTCGCCACCTGGCGTATCGGCGCGGTGTATCAGCCGCTGTTTACCGCGTTCGGCCCCAAGGCCCTCGAACATCGACTGAACAGCTCCGGGGCGAAAGTCGTGGTGGCCGACGCGGTCAACCGGCCCAAGCTCAATGAAGTCAGCGCATGCCCGATCATCGTCACCGTTGGCGGCGACAAAGGGCAGGGTATCGTTCGCGGTGACTACAGTTTCTGGGCCGAGCTGGCCCACTATTCCAACGTTTGCGAACCGCTGTTGCTGACTGGCGAAGACCCGTTCCTGCTGATGTTCACCTCGGGTACCACCGGCCCGGCAAAAGCGCTGTCGGTGCCGCTTAAAGCCATCGTCGCTTTCCAAAACTACACGCGCGATGCGGTAGACCTGCGCCCCGAAGATGCCTTCTGGAACGTCGCCGATCCGGGTTGGGCCTATGGCATTTATTTCGGCGTGACCGGGCCGTTGGCGCTGGGGCACCCGATCACCTTCTACGATGGCCCGTTTACCCTCGAAAGCACCTGCCGGGTGATCAACAAATACGGCATTACAAATCTCACCGGGTCGCCCACTGCCTACCGACTGCTGATTGCCGGTGGCGAAGCATTCGCCACATCGATCAAAGGCAGACTGCGCATTGTCAGCAGTGCCGGTGAGCCGCTGAACCCGGAAGTGATTCGCTGGTTCGCCGACAAGCTTGACGTGGTCATCCACGATCATTACGGCCAGACCGAATTGGGCATGGTCTTGTGCAACCACCACGGCCTCGAGCATCCGGTGCACGTCGGCGCCGCTGGTTTCGCTTCACCGGGGCATCGCATCGTCGTGCTCGATGAGCAGTTCAACGAACTCGGCGTCGGTCAGCCGGGCATCCTCGCCATCGACCGCCCGCAGTCGCCGATGTGCTGGTTCGGCGGCTACGAAGGCGCGCCCACGAAAGCCTTCGTCGGCAACTACTACCTGAGCGGCGACACCGTGGAGTGGAACCCGGACGGCAGCATCAGTTTCGTTGGCCGCAGTGATGATGTGATCACCACCTCCGGCTACCGCGTCGGCCCGTTCGACGTGGAAAGCGCCCTGATCGAACACCCGGCCGTGGTCGAAGCGGCGGTCGTCGGTAAGCCCGACCCGGAACGTACCGAACTGGTCAAAGCCTTTGTCGTACTGAGCGCGCAGTACCGCGCCGCGCCGGAGTTGGCCGAAGAACTGCGCCAACACGTGCGCAAGCGTCTGGCCGCGCATTCGTACCCGCGTGAAATCGAATTTGTCAGCGAATTGCCCAAGACCCCGAGTGGCAAATTGCAGCGCTTTATCTTGCGCAACCAGGAAATCGCCAAGGCTCAAGAGGCCGCGGCGCCTAACGTTTCAGCTTGAATCCAAGGAAACACCGTCATGCAGATCGAGAACAAGGTTTTTATCGTCACCGGCGGCGCGTCCGGCCTCGGTGCGGCCAGCGCTGAATTGCTGGTCAGTGCCGGCGCCAAAGTGATGCTGGTCGACATGAACGCCGAAGCCGTCGCCGCGCAGGCTCAGCGCCTCGGCGCGCAAAGCGTGGTCGCCGACATCAGCAACGAAGCCGCCGCCGAAGCCGCAGTGCAGGCGACCGTCGCCGCATTTGGCAGCCTCAATGGCTTGATCAACTGCGCGGGCATCGTCCGTGGCGAAAAAATTCTCGGCAAGAACGGTCCGCACGCCCTGAGCAGTTTTGCTCAGGTGGTCAACGTCAACCTGATCGGCAGTTTCAACATGCTGCGCCTGGCCGCTGCGGCCATTGCCGAGAGTGAAGCCAACGCTGACGGCGAGCGTGGGGTGATCATCAACACCGCATCGGTCGCTGCATTTGACGGCCAGATCGGCCAGGCGGCGTACTCGGCATCGAAAGGCGCGATCGCCAGCCTGACCCTGCCGGCCGCGCGCGAGCTGGCGCGCTTCGGCATCCGCGTGATGACCATCGCACCGGGCATCTTCGAAACGCCGATGATGGCCGGCATGACCCCGGAAGTCCGCGACTCGCTGGCCGCCGGCGTGCCGTTCCCGCCACGCCTGGGCAAGCCCGCCGAATACGCTGCGCTGGTGCGCCACATCATCGAAAACAGCATGCTCAATGGCGAGGTGATCCGTCTCGACGGCGCCTTGCGCATGGCAGCCAGGTAAAGGGGAATCCGTCATGACTCTGTCCAACGATCCGATTGTTATCGTCAGCGCCGTCCGCACTCCGATGGGCGGTTTTCAGGGTGAACTGAAAAGTCTCACCGCACCGCAACTCGGCGCGGCGGCGATCAAGGCTGCGGTAGAACGCGCCGGTGTCGCCAGCGACGCAGTTGATGAAGTGCTGTTCGGTTGCGTACTGCCCGCCGGCCTCGGCCAGGCGCCGGCTCGCCAGGCTGCGCTGGGTGCCGGGCTGGATAAATCAACGCGTTGCACCACGGTCAACAAGATGTGCGGCTCGGGCATGCAGAGCACGATCATGGCCCACGACATGCTGTTGGCCGGCAGCGCCGACGTGGTGATTGCCGGCGGCATGGAAAGCATGTCCAACTCGCCGTACCTGCTCGATCGCGCCCGCGCCGGCTATCGCATGGGCCATGGCCGCGTGCTTGATTCGATGTTCCTCGACGGGCTCGAAGACGCCTACGACAAGGGCCGTCTGATGGGCACCTTCGCTGAAGATTGCGCCGAGGCCAACGACTTCAGCCGCGAAGCGCAGGATGCGTTCGCCATCGCCTCGACCACCCGCGCACAGCAGGCGATCAAGGATGGCAGCTTCCAGGACGAAATCGTCCCGCTGACCATCACCGTCGGCAAAGAGCAGGTGGTGATCAGTCACGATGAACAGCCGCCTAAAGCCAAACTCGACAAAGTCGCGTCGCTGAAACCGGCGTTCCGTGAGGGCGGCACGGTCACTGCCGCCAACTCGAGCTCAATCTCCGATGGCGCGGCGGCGCTGGTGCTGATGCGCCAATCCCATGCGCAGCAACTGGGCCTCAGACCGCTGGCGGTGATTCACGGACACGCTGCGTTCGCCGACACCCCGGGCCTGTTTCCCACCGCACCGATTGGCGCGATCAAGAAACTGCTGAAGAAGACCGGTTGGGCGCTGGACCAGGTTGATCTGTTTGAGGTGAACGAGGCGTTTGCGGTGGTCGGCATGGCGGCGATGGCGCACCTTGAAATTCCTCACGACAAGCTCAATGTGCATGGCGGCGCCTGCGCCCTCGGACACCCGATCGGCGCCTCGGGCGCGCGTATTCTGGTGACGTTGCTGGCAGCGCTGCGACACAAACAGCTCCAGCACGGGATTGCTGCTATCTGCATTGGCGGCGGCGAAGCCACGGCCATGGCGGTGGAATGCCTCTACTGACCCACACAAATCCCTGTAGGAGCCGACGAGTGCAACGAGGCTGCGATCTCTTGATCTTGTATTTCAATTTCAAGATCAAGGTCAAAAGATCGCAGCCTCGTTGCACTCGACAGCTCCTACACTCAAGGACTCACCATGATCCTCAACGATGACCAAACCCAGATCCGCGACATGGCCCGGCAGTTTGCCGAAGAGCGGCTCAAGCCGTTCGCCGCTGAGTGGGACCGTGAGCACCGTTTCCCCAAGAACGCCATCGCCGAGATGGCCGAATTGGGCTTTTTCGGCATGCTCGTGCCGGAACAGTGGGGCGGTTGTGACACTGGCTACCTGGCTTATGCCATGGCGCTGGAAGAAATCGCCGCCGGTGACGGAGCGTGCTCGACGATCATGAGCGTGCACAACTCAGTGGGCTGCGTGCCGATTCTCAAATTCGGTAATGACGATCAGCGCGAGCGCTTCCTCAAACCGCTGGCCAGCGGCACCATGCTCGGGGCCTTTGCCCTGACCGAACCGCAGGCCGGTTCCGATGCCAGCAGCCTGAAGACGCGCGCCCGACGGGAAGGCGATCACTACGTATTGAACGGCTGCAAACAATTCATCACCTCCGGGCAGAACGCCGGCGTCGTGATCGTGTTCGCTGTGACTGACCCGAGCGCAGGCAAGCGCGGGATCAGCGCGTTTATCGTGCCGACCGACTCACCCGGCTACAAAGTCGCACGGGTCGAAGACAAACTCGGCCAGCACGCCTCCGACACCTGCCAGATCCTCTTTGAAGACGTGAAAGTGCCGGTCGCCAATCGCCTCGGCGAGGAGGGTGAGGGCTACAAGATCGCTTTGGCCAACCTCGAAGGTGGCCGCGTCGGTATCGCCGCGCAGGCTGTGGGCATGGCGCGCGCTGCGTTCGAAGCTGCCCGTGACTACGCCCGTGAGCGTGACACCTTCGGCAAGCCGATCATCGAGCACCAGGCCGTGGCGTTTCGCCTGGCGGACATGGCCACGCAAATCGCCGTCGCCCGGCAGATGGTGCACTACGCAGCCGCCTTGCGCGACAGCGGCCAGCCGGCGCTGGTCGAGGCGTCGATGGCCAAGCTGTTTGCCTCGGAAATGGCCGAGAAGGTCTGCTCCATGGCCTTGCAAACCCTCGGCGGTTACGGTTACCTCAACGACTTCCCGCTGGAGCGCATCTACCGTGACGTGCGTGTCTGCCAGATCTACGAAGGCACCAGCGACATTCAGCGCATGGTGATTTCGCGCAATCTCTGACAAGGAATTTTATTCATGACTTACGAAACCATCCTCCTGGAAACCCGTGACCGCGTCGGCCTGATCACGCTCAACCGGCCCCAGGCGCTGAACGCCCTCAATGCGCAACTGGTCAGCGAAGTGAACCACGCGCTGGATACGCTGGAAGCGGACGCACACATTGGTTGCATCGTCCTCACCGGTTCAAAAAAAGCCTTCGCCGCCGGCGCCGACATCAAGGAAATGGCCGAGCTGACCTATCCGCAGATCTACATGGACGACCTGTTCAGCGACAGCGATCGCGTGGCCAACCGACGCAAACCGATCATCGCAGCGGTCAACGGTTTCGCCCTCGGGGGCGGTTGTGAGCTGGCGCTGATGTGCGACTTTATTCTGGCTGGCGACAATGCCAAATTCGGCCAGCCGGAAATCAACCTCGGCGTGTTGCCGGGCATGGGCGGCACCCAACGTCTGACCCGCGCCGTGGGCAAGGCCAAAGCCATGGAAATGTGCCTGAGCGGACGCATGATCGACGCGGTGGAAGCCGAGCGCTGCGGCATCGTCGCGCGGATCGTGCCGAGTGACGAGCTGCTTGATGAAGCGCTGAAGGTCGCTGCGGTGATCGCTGGCAAGTCACTGCCGATTGCGATGATGATCAAGGAAAGTGTGAATCGTGCGTTCGAGGTCAACCTGACCGAGGGTGTGCGTTTTGAGCGCCGGGTGTTTCACGCCGCGTTTGCGACGCAAGACCAGAAGGAAGGGATGGCGGCGTTTATTGACAAGCGTGAGGCTGTATTCCAAGGCAAATAGATGCGGTGCCTAAGCTGACGCCTTCGTGAGCAGGCTCGCCCCCACAGGGATCTCCACCGCCCAATATGGGAGCGGGCCTGCTCGTGAAGCTTTTAGAGCTGATAGTTCTTCAAATCCCGCGCAATCACCATCCGCTGTATCTCGCTCGATCCTTCATAAATCTGGGTAATCCGCGCATCGCGGTAGTACTTCTCGACCGGGTAATCCTCCAGATAGCCATAGCCGCCATGGATCTGGATTGCCGACGAACAGACCTTCTCGGCCATTTCCGAAGCGAACAGCTTGGCTTGTGAAGCCTCGGACAAACACGGTTTGCCAGCGGTGCGCAGCCGCGCCGCATGCAGAATCAGCAACCGCGCGGCGTTGATCTGCATGTGCATGTCAGCCAGCAGATTGGCGATGCTCTGGTGCTCGATGATCGGCTTGTCGAATTGCACGCGATCCTTCGCATAGGCCAGCGCCGCCTCAAACGCCGCTCGCGCGATGCCTAATGCCTGCGCCGCGATGCCGATGCGTCCGCCTTCAAGGTTGGACAGGGCAATCGCCAGGCCCTTGCCGCGTTCGCCGAGCAGATTGGCCTCGGGGATGCTGCAGTTGTTCAGCGTCACCGCGCAGGTGTCGGAAGCACGGATGCCCATTTTGTGTTCGGTGCGATCGACGATGAAGCCCGGCGTATCGGTCGGCACCAGAAATGCGGAAAGCCCTTTCTTGCCCAGGTCCGGGTCGGTCACGGCGAAGACGATCGCCAGTTTCGCCCGTTTGCCATTGCTGACAAATTGCTTGGCGCCGTTGATCACCCACTGGCCTTCGCGCAGTTCGGCGCGGGTGCGCAGGTTGTGCGCTTCGGAGCCGGCCTGGGGTTCGGTCAGGCAAAAGCAACCAATGGTTTGCCCACTGGCCAGATCGGCCAGCCAGGTCTGTTTCTGTTCGTCGCTGCCGTAGTTGAGCACCGGGCCGCAGCCGACCGAGTTGTGGATGCTCATGAACGCGCCGGTGGCCCCATCGCCGGCAGAGATTTCCTCGACGGCCAGCGCATAGGCGACGTAATCGACATAAGTACCGCCCCATTCCTCAGGCACGACCATACCGAGCAAACCCAGCTCACCCATCTTCGCCACGAGGGCGTCGTCGATCCAGCCAGCCTTTTCCCAGGCTTGTGCGTGGGGCGCGATTTCGCCACGGGCAAAGTCCCGGGCCATGTCGCGGATCATCACTTGTTCTTCAGTCAGTTCGAGATCGTGCATGGCTCAGCTCCCGCTCTCATCAAAACCATGGAAGAAACTCGCGACCTGCGCAGCGTCCAGCTCAGCGACGGTCGGCGGGTTCCAGCGCGGTGACTTGTCCTTGTCGATCAGCAGGGCGCGCACGCCTTCGATCAGGTCGCCACGGGCAAACCACTGGCGGTCCAGATGCAGCTCCAGAGCAAAGCAGTGCTCCAGACTCAAATGCCTGCCGCGACGGAGCATTTCCAGGGTCACAGCCATGGCCAGCGGCGAGCGGGTTTGCAGCAGATCCGCCGTGGAGACCGCCCATTCGTGGCTGTCGGCGACGGTGACGGCGCGCAATTGCTCGATCATGCTCGGCACGTCGGGCAGGGCGAAGAAGTGATCGATGGCCGGGCGTAGAGCCTGGAGCGGCGCATCCGGCAAAGTTTGTACGGCATGCTTGGCCAGCAGGTTCTGCAGCGACTTGAGCGGCGTGTCCTGCCACTCCATGTTGTCGAATTTTTCGTCGAGCAGGGCCAGTTTGCTGCTGTCCAGATACCAGTCGGCGAGGCCGCAATACAGTGCATCGGCAGCGCGGATCTGCACGCCGCTGACGCCCAGATAAATCCCCAGCTCGCCGGGAATGCGCGGCAGGAAGTAACTGCCGCCAACATCGGGGAAATAACCGATGGCCACTTCCGGCATCGCCAGACGGCTCTTCTCGGTGACCACGCGCAGATCGGCGCCTTGCACCAGACCCATGCCGCCGCCGAGAACGAACCCGTCCATCAACGCCAGCACCGGTTTGCGGTAGTGATGAATGGTCAGGTCGAGGGCGTATTCCTCGACGAAGAAATCTTCGTGCAGCGTGTCGCCGCTTTTGAAACTGTCGTACAGCGAGCGAATGTCGCCGCCGGCGCAGAATGCCTTTTCACCCGCACCGCGCAATACCACGGCGTGAACATTGGCGTCGGACGCCCAGGCATCAAGCTGCTGTTGCAGCAGACGCACCATGTCGAGGGTGATCGCATTGAGGCCCGCAGGGCGGTTGAGGGTCAGGTGGCCGATATGGTTGCGCACCTCGGCCAGCACGTCGTTTTGCATCGCATCCATGGACGGGGTCCGCCGGGATGAAGCCTGAGCTGTCATCAGTAACTCCCTGCTTTTATTATCTTTATTCGAAAAGCCCGCGCGCGGGCGTTAGCGGATCGTAACAGTGCAAATTTGCCGTGTACAACGGGGATATGTGCAGGGGGAATCTGCGTTTTTCTCTCAGGGCTGCTTTCTGTGCGCGTAGGAGCTGACGAGTGCAACGAGGCTGCGATCTTTTGATTTCAAGAAACAAGATCAAAAGATCGCAGCCTCATTGCACTCGTCAGCTCCTACAAGGCGATCATCGGAAGGTTTCAGTAATGCTGCGGCGTTTGGCGTGCAATTCGCTGGCGTGGATCAGGCGCTCAAGGTCTTCGGGGGTGACGTCGATGAAAGCCTCCATGTCGGCCAGCGCCAGTTTCAGGTCTTCGGCGGTGATCGCCTGGCGGTCGACCGGGACCACTGGCGGTGCAGGTTCAGCAGCGCGTTTCGGATAGCGGATGCGGGTGAGGTTGTTGTAGGCCAGCGCGCTGGCAAGCATGCACAGGGCGCCGAGCATCACCGGTTCCATGGCTTTCCAGTCCATGGCGATGGTGGCCGGATCGGCCAGCACCAGTGTCAGCGCCAAGGCGCCGGCCGGTGGGTGCAGACAACGCAGCCAGCACATCAGGATCACCGCCATGCCAGCGGCGAGGCAGGCACTACCCAGCGTTCGACCGAGCACATGGGCTACCAGCAAGGCAACCACTCCAGCGCACAAGTACCCGCCGAGAATCGACCACGGTTGGGCGAGGGCGCCGGAGGACACGGCGAACAGCAGCACCGCCGAAGCACCGAGCGGGCCGATCAGGTGAAACGCAACGTCGTGCCCGAACACCTGCGCGCACATCCACACGCTGAACAGCGTGCCCAGGCCCATGCCGATCGCGGCACGGCTCCATTCAGTAGGGCGGGTATTGATGGCGGCGGGCAACCAGCGAGCAAGCATGTAGAACTGATCCTTTGCAAAATTCGAGGCAAAAAAAAGGACTTGTCCGGCATATCCGGAAAGCCCTCGAAGCGTTCCAACATTGGGGGAGGAACGCGCGTAGTTTGCCGATCAAAGTGGATGCTGACAAATTCATATAAGTGCAGTTTTAGTGCACTATTTTTGAATTGAAGCAGCGCGGCGCGCGCTGACAAAACAAAGATAGCCGCCTAGCGCTGCCAGCGCGCTCAGGGCGAAGAACATACTCGGCGCAGGCGTATGCATCAGCAGAAACCCGCAGATGACCGGGCTCGCCCCGCCGCCGAGTGCCGCGAGGTTTTGCGCGCCGTAGTAGCTGCCGCGCAGTGCCTCCGGGGCGAGGGTGTCGACGAAGAGGAAGTCGGCCGGGTAGATGATCATCTCGCCCAAAGTGAAAATGAACATGGCCACGCACCAGCCGAGCAGGCTGTCGGCCACGCTGAAACCGATGAGGCCGATAATGAATAGCGCGGTGCCGCCGGCAATCCAGTGACGCAGGTGTTCGCGACTCAGCCAGCGCCCGACCTGGTACTGCAGCACGATGACCGTGATTGCGTTGCAGGCCAGCAGGGCGGCCATCGTGTCGAGCATTTGTTGCTGGGTGTGGGCGACCAGCAGGTATTGCGACAGGTACAGGGTGAAACGCCCGTGCACCAATGTGCTGAGCAGGCAGCCAAGGGTGAACAACACCATCGTCCGGTCGTTTTTGAGGATCACCAGGGTGTTGAGGAAACTCTGCGGCGCGCTGCCGACAGATAATGGGCGGGCATCCCTGGCCCCGCCGAACAGCAGAAAAATACTGCCAATGGCAATTGCGCCGGCAACGATGAACGGCGCGGATGGCTGCACCCCGGCAATCACCACGCCGAGCATCGGGCCGACGGCGTAGCCGATATTGGTCAGCGTGTAATTGAGCGAAAACGCCTTGACCCTCTGGCCCACCGGCAGGTGTTCACTGAGGATCGCCTTGCTGCCGATCAGAAACAGCGCCGACGCGGTCTCGCTGATGATCAGCACCACGGTGACCAGATACAGATTCTGCGCGACGGTTAGCAGGAACAGGCCTATACCGCTGGAGAGCATGGTCAGGATCAGCAACTGGCGCTTGTCGAGCCTGTCGATGATGTAGCCGCCGTACAGCGACAGCAACGTGGCGCTGAACACGGCGATGCCCAATAGCAAGCCGACATCCTGCGGATTGAGCCCCAGTTTGTTGCTGAGAAACAAGGTCAGCAGCGGACTGATCAGTGCGCGACTGATGACCACGGTCAGCGAGCTGATCATCAATCGGCGAATGAACGGAGAATAGATGGCCACGGAAGGGGAATGTCCTTATTCGGGAAGCCTTGGGCGAACGCCATCCTCTCTGTGCAGGCGCCACCGGTCAACCTCCATGGCACCACACACAACTTCAGCTGGACACCACAGGGCCAGCTCAAGCCACGTCCGAAGCCGCCGGCCTCTGCCGCAACGTAATCGGTAACTTGCACGATTCACCGCGGCCCATCGGGAAATACTGAAAACCGTTACGCGCCAGGCGTTCAGCGTCATACAGATTGCGGCCATCAAAAATCACCGGGCTGTTCAGACGCTGTTTGATCAGCTCGAAATCCGGCGCCTTGAACTGTTGCCATTCGGTGCAGATGATCAGCGCGTCGGCACCGGCCAATACTGATTCAGGCGTCCCCATCAACATCAGTTTTGGCTCGTTTGGATAAAGCCTCTGGGTTTGCTGCATGGCTTCGGGATCGAACGCACGCACGCTGGCGCCAGCAGCCCATAAAGCCTCGAGCAGTACCCGGCTCGGCGCGTCACGCATGTCGTCGGTGTTGGGCTTGAACGCGAGGCCCCACAGAGCAAAGGCCTTGCCGCGCAAGTCGCCGTGGTAGAACGCCTTGATGCGCTCGAACAGCTTGTGCTTCTGCCGCTGATTGATCGCCTCGACCGCTTGCAGCAGATCACTGGAACAATGCGCCTGCTCGGCACTGTGAATCAGCGCGCGCATGTCCTTGGGAAAACACGAACCGCCGTAGCCGCAACCCGGATAGATGAAGTGATAGCCGATCCGCAAATCGGCGCCGATGCCATGACGCACCGCTTCAATGTCCGCACCGAGGTGCTCGGCAAGTTCGGCGATCTGGTTGATGAAGCTGATTTTGGTCGCCAGCATGCAGTTGGCGGCGTATTTGGTCAGCTCGGCGCTGCGCAGGTCCATGAACAGGATGCGCTCATGGTTGCGGTTGAACGGTGCGTACAGATCGCGCATCACCTCGCGCACTTCCGCGCCTTCGCAACCAATGACGATACGGTCCGGGCGCCGGCAATCGGCAACGGCAGAGCCTTCCTTGAGGAATTCCGGGTTGGAGACGATATCGAACTGCAGCAGTCGGCCGACCTTGATCAGGGCCTTTTCGATGTAATTGCGCAAGGCATCGCCCGTGCCCACCGGCACCGTGGATTTTTCCACCACGATCAATGGCTGCTCACGATGTTGAGCAATAGCGTCGCCGACTGACAGCACAAAGCGCAGATCTGCCGAACCGTCCTCGCGTGACGGCGTGCCCACTGCGATAAACGCCACGCGCCCATGCAACACCGCGAACCGCTCATCAGTGGTGAATAACAGGCGTTTCGAATCCAGGCCCTCGCGTACCAGGCTCGCCAGCCCTGGCTCGAAAATACTGACGTGGCCCTCGCGTAACTGCTCGATCTTCTGCGCATCGACATCCATGCACACGACCTCGTGACCGACCTCAGCCAGCACCGCCGCCTGCACCAGACCGACATAACCACTGCCAAACACCGTGATCTTCATGCCGCACTCCTGCTTGCAGTTCCCTGCATTGAAGATAAGAGCGCGATGTTTCAGTTCGCCTACCGCCGAGGAGGCAGCATTCCGACCGTTCGGGGAATGCCCGATTGACTTTTACGACCTCGAACGTCAGGTTGTCGCCCTTTGGCGGCAACCCCTGTCATTGAGTCAGGCCGTTTTTTTGCGTTCCATTTCATACATTTATTGTTTTTGTTGAATCGTTTTTTATTTCAAGGCCGTTTCGTTTGAGTGATTTGTCGAGTACCCAGCCCGCACCGTCCACCAGCAATCCGCTGACCGTTTACCTGGCTCGACTGGCGCCTTCCAGCCAGTTGACCATGCGCTATGTGCTGCAAGACGCCGCCGACCGCCTCGGTTTCGAAGATGTCGATATCGAAGAAATCCCCTGGCACGGCCTGCAACCGGAAGATGTGGTGGCGCTGGTCGCCGCTTTGCGTGCCGACGGTTACGCGCCGAATACGTCGTCGCTGTACGTGAACGCGGTGCGCGGCGTGATGAACGAAGCCTGGCGCATGAGCCTCATCACGCAGGATCACCTGCTGAAGATGCGTTCGGTCAAAGGCATTGCCGGTACACGCTTGTCTCAGGGGCGAAACCTCAAGCGCACGCTGATTCACGAACTGATGGAAGTCTGCGCTGCCGACCCGCGCCCGCAGGGCTTGCGTGACGCAGCAGTGATTGCGTTGCTGTACGGCACCGGCATGCGCAAGTCGGAATCGGTGGATCTGGATCTGAGTCAGGTCGACTTTCGCGAACGCAGTCTGACGGTCACCGGCAAAGGCAACAAGCAGTTGATCAAGTACGCGCCGGCCTGGGCATTTGCCAAACTCGACGCCTGGCTGCAGCTGCGTCGTTCCCAGCTCAAGGAAGGCGAGAGCGACGATGCGTTTCTGTTCAACCGCATTCGCCGGGGCAGCCACATCACCCGCGAGCGCATCACCAAACACGCGATTTACTACATCGCCCGCCAGCGTGGTACTCAGGTCGGGGTGAAGATCATGCCCCATGATTTCCGTCGTTCATTCATCACCCGGGTGATCGAAGAGCACGACCTGTCGATCGCGCAGAAGCTTGCCCATCACAGCAATATCCAGACGACCGCCAACTACGACGTGCGCGATGACAATGAGCGGCGGCGGGCGGTGGATCGCTTCGATTTATAGACGGTGTCAGCTTTGCGGCGGGCAGCGCGAGCCGGTGGCAGTCTGCGCGATGTGCGCAGCGAGACGTTTGACGTTGTTCTGTTGCGCAGTCACCAGGTCTTCGATGCTCGGCCCTGAAGACGTCTGCAGGACCGAACGGCAGGTAAGCATCGCCGCGTCCGCCGCCCCCAGCGGGCGAACTCGCCATTTCACGTCGATCAAGGCGTACTGGCCGGGAATCGAATCGAAACGCTGCACATCGACGCGCACGGAGGCTCGATGCTGGCCGACGCCGCCGCTCAATTGATCGGCCAGCGCGCCGCGTAATTCATCGGCAAGCGTGGCGCTCCACCAATCGGTATCAAGAATGGCCACGCCGCTGTTGCCTTGGCGAATCACAATCTGCGCGCGATCGACCTGCGGCGGCACGCTGATGCTTTCGATAGCGATGTCGGCGCCATTGCGACTGGCGCCCGGTTGCGCCGGGGTCAGCGTGTGAAAGCTGATCGGGTCGCTGCGGCACGACGTCAGTAGCACGAACGCAGCGAGCACGGTGATCTTCAACGGTAAAGCCATGGAGGCAGCTCCTGTGCTCAATTGCGTGGCGGTCCTTTGAGGTCCAGCGGTGCGGCGTTATCGGGACGCCCGCGAATCAGCGACTCAGGATGGCGACCAAGGTAATCCGACAGCTCACGCAACGATCGCGACATGCGCCCGAGCTCGTCGAGGGTCTCGGTCAGTTGCTCGCGTTGCGGTGAATCCTCGGCGAGAGTCGAATTGGCGGACTGCAACGTCTTGCTGACGTCGGCGAGAGTGCTCTGTACACCCGGCAGGGTTCTGGCGTTGAACTGCTTCAGCCCCTTGCGCAACTCGACCAGATTGCCGTCGAGGTTGTTGGCGATGCGCTCCACCGGCAGTGCGTTGATCTTGTTGACCATGGCTTCGAGTTTTTCCTGCAACTGTTCGAGGCTCCCTGGGACGGTCGGAATAGTGACCGGTCGTGCGGTAGGGTCGAACGCGACCTTCGGCGCTTTGGGGTAGAAATCCAGCGAGATATACAACTGCCCGGTGAGCAGGTTGCCATTGCGCGCCTGGGCGCGCAGACCGTTTTCAATGAATGTGCCGATCAGGCGCGCGCCGGTGGCCTCGTCGTTTTCGTCGCCATGGTAGGTCTTGAGGATTTTTGCGTGGGCGCGGCCGAGTCGCTGCGGATAAATAACGATGCCGACATTGACTGGAAAGGTGCGTTTGACCTCGTCGAAGTCGAGGTTGACTGCCACCACTCGACCGATTTCGATGCCGAGGAACTCAACCGGCGCATCGACCTTGAGCCCGCGCAAGGCCTGATCAAAACGCAGGGCCAGATACTGCGCCTTTCCGTCGGGCGGGGCGAGGGCAGCGGTCTGGTTGGCGAACAGTTCGAAATTCCTGTCTTCGCTGGCCAGCGTGTCGTTGGGGCTGTAGTCCGGCGCTCGGAAAGCGATGCCGCCCACCAGCAAGGTCGACAGCGACTCGGTTTTTACCGCAAAACCGTTGGCGCCAACATTGATGTCGATGCCGCTGGCGTTCCAGAACCGGGTATTTTCGGTGACGTAGGCATCATTGGGCGAATGCACGAAGACTTCGATGTTGACGCCTTTGCCGTCCGGGTCGAGCGCGTAGGAGACCACCTGGCCAACGGGAATCTTGCGGTAATAGACGGGGGAACCGATGTCCAGCGAGCCGAGGTCGGCAGTGTGCAGAGTGAAGCGCTTGCCCGGTTCGCCGTAGGTGATCGGCGGGGGGTTCTCGAGGCCTTTGAAGTTTTTTGCCCGATTGCTGGCCTGACCGATGTCGGCGCCAATGTAGTCACCCGACAGCAGCGTATCGATGCCCGAGACGCCGCCAGCGCCGATGCGTGGACGCACCACCCAGAACTGGGAATCCTCGCGAGTGAAGGCTTCGGCCTGTTTGGCCAGTTTGATCGTGGCGTTCACATTTTTATGATCGTCGGCCAGTTCGACCTCTGAGACATGGCCGATGACCACGTTGCGGTACCTGACTTCAGTCTTGTTGGCGGTCAGGCCATCGCCGGTCTTGAAGGTGACGGTGATCGTCGGGCCTTCCTGCAGGATGTTGTGTATCACCAGCGAAATGCCCACCAGCACCGCCACAATCGGCACGATCCATACCAGCGAAATGCCGAAACGGCGGGTTTTGATCGGCGCCTGACCGGGTGCTCGCGGTTCGTCGCTGGCTGACGACTTCATCCATGTCCTCCTCAATTAATCGGGCACTGAGCGTCAGGAACGCAAAAGCACTTCATCAATATAGAAGTGCTTGGCGATAGAGCAAATCAACAGCCGCTTTAACTTAGGGAATGTGTAAGCGCCTGTTAACCGAGCATTTCGCGCAAGCGATACCAGAACATGCCCAGCGCCAGCAGCGGCGAACGCAGAGCCGGGCCGCCAGGGAAGGTCATGTGCGGCACGCCGCTGAACACATCCATGCCTTGGCTGTGCCCGGCCTGGATGGCTTCGCCCAACAACTTTGCACACCAGTGGGTGACATTCAGGCCATGGCCGGAGTAACCCTGTGCGTAGAACACGTTCGGGTGCTGTTTGAGCCGTCCGACCTGTGGAAAGCGGTTCGCGGTGATGCCGATCCTGCCGCCCCACTGATAATCGATGCCCACGTCGGCCAGTTGCGGAAACACTTTGAGCATCTTCGGTCGCATATAGGCGGCGATGTCCGCCGGATCACGCCCGGAATAATGACAAGCGCCGCCGAACAGCAAACGTCGATCAGCCGAGAGCCGGTAATAATCGAGCCCGACCTTTTGATCGCACAGCGCCAGGTTCTGTGGAATCAACTGTGCGGCACGGAGTTCGTCCAGCGGCTCGGTGGCGATGATGTAACTGCCGGCGGGCAGGACTTTGCCACTGAGCTTCGGTTCGAGTTCGTCCAGATGCGCGTTGCAGCCGAGCACCAGGCTACCGGCCCGCACTGAACCGGTGGCGCAGCGCACCTCGACGGTAGCGCCATGGAGAATTTCCAGCACCGGACTCTGCTCGAAAACGCGCACGCCCAGCGAAGCCGCAAGCCGCGCTTCACCTTGCACCAGATCCAGCGGATGGAGGTGACCCGACCCCATGTCGATCAACCCACCGGCGTATCCACCGGCATCGACCACTTGCTGACGGATGTGCTCAGGGCCTACCAGCGACGTGGCGTGGGCGTAGCCGAGTTCGCCGAGGCTGTCCTGTTCCTGCTTGAACGCGGCGAATTGCGCGGCGGTGTTGGCCAGTTCGCAAAAGCCCCAACGCAGATCACAGTCGATGGCGTTGTCCGTAATGCGCTGGCGCACCAGGTCCACCGAATCGATGCCGGCGCGCTGCAGATACCGCACGCCGTCGCGCCCAACGTAGCGGGCGAAACCCTCGACGTCATGGCCAATGCCGCGAATCAGCTGACCGCCATTACGCCCGCTGGCGCCCCAGCCAATACGCCGCGCCTCAAGCAGCACCACCGACAAACCGCGCTGCGCCAGTTCAATGGCGGTGTTGACGCCAGTGAAGCCGCCGCCGATCACACAGACATCGACAATCAGATCGTCGTCCAGCACAGGGTAGGGCGTGCTCGCCCTCGCGGAGGCGGCGTACCAGGAGCGGGCGTGTTGTGCGCTGTGCTGATTCATTTGTTTGACTTCACTTTGCTCCACGACCGGGTCATCAGGCGCATGATCGTCTGGGGCGGAGTCGAGGAAATGTAGAGTTTATCGAGCACCGATTGCGGCGGATAAACCTCAGGATTGTTGACCAGTGCCTGGTCCATAAATGGCTTGGCCGCAGGGTTCGGGTTGGCGTAGCCGACGGTGGCGCTGACCTTGGCGATCACTTGCGGGTCGAGCAGGTAATTGATGAAGGCATGGGCCTCTTTGGCGTTGCTGGCGTCGGCGGGAATCGCCAGCAGATCGAACCACAGGTTGGCGCCCTCCTTGGGAATCGCATAAGCGATATTCACACCGTTTTTGGCTTCCCGGGCGCGGTTGGCGGCCTGGAAAACATCGCCGGAGTAACCGAACGCGACGCAAATGTCGCCATTGGCCAGGTCCGACACGTACTTGGAAGAATGGAAATAGGTGATGTAAGGACGGATGCTCAGCAGCTTGGCTTCAGCCTTTTTATAGTCCTCAGGGTTTTCGCTGCGCGGGTCCATGCCCATGTAATTGAGAATGGCCGGAAACACCTCGTCGGCCGAATCCATCATCGACACGCCGCACTGGCTGAGCTTCTTCAGATTCTCGGGTTCGAACAGCACGGCCCAGGAATCGATGTGGTCGATGCCGAGCACTTGCTTGACTTTGTCGACGTTGTAACCGATGCCGTTGGTACCCCACAGATAGGGCACCGAGTGCTCATTGCCTGGATCATTTTTCTCAAGTAATTCAAGCAGTTTGGGGTCTAAGTTCTGCCAGTTTGGCAACTGCGAACGATCGAGCTTCATAAACGCCCCGGCCGTCACCTGACGGGCGAGAAAGTGGTTGGACGGCACCACCACGTCATATCCGGTACGACCGGCGAGGAGTTTGCCTTCCAGCGTTTCGTTGGAGTCGAAGACGTCGTAGATCACCTTGATCCCGGTTTTGCTCTGGAAGTCGGCGAGGGTGGTTTCGCCAATGTAGTCGGTCCAGTTGTAGACACTGACCCGTGGCTCGGCGTGGGCTGTGGCGCTGAACAGCACACTCAGCGCGACCGGGAGTACGGATTTCAACAGACGCATATCGACACCTCTTCTTGTAATGATCGTTCCCACGCTCTGCGTCGGGATGCCTCAACGGACGCTCCGCGTTCGGCTCTGGATGGGACGCAGAGCGTCCCGGGATGCATTCCCACGCAGGAGCGTGGGAACGATCAATAACTCACACCTTCGCCATTTTCTTCTGAGAAGGCCGTCAGACGCTTAGCAGCAGGAACTCACGCTCCCACGAGCTGATCACGCGTTTGAAGTTTTCGTGCTCAGCGCGTTTCACCGCGACGTAACCGCGAACGAATTTGCTGCCCAGGTATTCGGCTACTTTCGGGCACTCTTCCATTTGCGTCAGGGCTTCTTCGATGGTGATTGGCAAACGCAGGTTGCGGCGTTCGTAGGCGCGGCCTTCGACCGCCGCGCTCGGTTCGATCTGTTCGACCATGCCGATGTAGCCGCACAGCAGGCTTGCGGCGATGGCCAGATACGGATTGGCGTCGGCGCCGGGCAAGCGGTTCTCCACGCGCATCGACTCCGGCCCGGAAGTCGGCACACGCAGGCCCACCGTGCGGTTCTCTTCGCCCCACTCGACATTGACCGGCGCTGAAGTGTCCGGCAGGAAGCGGCGGAACGAATTGACGTTCGGCGCGAACATCGGCAGGACTTTCGGGATGTATTTCTGCAGCCCACCGATGTGATGCCGGAACAACTCGCTCATGTTGCCTTCGGCATCAGCAAAGATCGGCTTGCCGGTGGCGATCTCGACCACGCTCTGGTGCAGGTGCATGGCACTGCCGGGCTCGTCGCCGATCGGCTTGGCCATGAACGTCGCGGTGACGTTGTGCTTGAGCGCCGCTTCGCGCAGGGTACGTTTGAACACGGTGATCTGGTCAGCCAGGTCCAGTGCATCGCCATGGCGGAAGTTGATTTCCATCTGCGCCGGGCCGTCTTCGTGGATCAGCGTGTCGAGGTCCAGGCCTTGCAGTTCGCACCAGTCGTAGACGTCTTCGAAGAGTGGATCGAATTCGTTGGCGGCATCGATCGAGAACGACTGGCGACCGCTTTCCGCACGCCCAGAACGACCCAGCGGCGCTTTGAGCGGCAGGTCCGGATCTTCACAGCGCTGGGTCAGGTAGAACTCCATTTCCGGCGCGACAATCGGCTTCCAGCCCTTGTCGGTGTAAAGCTGCAGGACTTTCTTCAGCACATTGCGCGGCGACAGTTCGATCGGGTTGCCGAACTTGTCGAAGGTGTCGTGGATGACGATGGCGGTCGGCTCGATCGCCCACGGTATGACGTAGACGGCATCGGAAACCGGTTTGCAGACCATGTCGATATCAGCCGGGTCGAGCAGGTCGTAGTAGATGTCGTCGTCGACAAAATCCCCGGTTACCGTTTGCAGCAGCACGCTCTCCGGCAGGCGCATGCCGCGCTCATGCAGGAACTTGTTGGTCGGTGCAATCTTGCCGCGGGCGATGCCGGTCAAGTCGCTGACCACGCATTCGACTTCGGTAATCTTGTGATCTTTCAGCCAGGTGAACAGCTGATCGAAAGGGGCGTTCATAAAGACCTCGTTATTGGTTTTGTAGACGCCGGGGAGGGCGGGTTTCATCTTCCGCCCCTTCCCCTGTGGCGCGTTGGCGACTATCTTGGGCGCGGCTTGTGATTCCATCTATCCACTTTCAGCAGCACCCAAGCGCACCAAAAGAGTGCGCAAGGTCCACCCATGACAACGTGCAATCCGCTCCAGGTTCAAGCGTTCAACACCGCCGATGTGGCCGAACAAGTGCGCGCCACGCCGGGTTGGATTCAGCATTACCAGCAGATGTCGCCGGGGCATTTCGCCGGACAGATTCGCTATCTCGATCTGCAGGGCGTCGAGGTCTACGAAGAGCAGATGAACACCCGGGTGGAGCAGAATTTCAGTGCGCCATCGGGTGCGCTGGCATTTTGTTTCGATCGCAGCGACAACGCGCTGTATCTGCTCAATGAAGAGAGCCGCAACATCTGGATCACTCCAGAGAACTACCGCGAAATCGCGGTGGTGTTCGGAGCGGATTTCGTCCGCGACCACGGTCTGGATGTGGCGAAACTCGAAGGCTTGTTCATGGCGCCGCTGAATTGCGGCCAGAACGCTTTGTTCAGCGGCTGGTTAAGCTCGATTCTCACAAAATTGTCGCAAGCAATTGATCCGCTTGATAAAAGTTGCCTGACGCAGCAGCTGCTTGAGGACTGCCTGTTCATCCTTGACAACGCTCAAACCACGCTCGACCGTGGCGGATTGCTGCGGCGCAACGACGAACGCAAGATCATGCAGCGAGTAGGGGAGTGGGCGGCTGATTCGTCGGAGGACACGGTCAATCTGCTCGAACTTTCTCACGTCGCAGGGGTACCGCTGCGCCAGTTGCAACAGGCGTTCAAGGCCTACACCGGAATGACCCCAAGTCACTGGTTACGCTTGCGCCGGTTGAACAGTGCGCACCGGGAATTGCTCAGGCGGCGACCCACGCAAACCACGGTTGCCGAGGTGGCGATGCGCTGGTCGTTCTGGCATCTGGGGCGGTTTTCCAGCAGTTACCGAGCGCTGTTCAAAGAGCTTCCGAGCGAGACGCTCAGGCGCTGAGCAGAAAAAGGCTTTGTGTCCTAGGTGAAGTTAAATAGAATCAGTCTCATTTGAATCTACCTTCGCGCAGGGTCTCTTGAGATGATTGAATCCACGTCACCGGCGGAGCAGAGCCTGCAGCAGTTGTACCGCGAGCATCGCGGCTGGCTGGAAACTTGGTTGCGCCGGCGCATGGGCAATGCGTGGGATGCGGCTGACCTGAGCCAGGACACCTTTCTTCGCGTCTTGTGCAACGCACCGCCATTGGCCGAGTTGCGCGAGCCGCGCGCGTATTTGCTCACCGTCGGCAAACGTCTGCTGAGCAATTTCTACACGCGGCGCCATCTGGAAAAAGCCTACCTTGATGCCTTGGCGCTGATGCCTGAAGACTGCGCGCCGTCGCCGGAACAGCGCTGGCTGCTGCTGGAAACCCTGCAGGCACTGGATGAGTTGCTCGATGGCTTGCCGCGCGCGGTGCGCCGGGCGTTTTTGTGGAGCCAACTCGAAGGCCTCGGTTACCGCGAGATTGCCGAGCGCTTGCAGGTTTCTGAACGTACCGTCAAACGTTACATGGCTCAGGCCTACGAGCATTGCCTGCTGGTGGAGCTGTGATGCGCGTTACTCCAAGCGATGAAACGCGCGAAGTGGCGCGGGCGGCGGCGCAATGGCTGGCATTGCTCGAGTCCGGCGGTGCCAGCGATGAAGATCACGCCCGGTTGCAGCATTGGCGCAGCAGCAACAGTCGCCACGAAAATGCGTGGCAGAAAATCCAGCAGCTGCGTCAGCGTTTCGCAGGGTTGCCGCCGGCGCTGACCATGGCCACGCTGGATCGGCCGGACCCAGCGCGGCGCGCGGCTCTCAAGCGTGCCTTGGGCGTGGCGGCGCTGGTGCCGGCGGCGTGGTTGATCGGCCGTGAGTTGCCGCTGGATGTCTGGCGCGCCGATTTGCACACCAGCACCGGTGAGCGACGAACAGTGCAGTTGGCGCAGGACTCTTCATTGCAACTCAACACCGACAGCGCAGTGAACGTCGATCTGCCTGCACGCCAGTTAACGCTGATCCGTGGCGAGATGGCGCTCAATGTGGCGGGCGAATCAGCCTTTATCGTCAACGCGCCTTTTGGCCGAATGATCGTCAGTCACAGCGACATCTCGGTGCGCCTCAGCACCCGCAGTTGCCAGGTCTGCGTGTTGCGCGGTTCGGTGCAATTGCAGCCGCTGCGCGGCCCGGCGCTGGTATTGAAGCAGGGCCAGCAAGTCAGCCTGCAAGCGTCCGGCGCCGGGGCGGTGACGGCGTTCGACACGTTGATGCCCGGCTGGCGCGACGGGGTGTTGATGGCGCAGAACCAGCCGCTCGGTGAGTTCCTGCGCGAACTGAGTCGCTATCGCTCGGGCGTGCTGCGCTGGGATCCGGCGCTGGAATCGCTGCGCATCACGGGCAGTTTCCGCCTCGACGACACCGACCAGGTGCTGTCACTGCTGGCCGCAAGCTTGCCCGTCGATGTGCACACGCAGACGCGATTTTGGGTGTCGCTGGTGCCGCGTGCAGAAAAAACTGGCTGAAGCCTGTCCCTTTTTTTCGCCTCGCTGGTCATTCCAGGCAAGTGAACAAAATCGAGAGCTTCTTCCAATGCCCGCAGTATTCCCAGGTCGTTTGCGTCCGTTGTTGCAGTTGAGCCTTTTGCTGAGCCTGAGTGCCAGCCCCTTATTGATTCAATCGAGCTGGGCTTACGATGGCAGCCGGCGCAGTTATCAGGTGCCGGCCGGTAGCCTGAGTGCGGCGCTGACGCGGTTCGCCGGTCTCGCCGGAGTCAATCTTTCGGTGGATCCGGCGCTGGTCAGCGGCCGCAACAGCAACGGGTTGTCCGGTGAATTCGGTGTAGAGGAGGGGTTCAGCCGGTTGTTGCTGGGCTCCGGTTTGCAGCTGCAACCGGTTGCCGATCAGGCTTATACGCTGGTGCCCGCAGCAGAAGGCAGCACCTTGCAACTTGCGCCTACCTCCATTCTTGGCGCGAACGACCCGGCGGATGCCGACGTGTTTGCCGGAGGCCAGGTGGCGCGGCGTGGCTCGCAAGGGCTGTTGGGCTCCAGGGATTTCATGGAAACCCCGTTCAGCATGACCACCTACACCAGCCAAACAGTGAAAAATCAGCAGGCGCGCACGCTCGGCGAGCTGATCGGCAGCGATCCTTCGGTACGCGCAACCAACCCGGCCGGTGGGCGCTATGAGCAATTCACCATCCGTGGCTTCAGCCTGTTCAACAGTGACGTTTCCTATAACGGTCTCTACGGTGTGTTGCCGACGTACACCATCGACATGGAAATGGCTGATCGCGTCGACATCCTCAAAGGCCCGAGCCAATTGATCAACGGGATTTCGCCACGGGGCAGTGTAGGAGGGGGGATCAACGTCGTGCCGAAACGCGCGACCGACAAGCCGATCACCTCGCTGACGACCAATTACGCCTCCAACAACCAAATCGGTGGCGCAGTGGATGTCGGACGGCGCTTTGGCGAAGACAATCAATTCGGTCTGCGTTTCAACGGCGTTAAACAGTCCGGTGATACCGAATGGGATCATCAGAGTGTCGATCGCGACATGGCAGTCCTTGGCCTGGATTTTCGTGGTGAACGCTTGCGACTTTCCACCGATATCGGCCACACCGAACGCGACACCGACGCACCGCAGGAACGCGTGCAGGTCGCGGCCAATGCCAAGGTGCCGAACGCCAATAATGTGCGCGATAACTATGCGCAACCCTGGAGTCAGGCGCGCACCAGGGACACGTTCGGCACGGTCAACGGCGAGTTTGATGTCAGCGATTCGGTCATGCTGTATGGCGGCGTCGGCGCACGTAAAAGCAATCACGATTTTTTGCGCCACGCGGTGTCGGTGAGCAACGACGCCGGTGACTTCAGCGTACAGCCGCGAGATTTCACCCGCGACGAAAACGTCCGCACGGCCACGGCCGGAGTGCGCAACTGGTTCCATACCGGTGCGGTCAGTCATGAAGTCAACCTGGCGGCCAACTACTTTTATATGGACTTCGAAAACGGTGGCGCTCGTTACGCGTCCGGGCGCAGCAATCTCTACGACCCGGTGGAAATCGCCAGACCCGGCACACCGACCCGCAATGACGCTAAGGTCTACACGGAAAATCGCTTCAGCGGTGTGGCCTTGTCCGACACGCTCGGCTTCTTCGACGATCGCTTGTTGCTGACCCTGGGTGCGCGTTGGCAGCGGGTCAAAGTCGATGACTGGAGCGACGGCGTCAAGGGCGATACGGCCTACGATGAGGAAAAGGTCTCGCCATCGGGCGGTGTTCTGTTCAAGGCGACAGACAAACTGTCGCTCTACGCCAATTACATGGAAGGTCTGAGCCAAGGCAAGATCGCGCCATCGACCTCGATCAACGAAGACGAAATCTTTCCGCCATTCATCAGTCGCCAAGTCGAAGTCGGCGCCAAGTATGACGCGGGCGCCTATGCGCTGACGGCAGCAGTGTTCCGCATCAAACAACCTGCCTACGAAACCAACGCTACCACGCGAGTCTTCGGCCCGAATGGCAAGCGCGAGAACAACGGTGTGGAACTGAGCGTGTTTGGCGAACCGCTCAAGGGCGTGCGATTACTCGGTGGTGTGATGTACATCGACAGCGAACTGACCCAGACCACCAACGGTACATTCGACGGCAATCGCGCACCGGCGACCCCCAAATACAACGTCAACCTTGGCGCGGAGTGGGATGTGCCAAACGTGCAGGGGCTGACACTGACCAGTCGCGGGATTTACTCGAGTTCGCAGTATCTGGATCAGTCGAACGACAAGGAAATCGACTCTTGGGAGCGGTTCGACGTAGGCACACGCTATGCTTTCAGATTGGACGAAAAGACCGTTACGTTGCGGGCGAATGTCGAAAATGTGTTGGATAAACGCTACTGGAGCTCGGCGGGTGCCTCGGATGATAGCGAGCCGGGATTGACCCTGTCGACGCCGAGAACTTATCTGCTCTCGGCGACGATAGATTTCTGATGGAGCAGGGTAAATGCATCGATCATCGTCGATAATACATTAACTACACTAAATGACCGTTTAGTTGAGCTAAACAAAAACACAGGCAATATGACGGGGAAGGCCATGATTCAGCGTCAGCCGAACGCAACCGATGCGATTGCTGCGTTGAATCTTGAGTCTCATGTCGAAGGCGGCTATTACCGCAGAACTTATCAGGCCGATCATCGCGACTGCCTCCAAACGCAGCATTTGCACCTTGGCGATGCAATCGAATACAACCTGATCCACGCTCACGGCTTACTGCAAACGCTGGTAATGGGCAGCGATCTTTCCGCAGGCCAGCAACTGCTATTGCATGTACCGGGTGGCACCTGGAAAGCCTCGCGATTGCTCGCAGGATCAAATGGCTTTGGTTTGATCAGCGAAGCAGTTTCGCCAGGGTTTGATTTCGCTGATATGGAAATCGGCGATCGTGCAAAATTGACGGCGCAAATTTCCGCAGCACGAAGAGCTCATTAAAAAGCAGGCACGTGATGAGAAGAACGGATCGGGTAAAACGTGGTTTGTATAGGAAGCCGTTTTGAGATGACGATCCAGATGTGAACATCTTGGGTAGCCACGTTGATTCAGTAATATATTGTTACGTGTAATGTATATTATGTTAAATCATGGCTGTTCATGGCCGATCACTACCAACCTTCGAACTGGTGATAAATGTGACGCCTGATGAAAAAGTAGAAAATGACTGATTAAAAAAAATACCAAGATATCAGTGAGATGCAGCATTCTCCGCTGTCAAGGTTTCCCTTGCCCCCCCTCGTTAACGGTTAAAAAAGGAGAATCCTGATGAGGCTTTTGCCTGTTTAAAAAGCCTAAAAAGAAGACTAAATACTGTGCTATTTTTCAAGAGTACTCGTGACTTCCTTTTAGACCAATGGGATCGTCAATGTCAAAAGTCATAGACCCTCGGCCTGTCCTTGCTGGTCCCGAAAGTATGTCTCTCGATCTCGGGCTGTACTACGCTCGCTACCCCTGCATCGAAGCCTTCCTCAGTAGTCTCTCCGCTAATCTTGATGTAGAAACGGACTTAAAATGCGCTATCCGCTTTCTTGCATATCATAGTCACCCGCTTGGAACCTTTAATAATTACCGAACATTCGTTGAACGTTTGCTCCTATGGAGCTGGATTGTCGCCGAAAAAACTGTACTGACACTAGATAAAGAGACGTTTACGAATTTTATTACTTTTTGCAAGATGCCACCTTCAAATTGGGTTGGATTTTCTACAACCGCTAGATTCGCTCAAGTCGATGGTAATTCGGTTTTCAATGAATCATGGCGGCCTTTCAATATTCGAGCATCTAAAGATGTAGGGGCGCGCAGCCCTAAAGTGGAAACCTTGCGTTTCATTCGTAGCGTTTGTAGTTCATTTTATGGTTTTCTCTGCGAGGAAGATGTGATAGCGATAAATCCAGCTATATCATCACGAACTTTCTATGGAAGAGGAATGCGCGCTACTTACCCTGTGGAACGATATTTAACTTCCGAGCAATTAGGTCAGGTTCTGCAAGCGCTAGAATTTCATGCGCTGGGTGATCCTGCTGGTGAGCGTGCTCTTTTTATAATAGCAGCAACGACTCTTATGTGTTTGCATGCTGCAGACCTTGCAAATGCTGATAACTACTGCCCATGCATGAATTGCTTTGTTCTAGACGATGCCAGATGGTGGTTGATACTAGAGGCGCCAGGTCGGCTGCTAAGGAAAGTTGAAGTCACTCCAGAGTTCCTGCCCTACTTGAGACGCTATCGAAAAAGCCGAGGACTACCCCCGTTCCCAGAGCAGAACGAAGAAATCCCTATCTTGGAGGCTAGTCACGGGCGCCCCGGTCTTTCCGTGCGACAAATACGAAGCATTGTTAAAGAAGCGCTTATGAAAGCTCATGCAAGCATTACTTCTACAGACAAAGGCGGTGAGCACTGGAATATCCTGCTTGGTGGCAGTATGCGTTTTTTGAAAGAAAGCGGCGCAAAGATTCGTGCGCAAAGCTTCCGCCCTGCCGAGTTGCAGAAATATCTAGGCATTTTCAGCTTGGCTTATACCTATGGAAGGTATTATGGTTGATAGAGCGTTCCCCGCTAGCTTAAATTCCTGGCCTATAAGCTTCTCTGGCGGGACGCCCGGCAGACTCATTTCTCCCATTTAAAAATCCGACTCCAATCGTAACTGCATGTTATTAAACGTATTATTTGTAAGGATCATGGGGTTACAGATTTTAAGAAGGACAGCGAGGATTGATCGGAGAAATCTAAGCAATATCCGATAATCACCAGACCCGGATATTGCTCTATACTACGCTGAAAGACCGATATAGACGCATTCGCCCAGGTTGAACCACTTCATGTCGCAGCATCCCCAGCCGCTTTTCGAGACCTTTGATCGCTTCCACGAACTCAACTTTCTTCACCTCAATGGCGAGCTTCCAGCGGTTCGGGACTTCCTCCATGGTTGTGCCGATGAGCTCCAGGCCGTCGAGGGCTATCGCGCCGTTCGGGGATTTCTGAAGTCCTACGCCGGCAACGAAGCCACGTTCAACTCCTATCGAACCCACGTCGAGCGGCTGCTGCTCTGGTCCCTACTGGTGGCTGTCAAGCCCCTTGTTGAACTGCGTCGCCGGGACGCCGAGGCCTTCATGGAGTTCTGCCTCAACCCGCCCGCCGACTGGATAGGTCCGGTCGTAAAGTCCCGCTTCCTGCGCGTGGGTGGTCGCAAGAAGCTCGACACGGACACCTACATCGTCAATTTGCAATGGCGACCTTTCAGTCACACTGTGGCCAAGCGCGAACGCAAGATTGCCGAAGAGGCCGTTGCCGCCCTTCCCTCCCGTCCCTACCGCTTGTCCCAGGGATCGGTGGCTCAGGTATTCGCAGTCTGCGGCAGCTTCTTCCAACACGCGATTGATGAGGGTCTCACCGAGGTGAACCCCTTCCGGGCGGTAAAACAGAAATCCATCTACAAGCAACGCAACACCTTGGATGTGGCGTCACGTTCCCTGACTCCGCTGCAGTGGAGCTACGTGATCGAGACTGCCGAGCAGATGGCCGCGACCGACCCGACACACGAACGCACTCTGTTCATCGTTGCGACTCTGTTCTCCATGTACCTGCGAGTCTCCGATCTGGTCGGGCGTGACAACTGGACGCCTACCATGGGCGACATCCGCCGCGATAGCATGGGCAACTGGTGGTTTCATGTGGTGGGCAAAGGCAACAAGGCCGCCAAGATCAGCATCCGCGACGAATACATCCAGAACTACCTGATACGCTATCGCCAGCATTTACAGCTCTCCCCCCAGCCATCTGCCCACGAGAAAACACCGTTGATCAGTTCCCTGAAGGGGCGTGGTGGGCTATCTGATCGACATATTCGCCTGCTGCTCCAAGGGCTATTTGATCGCGCTATGGGGCGTATGGCTGAGGAAGGCTGGAGCGATGACGAAATAGACCAGTTGCGTTCAGCTTCACTGCATTGGTTACGCCACACCTCCGCAACCTTTGATGCACCATATCGAGAGATGAAGGACCTCCAGGCTGACCTTCGTCACAATAGTCTCAGCACTACCCAAAATACGTACTACAACTCGCTGGACGAACAACGGGCACACTCGGTGAAAAGCCTTCCAATCAGACGTTAGACGCCCATTAAACACACACTTGTTTAGCCATCGCGCATAGCTTGAGAACGAGAAAATTTTCCTTGGCTCAGGTGATGGGTGAGTTATGCAACCAGCGCATGCTCGACCTCGACTCGCGGACATGCCATCTGCTTGCTGGCGCGTTTCTGCGCCAGCAAGAAATCAGGAGGTCGCGCTTCCGTCGTCATTGAAAAAGTCATCACGGGAGATGCGTCCGAAATCGCTGAGGTCTTGGTCTTACTGGTCTTCAGCGACCGTCTCGAAGATCGTCGATCATTGCAGCCTTCGTGCTGTACTTGGCTCCGAGATGTACCAGCCTCTCGATGTTCGCGGCAGTGAAGAACTGGTGGCCGGCAGCGATGACTCTCTGTGCTTTGATAATCCCGTGCAGGACTTCACCCACCCATTTCGCAGGCTGCGATCTTCAGGCGTTGGGGTTCGACAAGGCCCGGTCTCATCGTACGGGGCGTCCTGATTATGATCCGGCTAATCTGCTCAAGATCTGTCAGTACGGCTACGTGCAGCGCAACCGTCACGTTCATTGAAAAGTATGGATGTGATGACCGGCGCCTCAGCACCTGCTAACCATCGAGTTGGCAGCCGCTTCGAGTCTCAAGGCTTTCTCATGATCCAACGCCTAGCCTAGGATCCGACTACGCACAGCGGATCGGCATCTATAGCAGCCGAGACCATGGTGGTTCCATATGCCGGTTGCGAGCGGTCAACCAGAGCACCACACCCGACATGGGTGCGGTGCTCAGTTCCTGATAGCAGTGGATCAGCCGGCAGTCGATTCCAGAGGTTTCTCCATCAGCGTGCAGACCTGACCCGGCCGGTGCCAGAGAAAACCCATAATGGCGGCGGCGCCCACCAGCCCCGGCAGCGCGAACGCCAGAAAGCTCGCCTGCAACGGCAGTTGCGCGGCGTGCAAAGCTCCGCCCAGCAACGGGCCGATGATGGCGCCAATACGGCCAATTCCCATCGCCCAGCCCAGACCAGTGGAGCGGATATGCGCGGGGTAAAATTGCACGGCGCAGGCATTGGCGAGGATCTGCGTACCGATAGTGCAGGCCCCGGCCACGCCGATCAGCAGGTAGAGCACCGGCAGCGGTGACTTCAGCGCCAATAGACTCAGCGACAGCGCACCGGTGGCGAAGAACGCCAGGAGTACCCGACCCAGGCCTATGCGATCTCCCAGCCAGCCGCCGCCGATTGCCCCGAAGATGGCGCCGAAGTTCAGCACCAGCAGGAACGCCAGGCTGGAGTTGAGGCCGTAGCCGGCAGCGTTCATAAGCTTCGGCAGCCAGGAACTCAGGGCGTAGACCATCAGCAGGCAGCAGAAGAAGGCCACCCAGAGCATCAGCGTTTTCAGTGCGCGACCATCCTGGAACAACTGGGAGATGGCCACCTTGCCCGCCTGCCCCTTTGCCAGATTGAGCCGGTCGTGCATTTTGGGCACGTAGTCGGGCTCTGCCCTGGCCAGCAGCTCTTTGGCGCGTTCGACCTCCCCCTGGCGCAGCAGGAAGTTCAACGACTCCGGCAGCTGGCGCACCAGCAACGGCAGCACCAGCAGCGGTACAACCGCCACGAAGAACACCGATTGCCAGCCCCAGCTGGGCATCAACGCCATGCCCAGACCCGCAGAGAGCATGCCCCCCACCGAGTAACCGCTGAACATGATCGCCACCAGGGTGCTGCGGATTTTCTTCGGCGCGTACTCGTTCATCAGCGCCACCACATTGGGCATCACCCCACCGATACCAAGCCCGGCGAAAAAGCGGCAAATGGCAAACTCCTCGGGAGTGCGCGCGAATCCGTTGATCACGGTAAAACCGCTGAACAGGACCACACAGGTCATGATGGTCTTGCGGCGCCCGATCCGGTCCGACAGTGGGCCGAAGAACAGTGCACCGAGCATCATGCCCACCAATGCGCAGCTGCCTAGCAGACCGGCCTGCAGCGCAGAGAGGTTCCAGGCTTGCATCAGCGACGGCAGCACCACGCCGTAGATAACCAGATCATAGCCATCGAAGATAATGATCAGCGCGCACCAGAACAGCACGCGCCCGTGAAAGGTATTGAAGCGGGCCCCGTCAAGCAGGGCGGAAACGTCGATATCACGCATGGCATAGCTCTTCTTGTCATTGTTATAGAGCCGGAACCGGCATCGAGGCCGATTCCGGTAGAACGACGCGCAACTAGGCGCAGTGGCTCAGGGCTGTCCAACCTAGTCGAGCGCGGGCATCTCGCACGTCAGCGTCGAGGTCGTGGTTCCACAACCAGTCGAAGCGGCTAGCCAAGGTAGCTCCCAGCGCCTGTTTGTCATCACCCACTGCCGGGTCACGCAGTTCGTAAAGTTCACCGGCTTCCCAGGAGGTACGCTGCACGCGGCAGGCACGCGGGCGGCGCAAGGCGTCGTAGGCAGCCAGCAACTCATCGAGGTTGCCGCGACTCACCTGAACATCTCCCAGCAGGCGGGCGAGGAAGTAGGCGTCCTCGAGCCCCTGCCCTGCCCCGGCGCCCTGGTGCGGCAGCATCGCGTGGGCGGCATCGCCGATCAGCGCCACACGGCCGTGGACATAACCAGGTAGCTCGGCGAGGTCGTGCAGAGCCCAGTAGGTTGGCGAGGGAATGCACTCCAGCAGGATTCGCGCAGCATCGCCCCAGCCGACGAAGGCGTCGAGCATCTCACGCTGGCTGGCCTGACGAACCCAGGGCGAATTCTCGGGCCAGGTGGGCGCGGGCTGACTGCGGTCAGATACGAAGGCCACCACGTTGATGATGCGCCCCCGCTTAACCGGAAAGGTAAGGATGTGGCCATCCAGGCCCAGGTACATCTGCGGCACGTCCACCAAGTGCTCGTCAACGCCAGCGGCACGGTAGGCCTCGCGCAGGTGCAGGCTATCGATCATGCCACGGTAGGCGCAGGTACCACTGAAGCGCGGCACGGCGGGCGGGGCCCCGATACCCTCGAGGACATGGCCACGAATAGCCGATTTGATGCCATCGGCGGCGATCAGCAAGTCACCGCGATATTCACTACCGTCGGTAAAGCGCACACAGGCCTCATCGCCGTGCTGCTCCACGCCCACGGCGCGCTTATTGAATCGGGCAATGCCCTCCGGCAGTCGGCTGGCGAGCACGTCGAGGAAATCCGCCCGGTGCACCGAAGACTGCCCCACGCCAGGAGCCACGCTCGCGCCAATGTAACCGGCGTCGACGCTGCGGCGCCATTCGAACCACACGTCCTGCCAGGGCTCGGGGGTGCGATCGGCAACCTGGGCGTAAGGCTCTGCAATGCCGAGACCGGCAATGGCTCGCACCGCGTTAGCACCGAAGGAAACGCCCGCTCCCACCTCACCGAAGGCCGGTGCGGATTCGAAGAGCTGGACGTCGAGATGGGAATGGCGGCACAGATCCAGTGCCAGGGCGACGCCGGAAATACCGCCGCCGATGATGCCGATACGCAGGGCAGGCTTGGTGATCATGTTTGTACCCATGATGTTGTTGTTGGAGTGAAGTCATCATGGGCGCACGAGAAATATTGATAAATACCGCAGCCTGCATACAAACTATTTCAAACCTGAATATTCCTACCAACCTATGAGGCAGACCATGGACCTGCGCGACCTGGATCTGAACCTGCTAGTGGTGTTCAACCAGTTGCTGATCGACCGCCGCGTCTCCACCGCCGCGGAAAGCCTGGGTCTGACCCAGCCCACCGTGAGCAACGCCCTCAGGCGCCTGCGTACAGCCCTGCAGGACGACCTGTTCGTGCGTACCTATCAGGGTATGGAGCCTACCCCCTACGCCCAGCAACTTGCTGAGCCAGTGTCGCTGGCCATCCATACCCTGCGCGAGGCGCTGAGTCGCCAAGACAGTTTCGACCCGCTAACCAGCGAACGCACCTTCACCATCGCGATGACCGATATCGGTGAAATCTACTTCACCCCGCGCCTGATGGATGCCCTCTCCCGCCTGGCACCAGGCTGCCGCATCAGTACCGTGCGCAACACCTCCGTATCCCTGATCGAGGCGCTGCAGAGCGGCACCGTCGACCTCGCCGTAGGCCTGCTGCCACACCTGCAGGCAGGCTTCTTCACTCGCCGTCTGTTCCATCATCGTTACGTATGCATGTGTCGCAAGGACCACCCCGTCACCAGCGAGCCGCTCACGCTGGAGCGCTTCTGCGCTCACGGTCATGTGCGGGTCATCGCCGCCACCACCGGCCACGGCGAAGTGGACGCACACATGGCGCGTCTGGGGATAGAGCGGGACATCCGTCTCGAAGTGCCGCACTTCGTCGCTGTGGGCCATATTCTCCAGCGCACCGATCTGCTGGCCACGGTACCCGAGCGCTTTGCCGAGTGCTGCGTCCAGCCCTTCGGTTTGGTGGCCCTGCCCCACCCCGTGCAGCTACCGGAAATCGATATCAACCTGTTCTGGCACGCCAAGTATCACCGAGACTCCGCCAACCGCTGGCTCAGGCAACTGATGTTCGAGCTATTTGCGGACTGACGGCGCCCGAAGTGCCTGACAGCCCATTGCCTGCCATGAGGGATCGGGCTGACTGCCGAGTCCTGCGACGGACTCAATACACGCAGCTCTCGCCCTGGCGCAGATACACCAGGGTATGGATCTCGCCGTGTGAATCCTCATAGACCATGGTCGCCTCGCCCACCTCACAGCCCTGAGGCATCTCGATCGAAATGACCCTGGCGACATCCATGGCCTGGCCATAATGGTATGGCTGCGCATCGTCGGCGACTGCCCACTGAGCGACAAGTGTCACGCCGATCATCCAGTATCTTGCTTTCATGCTGCACCTCGTAATGACTCGATGAGCATCAGCTTAAGGAGTGGTTCCGGCAAGAAACAGCGAACTCCAGGCAAGGTAGTTTTGCCTTTAGCGTAATAATCGAAGAGCGCTAAGCGACAGGGCATCAACCCTGGCCACACCGGTTTGCTCCCAGGGTCACGCCCAATAGGTGGGGTTTTCCACCAGGGTTCGATTACCGCGGAATACCAGGGGTAATTGCTCCTTGAGGAACTCCACCCAGGTTCTCACCTTGGCATCGAGAAAGCGCCGCGACGGGTACAGCGCATAGATACCCCGCTCGTGCAGGCGATGTTCGGCCAGCAGGCGTACCAGTCGGCCCTGTGCGAAGGCCTTGGCCGCTATCAGGTCCGGCAGTACGCAAATACCCATACCCTCTCCTGCCGCCTGGGCCATCGCCTCGGCGACGTTGACCTGAAATGTTTCTCCCAGACGGATCGCCCGCTCGACGCCGTTGTCGGTAAAGGTCCAGCTGTCGCCAAAAACCGGGTCGAGCAGGCGCAGGCAGCGATGCTGGCTCAGCTCGTCGAGAGTCATCGGAATACCGTGCTGCCCCAGGTAGCTCGGCGCCGCACAGACCACGCTGTAGGTAGTGCCGAGCAGTTGAGCGACCAGTTCGGAGTCGGGCAACTCCCGGGCCAGAGTAATGACCACATCCTGCCCCTCCTCGAGCAGGTCAGGGTGGCGCTGGGAGAGCGTCAGCTCAAGGTTCACTTCCGGGTAGAGCTCGCTATAGCGGGCGGCCAAGGGTGCAAGTAGATGGGTGCCCAAACCGGTGATCGCGTGCACCCGCAGGCGCCCCCTGGGCATCAGGTAGGCACCACCGGCCTCGGCGCCAGCGTCTTCCAGCTCGCTGAGAATATGCCGACAGCGCTCCAGGTAACGGCTGCCTACCTCGGTCAGCCCCAGCCGGCGGGTGGTACGTTGCAGTAGGCGTGCCTGCAGATGACTTTCGAGTTCGGACACCTGCCGCGACACCTGCGCGGTGGACAAGCCCAGCGTCTGTGCAGCAGCCGTGAAGGTGCCCGCGTCCACCACGCGAGTAAACACCCGCATTGCCTGAAAAACATCCATCTGACTGTTACCTATTTAGTAAGTGTTCTTTGCATAAGACGGCTATTTTTGCATGAAAGCATGGGAAATATACTGCCGCCTTCGCGGGCCGGCCCGGACTTTCCAGCGTGCGCCCGTCCCCCGACGCTTTGCTTAACCGAGGTATTCATGACTCCCGATCAACGATTTGCCCGCTGGGTTCAAATCGCTATCTCGGCCCTAGCCTGTTGCTTCATCTACTTCCTAACCGCCGACCTGAGCATGCCGTTGACACCACAGGCGCAGTTGACCCGACCGGTACTGAAGGTCGCGCCGCGGGTCGCAGGCCAGGTCAGTGAGCTGGCGGTGAGCAATAACCAGTACGTACAACCTGGCCAGTTACTGTTTCGCCTCGATCCGCAGCCATTCGAGCTGGAGGTGCAGCGGGCCGAGTTGGCGCTCGAACAGGCACACCAGGACAACACTGAACTCGATGCCCTGCTGGCCGCCGCCCGTGCCGAGGTCAGCGCGGCCCAAGCCAAGTCGAACGAGTCGGGCGCTCAGGCCCTACGCCTGTCGCGCCTGCTCGAACGCCAGCATGTCTCGCGCCAGGCCTACGATGCGGCCGAAGCGCAGCATCTGATGGCCCAGGCCCAACTGCGTACGGCGCAGGCCAGAGTCCGTGAACTGCAGGCCCGTCGCGGCGGCGCCGACGGTGCCAATCTACGGCTACGCCAAGCCCGCAATGCACTGCTCCGGGCGCACCTGCAGCGGGACTACAGCGAGGTTCGCGCCGAACGTGGCGGCGTGCTCAGCAACCTGCAGCTCACCCCCGGCACCTTCGTCGCGGCAGGAACGCCGGTGGCCGCTCTGGTCGAGGACCGCCTGGACATCATCGCCGACTTCCGCGAGAAGTCCCTGCGCTACATCGGCGTCGACACCCCAGCCGTGGTCGTATTCGACGCCCGTCCAGGCGAGCTGTTCAGCGCCCGGGTCAGTCATTTCGACGCCGGAGTCCGGGAAGGCCAGATCGATGCCAACGGCGAGCTGGCAACGCCCGCGCAATCCGAGCGCTGGGTTCGCGACGCGCAACGACAACGCGTGCACCTGGCACTCGATGAAGAGCTGCCGTTCCTGCTGCCCACCGGGGCTAAGGCCACGGTTCAGCTGAAGCCCTTCGACAACCCGCTGGTGAACCTCGCCGCTACGCTGCAGATCCGCCTGATCAGTTGGTTGCACTATGTCTACTGAACCCTCCGCGGCGGCACACACACTTGCCGAAAGGGCCACAGCGCCCCGTTTGTCACTGGGCAAGAACGACCTGCGCCAGTGTCTGCGCATCGCCACTGGCGGCAGTCTGGCCTTTGTCCTGTGCAAGCTGTTCGACCTGCAGTACGGTGCCTTCTTCTGCGTCTATCCGATGCTACTGCTCGGCCTGGTGCCGCGCCTGACTGCCCACCTGATGCGCCAGTTCTTCACCCAGGGACTGGTCGTCAGCCTGGAGGTCGCGTTGCTCTACGGTCTGTTCGGCGGCCGACCGCTGCTGATGATTCCGCTGGTGTTCTTGCTGTTTCTCTACCGTTTCGCGCTGATGGCCAGCGGCCCGAACTTCCTGTTCGGCGCCCTCGGCGCAGTATTTCTGTCGATCCAGCTGAACTTCGCCAGCTACCCGCACACCGACGTCATCGCCATGCTTGGGAGCAATGGCCTGGCCATCGTGCTGGCCGCAGCGATCGCCGTGCTGATGTTCTACCTGTTTCCCGACTGCGAGCCGCGCCCCGCACGCACGCCGCCGCCCAAAGACCGCGCCAGTCGGCGCCACGAGGCACTGCTCGGGGCAACGGTGGCGACGCTGTCGTTCAGCGTATTCCAGTGCCTGGATCTGCAGGACTCGCTGTCGGCTCAGGTCGCCAGCATCCTGCTGTTGTTTCCCATGCACTGGAACGGCTCACGCTTCGCCGGCCGTACCCGTGCGCATGGCACCCTGCTCGGCTGCGTGATTGCCCTGCTGATCATGCTGCTGCTCTATGATCACCACGACCTACTGCCGCTGGTCGCCCTGCTGCTATGGATCGCCGCCATGGTCTGCGCGCGCTGGCACATGCTGGAAAAGGGGGTGCCCGGCGTCGGCTTCGGCGCTTTGACCACCCTGGCCATCCTGTTCGGCCAGTCGCTTACGCCCAGCCACGACATCATATTTGCGACCCTCTACCGGCTGAGTTCGGTGTGTGTCTCGGTGCTGTTGACCCTGTTCGTCGTGTTCATGGTGCACCGCTTGCTCAACCGCTTTGTCACTACTCGCCACAGCAGCCATTGAAGCCAACAGCTGCGGCCACGGCGATTGTCAGATCAGCGCGCGTTTTTCCTGCTCGTACACAAAGCCGGCGACCGCGCACCGCTACAATTTGTTATCACGCGTGCAACACTTTCGCGGCAAGACGCGCTTGGCCGTGGATCCGAGCGTTTTACGATCATCTGGGAGAAATGATGCGAACGCGCGTGAACCGGCGAATCCACTTGCTCCGCCGGCCCCGAAACATCAGAAGGGATAAGGCTGATCAGATGGCTCAACAGTGACCCACTTGATTTCTGTGAACTCGTCAATCACAGCGCTTCCATCGAAACGGCCGTATCCACTCTGCTTCATACCACCATAGGGGGCCTGCGCTTCGTTTTGTACGGTGGCGCCGTTGATGTGGACACAACCTGCATCCAACCGACTTGCCAGCTCAAGCGCTTTGGAGACATTGGCGCTGAAAATTGCAGATGAGAGGCCATAAGCCGTGTCATTGGCCACTTCCAACGCCTCCTCTGCCCCGTCGACACGAACGATCGTGGTAATAGGACCAAAGGTTTCCTCGTCGTAGATTTCCATGTCCTTGGTCACGCGGTCGACTAGCGTGGGCTGCATCAAGGCACTGTCGGCGATACCGCCCGCGGCGATGACAGCCCCTTTGCCGAGCGCATCTTCGATCAGATGGTTGATCCGCTTTACCGAGCCCTGGGCGATGACCGGTCCGACTACGCAGGTCGGAGATGCGGTGGGGTCGCCAAGCTCCAGTTTGCCGATTCGCTCGGAAAACTTACTCACGAATTCGTCGGCAACACGCTGATCGACCACGAAACGCTCGGTCGACATGCAGATTTGCCCTTGATACAGGAACGAGCCGAATACTGCGGCATTCACTGCGCCGTCGATATCGGCATCCTCCAGCACTACGAAAGGAGCCTTGCCACCCAACTCCAACAAACAGCGCTTGAGATGGGACGCACAGGTTTCGGCGATCATGCGGCCGACCTTGGTGGAGCCCGTGAAGTTGACCCGGCGCACGGTATCGTGGGCCACCAACGCTTCGGTGACAGCCGATGCGTCTTCGGGCGCGGTAATCAGGAAATTGAGCACACCCGCCGGCAGGCCTGCCTCAATGAAGGCATCGGCCACAAGGGCATGAGTGCGAGGACTGTTTTCCGAGCCTTTGAAGATCACGGTATTGCCGCACGCCAGCGGATACGCGATAGCGCGAGCCCCCAGGATCACCGGCCCATTCCACGGCACAATGCTCAGCACGGTGCCCACCGGCTGGCGAAGCGTCAACGAGAAAGCGCCAAGCTTATCGGTTGGAATCGTCTCACCCTTGATTTGAGTAGTGAGCGCTGCAGCCTCGCGCAGCAGATTCGCCGATGCACCTACGTTGAACTGCGCCCAGAGCTGCGATGCGCCAATTTCCTCAGCCATGATCCGGCAGAATTCCGACATCTTGGCCTCGAGGACATCCGCTGCTGCGAGCAGGAGACGACGCCGCTCGGTCGGTCCGGTCTTGGACCATTTGCGGAATGCTCGCTCGGATGAGGCCGCGAGCCGTTTTGCGTCTTCCAGGGTGCAGGCAGCCGCAGTGCTGACCAGTTTGGCGGACACAGGGTCAAGCCGTTGGATCGTCTTGCCTCCGGTAGCGTCCAGCTTGATATTGTCGATTACCAGTTGTGCACTCATTTCTAGACCTTTTAGACAGTAGGAAAATTGTGTGACGCGACCGCATTCAGTCGGCAGCTCCGGGCATACGCAGAATGGGACTGCGCTGCGCAGCTGCGTCAGTGATTGCGCGACTACGCGTAGCCGGATCTGCTACCCGGCTATTGAAGATGGGCGTTGTGCCCACCCTGCGAGCCAACTCCAGGCGAGAAGGCATCACGTCCACGGCAATGGCGGAGTCATGCGGCCAGGGCCGCTTTCCAGCCTAAACGGCTGTAGGCCAAGTTCAGGTCTTGCTGCAGATCGTGATTCCACAGCCAGTCGAATCGGCTGACGAAGACTGCGTCACAACGATGGGGTCGCAAGGTGCCCACTTCAGCGATAGCCCGCTAACCCAGCAGCTCGACCATGTCCTGGGTCAAGGTGCGCTGCTCATTCAGGCGCCGAACGATGCGCTCGACCGTCTCCAGCCGCACCGCGGCGCCGGCACGCATCTCTGCCATGGCGCCCAGGGCCGCGGCGGACTTCTCCAGGCCGGTGCTGGTGGACTGGCCGATGTGTTCGACTCCCGTCCGCGCCTCCTGCGCCGACTTCTGCAGGCTGCCGGCGATCTGCTGGATCTCGCCGCTGGACTCGTTGGCGCGCTGGGCCAGGTGACGCACTTCGTCGGCGACTACGGCGAAGCCGCGGCCATGCTCACCGGCGCGGGCCGCCTCGATGGCCGCGTTGAGCGCCAGCAGGTTGGTCTGCTTGGCGATGTCCTGGATGCTGCCGACGATGGCGCCGATGCGCATCGACTGTTGCGACAGTTCGTCGAATACCTGATCGATGGTGCCCATGTAGCCGGCCAGCTCGCGGATCGCCGCCTCGCAGGCCTGGATGCTGGCGGCGCTGAACTGCACCTTTTCTCCGCCCGCGCGCGCCAGTTCAGTGGCGAAGAGCATGTCCTGCTCGGTGCGCAGGATGCTCTCGAGCAACTTCGCCAGGGGTGCGCGTAGCGGCAGGCCAGGGTCGGAAGGCGGCTCGGGAGCAGGCGCCGCCAGCAGCACCGGCGGTTCAGGCTCAGGCGCCGGTGGCGGCGCTGGCGCTGGCGCTGGTGGCGGCAACTCGACCAGGATCGGCGGCAACCTGTGGTAGAGCAGGCCGGCCAGGGCGACGCCGGCCAGCGCCAGGGCCGCCAGTGGGCCGTGCAGGCCGCTGTCCAACAGCAGCAGGCCGGCTGCGGCCAGCGCCGCCGTCGCTTGCAGCAACGCCGCCAGCGGCTTCTGCCAGTTTCGGGCAGGGGCGTCGGTCTTCTCGTTCATCGTCAGTCTCCCCGGCGTCACAGGCCAATATGTTCCTGGAGGATCTGCGGCTGGCACTTCAGCTCGACGCTGGGCCCGTCGAACACCACCCGTCCCTTGACCATGATCATGCTGCGGTCGGTCAGGTCGAGCAGCACGTTGACGTTCTTGTCCACCACCAGAGTGGCGATACCGCTGGCCTTGATCAGGCGGATCACGTCCCAGATCTCCTTGCGGATCAAGGGCGCCAGGCCCTCGGTGGCCTCGTCGAGGATCATCAGTTCGGGGTTGGTCAGCAACGCGCGGCCGATGGCGACCATCTGCTGCTCGCCGCCGGAAAGGTTGCCGCTCAGGTGGGAGAAGCGCTCGGCCAGGCGCGGGAAGGTCGCCAGCACCCGCTCCAGGTTCCAGTCGCGGCGCCCGTCCAGGCCCGGGCGGGCGGCCATGATCAGGCTCTCGCGCACGCTCAGGTTGGGGAACATGCCGCGGCCCTCTGGCACATAGCCGATACCGCGGCGGATGATCTGGTGGGTGGCGCGGCCGCTGCAGCGCTCGCCGCGGATCAGCACCTCGCCGCGGCGCGCCGGCGTCAGGCCGAGCAACGAGCGAATGGTGGTGCTCTTGCCCATGCCGTTGCGGCCCATCAGCGCCAGGGTCTCGCCCGGCTGGATCTGCAGGTCGACGCCATGCAGCACATGACTGTTGCCGTAATAGGTGTGCAGGCCGGTGGCCTGCACCAGGGCTTGTGCGCTCATCAGAATTGCTCCTCGCCGTCGCCCAGATAGGCCTGCTGTACCGCCGGATCGTTGCGCACCTGGTCCAGCGGGCCACTGGCCAGCAGCTCGCCGTTGACCATCACGGTGAGACGGTGGGCGATGCTGAACACCGCATCCATGTCGTGCTCGACCAGGACCATGGCGTACTGCTGCGACAGTCTGGCGAGCAGTTCGACCACCCGCGCCGATTCGTCCTTGCCCATGCCGGCCATGGGTTCGTCGAGCAGCAGGAAGCTCGGCTCGGTGGCCAGTACCATGCCGATCTCCAGTTGGCGTTGCTCGCCATAACTCAGGGCATCGGCCAGGGTGTCGCGGTGGGCGGCCAGGCCGCAAAGCTCCAGCGCCCGTTCGGCGCGCTCGCGTACCTCGACATAGGCCTCGCAGCGGCGGAAGAAACGAAAGGAGTTCTTCAGCCGCGACTGCGCCGCCAGCCAGCAGTTTTCCAGGCAGGTGAAGCTGGGAAAGATGTTGGTGCGCTGGAAGCTGCGGCCGATGCCCAGGTGCGACACCCGGTTGGGCGCCAAGCCGGTGATGTCGCGGCCGTGAAAGAGGATCTGCCCGGCGCTGGGCTGAAGATGGCCGGACAGCAGATTGACCATGGTGCTCTTGCCGGCGCCGTTGGGGCCGATGATCGCGTGTACCTCGCAGGGCGCCACGCTCAGGGAAATGTCGTTGACCGCACGCAGGCCGCCGAAGGCCTTGCTCAGTCCGCGGGTTTCTAGAACATGGGCGGTCATACGCCGGCCTCCTTCTTCATCGCGTCGGGGGTGGATACCGTACTTGCGTCGCAGGCCGTGGCTGTGCGCCGGTCGCAGAGCTGCAGCAGCAACCCGGCGAGACCGCGCGGCAGCAACAGAACCATGGCGATGACCACCAGCCCCATGGGCAGCTCCCAGTGCGGGGTCAGGCCGGCGAACAGATGGTGCAGGCCCTCGAAGGCGAAGGCGCCGAAGATGGCGCCGAACAGGCTGCCCATGCCACCGAGGATGACCATCACCAGGGCGTGGGCCGAGAGCTGCCAGCCGACCTGGTCGGGGCTGACGAAACCGTATTGGGTGGCCGAGAGCATGCCGGCGTAGCCGGCGATGGTGCCGGCAATGACGAAGGCCGCCAGCTTGTAGAACAGCGGGTTGTAGCCCATGGAACGGACCCGTTCCTCGTTGTGCTTGATGCCCAGCAGCACCCGGCCGAACGGCGCGCGCAGGAAGGTGCGCAGCAGCAGATAGACCAGCACCAGGGAGCCGAGCACCAGGTAGAACAGGCTGCGCGGGTTCTCCAGGTCGAGCAGATGCACCCCGGCGATGGCCACCTCGGGCTTGAGGAACAGGTAGATGCCGTCCGAGCCGCCGGCGAAGGCCGAGTCGTGGAACAGGTAATAGAGCATCTGCGAGAAGGCGATGGTCGCCATGATGAAGAAGATGCCCGAGGTGCGGATGATCAGCAGGCCCATCAGCAGCGCAGCTGCGGCGCTGACGCCCAGGCACAGCAGCAGCGCCAGCCAGAAGTTCACCGCCTCGAACTCCGGGGCGAACAACACCAGGCTGTAGCCGGCGATGCCGAAGAAGGCCGCCTGGGCCAGGCTGACCATGCCGGTCACGCCCACCAACAGGTCGAGGCTGAGAGCGACCAGGGCGAGAATCATGATGTGGGTCAGTTGCTGCAGGTGGAAGGATACTGTCGATCCCAAGCCATAAGCAATTGCTGTTGCTGTTGCTGTTGCTGTTGCTGACAGGACATGGACATGCCATAGCGATCCTACGTGTAGAAGGTCGGGCAAGCGACCAAGCCTTTCACTTCATCACGCGGCACTGCTGCTCGCCCTACGAAATCAATGCGGGTACTACACGTTCCGTAATAAGGGACTGTGGCACCATGCCATAAAGGAAGTTGCTTCGCCTCACCGACTGACGGATAGCGGTTGGTCAGGTCAACTTTCATGGCACGGAAGACGGGGTCACCAGCTACGCAGTTCTTACGACCTTATGTGCCTCTGCTTGAAGATTTCTGCCAGTGGCTATTACGACTGGAGGGATCGTGATCCAAGCCCCGAATGCTCGCCTGATTGCGACCGAGCGAATTCAATGATGGTAAGTACGCCAACGGCCTGCTTTGCCAACTGCCCTACCCGACCGATGACACGCGTTTGATCATTGCAGCGGCACAGGAGGGAATCAAAAGGCTGTAACGAGAGGGTTTCAGCTATGCCAAAGCCCAAGTGTTGCTGCTAGACCTGTGTAAGCGTGATGAGTACACACAGGATCTATTCGCACAGGAACAGCCAGCTCGAACAGAAAAGCTAATGAGCACATTGGATGCAATCAACGGTCGCTGGGGCGCCTTAAATCATCGCACCAAACCATCTTAGAGAGAGTTCACCGTCGCCCCTAACATGGCATAGGTGATGGATATCACCTTTATCCATACCAGCAGGACTGGCTGTGAAGGCAGCATTACTTCGCCTAATCTAGCGCGGCGGGATTAAAAAGGCGCAGAGCCTAGGTGTAGGACTCCGCGCAACGCTCAATCGTTAGAAATGTTAGGCACCTAGCTCGAACAGGGGGCGCTGTCGACGCGGATACAGGCCTCCAGACTCTGGTTGCGCGGCAACAGCCGTGAGAAGTAGACGGTGACGTAGAAATAGCCCGCGTCAATCTTTGTCTGCGCCACAACCGATGTAGCATGCCCGGGTTTTATAGACCGGGCCAAGATTAATGATGCTCGCCAAGTGGGGCCTGAGCGAGAATCACGTGCCTATTCGCCGGGCTCTTAGATACCACCCAGGCAGAGGTACTTGATCTCCAGGTAATCCTCAATGCCGTACTTGGATCCTTCGCGACCCAGGCCGGATGCCTTGATACCACCGAAAGGCGCAACTTCATTGGAGATCAGCCCAGTATTGACGCCGACCATACCGTATTCTAGGGCTTCGGCCACACGGAACACGCGCCCCATATCGCGGGCATAGAAGTACGAGGCCAGGCCGAACTCGGTGTCATTGGACATCGCGATCACGTCGGCCTCGTCCTTAAAACGGAACAGCGGCGCCAGCGGACCGAAGGTTTCTTCCTTGGCTACGGCGGCGTTATTCGGTACGTCAATGAGGATGCTCGGCTCGAAGAAAGTGCCACCGAGGGCGTGCGGCTTACCACCAGCGAGTAGCTTGGCACCCTTGCTAATGGCGTCGGCAATGTGCTCCTGGACCTTGGCCACCGCCTTGGCATCGATCAGAGGGCCGGTGGTGATACCTTCGTCCAAACCGTTACCAATCTGCAACTTAGCTACCGCGATTTTCAGCTTCTCGGCGAAGGCATCGTATACGCCGTCTTGGATATACAGGCGGTTGGCGCACACGCAGGTCTGGCCATTGTTGCGGTATTTGGAGATCAGTGCGCCTTCCACTGCCTTATCAAGGTCGGCATCATCGAATACGATGAACGGCGCGTTTCCGCCCAGTTCTAGCGACACCTTTTTAATGTCCTTGGCACATTCGGCCATTAGCTGGCGACCAATTTCGGTGGAGCCAGTAAAGCTCAACTTGCGCACGATCGGGTTGCTAGTCAGTTCGCTGCCGACTTCGCCAGCACTGCCAGTGATTACACTGAACACGCCTTTGGGGATCCCGGCACGCTCGGCCAGCACTGCCAACGCCAGCGCCGAATAAGGCGTTTGCGACGCTGGCTTGAGCACCATGGTACAACCGGCGGCCAGGGCCGGGCCGGCTTTACGGGTGATCATGGCTGCCGGGAAGTTCCAGGGTGTAATCGCTGCCGTTACGCCGATGGGCTGTTTGATCACGATCAGGCGTTTGTCCGGTTGGTGGCCGGGAATTACGTCGCCATACACGCGCTTGGCTTCTTCGGCGAACCACTCAAGGAAGGACGCCGCGAAAGCAATTTCGCCCTTGGCTTCGGCAAGTGGCTTACCTTGCTCCATGGTCATGAGACGACCCAGGTCGTCCTGGTTTTCAATCATCAGTTCAAACCAGCGGCGCAGTTTGTTGGCGCGGTCTTTAGCTGTCAGTGCACGCCAGGCTGGCAGGGCATGATCTGCTGCTTCGATGGCTCGACGGGTTTCCGCTGCCCCCATCTTCGGCACACTACCCATAACTTCGTTGGTGGCCGGATTGGTGACCTGAATGGTCTGGCCGCTGTCCGCGTCCAACCAGGTTCCGTCGATATAAGCCTGTTGGCGGAACAATTGGGTATCTTTGAGTTGCATGGCGTGCTCCTTCGCAGACTGCATTCAGTGCTGCTCAGCTATTTTCCAAGCTATGAATTTAAGCCGAGGAGAGCCACATAAAAGCAATTCTCTCCTCCCCCGGATTGATCTAACCAACCCACTGAGTGGTGTCGTCCAGCGCCCTGGCAAAGCGCTCTACAATCATTCCGACTTCCTGTTCGTTGACGATTAACGGCGGGCAGAAGGCCACGGCATCACCCATGGCGCGAGTAATCATGCCGTGTTCCTGGGCTCTGCCGGCCATGTAGCGTCCGAGGGTGCCTAGCGCCTGATACGGCGCCTTGCTCACGCGATCGCCAACTAGTTCTACCGCAGCGATCAGTCCACAACCGCGAATTTCGCCCACCAAGGGATGATCGATGAAATGCTGTAGGCCGCTGCGCAACAACTGGCCCATTTGCGCCGCATGCTCGACCAGGCTCTCCTCTTCAATAATCTTCAGGTTCTCCAAGGCCACGGCAGTAGCTACCGGATGACCGCTGCCGGTGAACCCATGCCCAAGCGCGCCAAGCGCTTGGCTCTGATCAGCGATGCCCTCAAATACTGGGGCATTGATCAGAATCGCCGCTATCGGCTGATAAGAAGATGACAGTTGCTTGGATAACACCATGATGTCCGGCTGGATACCAAAGGTCTGGCTGCCAAACATCTGCCCGGTACGCCCAAATCCACAGATTACCTCATCGGCGATAACCAGGATGTCGTACTTACGGCAAACTTTCTGGATCTTCTCCCAGTAGGTACGAGGCGGCACTATGACACCGCCAGCGCCCATCAATGGCTCGCCAATGAACGCTGCGATAGTCTCCGGGCCTTCGGCGAGAATCTTCTGCTCGAGCTCGACGGCAAGGCGGTCAGCGAAATGCTCTTCACTTTCACCGGCAAGGGCGAAACGATAATGGTGCGGGCAGCCGACATGCAGGAAGCCTGGAAGCGGCAGGTCGAAACCGCGCTGGTTGCCTGGAAGGCCAGTCAAGCTTGCGCTGGCGACGGTGATGCCGTGGTAGCCGTTGACCCGACTGATGAACTTCTTCTTGGCTGGTTTGCCTAGAGCGTTATTGAGGTACCAGACCATCTTCACTACAGTATCGTTAGCCTCGGAACCGGAGTTGGTGAAGAACACCTTACTCATAGGCACCGGCGCCATCTCGATCAGCTTTTCGGCTAACTCGATACTCGGGCGATGCGATTTGTGACTGAACAGGTGATAAAACGGCAGGGTGTTGAATTGCTGCTCAGCTGCCTTGATCAGACGTTGATTGCTAAAGCCAAGCGCGGCGCTCCACAACCCAGCCATCGCCTCGATATAACCCTTGCCCTGATCGTCATAAACATAGATACCCTCCCCGCGCTCGATGATCAGCGGGCCAAGCTCCTGATGAAGGCGAGCATTGGTGTAGGGGTGCAGTTGATACTGAATGTCTTTTTCTGGCAGCGAGGATACTGACTGGTTCATGGGGCGCTCTCAATATGACTAACAAGCATGGTTTCTGGGAGTAGCCTTATAAGTAGGCATCCGGCTTTTGATCACAATCACACACTTCAATTCGGTAACGAGTTCAGTAACGATGACTTGGCTCGGGGACGTTAAGTGCACTAGCCGATAGCCTATTAGACTGAGCCGGTGCGGGGCTTGTCGTCTTGCGCACAGTCTTGTTCGTTCCAGTGCACTGCCGAATTCGCCCCGCACTGCCTCATGCGGGATGTTGGTTTTTTACAAACCTGGGTAGCCCCTGCAGCTGTGCATCAATCTGCTTGATGATGTAGGCGCCTATGGGAATTGCAGAGGTAGCCGCCGGCGATGGTGCATTGCAGACGTTGACGCTACGGCGGGTATTGCGGAACAGGAAGTCCTCGATCAACTTGCCGTCCGCTGAAACCGCTTGGGCGCGGACGCCGGCCGGGTAAGGCTTGAGATCCTGCAGCGTTAAGCTGGGGCAGTACTTGCGTACTTGCTGTAGATAACCACGCTTGAACAGCGAGTTTTTCATCTCGATCAGGCCGGGCCGCAGATTGTCCTTGAGCACTTTAAGAATGCCCGGATTGGTGAGCATTGCGAACGTGTCGGACAAAGATATGTCACGCTTGCGATAGCCCTCACGCTTGAGTGCCAGCACAGCATTGGGACCGACTGTCACACTGCCGTCGATCATTCGCGTCAGGTGCACGCCGAGGAACGGCATGGAGGGATCGGGAATCGGGTAGATCAGGTGATTGACGATCCGGTTGTGCTGCTCAGGCAGCAAATAGTATTCGCCACGGAACGGGCAAATGCTAAAGCCAGGATCTAAGCCCAGTAGACATACAATGCGGTCGGCCATCAGACCCGAGCAGGTCACCAAAAAGCGTGCAATGACTTCTTCATGCTGGGTTTTAACCCGCATCTCCGTGGCGCGCTCTTCCAGGCCGATGACTTCGCTGTCGTAGCGAATCTCGCCACCGTGCCTCTGGAACTCGCGAGCCATGGCAGCGGTGACCTCGGCATAGTTAACGATACCACTGGAGGGCACGAAGATCCCGCCGATTCCGGTGATGTTCGGTTCGCGTTCCTTCAGTTGCTCCGCAGACAGCCACTCGCGCTCCAGACCATTGGCTGCAGTGCGCTCCCAAAGCGCGCGCATGCGCTGCATTTCCACCTCATTGGTGGCGACCAGCAACTTACCGCACTCATCGTAGATAATGCCGTGCTCGTTACAGAACGATTTGGTAGCACGGTTGCCTTCCAGGCAGAACTTCGCCTTCAAGCTACCCGGCGTGTAGTAGACGCCGGCGTGGATGACCCCGCTATTGTGCCCCGTCTGATGCTTAGCTGGCCCGGACTCTTTCTCGAGCAACAAGATTTTCGACTCTGGGTAGGCCTTGATTAATTGCATGGCAGTCGACATGCCGATAATGCCGCCCCCGATGATCACAAAATCGTACACCGCTATCACCTCTACTCGATCTGTTTTGCCCCGTGGACAAACGACAAGGGCTAAACCGCGCAGCCCCTGTTCAATTAATGGCAATTATTGGCCTTGCTGATGGCCGAGTTTGGGGTAACTGAAGTAACCGCGCTGGCGCATCAGTTCACGGCGCAGCCCAGGGTGAGGGGTGAAACGATCGCGGCCATGCAGCCAATACAGGTTATTAATCAGCAGGAAGCAGCCAACTGGCACCGGCACGGAAAGCTTCTGTTTACTGCCCTCCAGGGAGATAGACAGGTCGGTCAGCCAGTTGCCCTCGTCGAAGTCTTTGGGCTGAACAAATTGATCGATATAGCGAATAGTCGGCCGCCCTTCGGCGTCGACATCAAAGATCGAATGGAACACGTCCGTATCGACCCTTTTACTCGGCGGCGCGGTCCAGCGCATGACGCGCCGTGCTAGCGGATGATGGAAGAAAGCATGGCGATCCTCCCAGTCGTCCAGATGCAGGATCAGCGAGTTGCCACCTTCGATATTCTGCTCATCGATCTTCATCATCAGCACGTAGTCGGTGATCTGATCGACGAAAGTACCATCGTTGTGCAACTCCATTACCCGGTGAGGTTGGCGCAGGTAGCTGTCCGAATTATCGACGTTCTCGACCACGAAGCGTGCGTAGAACTGGCCGCTCATCGCATCAAAGTTCGACCGCCCCAGCAGGTGGGCCACAGCAGTCGAGAATTTGACCATATCATCAGCTTGTGCCACATCATTCAGGGCCTCCTGCTTGATTAACAGCCCTCCGGTGGCACGATCCATTAGGGCGTTGAGTAGCACCGGGCGCAGGCTGTTACCGCAGAGATCGTCAAGAATTTTGGCGAAGCGAAATCGCAAGAAGGACTTGTATTCCAGCGCCTGCACCGGCCACTCGGCCACTGCTACACAGAAAGCCTCTATCGTCGCCTTAGTGAAGGTCAGCTCGAACAAACGGGGCGACTGAGCGGAGGGTGAAAGAGAAAACCCCTTAACGGCGGTCGGTAGCGGCATCACAAGATCTTTGAGCTGGGTAAAGGCATTCATGGCAGAGTCCTGACGAAAAAATTGTCTGTACGCCGCCCCGAGATTTACCAGAACAGCCGGACTAAAAATATAGCTATTTTATAAAAATGTCTACGCTTTTATAAAATAGCGACACTCGGCAACTGCATCTCCACTTAGTAAATATTTCTGCAGTTGCGTATGATGGATAAAACCCGTTGAGGAGCATGGTTTATGGATACGCTCGCCCCCCGCCAAAACTCAGCAGTCAGCGGCTATGAGTGGCTCAAGCGGGACATAATTCAGGGCATGTTCAAGCCCGGAGAAAAACTGCGAATGACTGCGCTTAAGGAGCGCTACGACCTAGGCGTAGGCCCTCTGCGTGAAGCGCTATCGCATCTGATTGCGGAAAATCTGGTAGTAGCTATCAGTCAGCGTGGCTACCGCGTCGCTCCTATGTCGCTGAGCGAAATGCAGGACATCTATGACGCACGGGCCAATCTCGAAGCGCTGGTACTTAAGCTCGCCATCGAACGCGGCGATGACGCCTGGGAGGCCCAGGTGTTGGCCTATTCGCATACATTGGCCAAGGTAATGGAGGTCAAGACCCAGGAGCAGATGCTGGAAATATGGGATGCCCGACACAAGGCCTTCCATACAGCTATAGCCTCCGGCTGTGGGTCTAGACACCTGCTGCAGGCGCGCGCCTATCTGTTCGATCAGGCCGAGCGCTATCGCCAGCTGTGGCTGCGGCGCACGGTGCTATCCGAGGAGGCCTTGTCCCTGAAACGTCAAGAGCACAGCGAACTGGTAGAAGCTATCCTTGCCCGTGACGCAACGCGAGCAAGCGCCATGATGCAGGCTCATCTGATGACACCAGTACCGATCATCGAAGGGATCATGCGCAACAGCAACCTGAGAGCATCCCAGTCCGCCCCTGAAATCATGGGATAGTTACCGTGTCTCGCCCTTAGAGGGGGTGCCTGCGGAATTTCAGCATGTTTTTTGCAGGACAGACCTGAAGCAATTACTACCCAACACCATAGCTTTGCACCTAGCATGGTTCCGTCTTACGCTTGTGAAGCCTGCGCCGCTCTCAGCCCGCTCGCGTGAACCTAAAACAATAAGCTTGGCTTGATCAGCAACACCAGCTACGCATGAGTTTGCCAATGCAGACGACAAAGGCTTACCCAAGTTAGCGCCCGTATGGAATATCAGACGCCGATATATAACTGGTACTCCCGCAACGGTGAAAAGGCGTGGAGCCTTTATGGGGAGCTACGCCGAGTGACTTCTAATCCCCCAGAGCACATTGACAATAAAGTAACCGGCTACGGCTTTAACGAAACGGCTCGGGCTTCACTGGCAGTACAACTAAAGTGCTGGCGAAAATGCCGGGAAAATTGTGCCTGATCACTGAACCCCCAACGATATGCCAGCTCACCGATTGATAGGTGGCAGTGGGGATCACGTAGGCGTTGATATACAGCCTCCAATCGTTTCAGGCGAATCCATTCACCGAGACTGTAGGGCGTACTGAAAAATAATTTATGCAAATAGCGAACCGATAAGCCGCAGGCCTGAGCAATATGCTGCGGGTTTAGTTCAGCTGAACACAAGTTTCGGTCGATGTAGTGCTCGATACGCTGCAAATGCAGGGCAGCTAGACTCGAACTCTCACTATTAAGGACGCGCTCATCTTGGCGCAGAGCCATTAACAACGTCGAAAGCACCTGTTCCAGCAGCATATGACGGGCATCCGCATCGCATTCGTCGAAGCGCGCGGCACACATCGCCAGTTGATCAACAAAAATTCGTCCCAATCCACGCCGAGCCTCGAAACAGAAACGGGTGTAGCGCTCGGCTCCACGTATCTGTCCATGTAGCGCGCGCTCAGGCAGCTTGAATACCCAAAGGTCGTTGTCGCAGGAGTAGTGAAAACGATAAGGCGCATCGCCTCGCTCGAAGATGAACCCACCTGGCTTACAATGGAGCTCACGACCGTCTTGCTCGAAGTGTACTTCGGTAAGGCGCGGCACTGTTACAAGGTAACAGGGTTCAGTATCTTCGCTAACCTGGCTCTCGCTGCGCGAATAGCCTAGCTGACTGGAGCGCAGGCGCGATAACGCCAACGGCGTACTGCCCGTTTTCCAAATTTTCAGGCTGCCTTGGAAAATGGCGCTGGAATTGAACTCCAACGACAATGGAAAATATGTATTGCCGATGGCTTCGGCCCAACGCGATTGCCTTTCTCCCTCAGGCCAATACCGCGTAGACAATTGATCTGTCATGAAAGGTCCTCAATTTGTAGTTATTATGAGGGCGGCACCAACGGTGAATGCCGTCGGTGCCGTTGTTACACAATCCTTTGTTAAAAATCCCTGACGGTCAATGACCGGGAGTCAGTTCATATGTGGCCGAGGGATCCAGACTGACCCGCCAGCCCGGTGGAACAACGATGTTTGTGGTCGCTTCCTCAATCACACAGGGACCTTGAATAATCTGCCCTACTTCTATGCGGTCGCCGTTGTACACAGGCGTGTCCTGCCAATCGTCTTGCGCATTGAACAGCATCGGACGATGACCAGCCGGAATCGCGGCCGTTGCCTTGAGCGGGGTTGCAAGTTCAGGCATTGGTGGACGCTGTAACCGCGCGATCACCGAGCACTCTAGATTAACTAGTTCGACCGGGCTGTTAGGCTCACTGAAGGAAAACAGCGCCTTGTGCCGCTGGTGGAAGGATTCGCGCAGGGCCGCCAGGCTGCTACGGTCGAGCCGGTCGCAGCTCAGTTCGACGCTGCACTCGTGGATCTGTCCGAGGTAACGAATCTCCAGGCTGTACTGGCATTCAATACGATTGTCACCACCGAAACCATCGTCTCGCAGGTTCGTCATACCACGCTCGCGTAACTGCTGCAGGGCCTGGTTTAGTTGCTCCAAATCGACGAACTCGTCATCCAAACGCATCGGCAAAGTAGTCAGCTGATCATAGCGGATGTCAGAGAGAATCTGGCCGAAGGCGCACAGCCCCGAAGCCACCTTGGGAATCAGCACAACCTTGCTGCCGATTTCCTCAGCTAGTCGCATCACGTGCATGCCCGCTGCACCACCGGCACCGATCAGGGCGAAGTCACGGGGATCATAACCACGCTCAATGGACACGCGGCGGATACCACTAACCATGCTCAGGTTAACCAGGGTAATGATACCGACGGCCGCGCGCTCGACACTGATACCCAGCGGTTCGGCAATTTTACTGCGGATCGCATCGATCGCGGCTTGTCGATTTAGACGGATGCTGCCACCGAGCAGTGCACCATCAGCCAGATAACCGAGCGCCAGGTTAGCATCGGTTACAGTCGGCTCGACCCCACCCTTTCCATAACACACAGGCCCGGGGTTAGCCCCGGCACTGCGTGGACCGACCTGGAGCATGCCGAAGTCGTCAAGGTGGGCGATCGAGCCACCGCCGGCGCCAAGGGATTCCACCTGAATCATTGGCACGCCGATACGGTAACGGAGGAAGTCGCTGTCTTTGCTGAAGTTGGTGCGACCGCCTTTGCTAAGAGTGATGTCGAACGAGGTACCACCCATATCGACGGTGATTACGTTGTCGATACCGAATGGCTGGGCCACGCACAAGCCGGCTTGCGGGGCAGATGCCGGACCGGAGTTGATCGCGTTGACCGCCCGCTCACGCATTACCACGCCAGGAGCCAGACCTCCGTTGGACTGGAAATAGCGGGTAGGCTGCTGCGCGCCCAGCTCCTCGAACAGCGCGTCGATGCGTTCGATATAACGACCCATCACTGGGCTAAGGTAGGCGTTGACCACGGTTGTCGAGGTGCGTGTGTATTCGCGAATCTGCGGGAACACCTCGTGGCCGCTGCAGACAAATACGTCAGGTAAAGCCGCACGCACCATAGCCATAGCGCGCTGCTCGTGACTAGGGTTGCGCACCGACCAGACGAAGGAGATCGCCACCGCCTGCACCTGTTGTTCGCGGAAGTAGTCGATGGCGGCATGAATCGCCGCCTCGTCTAGCGGGCTGAACTCGCTGCCGTCACTGATAATACGCCCGCCGATTGGACGGCGCAGGTGGCGCGGCACTAACATATGCGCCGGTGGATAAGTGGCGTCATAGCGATGGCCATCTTCTTTGTGGCCAAGGCGAATTTCCAGGCTGTCTTCATGGCCATCGGTACACAGCAGGCCCACCTTGACCCCGGTCTTTTCGATCAGTGCGTTGAGCGCCACAGTCGTCCCGTTGATGCACAGATCGCAGTCGGCAATGATCTCGGCTGGTGTACGGCCGAGGGCATCGGCGATTTGCGCCAGACCGTTGCGTATGGCCAGGGTGCCGTCATGTGGGGTGGACGGCGCCTTGAACAACTGCACGTTGCCCTGATGGTCGGCGAGGATGAAATCAGTGAAGGTGCCGCCGGCATCGATGCCCAGGCGATATTGTTGTTTGCTCATTTTCGAATTCTCTGCATTGCTCAAAGGGGCTGTGCTCAGTGCGCGGCTCGGTGTGCGTGGGTTGCGGCTTCATCGAGTTGGCCGTTGCCGTCAATCACTACGCCGTATTCAAGGCGCGCGCCGTCAATCGAGACCAAGCCGTTGCGCACATCGGCTAGAACCGTGGCCAGCGGACGACGTAGTGGGTCGCCATAGCCACCACCGCCCGGGTTGACGTTGATTACGCGCTCACCTGGTTGTGCGGTCAGCAGAGTGTTCTGGATGTAATGGTCTTCCTCACCGTCGACATGTCTATGGATCAAGCGGCCGAGCTTGGGCTCGAGCAGAACATTCTTCGCCCCTGCCGCACCGGCGGTAGGCAGCTGCCGGCCCTCACCGAAACCGACCACGGTCATGGCGTGCTTCAGCGGCTCGAGCTCCAGGCGAGTACCAGAGCCACCGCGGAATTCACCGGCGCCACCACTGTCGGTCATCAGGCTGTAGCGGTGTATCAGTACCGGATAGGAGTACTCAAGCAGTTCGATATCGCCGGACGTCAGCGCGCCGAAGCAGCACAGCGGGCCGCAAGCAGGCCAACCATCCATAGCCTTGTTAGCGCCAGCGCCGGAGATGACCGAGGCCAGCACCATGGTCACATATTCATCGTTGTTGTTGCGTGGGTCGTGCCCAGCGATATTGATCCCGCTGGCATGCCCCCAGGAGGCGGTCACACGCTCCGGAGCCGCCTGTTCAAGGGCCAGACGCACGGCATCGGCGAGGGTTTCCATCGGAGTAGTGGTGCAGTTGACGTGCGGTGCCGGCTCCTGGGCGTTGCACAGAGTACCGGACGGGCCAAGGTCTACACTCACGCAGCGATAGAGGCCTTCATTGTAGGGCGGTGGCACCTGGGCGAACATCATCAGTCCGAGGTAAACCCCGGAGATCGAATTGCCCGCGTAGGAGTTGATGAAGTAAGGCACCTGCGGCGGGCTCTCTATCAGAACGTGCGCCTCGTCGCCGCGAATTTCCACCTGGGCAGTGATCGACAATTCTCCCAGACCATGACCGGAGTCTTCGAGAATGGCAGTGCCGCTGTAGAAACCGTCTGGCACATCACGCAACAATGCGCGCATATGACGGTCTGCCATATCTTTCAGCTCGGTAATGCACGCTCGGACCTGGTCGACGCCATAGCGATCGAGCAACTCGATCAGGTGACGCTCGCCCACGCTGCAAGCACCGTACTGGGCATTCAGATCGCCTTCTTGATAGGCGCGGGCGCGCATGTTGGTCAGCAGCAGGTTGATTACGTCTTCCCGGCGCTGGCCCTGGGCCCACAACTTGACAGGCGGGATGCGCAGGCCCTCTGCGTAGATTTCTTTTGCGTCCGGGTTGTAGCCGGCCGGTACCGGGCCGCCAATATCGGTCAGGTGGCCCTTGCAGACCGTCCAGAACACCAGCTCGCCCTTATAGAACACCGGTTTGTACATGCAGCAGTCGAGGATATGACTGCCCATGTAGGCTGGATCGTTATGATAAATAACATCGCCCTCGGCAATCTCATCACCGAAGAAGCCAGCAACGCATTTCATCGCTGGGATAAGCGAACCGAGATGAATAGGAAGGTCCTGGCCTTGCAGGATCATTTCCGGGAGGTGATCGAAGAGTGCGTTGGAATAGTCGTGGGCGAGGTTGAACACGCTCGAGCGACTGGTCTTTTCCAGCGTCAGGGTCATTTCTCGCTGGGCTGTTTCGAGCGCACCGCGCACGACTGCCAGGGTGATCGGGTCTACTATGTTCATGGGTCACCACAAATCTTGTTTTTGTCTGGGGAGGCGTGACGGATGTCTTGCCCACATCGCTAAGCTACGCGCGGGCCTAGCGGCTGGCTTGTCTTCAAGCGCACCGTTTTTTGGCCTGAAGTGAACTGTTTCTACTGGTGCATCTACTCAAGATCTAATGCCGGGAGGCCGGAACGCTGCGATCGGGTAGGAGGCGGCCTCACGGCCGCCGTCCTCCCACACCACCGTGCGTACGGTTCCGTACACGGCGGTTCAGGCCATGCGGTTAAGCCGATTGATCGTATCCAGTATCGAGACCAGTCAAAGTCTGTCCCATAGCTTCTTCGGCAGCGCCTGATTCATATGCGGCGCTCCTGAGTTCCACCACGGGCCTCGGCCATTGAAGGCCGACTTGCAGGCACGCTCCTCGCTCAATCCCAGGCGCATCAGGTTGCGCGCCCTCGTAGAGGGCTGCTTCCATTGCCGCCAGATGACACAGCGAAGTTTGTGCCTGACCCAGCCATCCAGCTCTTCCAGTGGACGCTTGCTCTGGCTGAGCTTGAAGTAGCCTGCCCAGCCTCGCAGCACCGGGTTTACCCGCTCGATGACATTCGCCATCTTGTGGCCCCGCACCCCTCGCAGCAGTTCCCTGAGACGGTCGCGCACACGGCGCAGGCTCATGGTTGCCACTCGCAGTCTAGGCTGCGAGTGCCAACTCATCCCATACCCCAGGTAGTCGCATTTCCACGACCCAGCCACGCGACTCTTGTCCCGATTCAGTCTCAGTTTCAGACGGTGATTCAGGAACCGCTCGACACTGGCCAGCACTCGTTCGCCAGCACGCGGACTACGGACATAAATGTTCGCGTCATCGGCATAGCGCACGAAGCGATGGCCTCGCCGCTCCAACTCACGGTCGAGTTCATCGAGCAGGATGTTCGACAGCAGCGGCGAAAGCGGGCCGCCTTGCGGCGCCCCCTCCTGCCGATGGCTGACAACCCCGCCCGACATGACGCCCGCTTCGAGGTAACGGCGGATGAGTCTGAGCACCTGTTTGTCTTCGACATGGCGCTCAACACAGAACATCAGGATGTCGTGGTTGACCCGATCAAAGAACTTCTCCAGATCGAGTTCCACGCAACACCTATGACCCGCCGCCACATGGGTGCGGGCCATCTCGACAGCCTGGTGAGCGCTTCTGCCCGGACGGAAGCCGTAGCTATAGTCCGAGAACAGCGGATCGAAGATCGGCGTGAGCTGTTGCAGCAGGGCTTGCTGGATCAGGCGATCCACGACACTGGGAATGCCCAGTTGCCGCATACCGCCCTGCGGTTTGGGAATTTCGACCGCCCGCACTGCCTGGGGATGGTATTCACCTGCCAGCAGCCTGACCTTCAGGATGGGCCAATACTGTTTCACGTAGCCTGCCAAGTCGGCGACCGTCATGCCATCGGCACCCGGCGCCCCCTTGTTGCTGACCACGCGCTGATACGCACGCTTGAGATTGAGCGGCGCAAGCACCCGCTCCATCAGCGTGTCCGGCTCCGCGTTCATCCACGTCACCGACGCCGCCGATACCTCTGCGCTGTCAGGCGTCATCCTCGGCCTCTGGCCGGGACTCGGGGTGACAGTCTTCTCTTGGAGAAATTTCTGCATTTCGGTTATCGACGAGACGCTGACGCCTACTGGCGGCATGACCTGTTCGGCCCTTGATGGCGTGGTTGACCGCCACTTACTACGGCCTCGGCTGACTTCTGCACGCCCATCCCGTCGCCTCTCGACAATCGGTAGCACAATGGCAAGCGTACAGATCTCCCAGGGTAATTCGCGCGACCTTCCTGCTTATGCCTGTCGGATCTACGTCGCAGCGTTCCGTGCAAGTATCGGGCTTTGGCGATTATGGCCACCTCACCCCGCTGCGCCGCCTCATCCGCTTCCTGTTCGTCAGGCCAGCATTTTGTCTCGGGCTTCCTTCAGATTCGCAGTCGCCCGCGACACCCTTGCCTTCAGCTAACACTTCCCCTTGCCGGGTGTGTAGAGGACTTTCACCTCCAAGTCGCCAGGCTCACCACCACAGTGAACCCGACAGCGCCAGTCACGGCGCTACGCGCCATGCCTGGCGCACCATAAAAAAACGCCAGCACATGGCTGGCGAAAATAGGAGCGTGAGTGGTTGCTAGGGGCGCTTATTGCCTCAGAAGTAGTAACCGATATTGGTATACAACTGGTTTTCCCAGCGTTCGCTACCGCCGGCGCCCAGGCTCTGGGTGTAGCTACCGCCACCGATGTAGGGATCGTGCTTGCCGTGCAACCACTCGACGGCGATCCATAGGTCTTTCAGCGAGAAAGATGTGCCAAGGATGAAGCGCTGGGAATCCTCGAAGCTGGACTCATCCTTGTCGAACAGGCTGTAGTTACCGTAAACCTTGACACCAGAGAGCCACCCGAGTGAGCCAGGAATGTCATAGCTGAGGTCGGCTACATAGAGGTTACCCTTGGCGGCAACGTTAAAGGTGCCGTCGAAGCTGCCGAAGCTAACCAGCTTGTCTCTGCCGGGATTCTCCGGGCTCATGTCCTGGCGAGTGGCTTGCAGTTGCACGCCCCAGGGGCCATTCTTGCCCGAGTAGTGGACTGCTAGGGCATTTCGGCGGCCGCTATCACGACTGTCCTGGTTCTGCAGCGTCGAGGTCAATGCCGAGGCGCCGATCTCCGACTGCCAGCTCCCAAGCTTTAGGTTGCGGGCCAGACGCCCGACTAAGATGTCGCGCTCGTGGTTATCGCTGCCGTCGACGACGTAGTCATCTGCCGTAGCAACACTGGCTGCATAGGTCCGCCCGCCGCGGCTTGTACCTTGACCCTGATCAGCCGGGCTTAGGTAGTAAGCGAGTTGGAAGTTCCAGTCATCCTGCTGCTGGATGTATTTAACACCAAGGTTCGCAATGTCTTCCAGGCCGATCATGCTGCCCAAGGTCAAGAAGAAAGTGCTGCCGGCATAGGGCAGCAGGCCGAACGGAATCTTGTTTAGTCCCACCTGAATCTGACGCGACTCATCGAACTTGTAGCCGATCCATGCATATTCGGCGAAGGCGATGTCACCGATCTTGTCGGTATAGTCGAAAGGGTAAGCGTCGCCATAGAAACGGTATTTAGCCGCGCCGATCCAACTATCGGAGTTGTAGGTAGCGGTGAGAAAGGCAGTATCGAAACTCAGCTTCTCGATATCCCGGTCGGGGTCGTAGTCGATACGCGCACGCACGGCGCCGCCAATGTCCAAGTTGTCATTGATAGCCACCGCACCTGCGGGTAGCGCGAGCGATGCCAACAATGGAAGTAATATGAGAGTTGCTTGTGGGTGCAGGTTGATCATTTTCATGAATTGGCTCTTAGCATTGTTAGTCTTTTTTTCAGCTACGCAGCACTAAGCCGCTGCGGTGTTGCGGCTTAGTTTTGGATCGGGTTTGGTAGCTGCAGCAAGTTGCCGGAGCCGAATACATCGGCCCGGTGGGCGCCGATATTGGTTTCAGCTGCAGCTGGTGCGGACAAACCAGCTGCGTTTGGCGCTGTTGAGTAGCAGCCAGTAGCTGGCGAACGCGCAGACAAAGGTCACCGGCGCTGAGAAGGTCGCCAGCGTTGCTCCGCCGAAATTCAGCAGCACTATCCCCAGGCCAGCGGCAAAGAACCAGGCGATCAAGCCGCACGGGTTGAAGGCGTTGACTCGTTCGAGAGCGAATTCAATATTGCCCTCGAACAGCTGGGTATATTTCGGCGAGAAAATATGCGCCAAAGCGATCGCTACCCAAGCCACTACAAAGATGCTCTGGTATGCCAGGGCTTGCAGAATGTAGCTGAACACATTGAGCAACATCATTGTGTAGACCACGATGCCAACTACTACGGCCCATGCCATATAAGGCACAGCCGCCAAGCCAAAACGGCCGAAGAACGCATGCATGTTGCTAGCGGCCATGAAGAAATTTGCGGTATTGATACGGGTCTGGCTGACCCAAACGAACAACAACCCCCAGATACCCATCAGCTCGACAATGGCCAGCACCACCGAGACCTCAGACAGGCCGCCCTCTGCGGGAATGGTGGCGGCGAGAAAGATGCCGACCAGACCGTTAATAAGAAAGGTGAAGATATAGAATGGTAGGCCGAAGTTAAATTTAGCGTGGTAGCTGGCGTCCTGCTTACGACCGAAGCGTGCGTAGTCCCAGGTGTACATCATGAGAATCCACACTCCCATGAAATAGGTGAAACAGTCCCACCAGCCATTACTTACTGGCCCGCTCTCAGGCCCCATTTCCAACCAGGCAGAACTGTAGCCGTATTCACCGACGGCCATCGCTACTACGGCAATCAGACCAATCAGGTAGAGCGGCAGCAGCACGCCATTGAACTTATCCAGCCAGGTCTGCACGCTACCGAACACCAGTGGCACGCTGTATAGCACCACTATTAGGTAGGCTTGATTGAGCGTGATGTCGGACACGTAGTGTTGGATAGCAATGGCGATCACCGAGCCTTCAAACACGCTGTAGTAGATCGCCGTGGCGAAGAAAATCAGGGTGGCCAGTGCTGCGCCGGCGCGTCCGAATAGCACCCGGGAGAAGAGTGCGACCGATAATCCGGTCTTAATGGCGTAGCGGGCAATGACCCCGTTGATGGCCGCATAAGTTACGACCGACAAGAGTAAGCCGATTATGGCATTCATCGTACCAAAGCTCATTGCCAGGGTGGCGGACACCACCAGCCAAAACATAGCACTGCAGATGGCCCACCAAGCCATCGTCAGTGAGCCTTTGCTCATGCGGTGTTCTTCCGGAACCGCGACGGTGCTGTAGTCGATACTATCGACCTGTTTTTTGATGTTTCCGGCCATGGCTCTTCTCTTGTTTTTGTAATGAGTGGAGTCATGATCATAAGTACTTCAGGCGGGCGACCACTTGCTGCTGAGCGCACTCTCTTTTGTCATACCTGAAGCTTCTTGCTCTCTGGAAGATGGCCCACCCAGACGAAACTCCTCCAGCGGAAAGCGATGAGAAAATCTCTCAGGCTGTCCAAGTCAGAATAAAAGACCTCAATGACGCTATGGCTTACATCTCTTTCCGAGAGAGCGTTATTAGCGAGCGAGTCACCTAACAACACCTACACTCAGCGTGATAGCCAGACAGACAACATAGCGCTTAAACGTTTCAAGCCAGTAGGACTACAAGCAAAGCACTCAATGACGGGCTCGAGGCCGATTCAATCTCGGCACAACCACCCTAAGCCAGCAACCAGCACTACATGCTACAAGAAGTCAAAACCGGGTACAAAACCGGGTACAAAGAATAACGAAAACAACCAGAATGCCTAAGCTCAAACGCTCAAGCATCAGACTTACCGCATAACGTGTAAGTCAAAAAATTGTCTTTCCCGCACGTCAACTCTATGTTTCAAATGCATTAGCCCTGAAACCCGCACGCCACTTGAGTATGCACGCATAGCACAATTCTATAGGTATTGCAACACATTCCTTTAGGGCTTCAGATCACTTGCTGCAACTGCGGCACGACCTCGAACAAGTCACCCACTAGACCGTAATCCGCCACCTGAAAAATCGGCGCCTCTTCGTCCTTGTTGATTGCCACGATGACCTTGGAGTCTTTCATCCCGGCCAGGTGCTGGATGGCACCGCTGATGCCGACGGCGATGTACAGCTGCGGCGCGACGATCTTGCCGGTCTGGCCAACCTGCATGTCGTTGGGCACGAAACCGGCGTCGACCGCAGCGCGCGAAGCACCGACGGCGGCGCCGAGCTTGTCGGCCAGGGCATACAGGTGCTTGAAGTTGTCGCCGTTCTGCATGCCGCGACCGCCGGAGACGACGATCTTGGCCGCGGTCAGTTCCGGACGATCGGACTTGGCCAGCGCCTCAAAGACGAAGGCCGAGATGCCGGCGTCGCCGCCAACGGCCACGGCTTCCACGACAGCACTGCCGCCTTCGCCGGCCACCGGATCGAAACCGGTGGCACGCACGGTGATCACCTTCACCGCCGCCGAAGACTGCACGGTGGCGATGGCGTTACCGGCGTAGATCGGCCGCTTGAAAGTGTCGGCGCTTTCCACGGCGATGATTTCGGAGATCTGGTCGACGTCCAGCTGGGCGGCGACGCGCGGCAGGATGTTCTTGCCGTTGCTGGTGGCGGCGGCGAGGATGTGGCTGTAACCCTTGCCCCCTGCTTCTTGAACAAGAGCAGCTACCAGCGGCGCAACGTTTTCCGGCAGCTGATGGGCGAAGGCGGCGTTGTCGGCCACCAGCACCTTGGCCACGCCGGCGAGCTTGGCAGCCGCTTCGGCGGCGGCGCCACAGGCGGCACCGGCAACCAGGAGGTGGATGTCGCCACCGATCTTCTGCGCAGCGGCCACGGTGTTGAGAGTGGCCGGCGCCAGGGCGGCATTGGTGTGTTCAGCGATAACCAGGATAGTCATTTAGATTACCTTCGCCTCGTTCTTCAGTTTCTCGACCAGTTCCGCCACCGACTTGACCTTGATGCCGGCCTGGCGGGCAGCCGGCGCTTCGACTTTCAGGGTCTTCACGGTGGACGCGGTGGCAACGCCCAGGGCGTCCGGGGTGAGCACCTCCAGCGGCTTCTTCTTGGCCTTCATGATGTTCGGCAAGGAGGCGTAGCGCGGCTCGTTCAGACGCAGGTCGGTGGTGACGATCGCCGGCAGGTTCAACGCCACGGTCTGCAGGCCGCCGTCGATCTCGCGGGTCACGTTGACCTTGTCGCCCGCCACTTCGACCTTGGAGGCGAAGGTGCCTTGGCCGAAGCCGGTCAGCGCGCCGAGCATCTGGCCGGTCTGGTTGTTGTCGCTGTCGATGGCCTGCTTGCCGAGGATCACCAGCTGCGGCTGCTCCTTGTCGACCACGGCCTTGAGCAGCTTGGCCACGGCCAGGGAGTTCAGCTCGTCAGCACCCTCTTCCTTGACAGCCTCGACCAGGATGGCGCGGTCGGCACCGAGGGCCAAAGCAGTACGCAGCTGCTCTTGCGCCGCCGTCGGGCCGATCGACACCACGACGATTTCACTGGCAACGCCCTTCTCTTTCAGGCGTACGGCTTCTTCCACGGCGATTTCGCAGAAGGGGTTCATCGACATCTTAACGTTGGCGAGATCGACGCCGCTGTTGTCCGCCTTGACGCGAACCTTGACGTTGTAATCGACCACACGCTTGATCGCTACGAGGACTTTCATAAAGGCTCCATGGGAAAAATTGCCCCGGCAAGCTGGCTGGCCGGGGCATGGCAGGTTCAGCGTTCACCAAGCTGTTCGATGATGCCTTGTGCCTTCAACTCGGCCAGGCGCTCATCATCGAGACCCAACTGGCGCTTGAGCACCTCATCGGTATGCTCACCCAGCATCGGCGCGGGGCGCAGGTACTCGACCGGTGTGCGAGACAACTTGATCGGACTGCCGACCGTGACGAAGTCGGCTTTCAAGGGATGGGGAATGTTGACCAGCATGTTGCGCGCCAGTATCTGTGGTTCGTCCAGCGCCTGGGCAATGCTGTTGATGGCCCCTACCGGTACGCCCTGCGGGTGAATGCGCCCTACCCACTCATCGGCGAGCCCTCCGAGAAAGTGACGCGACAGGATGGCAACGATCTCCTCGCGGTTGCTGACTCGGTCGGCGTTGCGCGCGAAACGCGGATCTTTCGGCAGCTCTGGCAGGCCGATGGCGTCGCACAGTGCGACGAACTGTGAGTCGTTGCCGCAGGCAATGATGAAGTCGCGATCACTGGCGCGAAACACCTGGTACGGCACAATGTTGGCGTGGGCGTTGCCATAACGCCCGGGCGGCTTGCCGGAAGCCAGATAGTTCTGGCTCTGGTTGCACAGTGTGGCGACCTGAACATCCAGCAACGCCATATCGATATGTTGACCAAGCCCGGTCTTTTCTCGGCTGAGCAGCGCAGCTTGGATAGCCACCGTCGAGTACAGGCCGGTCATCAGGTCCGCGAAGGCAACGCCTACCTTTTGCGGGCCGCCACCGGGCAGATCGTCGCGCTCGCCGGTGATGCTCATCATTCCACCCATACCCTGAATGATGAAGTCGTAACCCGGTTCTGCGGCGCGCGGCCCGGTCTGGCCGAAACCCGTCACCGAGCAATACACCAGGCGTGGATTGAGCGCAGCGAGGCTAGCGTAATCCAGCCCGTACTTGGCCAAGGAACCGGCCTTGTAGTTCTCGATCAGTACGTCGCAACTGGTAGCCAGGGCCCGCACCATTTCCTGCCCCTCGGGGCTGGCGATGTTTAGCGCCACCGACAACTTGCCGCGATTGGTGGACTGGTAATAAGAAGCCTCGCCGGTGGACTCGGCGTTCTGCCCCTTCATCCATGGCGGCCCCCAGCCACGGGTGTCATCACCCGCGCCCGGCCGTTCGATTTTGATCACTTCGGCACCCAGATCGGCCAGAGTTTGGCCGCACCAGGGACCAGCCAGAATGCGGCTCAAGTCGAGCACGCGATACCCAGTCAAAGCACCCATTTCATTTCACCTTTGCTTGCGCGCACTTACACACGCTCCATCACCATGGCGAGGCCTTGGCCCACGCCGATGCATAGGCTCACCACAGCGTAGCGTTTGCCGCTCTGTTGCAGCGCGCGAGCGGTGCTCAGGGCCAGGCGCGCACCGGATGCACCTAATGGGTGGCCGACGGCGATGGCGCCACCGTGTGGGTTTACCCGCGGGTCGTTGAACGCAACACCCAGACCTTTCAGGCAGCCCAGCACCTGGCTGGCGAACGCTTCGTTGATCTCGATAATGTCCATATCCGCCAGGCTGAGCTGCGCGCGAGCCAATGCCTTATGAATAGCCTCCACCGGGCCGACGCCCATAATGCGCGGGGCCACACCCACGGCGGCGGCCGACAGAATGCGCGCCATCGGAACCAAGCCGTGCCGTTCGCCCGCCGCGGCCGAGCCAATCAGCAATGCCGCCGCGCCATCGTTGACGCCTGATGCGTTGCCGGCGGTAACCACACCACCTTCGGAGAGAGGATTCAGGCGAGCCAAAGCGATCAGGTCCGATTGCGGGCGCGGGTGCTCGTCCTGCTCCACCACATTGGGTGGCGTCTTGCGCCCGGTGGGCACGCTGACCGCGAGCAGTTCTTCCTGAAAGAAACCTGCGCTACGTGCGGCTTCATAACGGGCCTGAGAGCCGGCAGCAAAGACGTCGGCCTCAGCACGGGAGATGCCGTACTCCTGAGCCACGTTATCGCCCGTTTGCGGCATGCTGTCGTTGCCAAACTCGGCGACGATCTTCGGGTTGGGAAAACGGGCGCCAATGGTACTGTCGAACACCGTCAGTTCGCGGCTATAGGCCGCTTCTGCTTTAGCCATGACAAAGGGTGCACGGGACATACTCTCCACCCCGCCGGCGACAAACAGTTCGCCTTCGTTACAGGTCACTGCGCGGGCGGCATCGATCACCGCCGCCAGACCACTGGCGCACAGGCGGTTAACTGTCTGCCCAGGTACGGTCACGGGCAAGCCTGCAAGCAGTGCGGCGTGACGCGCGATGTTGCGGCTGTCCTCCCCTGCCTGGTTGGTATTGCCCAGAATCACGTCCTCGATGGCTTCGCCAGGGATGGCGTGGCGAGCGAGCAATTCGTGGATCACATGGGCGGCGAGGTCGTCTGGGCGTACCGAAGCGAGTGCGCCGCCGTGGCGGCCAAATGGCGTGCGCAGTCCCGCGAAGATGTAGGCGTCGAGCATGGGAAAATCCTAGCGTTGAGGTTCAGTCGGGAGTGGTTCGTTGTGACGCAATGAAAGGCCCAAGGCGGCCCGTCGCCGCAGCCAGGGACCCGGCCGATAACGGGGATCGCCCGTCAGTTCGGTCATGCGTTCAAGAGTGGTGAGCAAACGCTTGGGCCCGACACTATCGCCCCAGGCCAGCGGACCTTGCGGATAACCAAGACCACGGCGCACGCCTTCATCCAGGTCATCGACACTGGCGATACGCTGCTGAACGATATCGCCCGCCAGGTTGACGATCATGGCCAGTACCCTTTGGGCCACAAAGCCGACACTGTCATTGATCACACTGACGCCCACGCCATCGCGGCCCAACAGCGCATGGGCGGCATCGCGCATGTCGGCATGGGTAGCGGGATTTAGCATCAGCGTGCGGTAGCGGGCGATATCCAGCAGCGGGTCGATGCACACCGTGCGCTCAGGATCGGTGCCAAACAGGCCGACGGCGCCGGTGGCATCCAGACCGTAAGGTGCCAGCAAACACAGGGCCTCGCTGCTTGGGACCGTGCCCTCTTCGACCCGCGCGCCCACCTGCTGAAGAAGCTCGGTGAAACGTGCACGATCCTCGGGGTTTTCAGTGCCAAGCCAAACCGGCGGAAATGCTTCCAGCGCAGGTACTGCCTGTGCGGCGGGTGGATCGATCATCTGGCCGTCGGCGTATCGGTAAAACCCACGCCCGACCTTGCGCCCGACGTAGCCGGCATCCAGCATCTGGCGTGTTAGCGCTGCAGGCCGATACCGCGGTTCCTGGTAGAACTGGTTGTAGATCGACTCAATGACTGGATGGGAAACATCAAGAGCCGTCAGATCAAACAGCTCCAAGGGCCCCATGCGAAAACCCAGACCCTCGCGCAGGATACGGTCTACCTCGGCGGGTTCGGCTACGCCTTCCTTGAGAATTTGCAAAGCCTCAGTGCTATATGCACGGCCGGCGTGATTGATGATGAACCCTGGTGTGTCCTTCGCCCGAATACCCCTATGCCCCATGCGGGCAGCCAGGGCTCGGAGGCTGTCGCCTACCTGCGGGTCAGTCGCCAGACCATCGATGACTTCCACCACTTTCATCAGCGGCACAGGGTTAAAAAAATGAAAGCCAGCGATGCGTTGGGGAAGTCGGCAATTGCGAGCAATGCTGGTGACGGAGAGCGATGAGGTGTTGGTAGCCAGAATGCAGTCATCGGCAACCACGGCTTCCAACTCGGCGAGCAAGCCCTGCTTGGCGTCGAGGCGCTCGATAATGGCTTCCACTACCAGGTCGACGTCGCTCAGTTCCGTAAGGGCGCTCGCCACTTGCACGCGGGAGAGCGTGGCCAGCGCATCGGCGTTGGCAATCTTGCCTTTGTCGACCAGCTTGTCCAACGTGCCTTTCAAGCTTTCGCGGGCGCCCTGCGCAGCGCCTTCGCGACTATCAAACAGCGTGACGCGAATGCCCGCCTGAGCGGCGATCTGAGCAATACCTGTACCCATGACTCCGGCGCCAACAACCGCCATCCGGTTAATTTCACGTGTCATCGCTCATTCTCCTGAGAAGATCGCTTTGCGTTTTTCCAGGAAGGCTTGAGCGCCCTCTTTCTGGTCGCTCGAATCGAATAGCAATTGGAAGGCCTTGCGCTCCAACACCAGCGCGCTCTCCAGCGGCAGGTCAGCACCGGCCAGCATCACTTCTTTGATCTGCGCGACGGCTAGCGGCGGCAAGGCGGCGATTTCAGTGGCCAGCTCTAGTGCACGGACAATGGTCTGCTCGTCGCCCACCACTTCACTCAGCATGCCCATGGCCAAGGCTTGCTGGGCCGAGACCAAGCACCCGGTAAGGGCAATGCGCATTGCCTGGAACTTGCCGACCGCGCGGATCAGACGCTGAGTACCGCCGGCGCCCGGCATCAGGCCGAGTTTGACTTCTGGCTGGCCAAAGCGCGCCGACTCGCCGGCGACGATGATGTCGCAGTGCATGGCCAGCTCACAGCCGCCGCCAAGGGCGAAACCATTCACTGCAGCGATGACCGGCTTGGGGCAGCGGGAGATGGCTTCCCACAGCAGCTCGGTATGGCGCAGGTACATTTCAATCGGGCGCGCTTGGGCAAACTCGCGGATATCGGCTCCGGCCACAAAACAGGTGTCACCGCCGGTAAGTACAATCGCCCGCACCTGCCCATTGCGAGCCAGTGCCCGAAAGTGCTCGGCGAGTTGTTCACGCACCGCGCTATTGAGCGCGTTCTTGGCTTCTGGCCGGTCGATGCGTACGACGGCAACGCCGTCTTCTCGAATTTCCAGGTTCACTACAGATTCAGGTTCGTGACTCATACCCACCTCTAAACACGTTTCGCTATACGAAATTGCATTTCGTATTTACGAGATATCATAGGTAGGGTCGCGAATTCATGTAAATCAGAAATCTGAACTATTTTATTATTTCTTTATTAATCAATATATTATCTATCTAAAAATGAGCGTTTTGCATTTCATCTCGGCTCAAATATAATTTCGCCTGACGAAACGTACTTTTATTTGCTTGCAATTTCCAAAAATGAGGTTCTACCATGGCACGCAACAAAGCGGATCAGCAGAAGGCTGAGAGCAGCACTGGAGCGGATGAAATCGCTTTACTGAAGATGGGCATGCTCGACCCGGCCAGTGCGTCGAGTGAGGACGAAACCAGCGGCCAGTTCGTGACTGCGCTGGCACGTGGGCTGGAGCTGATGCGGTGCTTTACCCCGCGCGACAACGTGCTGGGCAATCAGGAACTGGCGCGGATGACCGGGCTACCCAAGCCGACCGTGACGCGCTTGACCAACACCCTGATGCGCCTTGGCTGCCTCAAGCGTGAGGTGCACTCGGGCAAGTACCAGCTGGATGTCGGTGTGCTGGGGTTCGGCTACGCCATGCTGTCGAATCTGTCGATTCGCTCGGTGGCGCACCCGCTGATGGAAGAGCTGGCCAATCACGCTCAAGCCGCAGTGGCAATGGCGGCCCGGGATCGCCTGCAGATGGTTTACCTGGACGTCGTTCAGGGCCAAGGCAATACCACGATGCGGCGGCAGATCGGCAGCTACTTGCCACTGGCGCAAAGCTCGGCGGGACGCGCATGCCTGGCGGCGATGCCAGAGAGCGAGCGAGAGTTTCTCCTCGACCACATGCGCCAACGCGAAGCAGCACAGTGGCCGGTGATCCGCAAGGGCCTGGATCGCGCGTTTCGCGATTACACCGATTACGGCTTTTGCCTATCGATCGGCGAGTGGCACCGCGACGTCAACTCAGTCGCCGTGCCGCTGTTACACCCGCAGTTCGGGTTACTGACCTTCAACTGCGGTGGACCGAGCTTCCAGCTTCCACGGGACAAGCTCACTGACGATATCGGGCCTCGCCTGATCAACATGGTTAACAACATCGGCGCCGCCGCTCGGTAACCCTTCAGGGTGACGGTGCACCGTACTACATCGGCCCACTTCCGGGCCCAGAGGAGCGCACATGATCCGTGATACCGAAACCCTGCAGATTCTGCTGGATTCTCTTCGCCAGTTCGTCGGTGAGGTACTGATTCCTCGGGAAAACGAGGTGGCTGAAACGGATGCGATCCCTAAGGACATCGTCGATCAGATGCGCGAGATGGGCCTGTTCGGGTTAACGATTCCGGAAGCCTATGGCGGCCTGGGCGTGACTATGGAGGAAGAGGTAAACATCGCCTTCGAGTTGGGTCGCACCTCACCGGCTTTCCGTTCCTACATCGGCACCAACAACGGCATTGGCTCAATCGGCATTTTGCTTGACGGTACAGAGGAGCAGCGCAACCAGTACCTGCCGCAACTGGCAAGCGGCGAGCTGCTCAGCTCGTTCTGCCTGACCGAGCCAGATGCCGGCTCCGATGCGGGCTCGTTGAAAACCAATGCTGTGCGTGACGCTGACAGCTACATCCTCAACGGTACCAAACGTTACATCACCAACGCGCCACACGCGGGCATTTACACGGTGATGGCCCGTACCAACCCGGAAATCAAAGGCGCCTCCGGTATCAGCGCCTTTATCGTTGAGCGCGGCACACCCGGCGTGTCGCTGGGCAAGACGGACCACAAGATGGGCCACAAAGGCGCCCATACCTGCGACGTGATCTTTGAAAATGCGCGAGTGCCCGCCAGCCAGTTGATAGGCGGCGTCGAAGGCGTTGGTTTCAAGACCGCGATGAAGGTGCTGGATAAGGGCCGCCTGCATATCGCTGCACTGAGTGTCGGCGCAGCCGAACGCATGCTGGACGATGCCCTGCACTATGCGCTGGACCGCAAACAGTTCGGCCAGCCCATCGCGGAGTTCCAACTGATCCAGGCGATGCTGGCTGATAGCAAAGCCGAAATCTACGCGGCCCGCTGCATGGTGCTGGATGCCGCGCGCAAGCGCGACGAGGGCAAGAACGTCAGTACCGAAGCCTCCTGCGCGAAGATGTTCTCCACCGAGATGTGCGGTCGTGTCGCCGACCGCTGCGTGCAGATCCACGGTGGCGCCGGCTACGTCAGCGAGTACGCCATTGAGCGCTTCTACCGTGACGTGCGGCTGTTCCGTATCTACGAAGGCACCACACAGATTCAGCAGGTGGTTATCGCCCGTAACATGATCCGCGAAGCGCAGCGGTGACACGGCACCTGCTCTGACACCAGTTGGGCTCCAGTCGCGCCGAGACTCAATAGCGCCACATCCTGGCTTCAAGGTAGTTGTTCGACATGAGTGCGTGTTCCACTGGTGTGGTCCCGAAAGCCTCAGCCTGCGAGCTTCCCGTCAACCTACCCCCAGATGAACTGCGGGGTAGCTGCACGAAACTGGAATTCCAACTACGCCACAGTAGGTCGCACAGCACAGTGCAGGCGCTGCCAGCGGCAACGATGAGGCTATAGGGAAAAGTCGAGCTGGCAATACCAGCAAGATTCACCTGGCGGTGGACGCCCACGGCTTGCCCATCGAGTTTGAAATCACAGGTGGCCAAATCAATGACTGCACTCAGGCACCCGCGTTGATTTCCAAGCTCCCGGCGGCAGAAACCATCGTCGCGGATAAGGGCTATGACAGCGAGAGAATCCGGGAGCAGGTTGAGCTACAAGGGGCCAAGGCCGTGATCCCGAGAAAGCGTAACTCCGTGAAAGGCAACGCGGATCTGGACAGAGGTCTTTACCGCAATCGGCACCTGGTGGAAAACGCCTTTGCCCGGCTGAAGCATTACCGGGCGGTGGCATCTCGATTCGACAAGCTCAAGAGAAATTACGAGAGCGTGGTGGCCATGGCCTGTGCCTTCCTATGGCTACCCATGTGAAATGGCAACAGCCCCTAGCGGTACTTAGCAACTGTTGATCGCCGGTGCGCCGGTAAATGGCGGGCTGATTGGAGAAATAATTTCTACATATAGGCGATTTACAGCGTGTTTATCGCCTTCTGTATCTCTCCTATTCTCTCTCGACTGCTCTGCTGCATTGATTGGCTGAGCCCGGACTGACCGCATGGTTAGCCCTAATCGCGCTAAACCCAACCTGAATAGAGGATCACTCCATGCCCGTTGTACGAGTCAGCTGGTTCGAAGGAAAAGACCACGCCGCGAAGGAAGCTGTCGCTGCAGAAATCACCCAGAGCATCGTGAAAAACACCGGTACCGATGCCAATTACATCTACGTCATTTTTGAAGACGTGGCGCCATCGGATTGGGCCGGTGCAGGCAAGCTGTTCGGCGACGATCCGAAGAAGACCTAAGGTCATTCGGCGTTAATGGCCAGTGGGCTGCAAGGAGTGTTACATCTTCTTTGCAGCCCGGGCTTGGCTCTTTTGTGCTGGGTAGCCGGACTCCCAGTCGACCTGCTCAAACTGTTCGACCAGAAAATTGATAAATGCCCGCACCTTGGATGCCAGGTGTTTGCGGGTTGGGTAGACGGCATAAATACCCAGTTCTACCGAGCGATACTCCGGTAGCAACTCCACCAGATCACCCCGCCGAAGATCCTCACTTACCATAAAGCTTGGCTGCAGCAAAATGCCGCCAGCAGTCAACGCAATAGATCGGCATGTATCACCGTTATTGCAGCGAATGACCGAACGCGTGTTGACCTTATGCTCGCCATCGGGCCCGGTAAAACTCCATTCGTTCCCACTGGAAAAGTTGCTATAGGCAATCACCCGGTGCTCGGCCAGGTCTTGCGGCACTTCTACTGGTGCATGGCTTTTGATGTAGCTCGGGGCTGCACACAGGCGCATCCGCGTGCTGGCAAACCGGCGCCCCACCAGTGAAGAGCTTTCCAACCGGGCGATGCGCACCGCGACGTCATACCCCTCCTCCACCAAATCGACCTGGCGATCGTTCAGGCTGATATCCAGCTCAATCTTCGGGTTTTGCTCCAAAAAGGCAGTCCACAGCGGCGCCAGGTGCAACACACCAAAACTCACCGGCGCATTGACCCGCAGCACGCCGGCAGGCTCATGGTTGCCCGAAGAAACAGCGCTTTCCGCCTCCCCCATCAACGCCAGCACTTCCCGCGCTTGCTGGTAGAAAACCCGTCCTTCTTCGGTCAGTGATAAGCGTCGCGTGGTGCGTTGCAGCAGGCGTACGCCCAGGCGTTCCTCCAGCGCATTTACATGCCTGGAAACGGCGGCCTTGGACATTTCCAGCGCATCGACGGCACCGACAAAGCTGCCCTTGTCGACCACGGCGCAAAACACCTGCATCTCCAACGCGCGATCCATTATTGCCTCACTTATCGGAACTATAAGTCACATTAAATCATGTTTATCTCGTAAATCGAATCTTTAAACTGGATCCCATCACACACAGCACGAGGCAAAAGACATGAACATTACCCTTATCGGTACCGGCAACATGGGCTCGGCTTTCGCTCAACAGTTGTCCCAGTTTGGACACCATGTTCGTATCACCGGCCGTGATCTGGACAAGGCGCACGCCCTCGCCGCGCAGCATCAAAACGTCGAAGCATTCGCCGCTGATCAGGCCCTTGGCCAGAACGAAGTGGTGATCGTCGCCACTGCTTACCAGGACGCCTTAACCGCGCTGAAAAGTCTGGGCAGTCTCGAAGGCAAAGTGGTCATCGACATCACCAACCCGCTGACAGCCGACTACATGGGTCTGACCATCGGCCACAGCACCAGTGCAGCGGAGGAAATCGCCAAGGCGCTGCCAGGTGTGGAGCTGGTCAAGGGCTTCAACACCCTGTTCGCCCAAGTGCTGGCCAGCGGTCCCACATTTGCCAACGAGCAGCAAGGCAGCGTGTTCCTGGCCAGCGATAGCGCACGAGCCAAACAAACCGCCGTTGCTCTTGCGCAAAGCCTGGGTTGGAAAACCGTGGATGCCGGCGGTTTGGTAAACGCGCGTTATCTGGAAGCGTTGGCCGGGTTGAACATCTACCTCGGCTATGGCGCAGGGCTCGGCACGCAGATCGCGCCGGTCTGGCTCAATCGTTAATTCCCACTTACCCAATGCCTGGCGCCACGGCCGAAACAGCTGTGGCCCCGGGCAACCCACACTCCCCGTATTGGAAAACACCCATGACCGCCGCTAGCCGCACCCTCCCCTATGCCGCCCTGGTACTACGCCTAATCCTTGGCGTGATGTTTCTCGCTCATGGCCTGACCAAGCTGCTGGTGTTCACCCCGGCCGGCACAGCAGGTTTCTTTGAGTCCGTTGGCTTCTCCGGCTTTCTTGCCTATCCGGTCATTGCCTTTGAAGTGGTCGGCGGCCTGTTCCTGATCCTTGGTGTACTCGCTCGCTGGGTAGCGGCCCTAGCCACCGTGCAACTGCTGGTGGCAGCAAGCGTGCACTTCGGTAATGGCTGGAGCTTCACCAACGCCAATGGTGGCTGGGAATACCCGGTCTTTCTGGCATTCACTGCACTGGCCTTGGCGCTGCTGGATGACGGAGCCTTCGCCTTGAAACGTTCAGCACGTAACTAACCGCTCGCTGCTTTCGGCCAGGTTGCCTTTGCCGGGTTCTCGCCAAACTTGGCAAGGGTAAAATCCAGAAAGCTTTTCAGCCTTGGTGTCATGCCCCGGTCCGGCGTACGCAGCACATGAAAGGGTCGAGTGGGCATGGGATATCGAGGCAGTTGGACGATCTATCCGCTTGGCTTTCAAGTCTTAAATAAACAAGGTAATCCCCCGGCTTAGCCGAGGGACTCCTTGAGGTTGACCGTGTGATGCGGTCATCAGGAACCTTCTATCTCGACCAAGAGATAGGGGTACCCAATGAGAGATTACCAAAGCCTTGCTCACACGAAGTGGGACTGTAAGTACCACGTTGTATTCATCCCGAAGAGGCGTAAGAAGGCGATCTTCGGAGCGATCCGCAAGCACCTGGGGGGAGGTGCTACATGAGTTGGCGAGGCAGCGTGAGTGCCGGATCGTGGAGGGTCACTTGATGCCAGAGCCGAGCCCGAACGATAATTTCAAGATGGAGCCGGACTAATGCGACGCGTCGTTCAGCCGACGCGTATCCGGACTTTCAATCCGTAATTCACTAACCCACCGACTTCAGTCGGTGGTTGTTTAGTGCTACCACCGGCGTAGACGAACTGATGATTGATGCGCGCATCTACGACCCGACGGCGCGTTGCCGTTCGTATCAACTGGCAGCGGAATCGATTGGAGATCTGCTCACTCACTGACAGCGTGCGCGCCGGTGACCTTCAGGTCACCCGTGCGGAACACACGTGCCAGGTAGTCAAGGGTTCAGAGGATATCGTCCACCACGCCGCCATCGACCCGCAGCGCAGCGCCGCTGGTGGCTGACGCCTGGGTGGAGCAGATATAGACGACCATATTGGCGACCTCATCGACCGTGGCCGCACGTTGAATCAACGAGGTGGGACGGTGGGTCATGACGAATTCGGCAGCGACGGCCTCCAAGGATTTGCCGGAGCGGGCAGACTCTCCTTTGAGCAGCTCAGCCAAGCCATCAGACAGTGTCGGGCCTGGCAGCACGCTGTTAACGGTTACGCCGCTGCCGGCCACACGTTTGGCCAAGCCACGCGACAACGCCAGTTGCGCCGTCTTGGTTACGCCGTAATGAACCATATCGGCCGGGATATTTCGGGCTGACTCCGAGGAGATAAACACCACCCTACCCCAACCTCGTTGGACCATGGCTGGAACCAACGCGCGGCTCAGGCGAACACCGGACATTACGTTAGTTTGCCAATAGTCTTCCCAGCAGTCGTCATCGGCCTCGAAGAAATCGGCCAAACCATAGATGCCGGCGTTGTTGACCAGAATGTCGATGGTGGGAAGCGCAGCTGTAAGAACGCCAACGCCGTCGGCATTGCCCAGATCAGCCGCGACTCCGCTGAAGGTGGCCTGCGGTACCGCTTCGCTCAAACGTGCCAGGGCTTTTTCGACCGAGCTGTCACTCCGCCCGTTGATGATCACGATAGCGCCGGTGAGCGCCAGGCCATGGGCAATGGCGAAGCCGATGCCGCCTGTGGAGGCAGTAACCAAAGCGGTCTTGCCGGCAAGATTGATGTGCATGCGTATTGACCCTCTAGCGCCAGGTAGTACCCGGCAGGTTAGATCGGTTGCTGAATAGTCAGCGGTCTTGTCCGCCGGCTACTGACTGGCGGTGTCAGGTCCGGGTAAACCCATCAAACGGATTCATGTACACCGCGCCAAAGGCATCCAGGTGCTTGCGCGTCGGCGCGTCTGGGTTGCCATAAACTAGCAGGCTGGTGATTTTCACCAGCTCGAGAAACTTTTCGCCGAACGGCGCGAAGGTTTCTTCAATATGGTTAACGACAGCATCGGCACGGTAACGCTCGATAATGTGCACCTCAGTGCGAGCCTCGTTGACGCTGTATTCGTACATCAAGGTGCCAGGCTCTTCGCTCGTAGCGGCGACAATCTTGGCAACCAGCGTTTTAAATTCAGGGAAGTCTTCCGGAGCCAGGCTTAGGGTAAAAATGCTGATGACTTCGTCTTTCATGGGGCGTCCTCACAGAAGTAAATGACCAACCCCATGCGATAGATGCAGAGGGTTGCTGAGTCAGCAGCCATGCTAAGGTAGAGCAGCAAGCTGATAAACAACCTTGAAATCACAGATAGGTAGCGTAATTTGCTACCAACTCTTGCGCCTAGGAAAACGGCAATGACCTCCGAAGATTCCTTCAGCGGCATCCATATTTTTCTCGCCACCGCCCGCTCTGCGACCTTCACAGAGGCAGCCGAGCGCCTGGGGCTGTCCAAGTCGGCCGTAGGTAAGGCGATTGCACGGCTGGAGGCACGGGTGGGTACCAGCCTGTTTTATCGCTCGACCCGCCGCTTGTCCCTGTCTCCGGATGGCGAGGCCTACTTCACCGTGTGGTCCAATGCGCTGGAGGAGATCAAGGCCACCGAGAGCAACCTCGGCAACAAGTTAGGCGTGCCCACAGGGCGCTTGCGGGTGGACATGCCGGTCGCGTTCGGTAAACAGGTGGTACTGCCGGTGCTACTGGAGATGAGCAAACGCTTCCCGCAGTTGCAACTGACCTTGACCTTTAGCGACCAACTGGTGGACCTGACGGAAGAAGGTATCGACCTGGCCATTCGTTTTGGCAGCGTCGACAACGTCCCCGGCCTGGTGGCCAGACGCCTGACGTCACACCGCTGGGTAACCTGTGCAGCGCCGGGTTATCTGGAAGAATATGGTACGCCGTTGACGCTCGAGGACATGGGCCAGCACCGCAGCATCGTCGGCTATCGCCGCGGCAGCCTAATGCCCTGGAAAATGGCCCAGGCCGGGCAATCCTTGAAGTTCTCGCCACCACCGACCTATCAGTTTGACGATGCCGAAGCGATGATTGAAGCCACGCGAGCCGGCCTCGGTATTTGCCAGATGCCGCTCTGTCTATTTGAAAAGGACATCGCCCAGCAGGTTGTTGTTACGGTACTCGAGCCCTTTGAACCGGCGCCTGTCGAGGTCCACGCACTATGGTCGAAGAGCAATCATCTGCGGCCCAAAATTCGTTACCTGGTCGACGAGTTATTGAAGCTGTATGGCCACAGCTAACGGCAGAACGGACAGCTACTGCGCGACCTTGGCGCGGGGTTGATCAACGCCAGCCCCATTAACTCAGGGTGCCACTCAGCAGCCATAGCGATGAGCGCGGACTGATCTGTAACAAAGCCAGGGAGCCCCCAAATACTAGAGCCCGCCGACCAGGGATCTACTCACCAACCTGCGTTCTGGCCAGGCGCAGGGGGCAATATTGGCACCTTGATGTGTAGCTCAGCGCTCCGGCTGGCAGCGGCCTGAAGAGTCGACAAGTGACCGCCAATTATCCCGGTTTTCGAGATAGTTATTCACCAATATCTGAGTTTATCTCCAAAATCGAATCTATAAACTTTGAGCCATCCCCAGCCAATCAGTGCGCTGTGGGTAGGCAGGTCAGTGAGCGGCGCACACGCTTTGCAACGCCGATCAGTCCACCTCTTGCTGCTGCGGCCCCAATATCTAAGCAGGATTTCAACCATGAGTCTGGCCTATCCAGTGTTGTTCGTGTCCCACGGAGCACCAACCTTTGCCATCGAACCCGGCCAGGCCGGGGCACGCCTGGCTGAGCTAGGCCGAGCGCTGCCACGGCCTAGCGCCATCGTAATCGTCTCTCCTCACTGGATGACCCGTGGGAGCGTGCGTGTAGGCAGCAGCAAGGCGCCGGAAACCATTCACGACTTCGGAGGCTTTCCGCAAGCACTGTATCGCCTGCAATACCCTGCAACCGGCAATCCTGCATTGGCCGAGCAAATCTGCAACCTGCTTTCCCGCAATGGGATTGCCGCAACTACCGAATCGAATCGAGGCCTGGACCACGGCGCCTGGGTGCCGTTGCTGCACCTATTGCCCACTGCGGATATCCCGGTGGTCCAAGTGTCCATGCCCCACCCGCTCAATCCATTGGGTGCCTGGCAGCTTGGCCAGGCACTCAAGCCGCTGCGCGATCAGGGCGTGCTGATCATTGGCTCCGGCAGTCTGACCCATAACCTTTATGAGTTCCGTAGCAACTACGGCGACCCGGCTGAGTACGTAGCGCGTTTTTCCGACTGGATCCGTGACGCCCTGCAAGCCGGTGACCTGCCAGCGCTGCTCGCCTACCGCCGCAATGCCCCGGAGGCCGAGCGTGCGCACCCCAGTGAAGAACATTTGTTGCCGCTATTTCTGGCGCTCGGTGCCGCAGGCGAGCACTACGCCGTGGATGTGCTAGAGGGCGGTGTCGCCGACGGCGTACTGGCTATGGACAGCTACCTGTTCAAAAGCCCAACCGCCACTCAGGAGATTACTCAAGCATGAACCTGCCACTAGCCATTTCAGAACTGCAGCAAGAACCGCAATCCGGCCTTGTCTATCGTCGGGTAATCCGTGCTGCTGCCCCTCGTGCACGTCTCCTGCTATTGCATGGTGTAGGCGGTAATGAAACCAATCTGGCAGGCCTTTCCGGCTTTATCCCAGAAGGAATTGAAATATTGCTGGTACGCAGCCGCCTGCAAATCGCAGCTGAGGGCTTTGCCTGGTTTCAGGTAAATTTCACCAACGAAGGCCCGGTGATCGTTGAAGAGCAAGCGGAAACCAGCCGCCAGAAACTAGTGGAGCTTGTAACTGCCTTACCACAAATGCCTACAGTGATAGCTGGCTTTAGCCAGGGCGGTATTCTCAGTGCAAGCGTCGGGCTTAGCGCCCCTCATTGCGTGCTAGGCTTTGGCTTGTTCAGCGGCAGAATTCTCCCTGAGCTGGCACCACACATTGCCAGCGCTCAAGCATTGAGTTCGCTATCGGCGTTTATTGCTCATGGCTATGGTGATAACAAGCTCCCCGTGTCTTGGGCACAAAAAGCGGATGCCTGGTTGCACCAACTGAACGTGCATCATGAAACATACCTGTACGACATGGGCCACGAAATCACCAATGAAGAAGTGGAAGATTTCATTCAGTGGCTGAAGCCTGTATTGAACATCGCCTGAGCGACCTTGATGGTGAACTCCCGCAGTAAACTTACGGAAGTGGATCTACTTCTTAAAGCGTTAGCCAGCCCCCAGCGCCGGTTGATCCTTGAGTGGCTCCGTGACCCAGAGAAACACTTTCCGCAGCAGGAACATGCATTCCTGCTCGGTGTGTGTGCCGGCCAGATTGAGCGCAAGTGCAAGTTGGCCCAATCGACCGTGTCCGATCACTTGCGCACGCTGCATCGCACAGGATTGATTACTTGCCAAAAGCTCGGCCCGATCCATTTTTTTCAAACGCTGCGAATACACCATCGAAATGCTGGTGAAAACATTGAAAGCGATGCTGTAAAGGGGATTTGAGAGCTCTGCCATGACTATTCGCGAGGACACATTTGCATCCATCGATCTCAATTTATTGGTGGTTTTTATGTGTATTTACAAGGAACAAAGTATAACGTTAGCAGCCAAGAGTCTTGGCGTAACACAGCCAGCCGTAAGCAATTCGCTGGTCAAGCTACGTGACAAATTTAATGATCCGCTCTTTACTCGTTCGGGCAGGGGTATTGTGGCAACACCGAAAGCGAAAAAAATTGCTTCTGAATTATGTCCAGCGATGAGACTGATTACAGCCACACTAGCATCGAACTTTAGATAATCCTCTTTGCAGCAGAGCACTATTGGCCTGCTCTAACCTCTCATGACTGGCGGTGTCAGGTGGACTGACAGATGACTGGAGTCTATGTCGCTGGTGGCATCATGTTATGCCGACGCAAGCTGAACATTCCTGTCTGTAATTGAGCAATCATCTGATGGCGAACTCTCATGGTTTACCGTCGCCCTTTCGATACGTATCAATAACACCAGCCACATCAAGGCCAAAGCCCAGCATTGGGTGTAATTGCTCCGCGGAAACAAAGCAGCCATCACCGGAAGTGCTGAATGGCTTGAGGCGGTCAACTGCCCGGCAGTGCAATTGGACGAGGCAAACTCGACAAAGCCTCCGCCTCCAGGCCTGGCACCATCGGCCGCAGTTGCCCGGGGAAAAAGCCGGTGCTGTCCACATAGAGCAGTACCGACTTGGCATCGCGCCAACCGACATAGCCCATCAACGCCTTCTGGTCCCAGCCACTGCGCGTGGCCCAGGTGGCAAAGCCACGGCGTAGGGAGTGGCTGCTATACAACTCGGCGGGCAATCCGGCCGCTTTCAGTACCGCCCGCAGCAGCGGGATGACGCTGTGCGGGTGCAGGCCCTGCTCGCGCAGGTGACCCCAGCGGTCAATGCCGCGGAACACCGGACCGCGGGCGATGCCGGCGACACAGATCCAGTCGTTGTAGGCCTGCACCGGGCAGAGGCGGGCCAGCGCCGGCGCACTGTAGGTCTGTCCCTGGTTGTCACGGTCGCCCTTGCTCCACGGCAGGAACAGCTGCATGCCCTCCCCCGGCCGTACCTGGATGTGCTCGACCTGCAGGCGGCACAGTTCGTCGCTGCGAAAGGCGCGCCAGAAGCCGATCAGCAGCAATGCGCGATTACGCCAGCAGCGCAACAGCTGCGGCAGGTCGCCCTCGTCCAGTGCTTTCTCGCCCGCCCGCTCCAGCCACGCCACGCACTGCTCCAGTTCGCGCAGCTGCAGCGGTTCGGCCTGCTTCTCCGGCTTCGGGTGCAAGGTACGAATGCCCTTGAGGATCTGACGAACCAGCGGGGTCTTGGTCGGATCCGGGAAGCCCTGGCTGACATGCCACTGCGCCAAGGCCGCCAGGCGCAGCTTGAGGGTGTTGCTGGACAACGTGGCGGCGTGATCGACCAAGTAACGCACGATGGCATCGCTGGTCGCCGGCAGAAAGCCGCCCCAGGCGACCTCGAAGTGCTCGAGCGCTTGCCGGTAGCTGCGCCGGGTGTTGGGGCGGGTACCGGCCTGCAGGTACCGCTCGATCTCGTGGCTCATCGACGCACATCCCCTTGATGTACTGGTGAGCGACTGCCAAACGACGAAAAAATCGCCTCACCTTGGATAATTAAAGATTATCCGACCTTATTTATTGGATAGTGGAAATATAATACGTTGGACGTATCATATATTACTGATCAGATGCCGTTGATCGACGAGCCCACCCTAGACCCCAGTAGATTGGCGTTGAAGGCTCAGGAGGCGGCCGCAGGCTTTGTTGCCAGCGGCACCGCCGAAAACACGGTACGGAGCTATCGCAGCGCCCTCGCCTACTGGTCGGCTTGGCTGCACCTGCGCTACGGCGTTGCGATGGGCGATGCGCCTGTACAGTCGACTGTAGTCATTCAGTTCGTGGTGGATCACCTGGCGCGCCCACTGGCAAATGGTGCATGGACCTATCTGCTACCGCCGACCATCGATGCCGCGTTAGTCGCGGCACGTGTGAAGGCAAAGCCGGGACCTCTGAGCTACAACACGGTATGTCATCGGCTTTCGGCACTGGGCAGGTGGCATCGCTTCAACAACTGGGAAAGCCCAACTGAAGCACTGGCAGTGAAAACGCTGCTGCGAGATGCGCGAAAAGCCCAGGCGCGCCAGGGGGTAGTTGTCCGCAAAAAGACGGCAGCTGTGGTGGAGGCTCTGGAGGCCATGTTGGCGACCTGTACGGATGGCATTCGCGGTACTCGTGATAGCGCCCTCCTCCTGATGGCGTGGAGTGGCGGCGGGCGTCGTCGATCCGAGGTGACCGGCCTGCAGGTCGACGATGTGCGCAAACTGGATGAAGACACTTGGCTCTATACGCTGGGCGTCACCAAAACAGACACCACGGGATCCCGTCGCGAAAAACCTCTGCTGGGTCGCGCTGCACACGCGTTGACGGCTTGGCTCATCGCCGCGCCCGCCGATACCGGTCCGCTTTTTCGGCGCCTCTACAAGGGCGGCAAAGTCAGCCCGTTCGGACTATCGTCTGATCAGGTAGCACGGATCGTTCAGCGCCGCGCCAAATTGGCTGGCCTCGACGGCGACTGGGCCGCGCACAGCTTACGCTCGGGCTTTGTAACGGAAGCGGGTCGCCAGGGGGCCCCATTGGGTGAAGTGATGGCCATGACTGAACATCGCAGTGTCGAAACCGTTATGGGCTACTTCCAAGCCGGAGTGCTGCTGAGCAGCCGCGCCTCGATGTTGCTTCAACCCCTGCCCGCCCCATCAGGCCCAACCAACCAGCCTGACTAGCGGTCGACGCACCGCGTCGGAAAATGCCGCGCACGCGTGTCCTATTGAGAGGTGGAGCTCCTGGTTATGAGTCCATTGCACGGTAGCGGAATTGATGCGCAACCCCAGCTGGGCACTCGCAACTCCGGGTGTAACCAATACATGACCGCATGGCGACGCCCAAGCAGCCAGCATCTCAGCATGCTTCGTCTACTCGGGTAGTTAAGCAAACAGCTGGCGGCCCTGCGCTAGACAGCGAAGGCTCCGTCGCAGGGGCAAGATAGTCAAGTGCTTACCAGTCGCTGTGGCCTGCGCTCGCCTTATGAATACGCCTGGTCGGCAGGTGCGCTTCAAATACCCACACTGAAAGTCTTACCAGACTCGACCCTGTGCTTGCTGCACAAGTCGCGAAGCTTTTTTTCCGAACCGTCAGGATGAATTTGTACGAGCACGCCATCCTTCGCCATTATCAGTGAATGCCCTGCGGCAACCGCACGCAGATACGCAGCATTAGTGGCGACGGCGGCCAGCTTAGGAATCATTGCCTCTAGTCGGTCTATTTCATCATCACTGAGTTCGCTCATGCTCTGTTCTCTGCTCCTGCCAGCCTGATGTCGATGCTGCCCGTAGAAAAGATATCCATGAGCGACCCTACGCCCCGATCACAGGTAAGTCGATCCCATTTTTGACGCACACAGTGAAGCCTCGACTTAGCCGCTCAGCACTCCACAGCGTACGTGCAAATTCGAGTCGATGTGACAGCAGCCTTGATGTGAACAAACCATCGTAGCCGTAGCAAGATGAGTGCATTCGCTTCTAAGCATCTGAGCCCTCTTCAGGTGGACAAAAAATGCCGTCAGCCCTTGGAAGGCTAGACCGCCAGCTGTCACCGGGCATGATCCGGCACATGTACAGATCGAACAGCGGCGCGGTAAAAGCGGCGCCGTTGTGGGGCGGCGACCAGATCATCCCTTTGCTAATCAGGGAGTTGCGAATTGAGGTGAGAGATCGGCTTGTACGGCCCAGGGATGCCGCAATGTCGCCCGAACGATGAGGCCCCTCCCCAAGCGAAGCCATGGCGCGCAAATAAATGTGTTCTGCCACGGTCATTCGGTCGAGTCTTACCCTAAAAAAACCTTCGTCCAGAGCAGCAATAACGTGCCCGGACGCCTTCTGGACGTCTGCAAGCGTGATGTGGTTATTCTGCCCTGCGTCCCAGACATGACTGCCCCACTCTTGAATGAAATAAGGGTAGCCGCGTGTGAGGTGAGCAACCATGTCGGCCGCTTCTGAGTCTACAGTCACGCCCTCGGCCTCCGCTGGTTTTACAAAGGCCAGACGCGTCTGGTGTGGCTCCAGCGAACCGACCTCTAGGTAGTCGAAGAGGCGCTTCGCGTGGTTTTTCACATGTCCAGCAGGGTGTCGGAGTTGTGGGAGGCCTGCACCGACGAGGGCAACCGGCAAGATCAATCGCGAGACGCGATGCAGCGCTGCGATAAGCGCGGCGAGCTGTTCTTCTGCTACGTTTTGCAGCTCATCCACGAAAATAACAAGGACGGTGTGAGCTGCTTTGGCGGCTTCACCGAGTTTAGTCAGCAGGGTTGTAAATTCCTCCTCGAGATCACCTTTGCCCGCCAGAGCTGCCTCGGCTTCGTAGTCAATACCGACCTTGAGATCGCTGAACTTCGGCTCCAAAGCCTTGGCAAAACCGGCTAAGGCTCGCAGTCCAGTTATCGCTGCGTTCTTGGCAGGTACGATACAGCTCAGCCGCAGCAAGGCGAGACGGAGCTGTGGCGCGAGTATCGCTGGCAGAGAGCGATACTCGGATGACTCAACGTAGACGGCGAGATTGCCCGAGGCTTCGGCATCTCGCAGCATCTGGTTCAACAGTACTGTTTTGCCGACACCCCGCACCCCAACCAGGATTACGCTTTTGGCAGGTCGGCCCACGCGAATTCCCCCGATCGACTGACGGACCCGCTCGCGCAGTTGATCGCGACCTGCCAGCTCAGGTGGAGGCGTACCAGCGCCAGGGGAGTACGGATTGCAGACGGGGTCCATATGCACCCGCGTTAATAGGAATAGCGAACAGCGGGAATGGGCCGATAAACAGCTAAATCCAAGCTTTTCACCCCGCCATCACCTGCATACCCGAGACTCGGCAAATGTTGGTCCAGCTGGAGTTACCTATCAAGCCAAGCTGCCTCCGTCATTGAAAAAAATCATCGCGAGCGACCCGTCCGAAATTGCCTAAGTCTTCGTCGACGTCGATGAACATGGTATTCACCATCCGCGCGCTCTTCAGGTCGGCCATTGTTCTGAAAAAAAGGGTTCGCAGAGATGGACCTCATAACGCTCACCATCATGAACCGAGCCGAATCCCCAACTGCCCTGAAGGGTCCCAAATTGCAACCCATATCCTTCAACACGCGTACTATCGCCGCAAACATCACAAAGGACGTCACTGACGCATTCGAACTGTTCCGCCGCTGTGATTTTCATTGAGAGGCTCCTTTGGGTCCAGTGAATCAGCTTGCTGCAGCGAGCCTGCGACCCGCCAGCATCACTCCGGTAACCGCCTGTACGGTCAGGCGTCGCCAACGCCTGGCACAGGCGGACCACAATGAGCCCGGATCCCGCCCTATCTCGCCATGCGTACCTTTCGGCATGGCCTGTTGTACGGTCGGCAGATCGAGTTAATGGCGGACGCCATTTTGTGCAGCATTTGCGGCGCAGATAAGACCGCACTTGGGGCAGTGCTGATCGGCGACAGACGATCCAAGCTATCCGTTCTGGACGAACTAGCAAATTGCATGTGCGCGATGCGCGCCACTGATGCCATGGCGCTGACGTGGGCGTCTTTAGCACTCCTTCAAGGCTTGCTCCAGTCAGCGACCCCTCCTTCAAACAAGACGCATCGAAGAGCAGTAAATTTGTTGCTTTGCTGCAGCCAAGGTGTGGCGGCAGTCTCTTTGAGAGTAGGTATGGCCCGAGGCCGTCTTAAAGTCGTAACCCATGACTCGCTCGTCCTGATCATAGACCCTAACGAGCTCTATGAGCATCTCCATCGTCCAATTACCGGATCCATTCAGCCGCGATGGCAACACCACCTGAACTGCCTCAATCAGTGTTCCTTCAGCGCGTTTCACTAGCATCTGCTCGAACTCATCCTCCGTTGGAATCAAGAGCATCGTCCTCCATGCGGCTGCCTTCTGGCGGCGGTTAATCATCACGTAAAACCAAGGGCGATGATCATCGAGCTCGACGAATCGCCACATCTGGGAGTCGTCTCCAAACAGCGCTGGATACATGATTTCAGCGCGCTTGTACGTAATAAACATCAGCACACCCTCTTTTAAGCTGTATATAGCATAGCTCCAGAAGCACTAAAAAGGCTTCATCGTTCCTTTTGCGAGACAGCAAATGGAACTGAATGAAGCGCTTGGTTTGGTGATCAGGAATCTACGTATTTCGAAGGATATGCCTCAGGAAGGGCTTGGGCCTAGTCAGAGCTATATCAGTGCGATCGAGCGCGGCAAATGGAAACCATCGATTGAAAAGGTTGAGCAGATTGCTGAGATCATTGGCATTCATCCCCTAACGCTTCTGTTCCTGGCTTATCAAAGGCAAACACCCGAACTAAAACCCGAAGACTTACTGAAAAAAATCCATCGAGAAATCACGAGCTTGAAGGGTTGCCTGAGACTTGAGTAGGTTCGACATGGAATCGAATCGGCAACCGATCCCAAAAAGCATTTGATCGCAACGTCGCCAGTTGCTCTGCTGCCCGGCGCGCGGGCTTTCTTGCTCGCAATCAACAGCGAGCATGAATTCAGTCGCGAATAGCCACTGCATGAATTCGAGTGATAGACCTCGCCCATCGCAACAAACATCGATGACACGTGCTTAGCGTGACGCAAGCCTTGAAGAGTCACGCCTCCACTGATCCGGCAAGGCTACTCCCCAAGGGACCTTCGGCAGGCGTTCCATGCTGTTCCGGAGGGCCTGTGCACATGCGATGTCTAACCCTTCGAGGGCGCCTGAGATAGCGACACGCCGACCATCTGCTCTTGATATGGGAAGTGTTCGGTACCGCCGTTCTGAATGGTAAGGTGTGATGTCGGCCATTTTGCCGCAGGGAACAGGGTATTGAACGGAACATTCTTTCCCGATTGCGGCGGGTGCTCCAGCAGGCAGATCTGCCCAAGGGACGCTCTGACGCCTACGAACACTTTTCACCGTAACAGTGATCCTACTGTCGGGCTAAATACCTCTAGCTTCCGCAAACGGCCAGAAGCGGACGGTACAACCCGGATTGCGACTTCAACACAGTTCCTGCCAGAATGTCGTTCGGCTCGACCTGCATCGCGTCTAGCGCCTTTAAACGTTGGGGGCGGGTGTTAGCCGGAAACGAACCGAGGTCAGCCAACTGTTGCCGACGCTAGAGCGCAAATACGTTGGTAAGAGTTCGCGTCGCTCGATCCTGCAAGCATCCCACAACGAGGTGACATGGGATGGTCGGCGTATCCAGTGTGAACAAGCTCGCCCGGTTTGAGGTGAGCAGTACGATCGGATCAACCACAATGTTGCAGATACAGAAGCCGCGCACTCTTATCGAGTGCGCAGAAATAACGGGCAAAACAGGCGCAGCAGCCCCAGCCGGTAGCTCAGCGTTATGGCCGTTGCTACGGCGGCGACCGGCAACAGGGTGAGCCAGACCAGCACCGCCATCGACGGATGGTCAGCCTTGAAGCAGCACACAGCCGATACCATCAGCGCCAGCCAGCCCAGGCTGCGTAGATAGTCCGGCGCAACCTCGTCGGCGCTGAACACCTGGCGCCAGTGCGCCGGCAGGGACAACGCCAACCAACTGGTCGCCAAGCCCATGCTGGCGGCGGCACCCAGCAACCACAGACCTGCATTACTCATAGGCCACCCCACCGATGCGAGTCCGGTCCGCGACCTCAACCGTAAGCGTCCGCCCAACTCACCTTGCGTAAGTTAGGCAGGCACCCACTGATGTGGCAGCAGCTGCCCGATCTCACTGGCCCTCTGTGTTGGCAACCGAGTCAGCACATCTTTGAGATAGGCATACGGATCATGCCCATTCATACGCGCCGACTGGATCAGGCTCATGATTGCCGCAGCCCGTTTACCACTGCGTAGCGACCCGGCAAACAGCCAGTTCGAGCGCCCGAGTGCCCAGGGCCGTATCTGGTTCTCGACTTGATTGTTGTCGATCGGCACAGCTCCATCGTCCAGGTAGCGCGTCAGCGCTACCCAGCGTTTCAGGCTGTAGTCGAGGGCTTTGGCCGTGGCTGATCCGTTGGGCACCAGGTCGCGCTGGGCCAACATCCAGTCATGCAGTTTTTTGAGGATCGGTACCGCCAGTTCCTGACGTATTCGCCACCGATCTTCATCACTCATTTCCCGCGCTTGGCGTTCGACTTCGTACAAGCCGCTGATCGAGTGCAGCGCTTGTTCGGCCAGCTGACTTTTGTTCGCCACGTGCAGATCGAAAAACTTGCGACGGGCGTGAGCCATGCAGCCGATTTCAGTGATGCCTTGCTCAAATCCGGCCTTGTAGCCAGCGAAGTCATCGCAAACCAGCTTACCGTTCCAGTCGCCCAGGAAGTTGCGTGCATGTTGTCCGGCACGGCTTGGGCTGAAGTCGTAAACCACCGCGTTGAGCGCCGAAAACGGCGTCGTGCTGTAGGCCCAGACGTAGGCCCGGTGGGTTTTCTTCTCGCCTGGCGCAAGCATTTGCACCGGTGTTTCATCGGCGTGAATCACACGCTGGTTCAACACCGCCTCACGCAGAGCATCAACTAGCGGTTGAAGTCTCACGCCAGTTTCTCCGACCCATTGCGCCAAGGTCGAGCGCGCAATTGCCAGTCCGGCGCGACCAAAGATTTTCTCCTGCCGGTACAGCGGCAAGTGATCGGCAAACTTGGCCACCATCACGTGGGCCAGTAGGCCTGCGGTCGGTATACCTTTGTCGATAACCTGCGCCGGCACCGGCGCCTGGATCAGGGTTTCGCACTGGCGACAGGCCCATTTGCCCCGCACATGTTGCTCGACGGTAAACACGCCCGGCGTGTAATCCAGCTTCTCGCTGACGTCTTCGCCGATGCGTTGAAGTTGACAGCCACAGGCGCACTGGGTGTTTTCGGGTTCGTGACGAATCACCGTGCGTGGAAACTGTGGCGGCAATGGCGCACGTTTCGGCGATTGCCGTGGTTCGACCTGTGGCGCAGCGGGAAGAAGCTGTTTCAGCTCGGCCTCGATAGCCTCAAGGTCGGTGTCGAGCAGGTCATCCAGCAAGCTGCTTTGCGCCGGGCTGATTTGTTCGCTGCGCTTGGCGAACTTGTGCCGTTTGAGCAGGGCGATTTCGAACATGAACTGTTCGATGAGGATTTCATCGTTCTGAATCTTCCTGCTCATCGCCTCGACCTGGGACTGCAACTGCAACGCCTGTGCCGCCAAGGCACGAAGCTGTTCCGGGGTCATCTGGTCGAGGCTGGGCGAGAAAGTCATGCCGCCAATTGTGCCAGAGCAGGCACGGGGCGACGACAAGCAGACCGGCCAAATGGCCGGCGTTTACAGCACGCTAATCACACCGCCTGCACCGACGCGCTGCCACGGCAGGCCCAGCACCAATGCCTGGAGTTGTTCGCTGTCGAGTTCGACCTCGCCGCCGTGGCGAATGCCGGGCCAATGGAACTTGCCTTGGTTCAGTCGTCTCGCTGCGAGCCAGACGCCGACGCCATCGTGCACCAGCACTTTCATTCGATTAGCCCGGCGATTGGCGAACAGATAAGCGCAGTGCGGCTTCGCCGCACCGAACACCGCAATCACCCGGGCTAATGCCGTCTCGGTGCCAGCGCGCATGTCCATCGGCTCGGTGGCCAGCCAGATGGCATCGATGCGGATCATTGAGCGACAGCCCGAATAAATTGCGCACAACCCTCGGGATCCGAGGCTGGCCATTTCACCGTAATCACTTGCCCGGCCACGGGCAACTCGATGATCACTGACGTTTCGACTGACCGTTTAGGTGGGGCTTTTAGCGGGACGAAAGCCGGTAGTGAAGCCGCTGCGGGCTGATCTCGATAGAGCGGCAGCCATTTGCGGATGACGTTGGCATTGATGCCGTGGCTGATGGCGACACTGGACACGGTTGCGCCAGGTTGCAGGCATTCCTGAACGACCTGGGCTTTGAATGGTTTGGGATAAGAGCTTCGTTGGCGCATGGAAATCCTGGCGATAAGGGTGATCGCGTCCGCTTAAAAATACGCGGACACCATCGCCCTTAATGCTGGAGTTCGGAAGGTGAGTTCGCCGGACGCTTACCCTCAACCGGCCTTGCCAGACGACGCGCGGTGAGTAGCGCTATCAGCGCGCAGGCCAACAGGCTCAGATCGACGCCGGCCACGGCCCAGTAGGGTTCAAGCAGCATCCTTTTGACCAGGTGGTCCCCCGTGGTGATCCAGTTGAGCAGCACCGCAGCGACGCAGAGCAGCGCCAGGCCGGATTGTGCCGCGCCTGGGCCACTGGTGCACTACGCAACAGCGCATGCAGCAAACTCAGCAGCCAGGCACCCCAGAACACCCACTTTTCCCATTCGCCACGGCCAGGCATGGGCTCAGGCAGCAGCCGGTTGGCCGCCAGCATGGCGACCGCTGCCAGCAGCATGCCGGTAACCGTGGTGACTGCCATGGCGTCAACCAACCGACAGCCCTGCAGCCCGAGTCGGGCGTGCTCCTGCTTGCGTATCTCGACGAAGAACACAAAACCGCTGGCGATGCACACACAGCCGAGCAGACCGCCCGCCACGTACAGCCAGCGCAGCGCCCAGTGTTCGAAGTGCTGCAGGTGCAAGCCGGTGAGAAATTGATTGACGGAACCAACCGGGTCACTCGGCGGGTCGTTGCGCAGTAGCTCGCCGGTACTGGCCTTGAAGTGAATGCCCTCCCCGACCAGCGCCACACGATCACTGCCGGCGCGGTAGATGCTGACGTAGCCGTTGGCGTCATTTAGATGCTCGATAGTCAGCAGCCCGACCTCTCCCGGCATATCGCGCGTAGCCCAGATGCGCTTGGCCTCGGCCACCATGGCATTGGCGGAGGCCATCTTCGCGGGCACACCGGCCTCATCATGGGGCAAGCCGGTATGCGCCGCCTCGATCACCTCATGCCGATTATGCAGCGGTTTGAGCAAGGTCCCGGAGACCGGGAAGTAGTACATCGACGCGAAGATCACCAACCGGTGAAGGCAAAAAAGAAGTGGAACGGCAACGCCACCACGCCAGTCATGTTATGCAGGTCCAGCGCGCTGCGCTGGGTCCGCTTGCGCGGACGGAAGGTGAAAAACTCCTTGAAGATCTTACGATTGATCATCCGCTGGGTCCTTTGGCTGGTTGGGGATACCAAACTCGCCACCAATGCTCAGCACGGGATCTCGGTGGGTGGTGTAGGCATAGAGCGAGACCATGGGCATGGTTTCCGGCGCCGGCAGGTCGCCGATTACCCGCCCTTTGGTTGCCGCCATATCCACCGGATGCGGTTTGAGATCGGCAAATACCTGTTTCAGCAGGTTGTTGTAGGACGGCATAGGCTGCGGCTCGAAGCGCGTATCGGGGATCGCCCAACGATCGATCTCGCGGTCGAACACCGACAGTGCACCGAAAAAGAAGACGACCATCAGCACGAAGCCCAGCACCAAACCGAACCAGGTGTGTACCCAGGCCATGGATTGGCGAAAGTTGTTCAGCATGGCTCTGCTCCTATCCGATGATCATGCGCTGCAGCTGCCAGGCAACAGCCAGCATCAAGACGCTGCCGAGCGCCAGTACCATCGAGACCCGCCACAGACTGGCTGCGGAAACAGCGCGAGATACAGGACGAAGGCCAGCATCATCATCGCCTGCTCGGCGGCATGGTAATCGACCCCAACCCCATTCAGCGCCGCCACGCCCTAGACGAATGCATAGCAGCCGAAGATCGCGGCCAGAACACGAGATACCACCACAACAGGAGCCATTACTGACAGGCTCACCAGCTGTAGCTCAGCTTGGCGGTGAGTTCTCGGCCCGGATTGTAGTAATCCGCAGTTCCGGAGCCCACGACATGCTGCTCATCCAAAAGATTACTGACATTGACCGCCAGATCCGTGTCCTTGGCAATCTGGTAATTGAAGGCTGCATCAAACAAGGTCGTCGCCTCGCTCTCGCCGGTGTCATTGAAATACCTTGAACTGAACCGTCAGCCCAAGCGAAAGAGCAGGATTGCGCTGTTCTGGAAATCCAGCCAAGCTCTTCTGAGGAAACGAATAGCTGCGGAGTCGTGGGTATGCCGTTCTCTCCAAAGCAGCCATCGCTTAGCACCCAAGCATGCAAAAAGATCAGCATAGACGCTCGCAGGTATGACGCAGGAGGGGCAAGGCGCAAATATATAAACTGCTTTATATCAATAATATACAGGTCTTATGTCCTGATTTTCCTTAATCTCGGCATAATCCTTACATTAACTAGCAGGAAATTAAATGTTAAAAGCCCTGCGTGCATCTAGCATGTGGAGTTTTTCTCCTTGCAGCCAGCCGGCAACGATAGGCATGCGCATTTAATAGCTCATTGTGAGTATCCGAATAGACGCTTGCCAAGGACACCATCTTGAACATACGAATGTTCTTGAAGTTGAAGATGGCGATCTAGCAACGGAAAATCTTTCCTAGGGAAACCCCCTAAAAAACGGTACAAGGTTTCATAGCCTGCCCTGTTGATATATGGAAAAATCGCTGCCTTATGCAGGTCTCTTGGGATCAGCATCCCGCCCCTTCTTTTCTCACACAGTTTAGTAAATATCAAAAACCTTGAGTAGGGGATAATCTCCAGTAGTGATGCGGTTAAGACCAAACTACCAAATCTACTTGATGGATCGGCCGTGGACGCCCCCAATAATATACTCTGCTCAAAAGAGCTTGCGTCGGGTGCTCGTGCATCTTTCCTCGTTTGCAAGTGGATTCTAGCGATTCCGCCTCTACTACCACGAAAGGGACATTGAAGGAAAATATTGAATAGCCTATAAAATAAATCGTGCAATGTAGGTTGTTGATTGTCTCTACTGATCAGAGCATGCTCAATCTTTGTGAAGGTACTTGAGCAAAAACGAAAGAATAGAGTTTCCTCTATGGAGGCATTGTTTGATATCGAATTGCAGCTTTGGACAAACGCATCCCATGCCCTTGAGTAACGCGGTGTATCAACTAGTCTCACCAACTCTCGATCATGGGCAGCGCAGACACAAGAATAAATGTAACACCAGTCCTTCCGCCATATAGGCAAACGACCATTCGCCACATCATCGCGTAAGCAATCAGGGCAAAAAAAACGGCGATACCTCCATTCGACTAATTTATCGCCTCGAAGGCAAAAAAAATTTCGTAATAGTTCAGGGGTAATGTCCCCGGCTACACAACTTAATCGCTGGCTGGCGGATAAGAATTCTGAGTCTGGGTCCGAATATTTGATCTCCACACCCTCCCACCAATACGCTGGGCGTTCTGTTGATGATAATCGAGGGAAGCCAGCGGCGTTTGGATTAATGCTGCATCGAAACAACCAAGATGAAAGTGTTTCTTCAGAACTTGGTGTTGGCAAGCCAGAGAAACTCACTACTAATAGCCCCAAGGATTCTTGTTTGCTCGCCGCAGCATATCAACATCCACCTTCTCCCCCCCCATTTTTATGGCATAACAGGCAGCCGCCCTTATCAATTCGAGTGTTTTGTCCATGCGCCCATTCGACATAGATAAAATAGTGCCTACCATCTCCTCAGAGTACAAATGTGATGGCTGTTTTAGCGGTAGGGACTCCTCTACCTCCAAGAGGAATGACCTGAACTCCTCACTCTCTATCCAGTCATCAAGAGCAACTTCGTGAAAACGTCTCTTAAATTCATAATTGGATTTAAGTGCGTTGCGCGCACTAGCAGTGCCAAAGCAAAATAGTTTCAATCCATATTCAGGGCCGAGCAGCTTTTTAAGAATAGACATGTTAAAACGCTGCTCTTGCTTCGAGCGTAGCAGTGCATCATGAAACTCGTCGATCACCAGCCCCCAAATTTGCCTCAGCCTAATAACCTCTCTAATCTCGCTTGGCAGGTCAGAGCTACTTCGGCGACTTGAGCCAGAGCCAACTGGTATTCCGAGCGCTAAAGCTATCTCATCTTTAAGGCTTTTTTTGGTATCTATTTCTGGGGATGCAGCCAAGGAGACAAAAATCAACCCTGCACTCCTTTTTACATGGTTTGGAATCTTAGATATTATAGCCGTCTTTCCAGAGCCACCTGGGCCAACCACAAGCAAAGCAGGCGCACTCATACGATCTGGTACATCCGCGATATTATTCATCATGCGAAAAACAGCTGCACTAGAGTTATTGTTCACCCATATTTCTTGATGAATTAAGGCTATTCGCGTATCAATATTAGAAGACAAATATTTTCTGATGTCCGACCGGACGTGCTCATCACTCATGACTCATCCCCAGGTCGAAATTTTTTTGGAGAGGCTGAATAATTTGGCTTGATATGTTCCCTGTCAGCGTTAAAGCTACTACTTCTAGGATTTGGATTTGCCTCAGTATAGACTTTTTCAGCGGCCTCTCGGCGTCTTTCCTTCTGCGTTAACTTTTTACTTTCCTCTTCAATTTTTTGCTTCCCTCTGTAGGCTTTTAACCCGCCATCACTATCTATGGCTCCGATGCGGACTGGGTGACGATAGAGCTTGCCGGCACGATATTCCTCATAGGTAGGAGCCTCAACGGTTACGTCAGACAGGTGTATTGGGCAAAATTGGCCATCCAATTTCACCCATACAACATTCATATCGTACGGGTCATATTTGACTATGACATTTCTAGTCCCCACATGAGACCCCAATATAGGATCCCAATAAACTTGGCCATGCAAATTAATGCCACCAGGATTAATTTTTCGGTCTTCTTGAGGCATGAACCAAATCTTTAATTGCTCGGAATTCAAGCCTGCCGGGGGGTAAGGAAGCCCTCCGTTGGGCGCGAAATAGTTTGTCCACGCTTGTCGCGGGCTACACTTTAATGCGCTATGAACTGTTGAGTGATAGACAACTACTTCGCGAGAGAACCAGCGAAAAAAATCAGAGAAGGTCATGGTTGCATTTCTTTCGCTGTTAAGTCCTCTGCGCGCAACAGAATTTGACATTGTAGTCCCCGGCAAGAAATGCACCTTAGTAGTCATGAACGTGCCTATCAGCCGTTCAACATGACCGCCAAAATGTTTTCTTCCTACAGGTCGGTATTCGGGGGAAATCCCAAAAGATTCACACCCTACTTTAAATTTTGGGCTGGTGAACTCTGCGGCATTGTCCATATGAAGGACTTCAGGCTTTCCATAGTAGGGGTAGTCTTCTGGATCCAAGCCAACACTTGCCGAAAAGTTTACTTTAGGAAGGACAGAATGACTAAGAGCGCAAGCCACTGAAACAGTAGACGGGACGTAAAGGCTAAGATAGTAACCAAGAATAACCCTGGTATAGACATCAATTACAATTGTCAGCCACGGGCGTCCAATAATATTTATGCGATCATCAGCCAACAGAATTATATCGACGAGGGTGTGATCCATCTGTACCCATTGCAGCGGCCTTTCAAGATTTTTTTTACCCGGGCGAGCTGAAAATTCTTGCGTCGCGGCATCAGGACCTTCTTTAATTCTCATTCTTGTTTTTTCTGAGAGGATTAAGCGTACACGCCTCAATACCGTATCTTTGGAAGGGCATGAAAAACCTTGCTCCTTACATGCAACATCCACCTCGCTCCACACTTTGCTGTAGCTGGCTCCTTTCGACTTGAATTTTTTAGCAGCCTTGAAAATTATGACCTCAACCGACTCATCCAGTCTCGTAACGCCTTTCTTGACACCCCGTGTCTGCGCAATTAAAGATAGTGGGCCTACGTCAGCGTCAAAAATTTTAGCCAAACGATAGAAGTAACTCTTTGATACACCCAGTAAAGAACAGTACTTAGTGACTACCCCTCCCTCAACCTTCCACTTTCTGATAATTTCAAAACGCTCAGCTGCCAATGAAAGTTGATCAACGGTGTAATCATTGACATTCAAACCCTCCCCATGATCACTACCATTAATTGCCGTAACACTAGGGATTCGCTGAATGTCGCGCGCCGACACCAGTATTACTTCACCAGAGTCGACAATTGTTACCCTTATCGTTTTGTCACTAAATACCTGTTTGACTTTCGCAACTTTTCCCTTGGCGACAATGAGTTCCCCAGGGGTTAGCTGATTTGCCATGGATGTACTCTCCACAACGCTAATCTAGGCGAAGTCTGCCGAGCGGCGACTTACATCAGTCTCTATCAACGATCGAAATTGGCTGCCGAACACGATACGACGTCACGTTCAAAAAATAGACTATTGCTAGCTTTTCTGCCGCGTCAGTCTATTTTTTAAAAGTTAATCAAGGTATGTGATTGATTATTAGAGATAAATGATATTCTTTTTTTTGATCGGGCATCACAATAAACCTTGGCGATGAATAGCACCACTGAGGCCAATAACGTGCCGAGCACCGAAGCGCTGCGCCAGCCTTCTTCCGGCGCTAGCAGGATGCCGTAGGTGAACAAGCTCAGCGCGGCGGTGAAGCTGAGGGCGCCGGGCCAGTCCAGGCCGGTAGAGTCTGGGTCGCGCGACTCTGTGGCGCTGACCCACACCAGCAGGAAACCGGCCACGCCGATCAGCGCCGTCGCCAGGAACACCCAGCGCCAGCCCGCCACCTCCACCAGCAAGCCTGCCGCCAGCGGGCCGAAGGCCAGGCCGATGCCAAACGTGGTGCCGAGCAGGCTGAACACGCGTGTACGGATCGGGCCGTGGAAGGTCTGTGCCAGCGAGGACATGGCGCCCGCGAAGGCGGCTGCGCCGCCCAGCCCTTGCGCCAGGCGCAGCCCGTCGATCCAGCCGACCGTCGGCGCCAGCGGGATCGAGAACGTTATCAGCACGAATAGCGCCAGGCCGACCAGCCACACGCGCTTGCGGCCATAGGTGTCGGTCAGGCTGCCGGCCGCCATCATGGCGCTACCGTAGGTCAGGATGTAGCCGTTGACCACCCAGTTCAGTTGCACCGCCGTCCCGCCCAGTTCCTGACTGATTGACGGCAGCACGACGGCCGGCCCGGTGAAGCACAGCGGGATCAGAATGCCGGTAAGGCAGGCGGCAAGCAGTTGCAGCCAGTCGCGTCCGGTGGTACCGCTTGTGGCGGTCAGGGATTGTGTCATGGGAAACATCCGCAAAGAGTCATTAGAGGGTCAGGCAGGCGTCACATATCTCGAAAGCCAGGACAGCCGCATCCAACCTGTGCAGCCGTGAGAGTAAGTGCGGGCTCGATTAAGAAAAATGGGCTAAGGTTCCGAACATATCGGACAAATTTTCCTAGAACGGTGAAGAATGGATTCGCTCAATGGCATCGCGTTCTTCGTGCAGGCGGCGCAAGCCCGTAGCTTTTCGGAAGCTGGGCGCGTGCTCGGCGTCTCGTCTTCCGCCGTGGGAAAGAGCGTGGCCCGGCTGGAGGAGCGACTGGGCGTACGCCTGCTGCACCGCAGCACGCGCAGTATCACGCTGACCGCCGAGGGCACGCTGTTCCTGGAGCGTTGCAGACGCATCCTCTGCGAGGTCGAGGCGGCGCAATTGGAACTGTCGCAAACCCGGCAAGCGCCCCAAGGCAAGCTGCGCCTGAGCATGCCGTTGGTAGGCAGCTTGGTCATGCCGGCGCTGACGGCCTTCATGCACCGCTACCCCGCCATCGAACTGGACGTGGATTTCTCGGATCGGATGGTCGACGTAATCGAGGACGGGTTCGATGCGGTCATTCGCACCGGAGACCCGACTGATTCCCGGCTGATGTCCCGCGCACTGGGCACTTTCAAGCTGCTGCTAGTTGCCTCGCCCCGGTACTTCACCGCGCGCGGCACTCCGCGCGAGCCCGCCGACCTGACGGGCCACGCCTGCCTGCAACATAAGTTCCCGAGTATCGGAAAGCTCGAGTCGTGGCCCTTGCGCAGGCAGGAGGGCGAGGCAGAACCCGTCCTCTTGGCCTCGATGGTATGCAACACCACCGAGGCCCTGTTTCACGTCGCCCGTGATGGCCTTGGAATCGCCTGCCTGCCGGACTTCATGGTGCGTGATGCCATTGCGGCCGGCGAACTGGTGACGGTGCTGGACGACTTCAACCAGCATCAGGGCACCTTCCGCATGCTTTGGCCATCGAGCAAGCACCGGTCGCCGAAGCTGCGCGCATTCATCGATTTCATGGGCGCGGAGCTTTTCAAAACCTGATCCGGACTGGCCCACAGTGGCAACAGTTGTCCAACGGCACTCGCGCGCTGAGTTGGCAGGCGCGTGAGTACATCCTGAAAATACCCGATCCCTTGAGTTTTGACGCCGAGTGTTATACCGCTGAACTACCCCGGAACAGAGCGCGCATTTTCCAGCCGTGCTGAACGATTGAAGACCGCAAACATTGCCGCTTGTGAATCGTCACGATGGCGAAAAAAAACTCGCAGCCAGTATTCTAACGACCCGGATCGTCATGGGCAGGCGCTACATCGACCTGACTCGACTCGCCTAACGCGCGATATCGATCACGGAGCCTTCTGAGTTCGCGCGCCTCCATCTTCTCCAGGCCCAACGTGGCATTCTGAGCTTCATTCGTGGCTCGTATCAGCTCATCGATCTTCAGATGCAAAATATCGTTGTCGCGGTTCTGGGTGTTTTGAATGAGGAACACCATCAGAAAAGTGATGATCGTGGTCGAGGTGTTGATGATGAGTTGCCAAGTGTCGTTGTAATGAAAATACGGCCCTGTTCCAGCCCAGGCGATGATCAAAAGGATCGCAGTCAAAAAGGTCTTCGGGCTACCTGCCCACGTGGAAAGTGCCTGGCAAAAGCGTGCAAATCTCATCTTGATACCTCTGAATAAACCTGATTACTTGACCTCGCTCAACAGTGAAATACTTTGTCATATTTGCGCCGCTCGTCGGCAGGGCATGGTCTGCCGTCAGACCAAGGGGACACACCGGGAGCTCATCACCTGATTTATCTGCGCGACCACCCGCCTCGTCGCCTCCTCGATCGTTCCCTCGTTCCGGCATAAAAACCAACCCTGATCGATAGCGGCTTGCTCAAACGCCCGAGTACAAGCGGCATGCTCTTCCAGGCCACGAAGCACTGTACTGCTCAAGCCGCGCCGTCGTGCCCCCGCCCTCGCCCACGAAATCTGCGCCGCTGTGACCACCCCGACATGCAGGTCTGGCACCTGAACGCTGCGATCCAGGTTCAATTGCAGGATTTCGGCGAACGGGACTATCCGGCGAAACGCAGCATCGGAGGGATACCAGCGATCGATCAGGATAATGCTGTCGGTGGGTTGTTTGCTCAGCACGTGCCGGGAAATCCAGCTGCGGCTATCAGCCAGGCGTTGGCAGACTTCCAGCTCCAGATCCCGGTCAGGATGCCGGACGAGCCTGTTCACCAAACGCATCGTCTCGCCCCTGAACGGGTCGCTTTTTCTCTCGCACAATCGGATGACTTTCTGGTTGTCCGCCCTCAAGACTTCAGTGATGGCCTCCAACAGCGAGGTTTTGCCGACGCCTTTGGGGCCATCCAGAGCGACAAACAGCGGACGATTCATTTTTCACAGGCTTCAACGGGGGGGAGCGGACACTCTAACGGATTTCAGGTTGAACCTCTGTTACCCGGACGTACTCCGACATCTGAATCCAGGAGAAACCTATGACCCAGACCGCTTTAGTCGTGGGCGCCAGCGGCATCGTCGGCAGCGCCATCACGCAGTTACTCATCGACAACCAATGGCAAGTCGCCGCGCTATCGAGGCACCCGTCGCAAGCGCAAGGCGTGATCCCTGTCGCGGCAGATCTTCAGGATCCGGCTTCGCTGGACCGCGCGCTGGCGGGTTTGAAGCCCACTCATGTATTTATTACCACATGGTCGCGCCAAGCCACGGAAGCGCAGAACATACGCGTCAATGCCGCCATGGTGCGCAACGTCCTCGCCGCCATTCGCCCAGCCAAAAGTGTCAAGCATGTCGCACTGGTCACTGGCCTGAAACACTACCTGGGCCCGTTCGAAGCGTACGGTAAAGGCAGCCTGCCGCAGACACCGTTTCGCGAGGAGCAGGGCCGTCTGGATGTCGAGAATTTCTATTACGCCCAAGAGGACGAGCTCTTCGCCGCTGCCGAAAAGGACGGCTTCACCTGGAGCGTTCATCGCCCTCACACCGTCACTGGGGTGGCTGTCGGCAATGCGATGAACATGGCGACTACCCTCGCTGTCTACGCCTCGATTTGCAAACACACCCATCGCCCCTTTGTGTTTCCAGGATCCAGAGTGCAGTGGGACAGCCTCACCGACATGACGGACGCGCGGCAGTTGGCGAAACAACAATTGTGGGCAGCCACCACGCCGGCTGCGGCCAACCAGGCATTCAATGTCACTAATGGCGACGTATTCCGGTGGAAATGGATGTGGAGCCGGATCGCCGAATACTTCAACTTGCCTGCTGCCGATTATCCCGCTTCGCTTTCACCCCTCGAGAAGCAGATGGCTGACGATCATGCCGTATGGACGCAAATAGTCGCGGAGCACGGCTTGAAAGAACCCGACATTGATCGCCTGATTTCCCCATGGCACACCGATGCAGACCTCGGCCGCCCCATCGAAGTAGTCACGGACATGTCGAAAAGTCGCATGATGGGTTTTACTGCCTACCAGGCAAGCGATCAGGCATTTTTTGACGTGTTCGACAAACTACGCGAGATGCGCTTGATACCGTAGGCGGTTTCGACCAGAGATGGAGCGGAACTTGTCGGCAGCCCCTGAGTTGCTACAACGAGTGGCCCATTGCGAAACTCCACCTACGCGCCCTCGCCCAGCCCTCCTCTGCGGCATCCAGTCATTCCCATGCTCCACAGCCTTCGTCGCTGCGCATGGGAAAGACTGCGCCGTGAAATCCTCCCGCGTGTCAGCGGCAGAACGCAGCCGATCGGATATCCAGACACAAAGCAAAAAACCAATGCCACAGGCCAGGCCGTCATTGGTTACACAGCGTTGTAAGTGATGTTCTCTGCCCCTCATTTATTCATTGAAAGCAACGCCCTAAAGTCCATCCACTGCCACCTCATCATGTCGATGGGGCGCCAACAGGAGACTTTCCCATGCCTTTCATCAGCGTTCGCATCACTCGCGATGGCGTCACCAAAGAACAGAAATCTCAAGTCATCGCTCAGATAACCAGAACCATGCAAACCGTGCTCAATAAGGACCCGCACCTCACTCATATCGTCATTGAAGAGGTCGACACCGATAACTGGGGCTATGCCGGAATTACCACCACTGAGTACCGCCAGCAACTGACGGAGTCGTAGACGTGACTGTCCCCGTCAGAAAGGAACCTGAGGCGTCTTTTCACCCAAAACAGACGCCGAACGCGACGTATTTGCTCTCGGGCCCATCGCGTGAGTAGAATGCGATTCATTATCAATCATGTATGTCCCGGGATGCCGATGCGTAGCGACGAAACACTAGGTACTGCAGATCCAGGGCTGCTCTATCGCACCCATTTCTCGTGGTTACAGGGCTGGCTGATCCGCCGCATCGGCTGTCGCGATAACGCCGCAGACCTGGCGCAAGACACCTTCGTCCGTGTGCTCAAACACCGTCATCAGTCCGGCGCCCTGCGCGAACCACGCGCCTATCTGAGCAGCATTGCTCGCGGACTGATGATTGATCAGTATCGTCGTCGCGAACTCGAACGTGCTTACCTGGAAAGCATCACCTTGCTGCCTCATCACGAGGTTCCCTCGGAAGAGAGCCGGCTGATGATTCTCGATGCGCTCGAGCGCATAGACCGTCTGCTCGACTCGCTTAAACCAAGAGTTCGCCAGGCCTTTTTATTTGCCCGGCTCGACGGTCTGACCTGCGCACAAATCGCCGAAAAACTCGGTGTCTCCCGCGCGACGGTGGAACGCGACCTGGCCACGGCCCTGCAACATTGCTATCGCTTGCGTTATGTCGAGGCCTGAGCCCGAGGCGCTGGATCCGGCCATTGTCGAGCAGGCGATCCAATGGCTGGTGCGCCTTCGCTTCAATCAAGCCGATGAACAGACACAGCGCTCTTTTGAGCACTGGCTGCAGCAGCGCCCAGAGCATGCGTTGGCATGGCAGCGTATGGAAACGCTTGGAGATGAATTCGAAGGCGTGCCAGCTCAACTGGCTCGAAAGACCCTTGATGGCGCCAAGCATGGAATGCGCCGGCGGGAAAGCCTGAAGCTGCTGGGCGTATTGGCGACCGTCGGCACGGCAGCCTGGCTCGGCCGCGACTACACCCCCCTGCCCGCCCTGCTTGCACAACAGCGCAGCAGCACCGGCGAGCAACGACGTTTCGAACTCGATGATGGCAGCCTCATCCAGCTCAATAGCGATAGCGCCGTCGACAGCGATTTTGACGCCCAGCGGCGGCTGATCATCCTGCGACGTGGTGAAATGATCGTGAACGTCGGCGCAGATCAACACTCGCCTCAAGCGCGACCGCTGTGGGTGCAATCACGCGACGGGATCATGCGAACCCATAGCTCCCGCTTTCTGGTCCGCGAGCGTGACGACGGCACTCTGGTCGCAGCTCAGGAAGGGTCGGTTACGGTTTTCCCCGGAACCAGCCAAACGCCTGCGAGCCGAAGCGTCTCGGCAGGAAACCAGCTGCTGTTCACATCAAGCGGCACCCGAATGTTCAGCGACAACGGCCTGGATCTATGGAGCTGGGGTGACGGTGTGATCAGTGCCAACCATATGCGCCTTGGTGACTTCATCGCGGAGTTGTCGCGTTATCGCCCCGGAGTCTTGCGCTGCGCCGAAGAGGTCGCCGATCGTCGCGTTTCGGGTACTTTCCAGCTCGCCGACAACGATCGGGTCTTGGCTTTGGTCGCCCAGTCACTGCGCCTGCACATTGATTACCGAACCCGTTATTGGGTCACCGTGAGCGCTGCCACCTGAGTCCACCTGAATATTTTCTGCTACTTGAAAAATAATGAGGTGGTTTCTCATTCTCGTTCGACCTCTAAGGAAGGCCGGAATACAGGCCAGTCTGCCGATGTCCTTTCTTGGAGCGAGAAAATGAGTTCGTCCCCTGTTTCGCAGCGCCATCCATTAAGTCGTGCCATGCACGGTGCGATTTTGGGTTTGATCGTGAGCAGCTATGCATTGCCATCGCTGGCGCAAACCTCGGGCGCTGATCACAGCAATCAAGTCAAACAGTGGAATATCGCCCCCGGCCCACTGGCGCCGGCGCTTGACCGCTTTGCACGCGAGGCTGGCATCAGTCTTTCCTTCGACGCGTCGAGTGTGGCGAACCGCAACACGGCTGGCGTGAATGGCACGCTCGATACATCGGCAGCGCTGTCATCGTTGCTCCAGGGCAGCGAATTGCAGATCGAACAGCAAGGCCCGAATGCTTACCTGCTGACCCCTCAAGCAAAAGTCGCCGGCCCGCTGGAACTCGACGCAACGGCTGTCGAGGACTACCGCCTCGCCCCGCTCATCATCAATGCCAAGGTCAGGGTCAGTGCCGACGACGACACCAACTCGGTGGTCGCCAAGGAGCTCTGGGTCGGCGGCAAGGTAGCAACCAGCATTCTCAATACACCGGCGTCGGTGTCGGTGGTGACCAACAAGGAAATGCAGCAACGCAGCGTCAGCACCACGGAAGAGGCGCTGCAATACACGCCGGGCGTGGTCAGTGATTTCTATGGTACCGATGACCGCAACGACTATTTTCAGATCCGTGGCTTTCAGGCCACCACCTACCGTGACGGCTTGACCCTGAGTTCAATGCGCGGCGTACGCGAAGATCCGTTCGCCTATGAGCGCATCGAGATTCTGCGCGGTGCCAACTCGACGCTGTTCGGCCCAGCGGACCCGGGCGGTTCGGTGAATTTCGTGACCAAGCAGCCGCGCTTCGAGAAGTTTGGCCAGGGCTATGTCACCTACGGCTCGTTCGATCATGTCGAGACAGGCATCGATGTCGGCGATGCGCTGAACGACGAGAAAACCCTGGCCGGCCGTTTTACTGCCAAAGGCCAGAACAGCGACCGCGAGTACGATCACTCACAGGACGACAACCAGTTGTTTATGGGTGGCCTGACCTGGGCCCCGACGGATTACACATCGGCGACGGTGATTCTGGACTACCTGAAAACCGAAAGTTCGCCCAACAGCGGCGGTTATCCGTTGGACAGGGAGTACGACCGCAGCAAGTTTTACGGTGAGCCCAGCTACAACTTCCATGACGTCGAGCGCACCAGCCTCAGCGGTAACGTCACCCATGACTTCGATAACGGCTTCGTACTGCGCAGCAATCTGCGTTACAGCAAGTTGACCGATGATTTCGGCTACGTGTACCTCAGCGACAGCGCTGCACGTGTCGGTACCAGCGTCGATCGGTACCTGTTTGGAACGGACACTGACGCCGACCAGTTCAACGGCAATCTGATGCTGCAATACGATGCCCGCTTCGAGAACATCGACAGCAGCAGCCTGGTGGGCGTGGAATACCTGGATTCGACCACCAAGGAAAGCTCGGTCTACGCGCTGACGACCCCGATCGACATTGCCAACCCTGTGTTTACGGGTGTGCCACGCTCGATCACGCCGTATGCCGTCAACAAACGAGACGCGACAACCAAAGCCGTATTCCTTCAGCAGAACCTGTCGTTCTACGAGCGTTTCATCGTCACCGGGGGTGTGCGCAACGACTCGATGGACCTGACCAGCAAAGGCTTGCAATCGACTGAGAAAGACACCTTCTCCGAGACCTCCTACCGAGGTGCGTTGACCTACATCGTCAACGATGAAGTGTCGACCTATGTGAGCATGGTCGAATCCGTCTCGCCGCCTCAGGTTGGCGTGACACCGCAGACAGGCAGGCAGTACGAAGTCGGCGTGAAGTATGCGCCGATGGGGATGGACGCACTGTTCTCCGCCGCCGTGTATGACCTGACCCAGGAAAACGTCACCATCGCCGTGGTGCTGCCGAGCGGCATCATTGAGCAGCAGACGGTGGGCGAATCACGGGCGCGTGGCCTCGACCTGGAAGCCAAGGCACAAGTGACACAGAACCTCAGCCTGATCGGCGGCTATTCCTATATGGAATCCGAGGTGTTACGCGGTTCGTTGTACGACGGCAGCTCGCTCAAGGGTAACGAGTTCGCCACGGCACCCAAGCACTCCGCGTCGCTCTGGAGCTATTACGACGTGCCCGCGACTGATGTCAGCGTTGGCTTGGGTGCGCGTTACGTTGGCGCTTATTACTTCGATGCAGCCAACTCCGGCAAGAGCGATGGCACCACGCTGTTCGACGCCGCTTTCAACTACAAGATCGCCAAAGGCACCGACCTGGCGGTGAACGTCAGCAACCTGCTGGATGAGCAGCACGTCGTCGGTTCCGGTACAGCCAACTTCTACAACCCGGGCCGCGAGATTACCGCCAAACTGAGTTACAACTGGTAAACAGGCGGGTGAGCCTTTTCCAATGCTGGAAGCGGTGCCCGCCTTACCGCGGGCACCGTCAACTACGGGCATACTCGAGTTGATCTACGCTTGAATGAATCACGCAGAGAAATACAAAACAGGCAACGACCGGCCAATGGGTGATTGGCCTTACGAAACGATGCTGAAGGCGCCTGAGCTCTCTGCGACAAGAGCGCCTGCCAAGGCTCGACGTGCTCATCAACAACGCCGCGATCATGTCGCCGCCGGTTAGAGGCGTTTCGGCCGACGGTTACGAGATGCAGCTGGCGACCAATTACCTGGGGCATTTCGCCTTGACCGGCCTGCTGATGCTTCTGCTGCGCCAAAGCGACGATGGTCGGGTGGTCAGCCTGTCGAGCATCGCCGCCGGGCGCGCAAGCCTGAACTTCGATGACCTGCAGGCTGAGCGCAGTTACGACCCTTTCGCCAGCTACAGCCAATCGAAACTGGCGGTTCTGAAGTGGAGTATTACGCTGCAGCAGCGCAGCGATGCCGCCGGTTGGGGGATACGCAGCATCGCCGCTCACCCCGGCGTTGCCGTGACCGAGCTGATCGCCCGTGGGCCTGGCCTGGACAGTGAATTCGGCAAACAATGGGCTGTAGAGCGCGACAGGTATCATTGCGCAGCGCAGGGCGCGCTGCCCACGCTGTATGCAGCGACGGCGCTGGAGGCTGTTGGCGGCGCTTACTACGGGCCCACCGGAGACAACGAGAAGCGCGGGCCGCTGGGCTTCGCCAAGATGCCCGCAGCCGCTGCCGATCGCTCGAACTCCGACGTGCTGTGGCAACTTTCCGAGCGACTGACCGGCGTCACCTACCGCTGAGCCCGCTGGCACGCCTACAGGAGCGCAACATGGATATGTCCCTTCTCGCCCACCGCACCAGCGCCGTCATCAATGCCAAGGCTCACGAGCTGCGCCCTGCGATCTATGGTTTTCTGCTGTTCGTTTGCCTGTTCGCCGGCTATTTCATGCTCCGTCCGATCCGCGAATCGATGGGCATCACTGCCGGCATCGAGAACTTGCAATGGCTGTTCACCGCAACCTTCTTCGTTATGCTGGCGGCCGTTCCGCTGTTCGCCTGGCTCAGCGCACGCGTGCCGCGCCTGCATTTCGTGGACTGGGTGTACGGATTTTTTTGCACCAACCTGCTGTTATTCGCCGCCTTGTTCCTGGGCGAGGAAAGCCCGTGGCTGGCGCGCGTGTTCTATGTGTGGATATCGGTCTACAACTTGTTTGTCGTATCGGTCGCCTGGAGCCTGATGGCCGATGTATTCGACAGTGCCCAGGCCAAACGCCTGTTTGCTTTCATCGCAGCGGGCGCAAGCGTTGGCGGCTTGAGTGGCCCTGCACTGAGTGCCTTGCTGATCGGTCCAGTGGGCGAGTCCGGCCTGGTGCTGTTGGCCGCTGTTCTGCTCGGCGCTGCGATGTGGTTCAAGCGCCAGTTGATGCGCTGGCGTGAACGCGGTGGCGCAGGACGCCCCGATGCCGCGCCGAGCGAAAGCCCTCGCAGGCCGTTGCCGGGCAATCCCTTCAGCGGTATGACGGCCATTTTGAAATCATCCTATCTGCTCGGCATTTGCGCCTTTGTGGTGCTGCTGGCGACTGTCTCCACCTTCCTTTACTTCGAGCAGGCACGCGTCGTCGCCGAACACTTTCCGGACCGCGAGGCGCAGGTGCGCGTGTTCGGCATCATCGATTTCGTCGTGCAGGCGGGCGCCCTGCTCTGTCAGCTGTTCATCGCTGGACGCCTCGCGCAAAGGCTCGGCGTCGGCGTGCTGTTGGCCATGGTGCCGCTGGTCATGTGCGCAGGGTTTATCGGGCTGATCTTCGCCCCCAGCTTTGGTCTGATCGCCGCGCTGATGATCGTGCGGCGCATCGGTGAATACGCCTTCGTGCGCCCAGGCCGGGAGATGCTGTTTGCCCCGCTCGATGCTCAAAGCAAATACAAGGCAAAGAACGTCATCGACACCGTGGTCTACCGCGCCGGCGACGCCATCAGTGCCTGGGCGAAAAGCGCGCTGGACGCGCTCGGCCAGGGGGCAGGCATGGCAGCGCTGGTCGGCGCGTTGTGTGCATTGCTTTGGGCTGTGCTGGGGTGGCGGCTCGGCGAGTGGGCGGACCGACGATCCAGTGTGTCGGCAGCGCGACAAACCCCCGCCTAGCGTTCAAGGGACATTGAGATCGCGGACGAATGACTGTTTGGCTCAGTCGCTGTGTACGTTCCCTGTCCAATTTGCTCTATGTCCGCCTCAAGCAAGCCATTTACTAAACCTGCCCTTCGGTTTGTCCCGCCTGAAAATTCAAGCCCGCACAAAAAAACCACCGACTCGTTGTCAGTTGATCTATTTCAGCCTATCTTCAATAAAACCTATACAAATGCATCGCTAACGTACAACATTTCGCCACCACGTTTGCCCTCACTCAGAACCGCCACGAGTAACCCGAATGAGCCCACAATTAGCCAGCCATTACCGTGAAATCCTCGTTGGCGTGGGTGAAAACCCCGAGCGTGAGGGTCTGCTGGATACGCCCATGCGAGCCGCCAAGGCGATGCAGTATCTGTGCAACGGTTACGCGATGAGTTTGGAAGACGTTACCAACGGTGCCCTGTTCGAATCGCTGAGCGATGAAATGGTGATCGTCAGCGACATCGAGCTCTATTCCCTGTGCGAGCACCACATGCTGCCATTTATCGGCAAGGCGCATGTGGGGTACATCCCCACTGGCCGGGTGCTAGGGCTCTCGAAGGTCGCGCGGGTGGTCGATATGTTCGCGCGGCGCCTGCAGATCCAGGAAAACCTCACTCAACAGATTGCTCAAGCTATCCAGCAGATCACCGATGCCGCCGGCGTTGCGGTGGTTATTGAAGCCAGGCACATGTGCATGATGATGCGTGGTGTCGCGAAGCAGAATTCGATCATGACGTCCTCGGTGATGCTCGGCGCCTTCCGCGACAGCTCGACGACCCGACAGGAATTTCTCCAGCTCATCGGGCGGCGCTAGGCCTATACACATCCTGTTGTTTGTACAAGCTCAAGGAGTAGCAAGATGACCCGATTCCTCCTGCTGTTAGGCCTGGCGCTCAGCATCGCAAGCTGCGGCAGTGTCGATGTTGCTCGTTACGCAGATCAGCAACCGGCACTGAGTCTTGAGCACTTTTTCAGCCAGCCCGTCAAAGCCTGGGGCATGTTCCAGAAGCGCAATGGCGAAGTCGCCAAGCGTTTCGAGGTCGACATTGTCAGTCGTCGCGAAGGCGACAACCTGATCCTCGACGAGCGCTTTGTGTACAGCGACGGCAGTCGTGAGCGTAGAGTCTGGACCCTCACTCCCGGGGGTAATGGTCAGTGGAGCGGCCGCGCGCATGATGTGATCGGTGTTGCACAGGGTCAGATTGCTGGAAATACCTTCCACTGGCGTTATCGCCTGAACCTGCCAGTCGACGACTCGACCTACGAGATGAGCATGGACGACTGGATGTACCTGATCGACGAGAACACATTGATCAACCGCACCAGCATGTCCAAGTTGGGTGTGGAGGTAGGCCAGGTGACGGTGTTCTTCCGTCGTCAGAGCGCTGACGCGAACCCATGAACCGCACGTACCTCGACGATGAAAAGCGCCTGCCCCGGCAGGCAAGGAGTGAAGCATGAACCTGCAAACCCTCACCGAACGTGCGGCCAACAGTGAAGTTCGCGAACTGGAGCTGCTGTCACTCGAAGGTGGTTTTTATCTGGCGAGGATTCGCGTGGATCAAGGCCAGTTCACCTTGCTCGATGACGCTGCCAAGCCGATGCATTTGCGTTCGATCACCCACTTGCGCGACTTGCTGCAGACCGTTCCGGCGTTTCCCTGCGTGCTGGTGCAACAATGCGTGCACGACGAAATGTGCGGTCGGGATTCAGGGCCAGTCGAAGAGCTGCGCATTCCATTTTCGCTGACCACGCCGTTATGACGCAGAAGCTTGGCGAGCGCTGAATGGCAGGCTGATAAGGCGCGCGTGGCCAACGGGCGACGCATTTATCGAACCCCTGCCCCGTCCACGGGTCTGCTTCACATCGATTCCCTGGAAGTAAACCCCATGTCCACTCAACACACACTTGTCCTGCTTGCCCGAGGCGGATACGCCGCGCGCGGCGTTCTGTATCTGATCATTGGCATCTTCGCGCTGCTCGCCGCCCACGATTCCACCAAACCGAAAGACAGCCACAAGAGCCTCGAAGCATTGCTCAGTCAGCCGTTCGGCTACATGTTGATCGGGATTGTGGTTGCCGGCCTGCTGGCCTTCGCCGCTTGGCGTGCGCTGCAAGCAATCCGCGATGTCGACCACCACGGCACCGAGTTCAAAGGCTTGGTCATTCGCGCAGGTTTGCTTGCTGGCGGCATGGTTAACGCGGCGCTGGCTCTCTTTGCCTTGGGCCTGTTGGTGAGCGGCCTCAGAAGTTCGGGCGGTTCCGGCGATGGCAAGACCAAGGATCTGCTTGCGCATCTGCTGTCATTCGAGCACTCGAACCTGTTGATCTACCTGATCGCGCTGATTCCGCTTGGCGTCGGTATCGCGCACATCATCAAAGGCTGGAAGGCTTCGTTCGAGAAGTACTTCGAAGCCGATGAAGAAGTGATGCGCTACGTGCGCCCGGTGTCGCGCTTTGGCCTGATCGCCCGAGGTGTGGTGTTTATCGAGATTGCAGTGTTGATGGCGGTCAGCGGCTCGGTTTACCAGGCAACCAATCCACCCGGCATGAAGGAAGCGCTGGATGCTTTGCAGAATCTGCCGGCAGGCGGTGTGCTGTTGATGCTGATGGCGTTGGGGCTGATCGCATTCTCGGTGTACAGCTTTTCCGAAGCAGCCTGGCGCAGGATCGAGATGGACCTGCCGTTGTAAGCGGCAATTCGAGGGGGCTTTTGCCCCCTCGGTTTTTCCTTATCAAGTAAACAGATCAACGCCCAGTTGAAAAGCCACCCAAAGTGCCAGACCGGTAGCAAACAGCAGCGCGATGTTTTCAAACAGGTTGTTGCGGTATTGCTTGTCCAGCAGTGATTTCTGGTTGGACATGATCAGCAAGCCCAGGGAAATCACCGGCAAGCCAATGATGTTCAATGCGCTGACACCGATGGTCAGCGTGACGAAATCCGGCATGCCCGGCATCGACCAGATCAGCGGCGTGACCAGAATGAACAGCATGAACCACTTGTGCATCGGGTCATGATGGAACTCTTTGCCGTACTTCTCGCGACGCTCAGGACGAACATGCTGGAAGGCATCGGTGATCAGCATCGGAAACGCCGTGGTCTTGCCTGAAATGCTGGCGAACAACGTCGCGAACACACCAATGAAGAACACGTACCAGCCGATCGGGCCGAAGAAGATTTCCAGCGCCTTGCCCAGATCGCCCAAGGTTTTCACCTCGATGCCATTGGGCCGCAGGATTTCCGCACCGACGATCCAGATGGCCAGGTTGATGATGATCCCGACGAACACCGCAAACAGCAGATCGTTACGTTGAATGCGCTTGTGCTGCGGCCCGGTCCAGCCTTTCTGACGCATGACATAGGGGTGCACGAAGTTGGCGATCGAACCGGCAACTGCGCCAATCACCGAGACGGCCACCAGCAAGGCGCCATGCACGCCTTCATCAGGCGGGATGCTGAAGCCGATGGTGCCTTTGATGATGCCGCTGACATCCGGACCAGACATCACCGCCAAGGCGATGAACGCGAGCGTCATGATCGCCAGCAGCAGTTTCATGACACCTTCGATCATCGTGTAGATGTTGCGCCCAACCAACATCCAGACCGCCAGCACCACCGCCACCGAACACAGCAATGGCTGGTCGATCTTGAACAGCATCGCCAGCGACTCCCCTGCTCCCTTGATCATGTAGGCGTTCATCAAGTGCCCCATCAACAGGGCATAAACCAGCATGAACCAGGCAAACACCGGGTTGAGCTGGGCGTAGCCCTGCAGAATGGTCATGCCTTGGTTATTGCACAACTGGAAACGGGCAATGATGTTGACGATCAGGTATCTGAGCAACAACGAGACGGCCAGCACCCACATCATGGCGTAGCCGTAATTCGCACCGGCCACTGAAGACGTGATGAGATCGCCCGCACCGAGCCACGACAGCACGGCAATAATGCCGGGGCCGAGCAGTTTCAGCGTTCGCAGGAAAAGGTTTTGCGGTTTCGCAGCGGCCTGATGATCGAGTGGAGCCATGCTCGTCATAGGGGTATCTCCGTTATTGTTTTTGTGAGAGTTGTTGCACTGCGCACATTAGGTAGGATGTCGTACAACAACGCTAATGGGAGAGTATGTAAAAATGTGTCAAACCTCGATGACGACTACGCTCTTCGATCATTTCTTCTGATCATAGCCATCTATTACGCGCACATTAAATAAGCTTGGCGACGTTGCAGGCTTACCGGAAAGCCATTGATGTCCCGGTAAATCACTCATAGGATGACTGATCACAAAAACAATAAGGCTGGAAATGATGAAAAAACCCCTCTTGATCGCTGCCCTCGCCTCGGCGCTGAGCGTGTCTGCCCACGCCGCTACTTACGCGTATATCTCAAGTCCCGGTGACGGTCTGATCTCGCAGTACCGCCTCGATCAGGCCAACGGGGCGCTCACCCTCATCGAGCAGATCCGGGCCGGTGATCAGGTCAATCCCATGGCCCTGTCCCCGGACGGCAAAGTGCTGTTTGCAGCCTTGCGGGTCAAACCCTTCCAGGTCCTGGGCTATCGGATCGATTCCAGAAGCGGCCACCTGACACCATTTACCCAAGCGCCCCTGGCAGAGAGCATGGCTTATCTGTCGACCGATCGAAAAGGTCGCTACCTGCTCGCGGCATCCTATGGCGCCGATACGCTCAGCGTTCAAGCGATCGGCGAAGATCAACAACCTTCCGCTGATATCGTTCGCTACAAGACCGGCCTGCATGCGCATTCGATTCGCACCGAGCCGAGCAATCGCTTTGCCTACGCCGGCAACCTGGGCACCGACAAGGTGCTGCAATATCGCCTGGACGCCAAGACTGGCGAGCTCAGCCCGATCGGCAGCGGCTCGGTCAGCGTCCCGGACAACACCGGCCCTCGGCACTTGGCGTTCTCGCCCAACGGCAAATTTCTATACGTCGTTGGCGAAATGAGCGGCACCGTAACTGCGTTTTCCATCGACGGAGCCAGCGGCGCGTTGACGAGAATCGCTGAAGCCAATGGCATTCCCGAGCGCTTGAAACTGGCCCACGGCGAAGTCCGCGATGCGCGCAACAACGACTTGAAAGACGACCCGACCCCGCGCATCTGGGCCGCTGACCTGCGCATGTCACCGGATGGAAAACTGCTGCTGATGAGCGAGCGGACCAGCAGCAGCGTTTCGGCATTTTCCGTGGATCCGGCAACCGGAGGGCTCAAGTTTCTCGACAGCTACCCGGTGCAAGAACAGCAACCACGCAACATCGCTTTCTCCCCCGATGGCCGCTGGTTGCTGGTGACTGGCGAAAAAAGCGCCAAGGTCGCTACTTACGCGGTAGGCAACAATGGCGCACTGAAGCGGGTCGGTGAAGCCGCATCAGGCAAAGGCGCCTTATGGATAGAGATATTGCAAACGCCTGATGCATGAATATGTGCGGAGCAGCAACTGCTCCGCTGTCCGGCCTCTGAACGGCGTTGCTGTCAGCGGCTTTTGTATCACTGTGTAGCATTCGCCGACACGGATACACGCGCATGCGAAGTTGGGTCATGCGCACACAGAACTGACACATTTAGCGCGCTAAATAACCCTGTCGTTTTCATTCCGACCTTAATCAATCGACAGGACATCACCATGAACAAAGTATTCGCTACCCTCGCCCTCACCGCAGCCATGTTCGGTACCACTGCCGTGTTCGCAGCGCCGGTCAAACCTACCGTGGTGCTGGTACACGGCGCTTTCGCCGATTCGAGCAGCTGGAACGGCGTAGTCAAGATTCTCGAGAAGGATGGCTACACGGTGATCGCCGCCGCCAACCCACTGCGCTCGGTCAAGAGTGACGCGCAATCGGTGGCGGATGTGCTGGCCAGCGTGAAAACACCGGTGGTACTGGTCGGCCACTCCTACGGTGGCCCGGTGATCAGCGAAGCCGCTTATGGCAATACCAATGTCAAAGCGCTGGTGTACGTCGCCGCGTTCGCCCCGGAAAAAGGTGAAACCGCAGCAGAGCTGTCCGGGCGTTTCCCCGGCAGCACCCTCGGCCCGACCCTGTCGGCCCCGGTTGAGCTGGCCGATGGCGGCAAGGATTTGTACATCCAGCAGGAGAAGTTCCACGAACAGTTCGCTGCCGACGTTTCCACAGCAGATGCGAAGTTGATGGCCGCGACCCAACGTCCGGTGACCGTCGCCGCGCTCAACGAAGCCGCCACCGAGCCCGCGTGGAAAACCGTGCCGTCGTACTTCGTCTACGGCGACCAGGACAAGAACATCCCGGCGCAAGCCCTGGCATTCATGGCCGAGCGCGCTCACTCCAAGCAAACCGTTGTGGTCAAAGGCGCGTCGCACGTGGTGATGGTGTCCAACCCGAAAGCCGTCGCCAGCCTGATCGAAACCGCTGCGACCGCGAAGTGATCCATCGCTGAGGTGAACCTTGAAGCGTCAGCCGTGAACCCTGTTCACGGCTTTCAACTCAGTCAACATCGTTTCTGAATGACACACCGCTTTCGCGAGCGAGCCCGCTCCCACAGAGGTTTGGCGTGTGCTGACATCAAGTGCCTTGCAGGCCCACCGCTGTGCACTGCACCGGGTTAAGTCACACACTGCGTTTGGTAGGGTGCACGCTGTACCTGTGGGAGCGGGCTTGCTCGCGAAGGCGTCAGCTCAGTCAACATCGATCCTGACTGACACACCGCTTTCGCGAGCAAGCCCGCTCCCACAGAGGTTTGGCGTGTGCTGACATCAAGTGCCTTGCAGGCTTACCGCCGTGCACTGCACGGGGTTAAGTCACACACTGCTCCTTGAGCGAGCGCATGGATCATTTCACTGACTGAAACAGTGGATTGCAGTTTCTGGCCATTCCCTCGCAACCGGCCGAGGGCGAACATGAGCCCACTTGAGCTTCAGCCCCTGGCGGCTCACCGGCCCGTTTGCACCCCGAGGAGAATCGAAATGGACACAGCGTCGAAACCGCAGCCCTCGCCCTGGCATGAAGGTGAGCTGACCCTGCAACGTGCCGTTGGCGCGGTGGAGATGATGGTCGGTGTCGGCCAGCGGCAACTGGCCCGCGACTGGATGCCGGACCAGCACCGCGAGTTCTATGCGCAACTGCCCTTCGTCGTGCTCGGCGCCGTTGATGGCCAGGGCGACCCGTGGGCGACGCTGCGCACCGGCCAACCGGGCTTCATGGATTCGCCGTCGCCGCAGGTGCTGAAGATCAAACTCGACGCCCAGCCTAACGATCCGGCGAATCAAAGCCTGCAGCCCGGCGACGCGATCGGCATGCTCGGCATCGAGCTGCACACCCGTCGGCGCAATCGCATGAACGGCAACATCAGCCGCCGCGATGACAACATCCTTGAGATCGGCGTGACCCAGGCTTACGGCAACTGCCCGCGCTACATCAATCTGCGCCATTACGCCTTCGTCGACGAGACCACCGACACCGCGCTCGACTTGCCGGTCAGCGAACCCTTGGTGCGCGACATGATCACCGCCGCCGACTCGTTCTACGTGGCCACTTACGTGGTGCGCGACGGCGAGCGCCAGGTCGATGTGTCCCATCGCGGCGGCAAATCCGGCTTCGTGCACATGGACGAGGACGGCACCCTGACCATCCCGGATTTCTCCGGCAATCTGTTCTTCAACACCTTGGGCAACATCCTGCTCAACCCGCGCGCCGGGCTGACGTTTATCGATTTCGAAAGCGGTGATCTGTTGCAGATGACCGGCAGCGCAGAAGTGCTGCTCGACGATCCGCAGATCGCTGCGTTCCAGGGCGCCGAGCGTCTGTGGCGCTTCAAGCCGCAGCGCATCGTTTACCGTCAGGCCGCGTTGCCGCTGCGCTGGGCCGAGCAGCCGGAAGGCGATTCGCCCAATTCGCAAATGACCGGCAGCTGGGAACAGACCCGCGAGCGTCTGCAGGCCGAGGTGCTGCGCAATCAATGGCGCGCGCTGCACGTCACGCGGGTGGTCGATGAGAGTTCGCAGATCCGCTCCTTTTACCTGCAAGCCAACGACGGCTTCGGCCTGCCGCGCTTCGAACCGGGCCAGCACTTGCCGATCAAGGTCTTGCTCGACGGCCAGGACGCCGCGTCGATCCGCACTTACAGTGTGTCCAGCGCACCGTCCGATGAGTTCCTGCGCATCAGCGTCAAACGTGATGGCAAGGTTTCTTCACACTTGCATGATCGGGTTCAGGCATTGGACTTGATCGAAGCCCGCGCTCCACAGGGCGACTTCACCGTCGACGCCACCGAACGCCGGCCACTGGTGCTGTTGGCCGCCGGGGTCGGGGTGACTCCATTGCTGTCGATGCTGCGCGAAGTGGTGTATCAGGGCAAACGCATCAGCCGCATGCGCCCGACCTGGGTGGTGCAAAGCAGTCGCACCGTTGAGGATCTGGCCTTTCGCGAAGAAATCGATGCCTTGGCGGCGAGTGCCAGCGACAAGGTCAAAGTGCTGCGCGTGGTCAGCCAACCGCCGCTGGCGGCAACAGCGCAGGGTTACGATCACGCCGGGCGCATCGACATAGCCTTGCTGAAAAGCCTGCTGCCGCTGGATGACTACGATTTCTACCTGTGCGGCCCGGGCAGTTTTACCCAGGCGCTGTACGACGGCCTGCGCAAAATGCGCATTGCCGACGATCGCATCCACGCCGAAACCTTCGGCCCGTCGACGCTGATCCGCGATGTCGAAATCAGCACCCCGGCGCCGCCGCAAGTGCCGGTCGCGCAAGAACCGGTCAAGGTGTTGTTCGCCACGTCCGGTAAGGAAGCACGCTGGGAACCGGGCAGCGGCACCTTGCTGGAACTGGCCGAGGCGCGTGGCTTGAACCCCGAGTTCAGCTGTCGCGGCGGTTCGTGCGGCACCTGCAAAACCCGCCTTACCAGCGGCCAGGTGCATTACCTTACCCCGCCGGCCATGCGTCTGGCGGACGACGAAGTGCTGATCTGCTGCGCCGCCCCGGCGCAGGGCAGCGACACCCTGGTGGTGGATGTTTGAATTTGAGGAGGTGTGCCATGAAGCCGCTTGCCGAAACCAACGTCGTTTGGCCGCAAGAGAAAACCGGACTGTCCGCCAGTGAATGCGAGCGCAGCTTTTTGCTGCCGCAATTGATGGGCTCGCTCGCCGGTGAAACCTGCGCGTTGACTGGCTCATCCAATCAGCGCGAGCCTCTGCCTTCGAGCCCGAACGGCTGGTTTATCCGTGGGCTCAAGGCGTTGTTTGCTTAGGCTTTGCCCACCGCCGCCACGCTGGTCGCCGGCCCATGCTGGCGGCTGGTGACCAAGCCAATGAACGAGATCAGCAATGCCAGGCCAATGGTCGAGGTAACTTCCAGGCGATGCTCGGGCGTGATCATCATCACCGCCAAAGCGGCGCAGATAAAGGCGATGACCAGCCAGGTCAGCCAGGGAAACAGCCACATGCGCAAAGTCATTTCGACCTTTTCCCGTTCCAGTCGGCGGCGCATGCGCAACTGCGAAATGGCGATCACCAGATACACCAGCAAGGCAATCGCACCGGAGCTGGCGAGCAGGAACTGAAACAAACCGGCCGGCATGAAGTAGCTGAGCAAGGTCACGCCCGCGCCAATCACCGTGCTGGCGATCACCGCAGCCCGTGGCACGCCGGCCGCCGAGGTCACTTTCAAGGCCGGCGGCGCATCGCCGCGTCGGCCCAGCGAATAGAGCATGCGCGAGGAAATGTAGATCGAAGAGTTCATGCAACTGGCCACCGCGATCAACACGACCACGTCGACGAGGAATTTTGCGTTGGGGATGTTCATCAATTCCAGTGCGCGCTGGTAGGAACCGACCGAGGCGAGTTGCGGGTCATTCCACGGCACCACGGAAATCACCACGAAGATCGACAGTAGATAGAAGATCCCGATGCGCCAGATCACCGAGCGCGTGGCCTTGGCGATGTTCTGCGCCGGATTGTTTGATTCCGCTGCGGCAATGGTCACCGCTTCGGTGCCGATGAAACTGAACATGATGGTGATGAACGCGCCGACCACCGCCGACATGCCGTTCGGCGCAAAGCCGCCGTGCTCGGCCATCAGCGTGCTCAAGCCACTGGCCTCACGCTCAGGGATCCAGCCCATCAGCACCGCAAAGCCCAAGCCGATGAAACCGATGATCGCAATGACTTTGGCCATGGCGAACCAGAATTCGAACTCGCCGTATTTCGACACGCTGAACAGGTTGGTGATCACCAGGAGCACAATCGACAGCAAGGCAAACAGCCAGGCATCGACCTGGGGAAACCACTGATTGAGGACGTGCCCGGCGGCCAGCGCTTCGATGGGAATCACCAGCACCCAGAACCACCAGTAGAGCCAGCCGATAGTGAACCCGGCCCAGCGGCCGATGGCTTGATCGGCGTAAGTGGAAAACGAGCCGGTGTCGGGATGCGCAACGGCCATTTCGCCGAGCATGCGCATCACCAGTACGACCAGCAGACCGGAGAACAGATAAGCGAGCAGCACCGCAGGTCCTGCGGCGGCGATGGCGTGGCCTGAGCCAACGAAAAGTCCTGCGCCGATGATGCCGGCAATGGAGAGCATGGTGACGTGACGCGGTTTGAAACCTTGCGCCAACTGGCCGTTGGAATCCTTGGGGTTCAGGCTATTCATGGGTTCTTATTGTTCTCATGATCGACGTTTGGGCCACTGACTGAGCGTCAGGCGATCATCATTTCCTTGTGTCGACACCAAGCGAAAGCAGCGACGCAGAGGCTTTGCCGACGAAATGATGCTTCACCTTACGTGGCCCGACCGCCGTACAACTAGCCTGAGTGCGGCATGCCGATGTCTGATTTCGACATGCCACTCTCAGGCCACCATGAGGGCGGCGACAACCGCTGCGGCGGTTTACAACGTGTACGAAATCCCGACCTGCACGGTTCTTGGCGCGCCCGGATAGGCGTAAACGTTACCGAAGGCACCTTCTTCGTAGTCGCGATCGAAAATGTTTTTCACGTCGAGATTGAGCCGCACTTTGTCGTTGACTTTGTAGAAGCTCAGCAGGTCGACCACGGTGTAGCCGCCCATGGAAAACGCGGTGTTGGCGGTCTGCCCGGCGCGCTCGTCGACGTATTTCAGGCCCGTGCCGAGGCCGAGGCCTTTGAGCGTGCCGTCCTGGAATTCGTACATGTTGAGCAGGCTGAAGCTGTTTTTCGGGATGTTCAGCAGGCGCGTGCCGGAGCGCAGCGTGTTGTCCTTGGTCACCTCGGCGTCGACGTAAGCGTAACCGCCGACTACTCGCCACTCCGGGGTGAGGTTGCCGGTGACGTTGACGTCGAAACCACGGCTGCGCACTTCACCGGCAGCGACGCTGAAGGTCGAATCCACCGGGTCGGTGGTCAGCACGTTGCGTTTTTCGATCTGGTAGATCGCCGCGTCGATGCTCAATTGCTGATCGAGCGCTTCCCACTTCACGCCCATTTCGTAGGACTTGCCCTTCTCCGGCGCGAAGCCGCCGCCTTCGCGACTGGCGCCGGTGTTGGGCTTGAACGAGCGCGCCGTGTTGGCGTAAACCGCCAGGGTTTCGCTCAGATCGTAAATCACGCCGATGCGCGGGGTGACGGCATTGTCGCTGGCCTGCCAGCTTTTGCCGTCCGGCACGTAGGTTTCGTAGTCATGCTCGAAGCGCTCGAAACGCGCGCCGGCCAGCACTTTCAGTTTGTCCGTCAGCGCGACCTGATCCTGCACGAACGCTGCGTAAGTCTTGAGGTTTTCTTTGTCGTGGGTCGGTGTACGGGTCAGCGCCGGGCGCGGCTGGCCGTAAACCGGATTGAAGATGTCGATCGGGTAGGCACTGACCGCGCCGCTGGAGCGCTGGATGATCGACTTGTAATCGTAATCTTCGTATTCGATGCCGGTGAGCAAGGTGTGCTGCAGGCCGCCGGTGTCGAAGTGCCCGGTGAGGTTGAGCTGGGTGTCCTTGTCGGTCCACTCCAGCTTGCGGTAGTTGAAGTTGCGCCCCAGCGTGCGGCCGTCGGCGGCAATGCCGTTGGCCTCGATCGCGTTGCCCTTGAGCGAGCCGTCGAGCCACTGGAAACCACCGCCCAGGGTCCAGTCGTCGTTGAGCATGTGCTCGAAGCGCAGTTGGGCCATGTTGTTGTCGTTGTGCAGTTTGCCGACGTCCTTCTCGCCAAAAAACGTGTCGCGCGAGGCGGTGCCGATCTGCGCCGGATAGCGCGTCACGCCACGATCGAGTGGCGCGTTGTTGCGCATGAAATCGCCTTCGAAAATCAGCTTGGTCGCGTCGGTCGCCTGCCAGGTCAGCACCGGCGTGATGCCGTAGCGCTCGGTCTCGACATGATCGCGGAAGGTATCACCGCCCTCGCCCACCACATTCAAGCGATAGGCCAGGCGCCCTTCTTCATCCAGCGGCCCGGAAGCGTCGAGGGTGCCGCGCTTCATGCCTTGGTCATTCAACTGGCTGCCCAAGGTGACGGTGCGCTCGGGCAACGGCTGTTTCGATACCACGTTGAAGGTTCCCCCGGGATCGCCACGGCCATACAGCATGGTCGCCGGACCACGCAGCACTTCCAGACGCTCGATGGTGTTGGCGTCAGGCATGTTCGGGTAGCCGCGGTTGATCGGGAAACCGTTGCGGTAGAACTCACCGGTGGTGAAACCGCGCACGGTGAAGGTGGTCAGGCCCTGCCCCCCGAAGTTGTTCGCCCGACCGACGCCGCCGGCGTAATCCAGGGCATCCTGCAAACGCGTGGCACCGAGGTCTTCGACAGCATCCCTGCTCACCACGCTGATCGATTGCGGGGTTTCATGAATCGAAGTGTCGGTGCGCGTGGCGCTGGCCGAACGCGTGGCACGGTAGCCCTGCACCGGGCCGTCTGCCCGTTCGTAATCTGCTGTGCCAACCACGTTGGTGGCGTCCAGCTCAAGCGTTGAAGAAGTCGGTTCGGCTGACTCAGCCCACGAGGAAGAAGACAACGCCTGCAGCACACAGATGGAAAGCAGAGTTCGACGCATGAGGTGTAAACCTTTACGAATAGGCCAGAACGAAGGGCAAAACCGCCAATGAAAACGCGGCGCATGGTATACCGGCGCATTAGTAATTGAAACTTATTCTTATTTGTCATGTTGGTCAGGATTGCTGTTCAGCGTTGGGGACTGAACGGAACGTGCGTGACTGAGGGGACGTCGAAGGTAGGTACGCTGGTAGAACCGGCGAGTAAGGAAATTATCGTGTACCCCACCACCCCCGATGGCCGCTATTTCGTAGTCAAGCAGCAGCTCTGGCGTTGCAGCAATCCATCGCTGCCACCCGCCGAACGCGAGTCGCTGGTCGCAGATCTCATGGCGGCCCGGCGTGCGGTGAAGCAGGCGAAACGTGCGTACGATGCACAGGCGTTGAAGTCAGCGAGAGCTCGAGTGGACGAGGTCAAAGTCGCGCTGGGTGAACGCGGGCCGGTGTGGTGGGACGACGACAGCCCGGATTACAACCGACGCAAGGTGAGCAATACCCCGTATGCGCAGTGGTATGCCCAACTGCCCGAAGACAGCGCGCCTGCCTGAGTTTGAATGGACTGCTGGTCCCCAATTCCAAAATCAACACAGGTCCCCTGTGGGAGCGGGCTTGCTCGCGAATACATTGGGTCAGGCGATGAAAGTGTTGAATGGGCCGCCGCCTTCGCGAGCAAGCCCGCTCCCACATGGGTTTTGTGTGTTGCCGGGGTTTTGCACCCACCGCGAAAACCTGTGGGAGCGGGCTTGCTCGCGAAGAGGCCGGTGGCTCCGCCTTCAAGCTTAAGGACCCCCCCCCCGGCACGCTCAGACTCGCAACAACTGCCGGGTCATGGCCATGGAGGTTTCCAGCGACTGACCGGTGCGCTGCAATTTGTTCAGCAAACTGGCGCCGAGCCAGAGCTGATACAGCGTCTCCGCCAACTTGCGCGCTTCGCCTTGGGGCAGGCTTTTGTCGATCTGCCCCTGTTCGATGCATTCGGTGATGCGCGCGACGATGCGTTCGGCGCCGTCGCGCAGGGTCAGGCGCATCGATTCGGACAGGTCGGCGACTTCGGCGCTGAGTTTCACCACCAGGCATTCATCGCCGTGGCCTTCGAGGGTGCAGCGGTTCTGCCAGCCCTGCCAGTAATCCATCAAACGCTCGAAGGCAGACAGCCCAGGCAATGTCAGGCGGCGCTCCATGTCGGCGAGGTAGTCGACGAAGTAATCCTCGAGTAGCGCCTGGCCGTACAACTCCTTGGATTTGAAGTAGTGATAGAACGAGCCCTTAGGCACGCCGGCGGTCTGCAGGATCTCGTTGAGGCCGACGCTGGTGAAGCCTTTCTCGGCCATCATCCGGTGGCCGGTGTCGAGCAAGTGTTGGCGGGTGTCGTCAAAGGTCGGCTTCATGGTGCGCAAAATTCCAGACAATAGACCAGTCGTATAGTTTTCAGGACCGGGAGTTTGCCATAACCGACGGGCAAAAACATTTTCTGAAAAAATTACTAGACGACTGGTCTAATTGGAAACTATGCTGCGCCCCGACACACAAATTCATGCGGTGCCGACGCTGAGCGAATTCCTCGCCTTGTGCCGATGCCTGACCAACCCAAGGGTGCTCTATGAAAATCTTGATGGTTCTGACTTCCCACGATCAACTCGGCAACACCGGCAAGAAAACCGGTTTCTGGCTGGAAGAGTTCGCCGCGCCCTACTACGCGTTCAAAGACGCCGGCGCCGATGTCACGCTGGTATCGCCTGCCGGAGGCCAGCCACCGCTTGATCCGAAAAGCGATGAGCCCGGCGCGCAAACTGCCGAAACCGATCGCTTCCGCGCTGATCCGGCGGCTCAAAAAGCATTGGCCAGCACGGGTCGTTTGGCAGATGTGAAGGCTGAAGATTTCGACGCAGTGTTCTACCCAGGTGGCCACGGCCCGCTGTGGGATCTGGCCGAAGACAAGGCCTCGATCGCACTGATCGAAGCCTTCGACCGCGCCAACAAGCCGCACGGTTTTGTCTGCCACGCACCGGGCGTGTTGCGCCATGTGGTGCGCGCTGACGGCCAGCCAATCGTCAAGGGTCGTGACGTCACCGGTTTTACCAACGCCGAAGAAGCCGCGGTCGGCCTGACTGACGTGGTGCCGTTCCTCATCGAAGACGAATTCCAGCGTCTGGGCGGGCGCTATTCGAAAGTCGCCGACTGGCAGGTGCATGTAGTGGCTGACGGGCAACTGGTCACTGGGCAGAACCCAGCCAGTTCCGCCGCCGTTGCCGACAAATTGTTGAAGATGCTCGGCTGAACCCGTCGCTCCACCCCGATCAACGCCGCGTGCGTACAGCCCGGCGTTGTTTTTTTGCCCAGTCACTAGTCGACTGGTCTAATCAGACTCAAGGCTTACTTCATGAACAACGCTTTCTTCACGCCTGCCAAATTGGGCACACACGCCCTGAAAAACCGTATCGTCCTGCCACCTCTCACCCGCCAGCGCAGCACGCAACCGGGCAATGTCGCCAACGAATTGATGGCCGAGTACTACCAACAGCGCGCCGGTGCCGGTTTGCTGGTCACCGAAGGCACGCAGATCGAACCGCGCGGCCAGGGTTACGCGTGGACGCCGGGCATTCACACGTCTGAGCAGATCGCCGGTTGGCGCAAAGTCACCGAGGCGGTGCACGCCGTGGATGGTGTGATCTTCGCCCAGCTCTGGCATGTCGGCCGGGTTTCGCACACCGCATTGCAGCCCAATGGTGACGCGCCGGTATCAGCCTCTGCGGTCGCCACGGATCGCGTCAGTGTGTTCATCGAAACCGCGCCCGGTGTTGGTGAACTGGTACCGCCGTCGGCTCCGCGCGCGCTGAGCACGGAGCAAGTGCAGGAGTTGATTCAGCTGTATATCCAGGCCGCGCGCAACGCAATGGAGGCGGGTTTCGACGGCATCGAACTGCATTGCGCCAACGGTTATCTGGTCAACCAGTTCATCTCCGCACATAGCAATTTGCGCACCGACCAGTACGGTGGCTCGCTGGACAATCGCTTGCGCTTCTTGCGCGAAGTGGTGGCTGGCGTCGCCGAATGCATTGGCAAAGACAAGGTCGGTGTGCGTTTTGCGCCGCTGTTCAGCACAACCGATGAAGCGCGGACGTATCTGGGTCTGGTCGAGGAAGATCCGCACAGCACTTACATTGCCGCGATCAAGATTCTCGAAGACGTGGGCATCGCCTATCTGTCCATCGCCGAAGCCGACTGGGACAATGCCCCAGCGATGCCGCATGCCTTTCGCCAGGCCGTGCGCGAGACCTTCAGCGGCGCGATCATTTATGCCGGGCGCTACAACGCCAAAACCGGGGCGCAATTGCTTGAGTCGGGGCTGGCGGATCTGGTCGCGTTTGGCCGGCCATTCATGGCCAACCCGGACCTGCCGGCGCGGATTGCCAATGACTGGCCGTTGAATCAGTTGAACCCGGCGACGGTGTATGGCGGCGGTGCCGAGGGTTATATCGATTACCCGACGTACCCAGCCTGACAAACCAACACACCCTCCCTGAGGGAGCTGCTCGCGAATGCGTTGGATCAGCCAACAAATGTGCAGGCTGAGCCAACGCCTTCGGGAGCAAGCCCCCTCCCACACTGGTTTTGTGCTGGGCCAGCGATCACGCGGTGTGCCCGTAACCCCTGTGGGAGCGGGCTTGCTCGCGAATGCGTCGGGTCAGTCAATGCAGGTGCAAGCTGAGCCAACGCCGTTGGGGGCAAGCCCCTCCCACATTGGTTTTGTGCTGGGCCGGCGATCACGCGGTGTGCCCGTAATCCCTGTGGGAGCGGGCTTGCTCGCGAATGCGTTGGATCAGCCAACAAATGTGCAGGCTGAGCCAACGCCTTCGGGAGCAAGCCCCCTCCCACACTGGTTTTGTGCTGGGCCGGCGATCACGCGGTGTGCCCGTAATCCCTGTGGGAGCGGGCTTGCTCGCGAATGCGTCGGGTCAGTCAATGCAGGTGCAAGCTGAGCCAACGCCGTCGCGAGCAAGCCCCTCCCGGATGTGAACTCCATTACTGCCCCAAACCTGTACATGACTATATATTTGTATAACTATTGGAGGCCCCTAACGGATCTCCCAAATGAACGCTGCCCACCGTTTGCTCCTGATCCTCGGCGACCAGCTGTCTTTCGACCTGGCCTCCCTGCAGCACCTCGATCCCCAGCATGACCTGCTGCTGATGGTCGAGGTCATGGAGGAAGCGACCCACGTCGCCCATCATCCGCAAAAAATCGCCCTGATCTTCAGCGCCATGCGTCACTTTGCCGAGGCGTTGCGCAGCCAGGGCTACCGCGTCCAATACGTCACCCTTGACGACCCGGACAACAGCGGCACAGTCCCGGCGGAATTACAGCGCTGGCAAACCCTCACCGGCGCCGAAGAAATCCACGTCACCGAATGCGGCGACTGGCGCCTCGAACAGTCGATCAAGGATTCAGGTTTGCCTGTGCATTGGCATTCAGACCGCCGTTTCCTCTGCTCCCGCGAAGAGTTCTCCAATTGGGCCAGCGGCAAGAAACAGCTGCGCATGGAGTTTTTCTACCGCGAGATGCGGCGCAAGAGTCGGCTGCTGCTCAATGGCGACGGCACGCCGGTCGGCGGTGCGTGGAATTTCGATGCGGAGAATCGCAAGGCCCTGCCCAAACACGCCAAACCGCCCTACCCGGCACGTTTCACCAATGACGCAATCACCCAAGAGGTGCTGGCGTTGGTCGGCGAGCGCTTCGCCAGCCATTACGGCACGCTGGATGACTTCAACTACCCGGTGACCCACGCCGACGCACAGGCCTTGTGGCAATACTTTCTCGACTATGCGCTGGCCGGATTCGGTGATTACCAGGACGCTATGGCCAGTGATGAACCGTTCCTGTTTCACGCGCGGATCAGCGCGGCGCTGAACATCGGCCTGCTCGATCTGCGCCAGCTATGCAGCGATGTCGAGGCCGCTTACTGGGCGGGCAGCATCGCCCTCAACGCTGCCGAAGGCTTCATTCGACAATTGATCGGCTGGCGTGAATACGTACGCGGTGTGTACTGGCTGAAGATGCCGGACTACGCCGAGGGCAATGTGTTCGGCAATTCGCGCGTGTTGCCGGAGTTCTACTGGACCGGTGACACGCAGATGAACTGCATGCGCCAGGCCATCGGCCAAAGCCTGCAACATGCCTACGCGCACCACATCCAGCGGCTGATGGTCACTGGCAACTTCGCCTTGCTCGCCGGGATTGCGCCCAAGCAAATCTGCGAGTGGTATCTGGCGATTTACATGGACGCCTTTGACTGGGTCGAACTGCCCAACACCTTGGGCATGGTCATGCACGCCGACGGCGGTTATCTCGGCTCCAAGCCTTACTGCGCCAGCGGCCAGTACATCAATCGGATGTCGGATTACTGCGGCGATTGCGCCTACAAGGTCAAGGAAAGCAGCGCGGACGATGCCTGCCCGTTCAACGCGCTGTACTGGCACTTCCTCATGCGCCACGGCGATATCCTGCGCGGCAATCAGCGCATGGGCATGATGTACAAGAACCTCGACCGCATGCCGCTGGCCAAACAGGATGCACTGTGGCACCGCGGGCAGATGCTCTTGGCGAAACTGGATAATGGCGAAGCTTTCTAGTGCGCCTCAGGCCTGTCCGGCCATAGCGTTGCGCCCCGCCGCTTTTGCGCGATACAGCGCCTGATCGGCGTCCTCGATCAACGCCGACAGCGAATCCAGCTGCGCGCCCATTGCCACTGCCATACCAATACTTACCGTGACCCGACCGAACGGGCTGCCCGGATGGACAATGTTCGCCTGTTGCAACCGCTTGAGCACCAGTTGCGCTACCACCGTCGCACCGGCGCTGTCGGTGGCGGGCATGATCACCGCCATTTCCTCGCCGCCGTAGCGTGCGACCAGATCAGACGGACGCCGCACGCAGCTTTCAAGAATCTTGCTGACCGCTTGCAGACAGACATCGCCGGCGACGTGACCCAAGGCATCGTTGAACAATTTGAAGTGGTCGATATCAATCATCAGCAGGGCCAGCGAGCTCCCGTCACGCTGCGCCCGCCGGGCTTCCACTGCCAGGGTTTCATCAAAGCAGCGGCGGTTGGCCAGACCGGTCAGCGCGTCCTTCATCGCCAGCAATTCCAGTTGGCGATTGGACGCGAGCAATTGCTGCTGTGCATCGCGCAACGCTTCCTCTGCCTCGGTGCGGCGGCGGATATCAAGGATCAGGAACCAGCCGATCAGCCCTGTCAGCCCCAGCAGCCCGACCACCACCACCGCCGACAACGCCGCTTCGATACGCCACGCCGCGAGCGCTTCGTCCTTGCCTAAAGCTACGGTGGTGATCAGCGGCAGGGTTTCGCTTTTGCGGAAGGCGTACAAGCGCTCGACGCCGTCGAGGCTGGAGGTGTACGAGGCGGTGCCGACCGAGCGGTCGATCAGGTATTTGGCGTAGATCGGCGACTTGGAGAAGTTGCGGCCCATGTCCTGCTCGCGGAACGGGTAACGCACCAGCAGCGTGCCGTCGGTGTACGACAGACCGATCGCGCCGTCCTGGCCAACGTCAAGCTTGCCGAATACGCGAAGAAAGTTTTCAACTCCCAGCGTCACTGACACCACCCCGGCGAACTGGCCATCGGCGTCGTTGAAACGCCGGCTGATGGTCACCACCCACTCGTGATTGGAACGGCTCTGGATCGGCGGCCCAATGAACGACTCGCGGCTCGGGTCTTCACGGTGGTGCCTGAAATAGGTGCGGTCGCTGCTGTTCGCACCGGCTGGAATGGGGCGGTTGGAGGACATAAGCCAATCCCCGTGCCGGTCATAAATGGTGATACCGCTGAGCTGCGGCATTAATGACTGCTGGCTGTCGATCAGGGCTTTGATGCGCTGAATCTGCGCCGGGCCATCGCCCTCAGCTTCCAGACGCTCGACCAGCCCGAGCAAGAGCAGCGAGCTTTGCCGGACGATGCCTTCGGTGTAGGTGTTGAGCGCCTGGGTCAGGTTCAAACCATGCACGTCGACTTCCGCCAGCGCGCGTTCACGCGAAGACCAGACTTTCCAGATTGTCAGCGAAGTCAGGGAACAGCCGATCACCAGCAGCAGGAGCATTACAAGGCGAGTATCACGCTTCACGTCAGTACCTTAGGGAAGTCCGGTGTCCATTCCAGCCATCATTCGAACGTCGGCACTCACGGCGGCCATGTGTTCCGGGGCGCAAGCATACAAGCAGTCTCAAGCGGCCGCAGCATCAGTGTGTGCAGCGCTAAGCGGCGGGTGCGGCGGGTTTGAGAATTTCCACGAGGAAATCGATGAACACGTTGATCCGGCTCGAGCCGCGGTGATTGGGCAAGTACAGCGCGTTGATGCAACTGCTGGCGCTGCCGGGGTTGACCTCGTAGTGCTCGAGCAAGCGCGTCAGGCGCCCGGCGGCGACATCGTCGCGCACCAGCCAGTCGGCCAGCAGCGTCACCCCGCCGCCACCGATCGCGGCTTCGCGAAGGATGTCGGCGTTGTTGCTTTGCAGGCGACCCTGAACGTTGAGCTGAATCGGCTCTTCGTCACCCTGGAAGGTCCAGTGGTGATGGCTGCCGCCGTAATCGAAACGCAGGCATTGGTGCTCAAGCAGGTCTCGTGGATGCTCCAGCACGCCGCTGCGCGCCAGATAATCCGGGCTGGCGACGATCCAGCGCTGAAAGTGGCCGACGCGTTTGCTGACGATGTCCTCGCTGACTACCGTCGAGCCGAGCCGCACTGAAACGTCGATCTGCTCGCTGAGCAAATCGCTGACCTGATCGCTCAACGACAGGCTGATCTCCAGCCCCGGATGGCGCTCGAGCAAGCGGCTCAGGTGCGGCGCGATCAGCCGCCGGCCAAACTCCACCGGCACGCTGATGCGCAAGCGACCCTGGGCATCACTGCCACGATCAGCGACCACCGCATCGGCTTCGTCGATGGCATCGAGAATCGCCACGGCTTTTTCGAAATAGGTTTGGCCTGCGACGGTGACACTGGTGTTGCGCGTGGTGCGATTGAGCAGGCTGGCGCCCAACTCGTTTTCCAGCCCGGCCACTTGCCGGGTCACCGAAGACGTCGAAATCCCGAGCTTGCGCGCCGCCGAGGAATAGCCCCCGCAGCGCACGGTTTCAACAAACATCTTCAAGGCCAGCAACTTGTCCATAAGCGGGGTCCGGTGGTGAGGGAGCGCCGCTGATTGTGCATCAGCGTCCGCCACACGTCTTGTATCGTCGTGCTTGAGGGCGCCGGGTGCGGAAAACAATTCCATCTCGAAGTGCCTCACTTTGTGGGAGCGGGCTTGCTCGCGAAAGCGTGGGGTCAGTCAATGCATGTGCAAGCTGACCCAACGCCTTCGGGAGCAAGCCCCCTCCCACAGTGGTTTTGTGGTGGGCCAGCGATCAGGCGGTGTGCCCGTAATCCTTGTGGGAGCGGGCTTGCTCCCGAAGGCGTTCCGTCAGCCGAAACATGCGCTGCTGACCCACCGCTTTCGGGAGCAAGCCCCCTCCCACGTTGATTTTGTGGTGGGCCAGCGATCAGGCGGTGTACCCCGTAATCCTTGTGGGAGCGGGCTTGCTCGCGAAAGCGTGGGGTCAGTCAATGCATGTGCAAGCTGACCCAACGCCTTCGGGAGCAAGCCCCCTCCCACACTGGTTATGTAGGCGGTCAGCGATTGTGCGGAGTACCGGAAGTCCTGTGGGAGCGGGCTTGCTCGCGAAGGCGTTCCGCCAGTCAAAACATGCGCTGCTGACCCACCGCTTTCGGGAGCAAGCCCCTCTCCCACATTGATTTTGTGGTGGGCCAGAAATTCAGCTCCGATCAGCCTTGCGACCGAGGAACAACGCCAGCGCCAACGCCGGCAACACCGCCACGGCAACGGCCGAGAGGTTCCAGCCGAAGTGTTCGTAGAGCGGGCTGGCGACCAGTGAGCCGAGAGCGCCGCCGACGAAGATGCTGGTCATGTACACCGCATTCAGGCGGGCCCGGCTGTGCGGGTCGAGGGCGTAGACCTCACGTTGGCCGAGGACCATGTTCAGTTGCACGGCAAAATCCAGCAGCACCGCACACACCACCAGCCACACGTAACCACTGCCCGGCAGCGCGGCGATCAGCAGCGACAACGGCGCCAGCAGCAACGCAACCAAAGTACCGCGACGACCGTGCCCGGCATCGGCCAGGCGCCCGGCAATCGGCGCGGCAATCGCACCCACCGCACCAACCAGCGCAAAGATCGCCACTTGCGCCTGGCTGAAGCGGTGATGACGCATCAGCTCAATCGGCGCGAGCGTCCAGAACAGGCTGAAACTGGCGAACAGCAAGCCTTGGTACAGCGACCGCTGACGCAACACCGCAAAGCGTCGGGCCAGGGCAAACACCGAACCGATCAACGCGACGTAAGTGGCCTTGTGCGTCGGCACGCGGCGCGGCAATGCCACAGCGGTAATCAACGCGATCACCGCCATCAGCGCCGCTGCGCTGTAAAACACCCCGCGCCAGCCGAACACTTCGACCAACAGACTCGACAGCGGCCGCGACAGCAGAATCCCCAAGAGCAGGCCGCTCATGATGTTGCCGACAACGCGGCCCCGGCTGGCTTCCGGCGCCAGATGCGCGGCCAGCGGCACGAGGATCTGCACCGCCACCGACGTCAGGCCGATCAGCAGTGACAAGAGCAGAAACAGCGACGGCGAATGAGTCAGCCCAGCGCACAGCAGCGTCACGCTCGCAGCGACGGTGAAACCGACCACCAGACGACGGTTCTCCATCAGGTCGGCCAGCGGCACCAGCAGCAACAAGCCCAGCGCGTAACCGAACTGCGTCAGCGACACGATCAGGCTCGCATTGGCGCTGGACAGGCCGATCTGCGGCGCGATCAGTTCGACGATGGGCTGCGCGTAATACAGGTTGGCCACGACCGCGCCGCAGCAGAACGCCAAAAACGCGACCATCAGGCCAGAGAGTGAAGCAGGCTGTTCGGCCGGGGCCGCAACGGCAGGATTGCCCGTAAGCATGGTGACACCTCGTTGAGTTCGGGAATGTGCTGCCAAGGCTACGGTCAGCCAGCGGCGACGAGAATCCGTGCTGCTGGCAACGCACTGATGCGCCGAGCGCAACGTTGCTTGTGACGCAACGCGCTGTTGCGCGGGCCGATGATTCTCCGCAGCAAGCGTCTTCTCTACGCTTTGGCTCCTGGCGCAGACGTCCGCATCGGCGCCCTTCCCCGGCTGCTACAAGGAGCGTTTCCATGACCCGCACTGCACTCGTCCTGCCACTGCCCGCCGCGATGTTCTGCCGACCATGAACAGCCATCTGCTCAAATCCAGAACCTTGTGGATCAGCGTCGCCGTGCTCGCGGTGATCGGCCTGATCATCGCCGTCGCGCTGATGTGGCGCCCGGCGATCGCGCCGATCAAACGCCCGACGTCATTCGATACTGCGCAGTTGCAACGCGGCGCACGGGTGGTCGAGGCCGGTGATTGCGCGGTCTGCCATACCCGTCCCGGCGGCGAATACCTGGCCGGCGGGCTGCCGCTGGTGACGCCGTTCGGCACGCTATACAGCACCAACATCACCCCGGATGCGCAGACCGGTATCGGCGAATGGTCATTACCGGCCTTCGAACGGGCGATGCGCGAGGGCGTAGCCCGCGATGGCCACTTTCTTTACCCGGCGTTTCCTTACGTGCACTACCGGCGCATGAGCGCAGAAGACATCGCCGATGCCTACGCGTATTTGATGAACGGCCCCGCCGTACACGCCCCCGCCAGGCAGAACCAGATGAATTTCCCGATGAACATCCGCCCGCTGGTGTCGTTCTGGAACCTGCTGTTTCTACATGGCGAGCCGCTCACGCCGCTGGCAGAACACAGCGCCGCATGGAATCGCGGACGTTATCTGGTTGACGGCCCGGGCCACTGCGCTGGCTGCCATTCGCCGCTGAACCTGATCGGCGCGGAAAAATCCTCGGAATATTTGCAGGGCGGCAGCGTCGATGGCTGGCAAGCGCCGGCGCTGGTTGGCCTCGGGCAACGCGCCAACCCATGGAATCGCGGGCAATTGGTCGGCTATCTTCGCGCCGACGTGGTCGATGGCCATGGCACCCCCGCCGGCCCGATGCGCCCGGTCAGCCTGAGCCTGGCGCGTTTGCCGGCCAGCGAAGCCGAGGCGATTGCCGACTACCTGCTGAGCCTGCAAAACCCGCACGCGGTGACCGAAATCACAGCGCAAAAGCAGCCGACTAGTCCAGCGGATGACAGCACCGGCGCGCTGCTCTTCAGCAGTGCCTGCGCCGGGTGTCACGCAGCCGCCGCGCCGATGCGCGAAATCGACGGCCGCCCAGGCCTGCACAGCACCTCGGTGCTGCAAGCGGCCAGCCCGCGCAATTTTCTCAAGACCGTGCTCGAAGGCGTGCCCGCCATTCCCGGCGCGCCCGGCCCGGTGATGCCGCCGTTTGCCGCCAGCCTCGACAACGCGCAGCTCGGCGCACTTGCGGCGTACCTGCGTGAGCAAGCCCGACCCGAGCAGCCCTGGGCCGACCTCTCTTCCACTATCGAAGCGTTACGTCAGGAGACGAAATGAGCCAGATCACTCTCACCGTCAATGGTGCCGCCCAGCCGCTGGAGCTGGAACCGGACATGCCACTGCTGTACGCGCTGCGCAATCACTTGAACCTCAACGGAGCTAAATACGGCTGCGGCCTGGGCCAGTGCGGCGCGTGCACGGTAATCGTCGACGACCAGCCGGTGTTCGCCTGCCTGACGCCGTGCGCCGGCCTTGAAGGCAAAAAGATCCGCACCGTGGAAAGCCTCGGCAGCGCGGAGAAACCCGGCCCGCTGCAAGCGGCGTTCATCGACAAGCAGGCCGCGCAATGCGGTTACTGCATCGCCGGCATGCTGATGCGCGCACAGTCGTTGCTCGAACGTGATCCGCACCCGGACGAACAAACCATCCGCGAACACATGGCCGGCAATCTGTGCCGTTGCGGTACGCATTTGCGCATCATCGAAGCGATCAAACAGGTGGCCGGGCACAACGGGAGCCTGACATGAGCGAAGCAAACGGCTTGAACCCCAGCCGCCGGGCCTTCCTGCGCGGCGGTGCGTTGCTCATGGCCTTCACGCTGATGCCGGTAGCGCGGCGTGTGTTGGCCGACACCGAAGTCGACACCCTCGGTACTGTGGTGTTGGCGCCGGACCTGCCCGGTAGCCTGCGCACCAACCCTTTTCTGGACGCGTGGATTCGCATCGGCTCCGACGGCATCACCGTGTACACCGGCAAGGTCGAGCTGGGCACCGGAGTGAAAACCGCGTTGCTGCAAATCGCCGCCGAGCGTTTACAGGTGCCGGCCAGCGCGATCAACTTGCTCACCGCCGACACAGCATTGACGCCCAACGAAGGCTACACCGCTGGCAGCCACAGCATTTTCGACAGCGGCACCGCCCTGTACAACGCGGCCGCGCAGGTACGCGAAATGCTCGTCGAGGCCGCCGCGCGCAATTGGCAAGTCGATGCTGCGCAACTGAGCACCCGCGATGGCGTGATCGAAGGCCCGGGCGGGCAGCGCATGGCTTACGCCGATGCAGTCAAACATGTCGACGTGCACCAATACGCGAAGGCGCAATCACCGGCGATGGCGGCGGCCGACTTCAAACTGATCGGGCACAACCTGCCGCGCCTCGACATTCCGGCCAAGGTCAGCGGCGGCGCGGCATTCGTGCAGGATATGCGCTTGCCGGGCATGCTGCATGCGCGGGTGATTCGCCCGCCGCGTCCCGGCTGCGCTTTACAGGCCTTCGATGCGGCGTCCATTGAAGCGTTGAACGGTGTGGTCAAGGTAATCCGCGACGGCAACTATCTCGCGGTGGTCGCGCGAGATGAATGGCAAGCGATCAAAGCCATGCGCACCGGCATTGAAAGTGCCAAGTGGAGCAGTGGCGAGGCGATTCCCGAAGCCGCCACCATCCACGATTTGCTCAAGCACCTGCCGTCCAAGCGCTATCCGATCAGCAACAACGGCAATCCTGGCGGCGCGGCTGAAACGCGCTTCAAGGCGCGGGTCACCAAGCAATATCTGATGCACGGTTCGATCGGCCCGTCCTGTGCGGTGGCTTGGTTCAACGATGGTGTGCTCACGGTGTGGACCCACACCCAGGGCGTCTATCCATTGCGCGCCGGCATCGCCGAAATGCTGCGTCTGCCGCCGGAGCGTGTGCGCTGCATTCATACCGAGGGGTCGGGCTGTTACGGCCACAACGGCGCCGATGATGCCGCCGCCGATGCCGCGCTGATCGCCATGCGCCTGCCGGGCACGCCGGTGCGCGTGCAATGGATGCGCGAGCAGGAAAATCTTTGGGAGCCGTACAGTTCGGCGATGGTCACCGAAGTCGATGCCGGCCTCAGTCAGGGCCGTTTGCAGGACTGGAATTACGAGCTGTGGACCACGCCGCACAACGAGCGCATCGTCAACGCCGGACGCCTGCTGCCGGCACGTCTATTGGCCAAACCCTTCGCCTCGGCGCCATCGGTGCCAATCGCCCTGCCCGAAGGTGATGGTGATCGCAACGCGGTGCCGCTGTACGAGGTGAGCGCGACGCGAATCAACATGAACTTCGTCTCCACCATGCCCTTTCGCACCTCGGCCATGCGCTCGCTCGGTGCGCACATCAATATCTTCGCCATTGAGGCGGGTATTGATGAGTTGGCGATCAAGGCCGGGCTCAATCCGGTGGCGTTGCGGCTGGCTCATCTCAGCGATCCGCGTGCTCGTGCCGTGATCGAGCGCGTGCGTGACGAAATCGGCTGGCCACACAAGAGCAGTGAGCCAGGCGCGGGAATCGGTTTTGCCTTCGCCCGCTACAAAAACATCATGGGTTACTGCGCCCTCGCGGTGAAATTGCGAGTGCATCCGCAGACCGGCGAGATCCGTGTCGATCATGTGGTGACAGCGGTCGACGTCGGCCAGATCGTCAGCCCCGATGGTCTGCGAAATCAGGTCGAGGGCGGCATCGTCCAGTCGACGAGCTGGACGCTCTATGAAAAAGTTGCCTACGACGCTGGTGGTATTCGCAGCTACGACTGGAGCGGTTATCCGATTTTGCGGTTTACGCAATTGCCGAAAAAAGTCGATGTGCACTTGCTCGACCAACCGGGTGAACCCTTCCTCGGTGCCGCTGAAATCGTTCAGGGGCCAATGGCTGCCGCGCTCGGCAACGCGGTCAGCAATGCCACGGGCCGGCGCTGGCTGAACCTGCCGCTGACCCGTTCCAGCCAACCTGCCTGAACCCCGCCCGCGCTCATGCCCGATGAGCGCGGGCGCCGTTGCGTGCCGCGCAACACTGCGTAGCGCCGGCCACGGATTATCAGCCCCGCCACCCCCGGTTAAGTTACCTGCACGGCGCGCGGCACCTGGCGGCCGCGCTTGAACCCCACTTATCGACATCCGGAGCTACCCATGACCCGTCGCCTGTTCCAACCCATCGCCCTCGGCCCTTACACCCTTGCCCATCGCGTGGCGATGGCGCCCCTGACCCGCTCACGCGCCGGCCAACCGGGCGACGTACCGACTGCGATGAACGCCGAGTACTACCGCCAACGTGCCAGTGCCGCGCTGATCGTCACTGAGGCCACGCAAATTTCTCAGCAAGGCCAGGGCTATGCGTGGACGCCGGGGATCTACACCGATGCGCAAGTCCAGGCCTGGCGTGAAGTGAGCACGGCGGTGCACGAGGCCAAAGGTCTTGTGTTCATGCAGCTGTGGCATGTTGGCCGGGTTTCGCACCCCAGTTTCCAGCCTGACGCCGGTCTGCCGGTAGCCCCGAGCGCGCTGCCAGTGCCGGGCAAGACCTTTATCGTCGATGAACACGGCAACGGCGTGTGGGGTGATGTGCCGGTACCACGCGCCCTCGGAACCGCAGAAATTGCCGACATCGTTGAAGACTATCGCCGCGCCGCGCGCAACGCGTTGAACGCGGGCATGGACGGCGTGGAAATCCATGCCGGCAACGGTTATCTGCTCGACCAGTTTCTCAACAGCAACAGCAACCAGCGCGATGATGCTTATGGTGGCAGCGTGGAGAACCGTGCGCGCTTTCTGCTCGAAGTGGTTGCCGCCGTTGCCGAGGAAGTCGGCGCCGAACGCGTCGGCGTGCGCCTGACGCCGATGGGCCGTTTCATGGGCATGGGTGATGACACGCCCGAGGCGACCTTCGGTTATCTGGTCGAAGCGCTCAACCAGTGGAATCTGGCGTACCTGCACCTGGTCGAGCCGGCCATGGTCGGCACGGTCAAGGACGAGAATTTCGACCCGCGCTGGGACGCAATCATCGCCCAACTGCGGCAGGCCTGGAACGGCGTGTTGATCCTCGCTGGCGGTTACGACGCCGAGTCTGCCGAACAAGCGCTAAAGGCCAATCGCGCCGACATCATTGCCTTTGGCCGGCCATTCCTGGCCAACCCGGACCTGCCGCGTCGCTTGCATGATGGGCTTGAGCTGAACACGCCGGATCCGAGCAGTTTCTTCGGCGGCGATCAGCGCGGGTACGTCGATTACCCGTTCCATGCCTGAGTGTCTTCACGCAAGGCGCTGGCGTACGGCTTTGGCAACGCCCCCCGCCCAGCCCTCTCCCTCCGAGAGGGGGTCAGGCTGAGCGGCTTTTGCTTCAGCTGTGTTGCGGCTTATCTTCCGGCGCCTTGATGACTGGCAACGACGCCGTCATCGAGGCGTGACACACCGTCAGAATCTCATCGGCCAGTGCCGAGTCATCCGGGCAGGCCCGCGAGAGCATGATTGCCCCGACCGCACGGGCGAGCAAATCGATCATTCGGGATCTGCCCTCACCTTCTGGTGCATCTGCTGCGCTCGGGTATTTCTCGCCAAGCGTCTGCAACATGCGCTCGATGCCCTCGGCGAACGCCGCCCTCAAATCCCCTGACTGCCGCGCCGCATCGCCACACAACGCCGCCATGGTGCAACCGGTCGACCGGCCGTCGCGATGGTCACGCGAGACGTACACGTCGATGAAATCCTGCACGCTCATTGCTTCAGCGCCGGCCAGCGACTGCGCCAGGCTGTTGGCCGATGCTTCGGCCATCAAGTCGGCCTTGGAGCCGAAGTGTTTGTAGAAACCACCGTGAGTAAAACCGGCGGCCGCCATCAGGTCAGCCACGCCAACCCCGTCATAACCGCGTTCGCGGAACATCATGGAAGCCGTTTCGACAATGTGCTCGCGATTGGCCTGTGCCTGAGCTTTGGATACGCGCATGTTGGATACCTCCAGCGCTGAAAAATCATGCGCCGATGATACATAGATGTTGGGCATAATCAAAACCGTTGACAGCTTAGATTTCGGTCATCATCCTAAAAGCCCGAAAACAGTCTTCCCCTGAAAAGAGCCAACACCATGACTACTCGCCCTACTGTTCTGATCACCGGCGCCTCCACTGGCATCGGCGCGGTGTATGCCGCACGTTTTGCCCAACGTGGGCACGATCTGGTGCTGGTCGCCCGGGATCAGACGCGCCTGGACACCCTCGCCGCCGCTTTGCGCGCTGAATACAACGTCAACGTTGAGGTGCTGCAGGCTGACCTGACCCGCCTCGGCGATCTGCAGACCGTCGAAGCGCGTCTGCGTGACGACGCGCGCATCGGCATCCTCGTCAACAATGCCGGCGCCGCGCAATCCGGCACGTTCATCGAACAGAGCACCGACAGCGTGGCGCAATTGGTCGCGCTCAACACCACGGCGCTGGTGCGGCTGGCCAGTGCCGTCGCCCCGCGTCTGGCAAAGGCTGGCGACGGCGCGATCATCAATATCGGCTCAGTGGTGGGCCTGGCGCCGGAGTTCGGCATGTCCGTTTATGGCGCGACCAAAGCGTTCGTGCTGTTCCTCTCCCAGGGCCTGAGCCTGGAATTGTCGCCACAGGGCGTGTACGTGCAAGCCGTGTTGCCCGCCGCCACCCGCACGGAGATCTGGGACCGTGCCGGAATCGACATCAACACCCTCACCGACATCATGGAAGTCGGCGACATGGTCGACGCCGCGCTGGTCGGTTTTGATCGTCGCGAAGTCGTGACCATTCCGCCGCTGCACGAAGGCGAACGCTGGGATGCCCTGCAAACCGCGCGGCAGGGCCTGTTGGGGCAGATCCGCCAGTCGGCAGTGGCGCAGCGTTATCTGACGCAATCCTGACCTCAACCGAACCCGCCGCAATTGCGGCGGGTTCCTTACAACGAGAGCATCTGCAATGAAGGCATTTTTCATCGAGCGCTACGGCAAGCAGAACGGCCGCATTGGCGACGTCCCAGAGCCGCTGGTCGGCGCCAATGATGTGCTGATCCAAGTGCATGCCAGCAGCGTCAACCCGCTGGATCTGAAGATTCGCAGCGGTGAATTCAAGATGATCCTGCCCTATCAAATGCCGTTGATATTGGGCAACGATGTCGCCGGTGTGGTGCTCAGCACCGGTGCGGCGGTCAAGCGTTTCAAGCCGGGCGATAAGGTTTATGCGCGTGCACCTGAAAACAGGAGCGGCACGTTTGCCGAACGCATCGCCGTCGATGAGACAGCGGTCGCTTGGAAACCCGTCAATCTCGATATGACCGAGGCAGCGGGCATGCCGCTGGTGGCGTTGACGGCGTGGCAAGCACTGGTCGACGTCGCCAAGTTGAAGAAGGGCCAGAAAGTACTGATTCACGCCGGCTCCGGTGGCGTTGGCACGGCCGCCATTCAACTGGCCAAACACCTTGGCGCTTTCGTTGCGACCACCACCAGCACGGCAAATGTCGAGTGGGTCAAGGCGCTGGGCGCTGACGAAGTGATCGATTACAAGCAGCAGGATTTTGCCAACGACCTACGCGACTACGATGTGGTGCTCAACAGCCTCGACGGCGATGTGCTGAAACAATCGCTGAAGGTGCTGAAACCGGGTGGCCAGCTGATTTCCCTGTCCGGCCCGCCGACGGCGCAGTTCGCTCACGAGCAGGGTCTGTCCTGGCTGCTTGGGCTGGCCATGCGTCTGCTCAGCAGCGGGATTCGCCGCAAAGCGGGCAAACACGGGGTGGGTTATTCGTTTGTCTTTATGCGTGCCGATGGCAACCAGTTGCAGAAAATCACCGCGCTGATCGAGGCGGGGGTGATCAAACCGGTGATCGACCGCACCTTCCCGTTCGATCAGATAGTTGATGCGCTGCACTACGTTGAACAAGGCCGGGCCAAGGGCAAGGTCGCCATCACGATGGATCCCCAAAGCCCCTCACCCTAGCCTTCTGCCACAGGAGGAACAAACTGACCGAGTTGTTTGGTCGGGTGAATCCGACTCTGCAATACCGAGGTGACCATAGGCCGCAAATCAGCTCGCTTTCCTCGGGGAGAAGGCTGAGGTGAGGTTTGAATTCACTGCGGTATCTGAGCATGCGCGCTGCAATTTCACGCCCAACACGCTCCTCCTGTTGAACCTTGGAGAAAACCCTCTCGGCTTGCGTTTTCCTCAACCTGCACCACGCTTGATTCACAGAAGTGCCGGGTTTCATGGCAAAACTGCGGTTAACTGAATGGTTAGTTACCGCTATAATCCCGCGCTTCATTCAAACGGGACTTTCAATGTGAACCACAGTCAACGCGTCTCAGGCGTTTCAACGTTCATTCTGGTCGGCCTTGGCGTGATCATCGCCCTGCTCGGTCTGGCGCTCGCGGCCGGCGGAGTGAAGCTGGTCAGTCTGGGCGGTTCCTGGTACTTCCTGGTTGGCGGTCTGGCGATGACCGTTGCCGGTGTGCTGATCGCACTGAAGAAAACTACTGGCGCCTGGCTGTTCGCCGCGTTTCTGGTGGCCACCGCGATCTGGGCCGTGGCTGACGCCGGGCTGGTGTTCTGGCCGGTGTTTTCGCGGCTGTTCATGTTCAGCGCAATCGGTATGGTCGTCGCTCTGGTCTATCCGTTGCTGGCGCGCGCCAATGGCCGCTTGGCGGGTCGTGGCGCGTACGCCGTTGCCGCGGTGCTGGCGGTCGGTGTGGCCGTTGCGGCCGGCAACATGTTCGTCGCCCATCCAACGGTTGCCGCCACTGGTACCGGTCCGGGCCTGACCCCGGTCGAACCGGCCAAGGCGCAAAAAGACTGGGCGCACTACGGCAACACCGAAGGTGGCAGCCGCTTCGCCGCGCTCGATCAGATCAACCGCAACAACGTCGACAAATTGAAAGTCGCGTGGACTTACCACACCGGTGACGTCGCCGAAAGCGATGGCAATGGCGCTGAAGACCAGCTCACCCCGCTGCAGGTCGGCAACAAGGTGTTCATCTGCACCCCGCACAACAACCTGATCGCACTGGACGCTGACACCGGCAAGGAAATCTGGAAGAACCAGATCAACGCCCAGTCGAAAGTCTGGCAGCGGTGTCGTGGCATGGCGTATTTCGATCGCACCGCTGCCATCGCGCAGCCAGCGAATTCGCCGATCATCGAATCCAAACCTGAGCCGGCCGCCAACTGCCAGCGTCGTCTGCTGACCAACACCATCGATGCCCGCCTGATCGCGGTCGATGCCGACACCGGCGAGTTCTGCCAGGGTTTCGGCAACAACGGCCAGGTCGATCTGAAAGCCGGTCTGGGTGACGTCCCGGACAGCTACTATCAGTTGTCGTCCGCGCCATTGATGGCTGGCACTACGGTTGTGGTCGGCGGTCGCGTTGCCGATAACGTGCAAAGCGACATGCCGGGCGGCGTGATCCGTGGTTTTGACGTGATCACCGGCGCCATGCGCTGGGCGTTCGACCCGGGCAACCCGCAGGACCGCAACGCGCCGGCCGATGGCAGCACCTACGTGCGCAGCACGCCGAACAGCTGGGCGCCGATGTCTTACGACGCGGCGACCAACACGGTGTTCCTGCCGATGGGCAGCTCGTCCACTGACATCTATGGTGTCGAGCGCAGCGAACTGGACCACAAGTACGGCGCCTCGATTCTTGCGCTGGACGCCAGCACCGGTGAAGAACGCTGGGTGTTCCAGACCGTGCACAACGATCTGTGGGACTTCGACCTGCCGATGCAGCCGAGCCTGATCGATTTCGACAAGGACGGCCAGAGTATTCCGGCGCTGGTCATCGGCACCAAGGCCGGGCAGATCTACGTGCTCGACCGCGCCACCGGCAAGCCGCTCACCGAGGTCAAGGAAGTACCGGTGAAAGCCGCGAACATCCCGAACGAGCCGTACTCGCCGACTCAGCCGAAATCCGTGGGCATGCCGCAGATCGGCGCGCAGCACCTGACTGAATCGGACATGTGGGGCGCCACGCCGTATGACCAGTTGCTCTGCCGCATCGACTTCAAGAGCATGCGCTACGACGGTCTGTACACCGCGCCGGGCACCGACAAATCGCTGAGCTTTCCCGGTTCGCTGGGTGGTATGAACTGGGGCAGCATCTCCACTGACCCGGTGCACGGTTTCATCTTCGTCAACGACATGCGCCTGGGTCTGTGGATCCAGATGATCCCGTCGCAGAACAAAGGCCAGGCCGCTGGCGGTGGCGAAGCGCTGAACACCGGCATGGGCGCAGTTCCGCTCAAAGGCACGCCGTACGCAGTGAACAAGAACCGCTTCCTCTCGGTGGCCGGCATTCCGTGCCAGGCGCCGCCGTTCGGCACCCTGACCGCGATCGACATGAAGACCCAGAAAGTCGCGTGGCAGGTTCCGGTCGGCACCGTTGAAGACACCGGCCCCCTGGGCATCCGCATGCACCTGCCGATCAAGATCGGCCTGCCAACCCTCGGCGGCACCCTGTCGACCCAGGGTGGCCTGATCTTCATTGCCGGCACTCAGGACTTCTACCTGCGCGCCTTCAACAGCGGCAACGGTGAAGAAGTCTGGAAAGCCCGTCTGCCGGTCGGCAGCCAGGGCGGCCCAATGACCTACGTTTCGCCGAAAACCGGCAAGCAGTACATCGTCGTCACCGCTGGCGGCGCACGCCAGTCGACCGATCGTGGCGATTACGTGATGGCTTACGCCCTGCCGTAACTCTCTGCCGCACAACCAACCTCCCCCCAGCGCGCGGTGCCCCAAAGCACCGCGTCGCCGTTTTATTGCGTTAAAGATTTCAGCAGGAAGGATTCACATGTCATCGGCTGTTCGCTTTTCTCGTACCAAGCTTTCCACTGGCCTGTTGCTGGGCCTGAGCTGCGCCACTGCCCTCCCCGCGCTGGCCGCCAGCGATTCCGATCTGCTGACCCGCAGCACCTTGACCGGTGACTGGGGCGGCCTGCGCCATCAACTCGATGAAGACGGCATCAAGTTCACCGGCGATTACAGCGGCGAAACCGCTTACAACGCCGACGGCGGCCTGCACCGCTCGGCGCGTTATTCGCAGAACATCAAGCTCGGCGTGCAGTTCGATCTGAGCAGACTTTATGGGGTCGACGATGCCGGAAAGATCCAACTGACCGTCAACGACCGACGCGGCAACAGCGCCTCGGAAGATCTGGTCGGCAACCGTTTGCCGATTCAGGAAAACTACGGCGGCCTGTACACGCGTCTGACCGAACTGAGTTACGAGCGCAGCCTGTTCACCCCGGCGCTGAACGTGAAGCTCGGCTACATGGCCATGGGCAACGACCTCGGCGGCCTCGACAGCGGCATTCTGTGCAACTTCATGAACGCCGGTTTCTGCGGGCATCCGCTGAACATGTCTGGTGGCAGCGGCTGGGCAAACTACCCGAACGCGCATTTGGGCGTGCGGGTCAAATATGACCTGTCCTCTTCCTGGCAACTGCGTGTGGCGGCGTTCAACGTCGACCCGCAAAGCAATGGCAATTCGAGTCGCGCCTGGCATTTGGGGCCGAAACACACCACCGGCACCGTTGTGCCGATCGAGTTGGTGTACAAGCACGCCGGCGAGCTGCCGGGTGAGTACAAGTTCGGCTATTACTACGACAGCTCAGACGTGAAACGCATTGGCAGCGACGACGAGGTGTCCGGGCGTGGCGGGCATTATTTGCTGATCGATCAGGCGGTGTGGCGCTCGCCGACCTCCGAAGGCCGCAGCCTGCATGCGTTCGGCCAGTATTCGGCAGCCAGTAAAGCGGCCTCGCCGTTCAGCAAGTGGTACGGCACCGGCGTGGTTTTGTACAAACCGTTCGAAGGCCGCCCGCATGACACCGTAGCCCTAGGCTATGGCCGCGCCGTGCCGAACCCGCGCAGCCGTGATGTGCAACAGGACGACGCAATGGCCAAAGGTGCTGCGTTCCCGAATCTCGACAGCGCCGAGCAACTGATTGAATTGGGCTACGGCTACCAGGCCAGCCCATGGCTGACCCTGCGCCCGAACCTGCAATACATCATTGAACCCGGGGCGTTTTCCGGGCAGCACATCGACAATGCGCTGGTGGTGGGCTTGCAGGTGAAAGCTGCGCTGTAAACCTTATGTTGGATGCGCCGCCGCCTTCGTGAGCAAGCCCACTCCCACACTGTTTGCCGGCGTACGCAATACCCCGGCAACACACAAATCCCCCGTGGGAGCGGGCTTGCTCGCGAAAGCGCCAGATCAGGCACTGCAATGCTGAATGCGCCACCGCCTTGGTGTACAACCCCACTCCCAGAGGGTTCGAGGCCATGCAGCACATATGTCGAAATTAATTCCAGCGATCGGTGAATTATTTCGTGTCCGCATGTATCTGAGCCAGAACAGCCGGCGCCATCATGGAGATGGCATCGCAGCGGTATCTGGATCAGCGAGCGGGAACATCGCAATGAAATCACGCAAGAACACCGTCAAACCGATCGGTTTGAAAGACATCACCATTGTTGACGACGCCAAGATGCGCAAGGCGATCACCGCCGCCGCACTGGGCAACGCCATGGAGTGGTTCGACTTTGGCGTCTACGGCTTTGTCGCCTATGTGCTCGGCAAGGTCTTCTTCCCAGGCGCCGATCCCGGCGTGCAAATGATCGCCGCGCTCGCGACCTTCTCCGTGCCATTCCTGATTCGTCCGCTGGGCGGGCTGTTTTTTGGTGCGCTGGGCGACAAATACGGACGGCAGAAAGTCCTCGCCGCGACCATCGTCATCATGTCCCTGAGCACCTTTGCCATCGGCCTGATTCCGTCCTATGCCTCGATCGGCATCTGGGCGCCGATCCTGCTGTTGCTGGCGAAAATGGCTCAGGGCTTCTCGGTCGGTGGCGAGTACACCGGCGCTTCGATTTTCGTCGCGGAATACGCGCCTGACCGTAAACGCGGGTTCCTTGGCAGTTGGCTGGACTTCGGCTCGATCGCCGGGTTCGTCTTCGGCGCCGGGGTCGTGGTGCTGATTTCGACCATTCTTGGAGAACAGCGCTTCGAAGAATGGGGCTGGCGGATACCGTTCTTCCTCGCCCTGCCACTGGGCATGATCGGCTTGTATCTGCGCCACGCGCTGGAAGAGACCCCGGCGTTCCAGCAGCACGTGGAAAAACTCGAACAAGGCGACCGTGAAGGCCTTGCCGGTGGCCCGAAAGTCTCGTTCAAGGAAGTTGCGACCAAACACTGGCGCAGCCTGATGACCTGCATCGGCGTGGTCGCGGCGACCAACGTCACCTATTACATGCTGCTCACCTACATGCCGAGCTACCTGACGCACAACCTGCACTACAGCGAAAACCACGGTGTGCTGATCATCATCGCGATCATGGTCGGCATGCTCTTCGTGCAGCCGCTGATCGGTTTCATCAGCGACAAAATCGGCCGCAAGCCCTTCATCGTCGTCGGCAGCATTGGCCTGTTCATCTTCGCCATTCCGGCGTTCATGCTGATCAACAGCGGCAGCATCGGCCTGATCTTCTCCGGCCTGCTGATCCTCGCGGTGCTGCTCAATTTCTTCATTGGTGTGATGGCCTCGACCCTGCCGGCGATGTTTCCCACGCACATCCGCTACAGCGCGCTGGCCAGTGCCTTCAACGTTTCGGTGTTGATCGCCGGCCTGACCCCGACTGCCGTGGCCTGGCTGGTGGAAAGCACCAACGACCTGTACATGCCTGCGTATTACCTGATGGTTATCGCGGTAGTCGGCCTGGTCACCGGTGTGACCATGAAGGAAACCGCCAACAAACCCCTGCGCGGCGCCGCCCCAGCGGCTTCCGACCTCGAAGAGGCCAAGGAACTGCTGCAGGAACACCACGACAACATCGAGCAGAAAATCGAAGACATCGATGCCGAAATCGCCGCGCTGGAAGCCAAGCGCAAGGAACTGGCGCTCCAGCATCCGCGCATCGATTGAACGGTACGGCGTCGGCAATCTGTCCGACGCAGCGCCGAGCTTGAGCTAGCCTTGAAACCGGATCGCATGCCATTCAAGGAGTTCACATGTTCAAGCTGATGAAAAGTTCGGTCGCTGGCGGATTGCTCTTCGCCAGCCTCCAGGCCGAAGCCGGCGGCATCATGATTTACGAAGCCGGCCACGAAGGCAGCGGCCTGGCCAACGCCGGTTCCGCGGTCATGGCCAGTGATCCGAGCATTCTGATGACCAACCCGGCGGGCATCAGCCAACTGGCCGGCACCCAGATCAACTTCAATGCGCAGTTGATTCTCGGCGATATCAGTTTCTCCCGAGACAATGCCAATACCTTCGGCGGCAACGAAGGCGGCAACGCCTTGAAGTACCTGCCCGGCTCCAGCTTCTTCATCAGCCACCAGCTCGATGATCGCTCCTCGATCGGCTTCGGCATGTACGGCAATTTCGGACTGGCGCTGGACTACGACGATGACTGGGCCGGGCGCTATTTCGCTCAGGAGTCGGCCATTATCGGCGTGTCATTCCAGCCCACCTATGCCTACAAGATCACCGACGACCTGTCCGTCGGCCTCGGCCCGCGCTTCATGCTTGGCTACTTCCGCACCGAAGTGGCCGTCAACAATAACGTGCTCGGTCTGGGCAACGCCGAAGATGGTCAGTTGCGCTACAAGGACACCGACTGGGGCACGGGTGCCAACGTCGGCGTGCTCTACAACCTCAACGAACGCACAAAACTCGGGCTGGCCTGGACCAGCAAGATCAAGCTCAAATTCGAAGACAAACCCGAGCTGAAGAAAATCACCAATCCGCTGCTGCGTCTGGCGCTCAACCGTCTCGACGCCGATCAGCTGAACGTCGACATGAACGTGCCGCAGACCGTCACCACCAGCGTGTCCTACCAGCTCGATCCGCAATGGACGCTGCTCGGCAGCCTCGGCTGGCAGGATTGGAGCGATTTCGGCAAGGTCGGCGTGGAAGTCGACACTGGCCTGGGCTCGACCTCAAGAACTGCGCAGCGCCAATACAAGGACACCTGGCATGCCTCGATCGGCGCGCAGCATCAGATCAACCCGAAACTGCGCTGGAACGTCGGCCTGGGTTACGACTCCTCGGCGGTGGATGACAAGGATCGCACCGTCGACAACCCGATGAACGAAGCGTGGCGGCTGGCGACCGGGGTCAGCTATGCATTGCAGGACGATGTCGATGTGCACATGAGCTACACGCTGATCTACCTCGGCGACATGGACGTGCAACAGACCAAAGCGCGCTCTGGCGGCTCGGTCTCCGGCGAATATAAAAACGCCGCCCTGCACGTGCTGGGCGGCGGTATGGTCTGGCGGTTCTAGGGATCACTGCTCCTTCGGTGCCTGCGCCGGCGCGGTGTACCACTGCTCCGGCGGCACGCGTTTTTCCTGCTGCGGATCGCCCAGGTAATGCGGCGACATGATCTGCACGCCGTATTCATTGAACACGTCCTGAATATTGGCATGGAGCATGCTCAACAGCACCGCACGCGGTCGCGGCTGGCTGGGGATGGCCTGGGCCACCAGTCGATACTCGGGATAGAAGTCCGACAGTGCGGTCTGGAATACCTGCGCCGGCGGATCTTCGATTACGCCCGGAGTGCGTTTGGCCGCCTCCAGCAGCATCGCTTCGACCTGCCGCCATGGGGTGTCATAGCCGATGGTCACCACCGTGTCGACCACGTAGCCCGGACCTTGCACGGTGCGCGAGTAGTTCTTGGTCACGGTGCCGGTGATCAATGAATTTGGCAGCGTCAGCACTTCACCGAGACCGGTGCGAATGCGCGTGGTGAACATGCCCAGCTCGGTAACAGTGCCTTCGTACTCGCCGATTCTGACAAACTCGCCGGGGCGCAAGGTTCGTGTATAGGTCAGGATCAACCCGGCCGCCGCTTGCCCGACGACGCTGGTGGCGCCAAGGGAAATCATCAGGCCGATCAGCACCGACAGGCCTTTGAACGCATCGGTACCGGCGCCGGGCAAATAGGGATAAGCCATCGCCAGAGCAAACAGCCAGACTGCCAGGGCTGTCAGGCGTTGCGTCGGCTGCAGGGTTTCATGGTTGAGCCAGCTGAACGTCCCCGGCGCGGCCATCCGACGCAAAATGCGTCGGGTAAATGCGGTCACGCCGCGGGCAATAAAGAAAATCGCCAGCGCCACGCCCAGGCCCGGTATCGCGTCGACGATGCCCTGCAACAGATAACCGGCCAGTTCCACCAGATAATTGTTAAGGCTTTCGCCCCATGGCCGCGTATACGGGAAGCGTGACAGCACAAAGCCGAGCCATTCGTAGGTCAGCAGCAGAATCACCAACCAACGCAGGAACAGCAGACAGCGGCTGACCAACGGGTAGAGGAAGTTCGAATCGATCAGTTGCACCCGCCCGACCTTCAGCGCCTGGGTGTGGCGATCCATCAGCGCCGGCAGTTTCGCCAACAGCTTGTGGCGCAGCCATGACAGGCACCAGAGCAGCGCCAGGTAGATCAGCGTGGCCACCGCCGCCAGCGCCAGCGAACGCACAATCATCTGCACGTTACGCGCTTCACGGGTTTCGTTGACCACCTGACGCAGTTTTTCCGCTGCGCCTTCGGCGGCTTCCTGCACCGAGGAATAGGCCAGGCTGTCGACATCCTTGGGCGCAACGATAAACGCCCGGGTATTGCCGATGAGCACCATGTAACTGTTCTGGATCGAATCCGTGCTGATCTTCAGTTCCGGGTCTTCCTCCAGCGCTTCACTGATCACCCGCTTCGCCCGCTTGACCCGTGAGGCCGGCGCCTCGCCGAGGATGGTCGCGCGAAACAGCATGATGCTGCGGTTGGCCACCTTCAGTTCTACCGCTTCGTCCTTTGCTGTCGTGGTGTCTTCCAGTGCCTGGCCGAGCCCGGACCACAGTGTTGCAGCCAGCATCATCGCCAGCACCATCAGCCCGTTACGCATGCGCCTTTCCTTATGGCTGATTGTCGTGGGAGGTTTCGTCCAGCACTTCGCTGACGTCGGTCGGTTGATAAACCCAGCCGATGAATAATTCATAACCGACCGCCAGAATCACCGGCCCGGTGAACAGGCCGATGATGCCGCTGGTGACCATGCCGCCCAGCGCGCCGATCAGCACCACCGGCATCGGCACAGCCACGCCACGTCCGAGCAACATCGGTTTGAGCACGTTGTCCGAAAGCCCGGCGATCACCATCCACACGGCAAATATGATCGTCCCGGCGCCGACGCCGTCATGGGCAAAGACGAACACCACCACCGGCACGGTGATCAGCAGAACCGGCAGTTGCATGATGCCCAGCAGCAACACCATCAAAGCCAGAATGCCGGCAGCGGGCACCCCCATGATCACCAGTGCCACGCCGATCAAAATCATCTGGATGAAGGCGATACCGACCACGCCCTGCGCCACCGCGCGAATGGTCGAGGTGCACAATTGAGCGATCTGCGGGCCACGCACCGGGCCGGAAATCCGCGTAGTGATCGCCACCGCTGTGCGATGGCCACGTTCGCCGTGAGTCATGATCAGCCCGGCGACAATCAGCGCCACGACAAACACCACGATGCCTGCGCCGACGCCGGCGGCCTGATGCAAAAGCACCCGGCCCCAACTGGTCAGGTGCGGCGCGAGTTCCTTGAACACCCAGCTCAGGTCCTGCGAAGCGTGCATCCAGATGCCATACAGCGGCGCACCGATCAGCGGCCAGTCGGCAACATTGGCGGGAGGCGGCGGAATCTCGAAGTGCCCCGCTTCCACGGTTTGCATGCCCGCCTCCACCGAATCGGCCACGGATGCGCCGAGCAGGCTCAGCGGCACCAGCAGGATTACCAGCCCCAGCAACACCAGCACAATCGCCGCCCAACCGTAACGGTTGCCGAGTTTCGCCCCGAGTGTCTGGTTCAGCGGATACAGGGTGATCGCGAGTATCAGCGCCCACAGCATCACATTGAGAAACGGATGAAAAATGTCGTAGCAGAACAGCACCAGGGTCGCGATCAACCCGGCGCGGATCAGCACGTCGAGCAACGCTTTTGAGCTGTTGAAGGCAATCAGCGGCTTCTCTTCCATGGCAACATTCCTGAGGGCGCAGCATTCCGGATGCGCTGAGCCTAGAACATGTTGGCGCGGTCTTCCTGTGGAGAGCGGGATTATCGGTTTACACAAGACAATGTGGGAGCGAGCCTGCTCGGGAAAGCGCAAGGTCAGGCAACACGAATGCTCAGGCCACCTACCAACAAAACCATCACACCACCGATTACTCCGCCCGCCGCATGGTGTTAAATAGGCGCCAGTCTTGACCTTGTCGCTTAAAGCCGTGCCACGAGAACCGCTATGAATACCCCTGCCCAGAACATCCACGCTCAACAGGTGACCCCATGATTGAAGTCACCGAAGTCTGCATCGCCCAATTGCGCGCTGCCCTCGAATCCGGCCAGACCACCGCTGTGGAGCTGGTGCAAGCCTATCTGGCGCGTATTGATGCCTACGATGGCGCCGACACCCCGACGGCACTCAACGCCGTCGTCGTGCGCAATCCTGAAGCGCTGAACGAAGCCCGCGCCTCCGACGCCCGCCGCGCCAAAGGTCAAACCCTTGGCCCACTCGATGGCATTCCCTACACCGCCAAGGACAGCTATCTGGTCAAGGGCCTGACCGCCGCTTCCGGCAGCCCGGCGTTCGCTGATCTGGTCGCCCATCGCGACGCCTTCACCATCGAACGCCTGCGCGCTGCCGGGGCGATCTGCCTGGGCAAGACCAACATGCCGCCGATGGCCAATGGCGGCATGCAGCGCGGCGTCTATGGTCGTGCTGAAAGTCCGTACAACGCCGCTTACCTCACTGCGCCCTTCGCCTCTGGCTCGTCCAACGGTGCCGGCACTGCCACCGCTGCCAGTTTCGCTGCGTTCGGTCTGGCCGAGGAAACCTGGTCGAGCGGTCGCGGCCCTGCGTCGAACAACGGCCTGTGCGCCTACACCCCTTCGCGCGGCGTAATCTCGGTGCGCGGCAACTGGCCGTTGACGCCGACCATGGACGTCGTCGTGCCGTTCGCGCGGACCATGGCGGACTTGCTTGAAGTACTCGAAGTGGTCGTTGCCGAAGACCCGGACACCCGTGGCGACCTGTGGCGCCTGCAACCCTGGGTGCCGATCCCGCGTGTCAGCGAAGTACGCCCGGCTGCGTACCGCGAACTGGCCGCCGACGCAAAAGCGCTGGCCGGCAAACGCTTCGCCATCCCGCGCATGTACATCAATGCCGACCCGGACGCCGGCACCAGCGAAGCCCCCGGCATCGGTGGCCCGACCGGCCAGCGCATCAACACCCGCGCGTCCGTGATCGACTTGTGGCAGCAGGCGCGTCAGGCCCTTGAGGCCGCTGGCGCCGAAGTTATCGAAACCGACTTCCCGCTGGTCTCCAACTGCGAAGGCGACCGTCCTGGCACGCCAACCGTGTTCACCCGTGGGCTAGTGTCGAAAGAATTCCTCCACCATGAACTGTGGGATCTGACTGCCTGGGCGTTCGACGATTTCCTGCAGGCCAATGGCGACCCGACACTCAACCGCCTGGTCGACGTCGACGGGCCGAAAATCTTCCCGCACGACCCGGGCACCCTACCCAACCGCGAAGGCGATCTGGCCGCCGGCATGGACGAATATGTGCGCATGGCCGAACGTGGCATCACGCCGTGGAATGAAATTCCTACCGTGCCCGATGGCCTGCGCGGCCTGGAGCAGACCCGGCGCGTCGACCTCGAAGACTGGATGGACAAGCTCGGCCTCGACGCGGTGCTGTTCCCGACCGTCGCCGATGTCGGCCCGGCGGATGCCGATATCAATCCTGCCTCGGCCGACATCGCCTGGAGCAACGGCGTCTGGGTGGCCAACGGCAACCTCGCGATCCGCCACCTCGGCGTCCCGACCGTGACCGTACCGATGGGCGTGATGGCCGACATCGGTATGCCGGTCGGCCTGACCTTCGCCGGCCGCGCTTACGACGATTCGAATCTGTTGCGCTTCGCCGCCGCGTTCGAATCCACCGGCAGCAAGCGCCAGATCCCGCCACGCACGCCGCCGCTGTCCTGATCAGCGCGACAGCAAGCCCGCTCTCGGCATCGATTGGGTGTTGGGGGCGGGCTTACTGATCCGCAGTCTGCATTCCTGCCCGCGTCGATTTGCCCAGCGCATGGGCAAAAAACCGTCCCGCTTCGGAAATCAGGTTGCGGTGAATGTCCTCGCGATCGACGCCATCAGCATCGGTGCACAACGCCGGCATGGCGCGGATCTGCTCTTCATTGCAGGGTGCCAGGAACACGAAGTGGCCTGCCCCTGCCAACAGTTTGAAGTCCGGCGCGGTAGGCAGTTTGCGCGCCAGGGCGGCAGCGTTTTTATCGAAGGCCACCAGTTTGTCCCCGTCGCCGCTGTAGAGCAGCACCGGCACGTGCACATCGGCGAGGGTATGGCGGCCGAATTTGAGGCTCAGCGGCGCCATCAGCAGCAAGGCGTGAACCCGTGGATCGGCCACCGGTTGCAAGTCGTCGCGATCGACAATCAGCTCGCCCTGCGTATTGCAGGCGTCGTGATCGTCCGGGCGTTCCTGGCAATAGCGGCGCAGGCGATCCAGATCCGGTTGCGCTCCGGAAAGTATCAATGCGGTCTCGCCCCCCGCCGAATAACCGATCACACCGACCTGATCAGCATTGACGAACGGCGCCAGCATGTTATCGGCGAGCGTCGCGGTGATCGCCCGGGAAATCTGGATCGGCCGCCCGTACAGATTGCTCAACGTGCCGAGTCGGCTATGGTCCCGCCAGTTGTCACCGGGATGAATCACCGCCACCACCACAAAGCCTTTGCGTGCCAGCGATGTCGCCAGATCATGCAAGGCCAGCGGCGTGCCTGTGTTGCCGTGGGAGAGCATCAACATCGGGAAACGCCCCATCGCCACTTTGGTGTCTTCGCCGGCCTCGACCGAGTAACCCTCAAGCAAACTCATGTGCTCGCGGTCGCTGGACGGGTAGAAAGCAATGGCGCGCATCGGTTGCAGATCAAGCGGGTCGAGAAAAGTCATTTCGTGATACCCAACGCTCCAGACAGGGTGGCGTCCCGGCGCGGCCTGCACTGAATTCAGGCTGCCCAGCAGGCAAATCAGCAACATTGCACAAAGATGCCTCATGAACGCCCCACCCTGTTGGACCACATCGTCTGATGTGCCGGAACTGCATAACCCGGGCCAGATTATGTAACAGCCGGAAACAAAAAACTCCGCATCTGGCCCTTGCAGAACCAGAATACAGAGTTTTTTGGGGATTGCCTGAACAGTAGCTGTTCTTCACGCAAGCCTTACGCGGCGGCGAACAGTTGCTCGCTGATCTTCGCTTGCGCAGCGCCCATCGCGTTGTTGCGCACTTCTTCGCCATAAGCCAGGCCTTCAGCGCGGACGATCTCGATATCGGTGATGCCGAGGAAGCCCAGCACCAGCTTCAGATATTCTTCGTGAGCGATGCCGCTGGCCTGACCGGCGTGGATGCCGCCGGAGGTCGACACGATCACCACCTTCTTGCCGCCGCACAGGCCTTCAGGGCCGGTTTCGGTGTAGCGGAACGTCTGACCAGCCACGGCAACGCGATCGATCCACGCTTTGAGCTGGGTTGGAACGGTGAAGTTGTACATCGGCGCGCCAATGACCACGGCGTCGGCCGCGATGAATTCGGCCAGGGTCGAAGCGCTCAGCTCGGCTTCGTGCTGTTGCGCAGCGTCGCGCAATTCAGCAGTGGTGCCAGCGGCAACCAGGGTGTTGGCGGAAAAATGGCTGATGGCATCAGCGGCCAGGTCGCGGTAGGTGACCACGGCGCTCGGCTCGGCGGCTTGCCAAGCGTCGACGACTTGACGGCTTAACTGACGGGAAGCCGAGTTGTCGCCCAGAATGCTCGAATCGATGTGCAACAGTTTCATGTGGGTTCTCCTGAAAGAATCGCCGGTGGCGACGGAATGGAGACAATCCTACGCAACAAACCAATAGCTGATTAGTCGCTGACAATGCGATAGTTCGTCCCACTGATAGAACGGCTGGAAGCACACATGCAGGACCTCAACGATCTCTACTATTTCGCCAAAGTGGTCGAAGCCGGCGGATTCGCTGCCGCTGGACGCCTGCTTGGCATTCCAAAGTCGCGGCTTTCAAGAAGAATTGCCGAACTGGAAGAACGCCTCGGCGCACGTCTGTTGCAACGCACCACGCGCCAACTGAATCTGACTGCTGTCGGCGAGCGCTATTTGCGCCACTGTCAGGCGATGTTGCTGGAAGCCGAAATGGCTGACGAAGCCGTGGCGAGCATGTCCAGCGAACCGCGCGGGCGCTTGCGGGTGTCGTGCCCGACCGGGCTTGCCCATGAAATGCTGCCGACGGTGATCAGCGATTTTCTCGGCAAGTTTCCTCAAGTGCAGTTGGAGGTCGTGCTGCTCAACCGCCGAGTCGATCTGGTCACAGAAGGTATCGATGTGGCGTTGCGTGTGCGCGATCACGGTGATGAAGATCCGTTGCTGGTCACGCGGCGCTTGCGTCAGGCCCAAGCGGTCGTGATCGCCAGCCCGGCGTTCATGCAGGGCAAGATCATCAATCATCCGCAGGACCTGAAAACCCTGCCAGTACTCGGCGCCCTGGAAGCCGATCGCATGGTCCATGTACGTTTGCTCGACCAACAAGGCAAGAGCGTCGATCTGAGTATGGAGGCGCGGCTGGGCATCGATGACTTCGTGGTGCGCAAGGCCTGCGTGCTGGCCGGCCAGGGCTTTACCGTGCTGCCAATGATGTTCTGCGAGACCGAACTGCGTAACGGCACGCTGGTGCAGGTGCTGCCGGAGTGGTCATTGCCCGGCGGCTGGCTGCAAGCGGTGTATCCGCACCGGCGAGGGGTAATGCCAGCGGTACGTGCGTGGATCGATCATCTGGTCGAGTCGTTCAATGCTTGCGGGGAGCGGTTGCTATGAAACCGGGAAAAATGAGCGAAGCCGAAGTTGCCGAGTTTTGTCTGGCCCTGCCCGGCGCGCGGGAAGACTACAAATGGGGCGGCGTGCGGGTGTTCTCGATTGCCGGCAACAAGATGTTTGCCTTGCAGGGATTACGCGGCGACTCGCTGGCGTTCAAGGTCGACAAGGATCTGTTTCTCGGCCATTGCGACCGTCCGGGGATTCATCCGGCGCCGTATCTGGCGCGGGCGCAGTGGATCATCATGCATCCGCCCTACCCGCTGGGTGCCGTGGAACTGCAGGGGCTGTTGCAGCGTTCGCATCAATTGGTGGTGAGCAAGTTGCCTAAAAAAACTCAAATCGGCCTGCTGCTGTAAACGCGGCCCAGCTCCTACAGGGGATTTCGGCGGGATTCAGAACAGGGACAACAGGTTCGAACCGAGAAAAATCTGGTCAATCCAGAACACCTGGTGCAGCAGCACAATCACCCAGAACAGAATCTGAAACGACACCTTGCGGGTCTTGTGCCGAAATACTTGCTGCGCGATCAGCGCACCCGGCCAACCGCCCGCCAGCTCTACCGCGTGCAAGATGTTTTCCGGGGTGCGCCAGGCATCGGCGCGGGCCTTGCGCTTGTCGGCCCAGTACAGAAGAAACGCCAGCACACTGACCGCGCCGTACGCCGCCAGCGGCACCCGTGAAAGGCCGCTCAGCCACATCGACAGCGAGCCGAACAGCGGTAGCGCACAGACGACCAGCAGCACCACAAGCTTCAACTTCACCTGCTGAAGGCGCCCACCCGAAGGTTGTCCTTGCGGGCGGCGCATGCGGGAATCACTCATGCCTTCGCTGCCGACCAGTCCACCCAGCCGAACTGCCAGGTCGCCAGAATGAACAGGCCGAAGGCAATCCGGTACCAGGCAAACGCTGCGTAGCTGTGGTTGCCAATGAACTTGAGCAAGCCGCGCACGGCAATCATGGCGAAGACAAATGCGGTGACGAAACCAATCGCGAACACCGGAAAATCGGCCGGCACAAACAGATCGCGGTATTTGTAGCCCGAATACACCGCCGCACCGACCATGGTTGGCATGGCAAGGAAAAACGAAAACTCGGTGGCGGTCTTGCGCGACAGGCCGAACAGCAGGCCGCCAATGATCGTCGAGCCAGAGCGCGAGGTGCCGGGAATCATCGCCAGGCACTGCGCGAAACCGATTTTCAGCGCATCGGTCCAGCGGATCTCGTCGACGGTTTCGGCATGCACTTCGTGTTGGCGCTGTTCGGCCCACAACATGATGATCCCGCCAATGACCAGCGCTGCCGCCACGGTAATCGGGTTGAACAGGTATTCGTGGATCAGATCGGCAAAGATCACTCCGAGCACCACGGCGGGCAAAAACGCGATCAGCAGATTAGCCGTAAAACGCCGAGCGCTGGGCTGGGTCGGCAGGCCGATGACCACGTCGAGGATCTTGCGGCGAAACTCCCAGACCACCGCGAGAATCGCCCCGAGCTGAATGATGATATTGAACGCCATGGCCCGTTCGCCGCCGAAATTCAGCAAGTCGGCGACGATGATCTGGTGTCCGGTACTCGAAATGGGCAAAAACTCCGTCAGCCCTTCTACAACTCCTAGAATCAGTGCCTGCAAGGCGGTCCAAAGATCCATCAATCCCCCAGAGAGCGATGCGCGAGGCATGCCCCGATAGTATTTTTTCGTTCACTGCGTCCAGCGTAGCCGGTAAAAGCTGTAGCGATTGCGCGCGCACAGGATCCACACGAATCAGTAAAAATTCCGTGAAATATCAAAACCGGGTTCAGGTTTTCGCGCGCGGGGCCGAAATCCTAACAGACAAGCCTTAATAGCGCTCCCTGCGCGACGTGGCTTGGCTGGCGCAGTCCCGAGCACTCAGCTGCGGCTGGATGCTGGCGATCATTTATTACAAGAACAAGAATCCGGAGTGACAGCGTTATGAACAGCTTGCGCAGTGTGTCGATCAGCCGACGCTTGTGGCTCATCTTGATTGTGGCAGTGGTCATGTTGCTGACCTTGGGCGTGCTGATGCTCAAGCAGATCCACGACGACCTCTATCACGCCAAGGCGCAGAAAACCCAACACGTTGTGCAGACCGCCAGCGGGCTGCTGACCTATTACCATGGCCTGGAAACCGCCGGCACCCTGACCCGGGATGCGGCGCAAAAGCAGGCGCTGACCGCAATCCGTGGCCTGCGCTACGACCAGAGCGATTATTTCTGGATCAACGACCTCACGCCTGTGATGGTCATGCACCCGACCAATCCCAAACTCGAAGGCCAGAATCTCTCGGCGATCCGCGACCCGGACGGCTTTGCGGTGTTCAATGAAATGGTCGCTATCGCCAAGGCCAAAGGTGCCGGCATGGTTGATTATCGCTGGCCGAAACCGGGGGCGACGGATCCCGTAGCGAAGACCTCGTACGTGAAACTGTTCGAGCCGTGGGGTTGGGTGATCGGTTCCGGCGTATACGTCGACGATGTGCAGGCCGAATTCAAGGGGCAGATGATCAAGGCCTCGGCAATCGGTCTGGCGATTGCGCTGATCATGGCGCTGCTGGTGATTCTCATCGCCCGCAGCATCGTTCGTCCGCTGCAGGAGACCGTCAATGCGATGGCCAACATCGCCAGCGGCGAGAGCGACCTGACCCGCAGCCTCGATACCCATGGCAAGGATGAAGTCACTGAGCTTGCTCATCACTTCAACGCTTTCACCGCCAAGTTGCGCAGAGTCATCGGTGATTTGCAGGTTTCAGCCAGCGCCTTGGGCCAGTCTTCCAGTGACCTGGGCAACGACGCCTCGCAGGCGCAAGAGCGCAGTCAGCAGCAATCGCAGCAGATGGAACTGGTGGCCACAGCGATCAACGAAGTCACTTACGGCGTGCAGGACGTGGCAAAAAACGCCGAACACGCCGCCGCAGAAATGCGCGATGCCGAAGCGCAGGCGCAACAGGGGCAGATCAACATTGACGGCAGCCTGCAACAGATCGACAAGTTGTCCGGCACGATCGATCAGGCGGTGGAAGTGATTCGCACGCTGGCGGCCGAGAGCACGCAAATTGGCAGCGTGCTGGAAGTGATTCGCTCGATTGCCGAACAAACCAACCTGTTGGCGCTCAATGCCGCGATCGAGGCGGCGCGTGCGGGTGAGCAAGGACGCGGATTTGCCGTGGTGGCCGATGAGGTGCGCTTGCTGGCCCAGCGCACGCAGAAGTCGACAGCGGAAATCCAGTCGATGATCGAGCGCCTGCAGAATCACTCCGAAGCTGCGGTGAAGGTGATCGGCGACAGCAGCAAGGCCTCGCAATTGACCATTGAACAGGCGGGACTGGCCGGTGCGAGTCTCAATGCAATTGGCCAGGCGTTGCGTAATCTCAATGGCCTGAATGCTTCGATCGCCAGCGCCACGTTGCAGCAGGCGCATGTGGTTGAAGACATCAATCAGAACGTCACCCAGGCGGCCGGCCTTTCGCACAGCACGGCGTTGGCGGCGGAGCAATCCAGTGCGGCCAGTCTGCGGCTTGGGCAACTGAGCGAACAGCTCAACGGGCTGCTGCGCCAGTTCCGGGTCTGACCCATAACCTGTGGGGTTGGCGGGAATCCGCGCATAACCGCAACCCCTGTGGGACTGGGCTTGCTCACGAAAGCGGCGGGGCAGGCGAATTTGCTGTGTCTGACTCAATGTCTTCGCGAGCAAGCCCGCTCCCACATGAGATGGGTGGGGTTGGCGGGAATCCGCGCATAACCGCAACCCCTGTGGGAGTGGGCTTGCTCACGAAAGCGGCCGGTCAGGCGAAGAAGATGTGGGCTGGACAGGCCATTTCGCGAGCTGGTTCCTTCCCAGCGGGTTCTTCAGTGTTTGGGTGAATGCAGTACAATCCGCCCCCTTCTTCATTCCCCCAAAGGAATCTTCATGTCCGGGCTTGAACTGTTCGCCGCTGCCCTCGGTGTGATCGCCGTGTGGCTGACAGTCAAACAGAACCCGTGGTGCTGGCCGATCGGGCTGGTCATGGTGTTGCTCTACAGCTGGATCTTCTTTGAAGTGAAGCTGTATTCGGACATGTTGCTGCAAGTGATCTACGCCGCGCTGCAGATCTATGGCTGGTGGCAATGGACCCGCGCCGGGACGATGCATGACGGTCGCGAAGTCAGCCGCCTCGACACGCGCTCGTTGCTGCTGGGCCTCACCACTGGTGCGATCGGCAGCGTACTGCTGGGCGCGGCGATGGCGCACTGGACCGACGCCGCGCAGCCGTGGCTCGATGCCGCGCTCACCGGTTTCAGTCTGGTCGCGCAACTGTGGATGGCGCAGAAACGCCTGCAATGCTGGGCGCTGTGGTTTGTCCTGGATGTCATTTTTGTCGGCCTGTTCATCTATAAAGGCTTGTACCTGACTGCTGGCCTCTATGCGCTGTTTACCCTGCTCGCCGTACAAGGCTGGCGAGAATGGCGCGCCGATCCGGCGTTGCGCACATGAAAGTCGTCGTGCTCACGGGCCCGGAATCCACCGGCAAGAGCTGGCTGGCGGCAGGGTTGGAACAGCGCTTCGGCGGCGTGCGCGTTGATGAATATGTGCGTCGGTTCATCGAGCAAAATCCCCGCGACACCTGTTTGGCGGATATCCCCGACATCGCCCGAGGCCAGTTGCAATGGGAAGATCTGGCGCGTGCGAAACAGCCCTCCCTGCTGATCCTCGACACTCACCTGCTGAGCAACATTCTCTGGAGTCAGACCCTGTTCGGTGACTGCCCCGCCTGGCTGGAACCCGAATTGCTCACACGCCATTACGACCTGCACCTGCTGCTGTCGCCGCAACAGATCGACTGGGCCGAAGATGGCCAGCGCTGCCAACCAAATCTTGAAGATCGCATGGCCTTCTACGAAGCCACCCGCGCCTGGTTGATTCAGCACCACCAGTCGCTGCAAGTCATCGAAGGCAACTGGGTCGAACGTCAGACTCAAGCGTTCGCGGCGGTCGAGCGTTTGCTGTCCGATTAAGGTCAACACGCCGCCATTTCGAGCACATCTGTCCGTTTTTGAAACACTCCTGAGCGCGCAAAGCCCCCGTCCAAACGTGGTTCATGGCTGCGTCACGTCCTCTGTTACGTCGATGAAACACATCGGCGCAAACCCTTGTTCCAGAGCTTTGTAACGCCAGTCGCCATTCCCTCGCCCACTGAGGTGTCTCAGCGCTGAAACAGTGCCCGCTACAGGCCATCCTGCAAATCAGCCAAGTAACTGAAAACACAGATCAATTCAAAACCGGCACAGCTTTCGCTCTCTCCTTCACAACGCTGAACAACCCAGCCCACTGAAGAAGGAATCGCAGCCGTGGGGACATTCAATAAAAGCCTGACCTGCCTCCTGCTGATCGGATCAGCAGCCAGCGCATTGATCAGCGTCGGCGCCCAGGCTGAAGGCAACGGCGTGATCGTTCTCAACCGCGATGTTCAGCCGATCCCGATCGGCCGCAATGGCGGTAAAGACCCCTACCCGACCACGGTCAACGCCAACCCTTCGGCGCGGATCAATCAGACCCTCAGCAGCACCGAACTCAGCGATGGCGATTTCGCCAGCGTCGCCAGCGGCTCATCGATTCGCGGCAACATGACCACGCCCAGTTCCAACCTGCCCGGCATGAACACCCTGACCAACCAGAACGGCCTGCCCGGTATGCGCACTGGCAGTGGCGGTGGCTCCGGCGCGTCGATTTCCAACACTGTCAACCGCGCGATGAGCACCGGGCTGGCGCCTCTGACTCGCATGGCCGGAGGCCAATGACATGAATCGCACCCTGCTGCTTCTCGCCCTGCTCGGCTGCACCAGCGCCATGGCCGATCCGGCTTCGGTCAACAAGGCAAATATTCAGGATTCCGGTGCGCAGTATCGCGGCAACTTCAACGTCAACCAGGCCGCCGGCGATCAAATGCAACAAGCCAACGTCAAGGCGATTGCCATCGGCACCGAATCCCATGCCAGCACCCGCGTCAGGCAGAACATCGACGCGCCCGCCAGCCGCGCCATCGACGCGAGCGCCAACATCGGCGGCAGCTCTTTCAGCAATGGCAACGGCATCCTCGGCGTGAACCAGGGCGCCGGCGCCAACAATCAAATGGCCAACGTTACCCGGGTCAGCATCAGTGCCGGCCCGCAGAGCGTTGACGACAGCGCCCTTTCGCAACAGAACGTGGCGTTTTTACCGAGCTCAGGAGCAACTGGTACCTCAATCGGCAGTCGCCAGGTCACAACCAGTGATCAGGCCTTCACCGGCAGCCGCGGGGTAATTCAGGTGAACCAGAGTGCCGGGGTGGGGAACCGCATGGCTAACACCCTGAGCATCCGGGTCGCTGACTGACCCAAACACCAAGCAGTGCAATTAGAAAAGTCCCAACACTTAACCAACTAATAAGCACGACGGAGAAACAACCATGAAACCTACAATGGCTCTCAAACCACTGGTTTTCGCACTCGCAGCAGTGATGGCAATGGCAGCACAGGCCGACGGTCGTGGTAACGGGCATGGCAATGGTCACGGCAATGGTCACGGCCAGCCTCAGGGACCTAACCTTGATCAACTGCTGCAGATCACTGCAGGCGCCGGCGCCGCTGTACTCGACGCGCAAAACAGCGACGGCAACGTGGTGAAAAACCAGGGCACCCTGAACAACGCCAATGCCAGCGACTCGCTCAACGGCTCCAACGGCAACATGGGCGCCAACGTTGCAGCCGGCGACGGCAACCAACAGGACAACGCTGCGGCGCTGGCCACCGCTGACGAAAGCTTCATCTTCGGCAATGCTGTTGCAGCCTCGAGCGCGACTCAGGTGAACAACAACAACTACGTGAAAAACTCCTCCACCTTCAACAACGCCACGCTCAACAATGCCGGCAACAACGGTTCGGGCAACATCGGCATCAACGTGAGCTCGGGCAACTTCAACCAACAGAAAAACAACCTCGCCATCGCTGTGTCCGGCGGTCGTGTAGCCACCGCTGCAGCCTCAGCCAACCAGTCCTCGACTGGCCTGGTTGTAGAAAACAAAGGCGTGCAGGCATACAAAACCGACACCCTTACCGGTACTTATGCAGCCGCTGGCACGTTCAAAGCCAAAGGCACCGCGACCATCGAAGACGACAACCATGGCGGTTGGGGTAACCGTGGCGGCGGCCACGGCGGTAACGATGATCAAAAAGCCAAGTTCGAAGCCGTGGGTACTTTTGGCCTCGCTGGCGTCACCACCCAACAAGTGCTGACCAAAGACGGCTGGAAAACCCCTGTCGTCAACAACGCCAACATGACCAACTCGATGAACAACTTCTCCGGTAACGGTGGAGCCAACGTCTCGGCCGGTGTCGGCAACCAACAAAGCAACTCGCTGTCCATCGCTGCAGGTTGCAAGGCCTGCATGTAATCGCGATCGAAACGAAAGCCCCGGCAACGGGGCTTTTTCCCAGGTTCCACCAGGCGTATTCGATCATGCGGACTCCTGCCCTCCTCGCTCTGCTTTGTCTGTGCGGTCTGACTCAGGCGGCGCAAATGCCCGTCGCTGCCCTGCCGGGTGGCGTGCTGGTCTACAAGGACGTGCAAAGTATTCGTGAGCGCAAGTTTGCCGACATCGTCGAACAGAAAACCGATTTCAGCTGCGGCGCGGCTGCACTGGCGACGGTCCTGCGCCAGGCCTATTGGCTCGACGTCGATGAGGAGCACATCATCAAAGGCATGCTGGTCAACGCTGACCAGGACCTGGTGCGAACCCAGGGTTTTTCCATGCTCGACATGAAGCGCTACGTAGAGAGTATCGGCATGCGCGCCCGTGGCTACCGGATCCCGCCCGAGAAACTCGAAGCGGTGACCATTCCGGTGGTGGTTCTGATGGACATTCGCGGCTACAAGCACTTCGTCGTCCTGCAGCGTTCGGACAAGGACTGGGTCTACATCGGTGATCCGGTTCTGGGTCACAAGCGCTACAAGCACGATGACTTTGTCAAAGGTTGGAACGGCATTGTCTTTGCCATCGTCGGCCCGGGTTACGACAAGGCCAACGCCTTGCGCAGCCCTCCGGTGCCGCTGACGGCGAAGAACTCGCTGGACGGTTTCAACCCGGTCAAAGATGCGGAATTGATGGATTTCGGGTTCATTCAGAGCGACTTCTTTTAATCGCCGAGTTAGAGAATGGGACTGGACGTCCCGGGAGCTGCAGATGAAAACCTCATACTGGCTGGCCGCCGCCTGCCTGGCCGCGAGTGCGTCAGGTTTTGCCCATGCCGGATTCAAGCCCATCGAAATCAAAGACCAGGAGCTCGCCGAGCTGCGCGGTCGTTACGTCATGCCGGGGCGGATCATCAGCTTCGGCATTGTCATGAGCAGCACTTGGCGCAACGCCAGCGGCGACTTGATCGGGGCCGCAACCTCGATGCAGATCCAGGCTGCAACCGTCAAACCGGAGTTCTATGTCTCGACCATCAAGGAGTCGGGCAACGGCGGCACGCCCACCTTGGGCACCGGCACTGTCATCGGCGGCGCCGGCCTCAACAGCACGCAAGGCGTGACCCAAAGCGTGCGCGCGGCGGGCGATAGCAACACCGCCAACAACAATGTCGCGATCAATGTCAGCGAAGCCAGTCAGGCGCCGGCACTGGCGCCGTCGCAAGGTCAGGCGCTCGTCGCCGGTCAGACCATTACCGGCAGCAACGGCGCCGGCAGTGTTGCGGTTTCAGCCAATGGCGGTGGCGTGCAAATGGCGATTCAGGCCAGCGGCAACCAAGGCACCGCGCTGCAACAGGTCGCGCAGGGCGGGCTGCTGCAGAACACCCGCTTGCTGGGCAGCGCCAACGTGGTCAACAACCTCACGCAACTCAACGTCGTACTTAACAATAACGGCAGAAGCGCCGGTGCACTGGACTGCAACCTGACTCAACTCGGGGCCCTACGCAATATCGGATATTGAACTACGCTGAGTCTCGATCATTGGGCTTAAAGGGACGGCTTATTCATGTATCGATCAGTATCACTGCGTGCTGCAGTGTGTTTGAGTACCCTTCTACCGGCGGCAATGCTGCAAGCAGCACCCGACGCCGACGTAGAAGCCCTGAAACGGGAACTTCTGGAACTGAAACAACGATACGAAGTACAACAACAAGCCCTGGCGGTACTTGAACAACGGGTCCGCCAGGTAGAAGAACAACCCGCCGCCCCACCGCCAAAACGGCTGGCCAAATCGCCGTCCGACATGAAAGGCAATCGCGTCGCCGCCGGAGCCGCCACAGGCACCGGTGCGGCCGCTGCATCGGGAGGCGCCGCCGGGGGCAGTGGCGCGTCCTACGGTCAATCACTGGCCGATGATTCACAACCGGCACAGAGCGTTTCCAACCTGTATGACGAAGCCAGCGGTTTCTTTGGCGGCGGCAAGTTCAGCGTCGAAACCGGCCTGACCTATTCGCGCTACGACACCCGTCAGTTGATCCTCAACGGTTTCCTTGCGCTGGATTCGATCTTCCTCGGCAACATCAACCTCGACCGGATCAAGGCCGACACCTGGACCCTGGACCTCACCGGCCGCTATAACTTCGACAACCGCTGGCAGTTCGATCTGAACGTGCCGGTGGTGTACCGCGAGTCGACTTACCAATCCGGTGGCGGCAACCAGGGCGCGGCCGGTGTCACTACTGAAGAAACCGTGACCAAGGATCCAACCATTGGCGACGTCAACTTCGGTATCGCCTACAAGTTCCTCGACGAGTCGGTCAATACCCCGGACGCCGTTGTCACCCTGCGCGTCAAGGCGCCAACCGGCAAAGACCCGTTCGGCATCAAACTGCGCCAGACCGATGCCAACTCCAACCTGTTCGTCCCCGATACCCTGCCCACCGGCAACGGCGTCTGGTCGATCACCCCAGGCATCTCGCTGGTCAAGACCTTCGACCCGGCGGTGCTGTTCGGCAGCCTTTCCTACACGCACAACCTCGAAGAGTCGTTCGACGACATCAGCTCCACCATCAATCAGAAAACCCCAGGCAAAGTGCGCATCGGCGACAGCTTCCAGATCGGCGCCGGTATCGCCTTCGCACTCAATGAGAAGATGAGTATGTCGTTCTCGGTCTCCGATCTGGTGCAGCGCAAAAGCAAGCTGAAGCAGGACGGCGGTGATTGGGAGTCGGTAGTGTCGAGTGACGCCAACGCCGGTTACTTCAACGTCGGCATGACCATTGCAGCCACGGACAACCTGACGATCGTGCCTAACTTGTCGATTGGCATGACCGATGATGCACCGGACTTTTCGTTCAGCCTGAAATTCCCGTATTACTTCTAACGCAAAGCAAAAGATCGCATCCTTCGGCAGCTCTTACATTGTTCCGTGCAGGAGCTGCAGAAGGTTGCGATCCGTTGATCTTCAGCTAATCAACGAATCTGATGCTTGTGCAACAACCGATAAAAAGTAGGCCGCGAAACTCCGAGGACTTTCGCGGCCACACTCAAATTGTCACTGTGCCTATTCAACACATCACACAACGCCTGCCGTTCCGCCCGGGTTTTGTAATCCTCCAGCGTGCCCATTGGGGTAGCAATGGAATGCTGACTGATCAATCCCAGATCCCGGGCTTCAATCTGCCGCCCCTCCGCCAAAACCAAACCGCGCCTTACCCGGTTAGCCAGCTCGCGCACATTTCCCGGCCAGTCATGCTTGCCCATCGCGATCAACGCATCCTCGCTGAAGCTACGAGGCCGGCGCCCGGTTTCATGGCTGTAGAAATGCGAAAAGTGGTTGGCCAGCATCGACAGGTCGCCATGGCGTTCGCGAAGGGGCGCGGTCACCACTTGCAGGACGTTGAGCCGGTAATACAGGTCTTCGCGAAAACGCTTCTTCTCGATCGCTGCTTCCAGGTCAACGTGAGTTGCTGCCAGCACGCGTACATCCACCGGTATCGGCTGACTGCCGCCTACCCGCTCGATGTGCTTTTCCTGGAGAAAACGCAGCAGACTGGCTTGCAGTTCCAGCGGTAGATCGCCAATTTCATCGAGGAACAACGTGCCGCCATTGGCGGCTTCGATGCGCCCGACCTTGCGCTGATGCGCGCCGGTAAAAGCGCCTTTCTCATGGCCAAACAATTCGGACTGGATCAGGTGCTCGGGAATTGCCCCGCAATTGATCGCTACGAATGGTTTGTTATGGCGCTGGGATTGACGATGCAGCGTGCGGGCGACCAGTTCCTTGCCAGTGCCGCTTTCACCGCGAATCAGCACGGGTGACTCGGTGGGCGCCAGTTTGCTCAGCAGTTTGCGCAGTTCGCGGATCGGTTTGCTGTCGCCGAGCAATTCGTGTTCGGGTTGGTCGACATGGATCGTCCCCTGCCCGCGCAAGCGCGCCATGCCGAACGCGCGGCCGAGGGTTACCTGGACGCGTGAAACATCGAAGGGCAAGGTGTGGAAATCGAAAAACCATTCACAGACGAAGTCACCGACATTCTGTAAACGCAGGACTTCCTGGTTGAGCACGGCGATCCACTCGGTGCCGCTGCGGCTGATCAGCTCTTTGACCGCCTCGGGACGCTCCAGATGAAAAGGTTGCAGGCGCAGCAGGCCGACATCACAGGCGCGAGCGGCGGCGTTTTCCAAATTGCAACTGTCGACATCCCAGCCCACGGCGCGCAATCCGGGCAACAGGCGATGGCAGTCGTCGCAGGGATCGACCACCAGTAAACGTCTCGACGCAGGCGCTTCGCTCATGACTGTTCCTTGGCGCCAAATTTGATAAATGATCGTAAAAACAGTCGTTTGGCAGACCCGGTTGTAACACTAGCAAGATATTGACGCAGGCTTGTACCGATTGCTTATAGGCGAGGTGTGAAAGTAGTTATAAGAACTGCAGTTGTTAGTTAGCTATCGACTATTTAATGATCTTGATTCGCGCGCACTCAAGTTAAAAAATCTTTGTGTCATTTGTGACCCACCCCCCGGTTGCGTGCATCAGTACAAGTAACCCGCCGCACGGTAAGCCCAACCGACGGCACATCACTTGATTGGGCGCTAATAGAGAGAAGAACCCATGACTGCCCCGCTCCGTATCAACGAAGCCCTTTTGATTGCCAACCACGCGTTCAAGCCTTTCCAGTGCGTGGCCTGGGCGCCACAAGACGGCAATGGTGAACTGAGCCTGACCGTCGTCGACCGCACCAATTCCCACATCGGTCGCAAACAGATTCCGAGCAGCGCCTACTCTGATCCGGCGCAACTTGAGCAACTGCTGCAGCAGGCCCGCGCCGAACTAAGCGAAGACGGCCACCTGTTGCAATCCTGGTCGATGCCACACTGATGATCGAACAAGGGCGGATGACTTGAAGTCATCCGCCCTTGTTATTGCCGGAAACCGTTAGTTCCCGGGTCAGGTTGCTTGAATACTTGGCTCGCTTGCGACTGGTTCAACAAGACACTGTTCTGGCACAGTGCGACCGTCGTTCTGTTGATTTGCCCAGTTGTACTTCTTGCGGTTCAGGGATTGAATGTTTCGCTCGTGCAGTCAGCCTCCCAATCACTGGGTATCGGTTCACTCGCAAGGAGACGCGTGCATGACTACCCTGAACACTTATGCGCTGCCCACTGCATGGAACAACTCCGGCTCGCTCGACCTGTCGTTCGCTATTGGCGGTATCGCGCAGGTGTACTTCGCCGGCAGTCTGTCCAGCCAGACCCAGCATGTCGCGCTTGATGCACAGGGACGGATTCTGGTCGCCGCCAAGGTTGGCACGCCAAGAGGCAGTCGTTTTGGCGTGGCGCGGCTGCTGGCCGATGGTTCGGCGGATTTGTCCTTTGGCAGTCAGGGCAGCGTGATCGGCAGCTTCGTCGGAGATTTCGAGGCCAGGGCCGGCAAGGTTCAGGTGTTACCTGACGGGAGGACGCTGCTGGCGGGCCTGCATTATGAAAACGCCCATCGCACCCTGCCCGCCCTCGCCCTGTTTGATGCCAACGGCCAACCAGACCGAACCTTTGGCGATGACGGCTTCCAGGTCGTGCGGCTTCCCGGCGAACTGTCCATCGGCACCCGCGACAACTGGTTGCCGCCGGGCGTGCCGGGTGTCGAAGCCTGTGATTTCGCGGTGCAGGAAGACGGCCGCATTGTACTGATCGCCAACCATCATTTCAGCCTCGCCGATCACGCCGGGATGCTGATTCGTCTGCAGCCCGATGGCCGTCTGGATGAATCGTTCAACGGGCGCGGATTTGTCATGGTCCGCCACCTGCTGCTCAATACTTGGTTGAGCACGCTGCTGTTGAAGCAGGATGGGCGCATCGTCGTCGCAGGTTCCATCGACTTCCCGCAACAAGGCCTGCTGGCGGTGTATCGCCGCGATGGAAGCCTGGATGAGCACTTTGCCGTGGACGGCTTCTTGGCCTTCAAGGCGCACGGCAATAGCGCACAGGTCAGTCAGATCATCGACTCCGACGACAGGCTGCTTTGTTTCGGCAGCAGCCGCGATCCGATCCGCTGCCTGACATTTGTGCTGCACGCCAACGGCCGTCCGGACTCGCATTGTCACCATGGCCTGCCCCAAGTGCTGGATATCGGTCCCAATGGCTGCCAGTGGAACGCCGCCCAGTTGATGAGCGACGGTCGAATTATCGCTGTCGGGGCGACCATCGGCGGGGTCGAGACGGACTTCATGGTCGCCCGCTATCAACGCAATGGCAGCCTCGATCCAGCGTTTGGCCAAGGTAGCGGCTGGCTGCGCACGCGACTGGGCCGAAGTCTCGATACGGCCAACTCCCTGGCCGTGCAAACGGACGGCGCCATTGTTGTCGGCGGGTATTCGCTGGATGGCAACTACCGGGCAATGGTCGCGCGTTATCTGAATCAGTGAGTATTCGACGGCCAACGCGGGGGGCGAGTTGATCGGCGACTTGATCTTCCCTGAAACATCCGGCAACTTTCGCGCTTCTTAATAAAAGGAGCAGCCGATGTCCGGTTCAATCGCCCAGGCGTTAGCGCACAACTTCCTCGGGCAATCGCCACGTTGGTACAAGGCGACCATCGTCGGATTTCTCATCCTCAATGCCGTGGTGCTGTTCACTGTAGGCCCGGTCGCGGCAGGCTGGCTCCTGGTGATCGAGTTCATTTTCACGCTGGCCATGGCGCTCAAGTGTTATCCATTGATGCCGGGCGGGTTGTTGTTGATTGAAGCGCTGCTGCTGAAAATGACCACGCCGCAAGCGCTCTATGACGAGTTGGTGCACAACTTCCCGGTCATCCTGCTGCTGATGTTCATGGTGGCCGGCATTTACTTCATGAAGGATTTGCTGCTGTTTCTGTTTTCGCGGCTGCTGTTGGGCGTGCGTTCGAAAGCCATTCTGGCGCTGATGTTCTGCTTCTTGTCGGCGTTTCTCTCTGCGTTTCTGGATGCGTTGACGGTGACGGCGGTGATCATCAGTGCGGCTGTGGGGTTTTACTCGGTGTATCACCGGGTCGCTTCGGGCAATGATCCGCGCCAGGACAGTGAGTTCACAGATGACCGCCAGCTGCCGAAGCTGCATCACGAAGACCTCAATCAATTCCGCGCTTTTCTGCGCAGCCTGTTGATGCATGGCGCGGTCGGTACGGCGCTCGGTGGTGTCTGCACGTTGGTCGGTGAGCCGCAGAATCTGTTGATCGGTCATGAGATGGGCTGGCATTTCGGTGAGTTCTTCCAGAAAGTTGCCCCGGTGTCGCTGCCCGTGCTCGCGGCGGGTCTGGTGACGTGCGTGCTGCTGGAGAAGCTGCGCTGGTTCGGTTACGGCACCCTGCTGCCGGATAACGTGCGTACGGTGCTGGCCAACTACGCTGCCGAGGACAACGCCGAGCGCACGCCACGCCAAACGGCAGCGTTGCACGTGCAAGGTGCGGCAGCGCTGATTCTGATCGGATGCCTGGCGTTTCACTTGGCTGAAGTCGGCCTGATCGGTTTGATGGTGATTGTGTTGATCACTGCGTTTACCGGGATCACTGACGAACATCGCCTGGGCGGTGCGTTCAAGGACGCCATGCCGTTCACGGCGCTGCTGGTGGTGTTTTTTGCGGTGGTGGCGGTCATCCATGATCAGCAACTGTTCGCCCCGCTGATCCAGTGGGTGCTGGCGCTGCCAGTGGAGCAACAGCCGGGCATGTTGTTTATCGCCAATGGCCTGCTCTCGGCGATCAGCGATAACGTGTTTGTCGCGACCATTTACATCACCGAAGTGAAACAGGCGTTCCTCGCCGGGCACATGAGTCGCGAGCATTTCGAGACATTGGCGATTGCGATCAACACCGGCACCAACCTGCCGAGTGTGGCGACACCCAATGGTCAAGCCGCGTTTTTGTTCCTGCTGACCTCGGCGATCGCGCCGCTGGTGCGCTTGTCGTACGGGCGGATGGTGTGGATGGCGGTGCCGTACACCGTGGTCATGGGGTCGCTGGGTTGGTATGCCGTGAGCTACTGGCTCTGACCAACACTGAATAAACCTGTGGGAGTGGGCTTGCTCACGAAGAGGGAGTGTCAGTAAAGAGATTCGTTAACTGACACACCGCTTTCGCGGGCAAGCCCGCTCCCACATTGGTTTTGTGTGTTGCCGGGATCTCGCGAACGCCACCAAACCCTGTGGGAGTGGGCTTGCTCACGAAGAGGGAGTGTCAGCCAACAGATTCGTTGAATGACACACCGCTTTCCCGAGCAAGCCCGCTCCCACATTGGTTTTGTGTGTTGCCGGGATCTTGCGCACGCACCCGCATTGGTTTGTGTTGCATCACTGCGGAAGAATGTATTTCTCGATCGCCAGGACCACGCCGTCTTCAGTGTTTGGTGCGGTGACGACATCGGCCTGGCGCTTGACGGCCTCTTCCGCCTGGCCCATGGCAATCGATAATCCGGCGCATTTGAACATTGCCGGATCGTTGCCGCCGTCGCCGATGACTGCGGTCTGTTCCAACGGCACGCCGAGGTATTCGGCAATCGTCGTCAGCGCGGTGCCTTTGTTGGCCTCCAGTGCGGTGACATCAAGATACACAGGCTGTGAACGCGACACCTGCGCCATGCCGTTGACCTTGGGCAACAGTTGCGCCTCCAGCTCAATCAACAGTTCGGTGTTGTTGCTGGTCGCTACGATCTTGTCGATACGTTGCAGATACGGTTCAAAACTCTCCACGACTACCGGCGGATAGCCGAGGCCGTTCTGCTCACGCGGGACCATTGGCCCGAGCGGATCCTTGAGCAGCCAGTCGCCGCCGCTGAACACCCAGATTTCCACGTCCGGCTGATCGGCGAACAGTGCCAGTGCGATCAATGCCGTGGTCGCCGGTAAATAATGCGCGGCCAACAGCGTGCCGTCCGGTTTGACGATGGTGCCGCCATTGAATGCAGCTGTCGGCAGATCAACGCCCAAGGCCTCGATCTGTTGCAGCATGGCTTTGGGCGGGCGCCCGCTGGCGAGGCTGAACAGCACGCCGGACTCGCGCAACGAGCGCACGGCGTCAATGGTGCGTTGGCTCAGTGTGTGATCAGGCAGCAACAAGGTGCCGTCCATGTCGCTGAGCAGAAAACGGATGGGTTGTTTCGCCAAGTCACTCATCCCAGGCCATGCCAGACGCGGCCATCGCGGGTCAGGAGGTCTTCGGCTGCTTGCGGGCCATCTTCACCTGCCGCGTAGGCCTCGACGCTGGCGTCCTGCTGCCACGCATCCAGGAACGGCTGCACGGCTCTCCAGCCGTTCTCGATATTGTCGGCGCGCTGGAACAGCGTCTGGTCGCCGGTCAGGCAGTCGTAGATCAAGGTTTCATAGCCGGTCGAAGGCTGCATCTCAAAGAAGTCCTTGTAGGCGAAACCCAGTTCGATGTTGGCCATGTTCAGTGCCGGCCCCGGCCGTTTGGCCAGCAGGTCGAACCACATGCCTTCGTTCGGCTGGATCTGGATGCGCAGGTAGGTCGGCTGCAACTCGTCGACTTCGGTGTCGCGGAACTGCGCATACGGCGCCGGTTTGAAGCAGATGACGATTTCGGTGTCGCGCACGCTCATGCGCTTGCCGGTGCGCAGGTAGAACGGCACGCCGACCCAGCGCCAATTGTCGATCATCACCTTCAGCGCCACGTAAGTTTCGGTGGTGCTGTCGGGTGAAACGTTGGCTTCTTCGCGATAACCCTTCAATGGCTGGCCTTCGCGCTCGCCGGCGCTGTACTGGCCGCGCACCGAGTTGGCCCGGGCTTCTTCCGTCGACCAGGGACGTATCGCCCCGACCACCTTGGCCTTCTCACCGCGCACCGCGTCAGCGCCAAAAGCGGCCGGCGGTTCCATGGCGACCATCGCCAGCAACTGGAACAGGTGATTGGGTACCATGTCGCGCAGTGCGCCGGTGTGTTCGTAAAAACTGCCACGGGTTTCGACGCCGACAGTTTCGGCGGCGGTGATCTGCACGTGGTCGATGTAATGGTTGTTCCAGAACGCTTCGAACAGGCTGTTGGAGAACCGGCTGACCAGAATGTTCTGCACGGTTTCCTTGCCCAGGTAATGGTCGATCCGGTAGATCTGCTTCTCGCTCATGACCTTGAGCAGGCAAGCGTTCAAGGTTTCGGCGGTCTGCAGATCGGAGCCGAACGGCTTCTCGATGACCACCCTTCTGAATGCTTCGGGGGTCTCTTCGAGCAATTTCGCAGCGCCGAGACGGCGCACGACTTCACTGAAGAAACGCGGCGCGGTGGCCAGATAGAACACCGCATTGCCGGTGCCGCTGTCGGCGATTTTCGCCGCCAACGCTGAATAGGTGCTGTCGTCCAGGAAGTCACCCTGGACGTAGCTGATACCTTGGGCGAGCTTGGCCCACAAGACCGGATCAAGCATCTGATCGCCCTTGCCGACTTTCGCCGCCACTTCGGTACGGATGAAGTCTTCGAGCTTCTGCGCGAAGGCGTCATCAGTGATTGCGTTGTGATCAACGCCGACGATCCGCAGATTCTCGTCGAGCAGGCCGTCGCGACTGAGGTTGTACAGCGCTGGCATGAGCAAGCGCTTGACCAGGTCGCCGTGGGCACCGAACAAAAACAGCGTGGTCGGTGGTGCGGGTTCTGCCTTGGATTTTCTGCGGATCGTACGGGTCATTTTTTCGTGGTCTCCACGTGGCCGCCGAAGCCGAAGCGTTGTGCCGACAGGATCTTGTCACCAAAGGTGCCCTGCCCGCGCGAGCGGTAACGGGAGAACAGCGAGTTGGACAGCACCGGCACCGGCACCGCTTGCTCCATCGCCGCCTCGATGGTCCATTGGCCTTCGCCGCTGTCGGCGACCGAGCCAGAGAAACCATCGAGCTTTGGATCGCTGGCCAGTGCATCGGCGGTCAGGTCGAGCAGCCAGGACGATACGACGCTGCCACGACGCCAGACTTCGGCGATGTCTGCCACATTCAGGTCGAAACGCTGATCTTCCGGCAGACGTTCGCTGGATTTGGTCTTGAGAATGTCGAAGCCCTCGGCGAACGCGGCCATCATGCCGTACTCGATGCCGTTGTGAATCATCTTCACGAAGTGCCCGGCACCGGCAGGACCGGCGTGGATGTAGCCGTGTTCGGCACGGTGGTCATCAGACTTGCGGTCCCTGGTGCGCGGGATGTCGCCCATGCCCGGCGCCAGAGCGGCGAACAGCGGGTCCAGACGCTGGACCGTTTCGGCGTCGCCACCGATCATCATGCAATAACCGCGTTCCAGGCCCCATACGCCGCCGGAGGTACCGACGTCGATGTAGTGCAGGCCCTTTTCATTCAAGGTTCTGGCCCGACGAATGTCGTCCTTATAGTTGGTGTTGCCGCCGTCGATGATGGTATCGCCGGGTTCGAGCAGTTCGCTCAGGGTGTTGATGGTGTCTTCGGTCGGTGCGCCGGCCGGCAGCATGACCCAGACAGCGCGCGGCTTGTCGAGACCGGCGACCAGAGCCGGCAAGTCGGCGACGCCGGTGGAGCCCTCGGCGACCAGGTTGTCGATGAAAGCGGTATTGCGGTCGTAAACAACGGTGGTGTGACCGTTGAGCATCAGACGTCGCGCAATATTGCCGCCCATGCGGCCCAGTCCAATAATCCCGAGTTGCATGTGCTGATGCTCCTTACTACAAATAAATGTGTGTCATTGGTTATAGCCCAACGCGACTGATGGAGGTTAGTCCAGAGCGTTGCGATGAAGTTTCCGGGCATTGTGCCCGATCCAGAGTGATAACGCCCCGAATCCTGCCGAAGACACACCGACCATGAAAAATAAAAAAGTTCCCTTTAAGGGCAAAAGAAATCAAAATTGGCGCCGATAGTAAGTCAAGCGCCTCGGAACGAGGAGTGACTTACAGTTGATGCACGCCATTTGCGAGGTGAGCAATGGGCACAGTACACACAGCAATGCCGCCACAAACCCTCTACGTTACGATCCGTCGCGATGAATTGCGCCAGTTGAAAGACGAGCGTGACCAGTTGAAGCACGAATTGGCGCAATTGCGCGCACTGACCCAGGGCTCGCAGCCGCAACCACGTCCGGTTGTGCAGCGCGCACCCCACGCCTGATCCCCGCCTGCTTCGGGAACGGCCCCCGTCGTTCCCGACACGTTGCACCCTCTGACCGCCTGATACAAATCCGAAGCGGCGCTTAACAAATCTTTCACATGCCCTTGGGGATACTCCGCCCCATTCTGGCCGTGCCTGCGTGTACGGCCTTGTTCGTCGGTGTCATGGAAGCGTTTCCGGCGTGGGTCTGATGATTGAGCTGGAGCGCTGAATGGCATTGTTCAAACGCAGCAAAACGACTGCGAGCGGTTTCGACTGGGCCGGATTCATCTGGCTGTTCATCTTCTTCTGGTACTTCTCGGGCATTACCCAACTGCTGATCCAACTGACCGGCACTTCCGGCTTCACCGGATTTCGTCAGGCATTCGTGATGAGCGCGCTGTGGCTGGCGCCGATGCTTCTATTCCCCAAACAGACTCGTGTGCTTGCGGCGATCATCGGTGTGGTGTTGTGGGGCTGCTCGATGGCCAGTCTGGGTTACTTCTTCATTTACCAGCAGGAGTTCTCGCAGAGCGTCATCTTCATCATGTTCGAGTCGAACGTGTCGGAAGCCGGCGAGTACATGACGCAATACTTTGCCTGGTGGATGATCCCGGCGTTCCTCGCCCATACCGCGGTCGCGTACTTCCTGTGGACGCGGCTGCGCCCGGTGTACATGCCCCGTGGTCGCGCGCTGGCTGCCGCGACCGCGATCGTGATTGCCGTGGCCGGCTACCCGCTCATCAAACAGACGATGCGCATGGGCAACTTTGCCGAAGGCTTCGAGAAATTCGAAACCCGCATCGAGCCTGCCGTGCCGTGGCAGATGGCCGTGGCCTATCACCGTTATCTGGAAACGCTCGAGGACATGCAAGGCATGCTCGACAGCGCGAGCAAGATCCCACCGCTGAAAAACCTCAAGGACGCTTCGGCCGGTCAGCCGGCGACGCTGGTGCTGGTCATCGGTGAATCGACCAATCGCCAGCGCATGAGCCTTTACGGTTACCCGCGCAATACAACGCCGGAACTGGACAAGCTCAAGGATCAACTGGCGATCTTCGACAACGTCATCACACCGCGCCCCTACACCATCGAAGCGTTGCAGCAGGTGCTGACCTTTGCCGACGAGCAGAATCCCGACCTGTACCTGTCGACACCGTCGCTGGTCAGCGTGATGAAACAGGCCGGTTTCAAGACTTTCTGGATCACCAACCAGCAGACCATGACCAAGCGCAACACCATGCTCACGACCTTTTCCGAACAGGCCGACGAGCAGGTGTATCTCAACAACAACCGCAACCAGAACTCGGCCCAGTACGATGGCGACGTCATCGAGCCGTTCAACAAAGCGCTGGCCGATGCAGCGCCGCGCAAGTTGATCGTGGTGCATTTGCTCGGCACGCACATGAGCTACCAGTACCGATATCCACCGACGTTCGACAAGTTCAAGGATCGCCAGGGCGTACCGGCCGGCGTACGTGACGATCAGGTACCGACCTACAACAGCTACGACAATGCTGTGCTGTACAACGATTTCGTGGTTTCGAGCCTGATCAGGGACTACGCCAAAACCGACCCGAATGGCTTCCTGCTTTACCTCTCTGACCACGGCGAAGACGTCTTCGACTCAGCCGGCCACAGCACCCTGGGTCGCAACGAAAACAAACCGACTGCGCCGATGTACACCATTCCGTTCATGGCCTGGGCCTCGCCGAAGTGGAAGGAAAACCACGACTGGAACTTCGCCGGCGACCTCAGCCGCCCGTACAGCAGCTCGCAGTTCATTCACACCTGGGCGGACTTGGCCGGGTTGAGCTCCGATGAGCTGGATCGCAGCAAAAGCCTGGTCAGCGACAGCTTCGTACCGCGCAAGCTGCTGATTGGTGACCCGTATCAGGCACCGAGGCGGGCGTTGATTGACTTCAGTCTGATGAAGCCCCCGCACCCTGTTCCTGCGGAAGTAGCGCAGAAGTAAAACGACAGAGGGCCGCAAGGCCCTTTTTTGTGCCCGCCGGTCATGGTGTTTCTGTAATACGCCGCAATATAGCGCTGAGCGAGCGTTAACCCATTGTTAATGGTCGCGACCCAGACTCTCTATCGCGGTCTGCTTCAAGGACGAACCGACTCCCACTTGTTCAGTAGGAGGCAATATGAAAACCACCACAGTCATCCTCACCGCCCTGCTCGCTGTCGGCTCTACCAGCGCCTTCGCTGAAGGCGGTGCCGAGCGCATGCGTTATCACTACAGCAATTTCCCGGTCCAGCACGCACAAAGCGAGCAGAAGGCCGATGCCAACGCGAAAGAAACTCGCGTTCCTGCTGACCAGACGGCGCAGGTAACCGAGTCTTATCGCGACTGAGCTTTACCGAGCAACCGATGGACCTCCCGTGGCTCCGCTCTGGCCAGGGAGATGATATTTAGGCGCCCTGCCCTGGGCGCCTTTTTTTTATGTCCGGGCCGGTGATTGGCGGGCCTTTCAGGCCGGTAAATCCTTTGTCCAGAACAGCATCCGTCCGTGATCCGGATTGAACATCCCCGGCGCAAAGCCGAATTTGCGATATGAACCCTGCGCCACAGTATTGCCTTCCAACACCTCCAGGGTAATTTTGCAGCAGCCACGCTGGCGGGCGATCTCTTCAACCTTCTGCAGCATTTTCTGGCTGAGCCCCAGGCCGCGGAATTTGCCGACCACGGCAACATCGTGAACGTTGACCAGCGGTTTGCAAGCAAAGGTCGAGAAGCCTTCGAAACAGTTGACCAGCCCGGCCGGTTCGCCGCCAACGAAGGCCAGCACGCTGAAGGCATGCGGGCGGCGGGCGAGTTCTTCGGGCAGGCGTTGCAGCAGTTCGGGCGAGATCGGGTGACCGCCGCCCATGGGATCTTCGGCGTAGTGGTTGAGCACGATGCCGATGGCTTCGGCGTGCACCGGGTTGGTGTAACTGGCCTGAAGTACAAGTATTTCTGCGGAATCCATTTCCATCCCCGATAAACAAAGAGCCCCGGCGCGCAAGGTGCTAGCTGGAAGGCCTAGGGGGGACATTAGCTTGGGTGCGCCTGAGAGGGCAACTTGAAAAGCTGAAGATCAAAAGATCGCAGCCTCGTTGCACTCGTCAGCGCCTACGGTCCGATATGTGTAGGAGTTGACGAGTGCAACGAGGCTGCGATCTTTCGCGGTCAGTGGCCCCAGATAAGTTCTTCAGTCCAGCCCAGTTCGGCGAAGTCTTCGGCGCGCAATGTGCTTTCGCCGACACAGAAAAATTCATCCAGTTGCGGTGGCTTCACCGTCGTGCTGCTGAGCATGGCATGCACTTGGCCGCGATGATGAATCTGGTGTTCGAACAGGTGCGAGAGCATACGCAGGCGGCTGTCATGCTGCGGCGTATCGCGGGCGATGGTGACGATTCTCGCCAGATCGGTATCGCGCAGTTGCTCGCAATAGGCAATCAGCCGGCGATCAACGCGTGCCTGTTCCTCACGCAGCACGGCGGCGTCGGTAAACGGCTCATCCGCATTAAAGAACACGTAGCAATCAGGGTGCGGCTCGTCACCGCGCAATTCGCGCTCCAACGCGTCGACATAGAACCAGTCGCAGGTGAGGATGTGATTAAGCGTGAGGCGGATGCTCGGGAAGAAGCTTACCCGTAGCGCCGCGAGTTCTGTGGCCTCAAGCTGGATCCAGGCCTTGGCCAGGCGATGGTTGGCCCAGGCATTCTGGTAGGCCATGGTCAGCAAATGATGGGACAACGCTTGGCTCATCTGTGCGCCCTCCTCTTTCAAACTTCGGCGAAACGCTGCAACTGCATCTCCTGCAAGCGGCTTAGCGTGCGGCGAAACGGGAATTGCAAGTAACCCTCGGTGTACAGCGCGTGCATTGGCACGCTTGCCTCGACGTACAGCGGCACTTTGCGGTCGTAACACTCGTCGACCAGCGCGATGAAGCGGCGCACGCCGTCGTCATGCACCGACAACTGCGGCAGCTCCCGATCGCCGGCGACCACGCGCTCGGCGCCGTCCTCGGTGCCGCGGGCGATGCGCCCCTCGCGCTTCTGCGCGCTGAGGTTTGGCACTTCGCTCAACAGAATAGCCCGGTAGCGATCGCACAGAGCGATGAAGTCCATGGCGGCAAAAGGCTGCTCGCACAGATCGTGGTAACGGCACCACAGAATGGATTCACTGGCCTTTACCACGTTGAGCATGCGATGGCCGACGGCGACGGGATCTTCACTGCTGCTTTCACCCGCAATCAGCGCTTCGAAAACAGCCCTCAGCGCGCTTGGCGAATCGGCTGTGCGGACAAAATAGCGTTGTTCGATCGTGCCCGGATGCAAGCGATGATCCTCGGCGCCATTCACCGCGACCACCTGCATATGCGCCTTGATCGCCGCAATGGCCGGAGTGAAACGGTCGCGATTGAAACCATCGGCGTACAGCTCGTCCGGCGGCAGGTTGGATGTGCAGACGACCACCACACCTTCGTCGAACATCACCTGAAAAAGTCGCCCGAGAATGATCGCGTCGCCGATGTCATTGACGAACAGCTCATCGAAACACAGCACGCGCACGTCGGCGGCGAGTTCTCTGGCCAGGGCGCGCAGCGGATCGGCGATGCCGCTCAGCTGAAACGAACGCTGATGCACCCAGCCCATGAAGTGATGAAAGTGCTGTCGCCGCGCCGGCACCCGCAGGCTTTGGTAGAACTGATCCATCAGCCAGGTCTTGCCGCGCCCGACCGGCCCCCACAGGTACACGCCGTTGACCGAACGGACGCCGGCATGCAGGGCTTCGTGGCATTTCTGCAAGGCCCAGACCGCGAGTTCCTGGGCTTCATCCTGGATGAAACCCTTGTGTTCAACGGCGTATTGCCAGGCACTGTGGGGGGAGTCGAAAGTCATGCGCGGGAGTATGCCAATGCCACGGGCGCTTTTCCATTGCCGGTCGAGGCACGTTTGATCGTTCCCGCGCTCTGCGTGGGAATGCCTCAAGGGACGCTCCGCGTTCCAGCTCTGGAAGGGACGCGGAGCGTCCCGGGCTGCATTCCCACGCGGAGCATGGCAACGATCAGAACAAGGGAGAGGCAGTAAAACCTGACCTTTCAGGCAGTTATTGCTCGTTGCCCTCGCCGTCCGCTTGCGGCATTCTGCGCACCCATTTTCTGACCCGGCTCCGCCTCGCGGCGCGCACCTGACCATGACCGCCTCCGATAAAACCCCGCGCAACAACGACCTGATCTACGGCCTCAACGACCGTCCACACCTGACCGCCACGGTGTTCGCCGCGCTGCAGCACGTGCTGGCGAGTTTCGTTGGCATCATCACCCCGACCCTCATCATGGGCGGCGCGCTGGGCCTGCAAAGTGAGATCCCTTACTTGATCAGCATGGCGCTGTTCGTCTCCGGCCTCGGCACGTTTGTCCAGGCCAAGCGCTTTGGCCCGGTGGGCTCCGGCCTGCTCTGCCTGCAAGGCACCAGTTTTTCCTTTATCAGCGTGATTCTCAGCGCCGGTTTCATGGTCAAGGCGCGCGGCGGCGGCACTGACGAAATCCTCTCGACCATCTTCGGCGTGTGTTTCTTCGCTGCATTCATCGAAGTAGTACTCAGCCAATTCATCGGCAAGCTGCGCATGCTGATCACGCCGGTGGTGACCGGCACGATCATCACCCTGATGGGTTTATCACTGATCAAAGTGGCGATGACCGACATCGCCGGCGGCTTCGGCGCACCTGACCTCGGCGCTGCCAGCCATGTGTTTCTGGCGGCGCTGGTAATTGGCACCATTGTCGTGTTGAACCGCGTCGACGTGCCGTTTCTGCGTCTGGGCGCGATTGTTATCGGTCTTACCCTCGGCTACGTAGTGGCTTGGTTGATGGGCACGGTGGATTTCGCTGCGATGCCCGAGGTGCCGCTGGTCAGCGTGCCAGTGCCGTTCAAGTACGGCTTCAATTTCGACTGGGTGGCGTTCGTGCCGGTGGCGGTCATTTTCCTCGTTTCGCCACTGGAAGCGGCCGGCGACCTGACCGCCAACTCGATGATTTCGCGGCAACCGGTCAAAGGCCCGTTGTACATCCGCCGAATCAAATCCGGCCTGCTCGCCGACGGGCTCAACTCGGCCATGGCAGCGGTGTTCAACAGCATGCCGATGGTGACCTTCGCGCAGAACAACGGCGTGATTCAGCTCACCGGCGTGGCCAGCCGCTACGTTGCCTTCTTCATTGCCGGATTGCTGGTGATTCTCGGGTTGTTCCCGATGATCGGCGCGGTGCTGCAATTGATGCCGAAACCGGTGCTTGGCGGCGCCGAGCTGGTGATGTTCGGCACCGTCGCCGTGGCCGGGATCAAGATCCTTGCCGAGGCCGGCCTGCATCGGCGCAACATGCTGATCGTGGCGATCTCGCTGGGCATGGGCCTGGGTATCGCGGCGGTGCCGCAAGTGTTGCGTGAACTGCCGCAGGCGCTGCGCAACATCTTCGAATCGCCGATCACCGTCGGTGCGTTGTGCGCTATCGTGCTGAACATCTTCCTGCCCGAAGAATTCATTGAGCTGGAAGAAGACGATTTCGACCCGGAAGCGTCGATTCTGCAGGTCATGGAAAACCCCGACGTCACCGCCAAAGCTGAACCCGGCCAGGCGGCGGGTGTCGCACCATTGAACCGCTGACGTCGCGCCTCGAAAAAAAGGGCTGCACCGGCGACGGTTCAGCCCTTTTTTGTCGAGAGATTTTTATGCGCCGCGTTCACGCCGTCATCCTGTCGCTCTTGCTGCTGTCGCTCAGTGCCTGCGCGCTGTTCCCCAATCGCGATCCGGTGAACATCAATGTGGTCGGCCTCGAACCGTTGCCGAGCCAGGAACTGGAAGTGCGCTTCGCCATCAAGCTGCGGGTGCAGAATCCAAATGAGACCGCGATCGACTACAACGGCGTCGCGCTGGACCTGGAGGTCAATGGTCATCCACTGGCCTCGGGCGTGAGCGATCAGAGCGGCACGATACCGCGTTTCTCTGAAGCGATTGTCACAGTGCCGGTCAGCGTCTCGGCGTTCTCGTTCCTGCGCCAAACGTTGGGCCTGAGCCAGACGCAGAGCCTCGACAACCTGCCCTACGTGCTGCGCGGCAAGCTGGCTGGCGGAGTGTTTGGCACGATGCGCTTTACCGACAGCGGCAAGTTGAGTTTGCCCGAGGCGAGTGCGGCGACGTGGTAAAACGTGCTGGTGACTGTTTCAGATCCGGGCACTGCCCCCTGTGGGAGCTCAAAGGTCAGGAGTTGAACCGCACCCCCGGCTTCGCACGCTCATCGACGGTCAACTCAAACACATCCGGCCGCGCATAGTGGCCGACCACATCGTAGTCATACCGCGCACGGATCAATTCATCGGTATCGATTTGTGCCGTGAGCAACCCCGCTTCGCCACGCAACGGTCCCGCCAGGACATCGCCCATCGGCCCGACGATCACGCTGCCGCCGGCGATCAACGGGCGATCGCCCGGCCAGTTGGCAATCTCAACGCCCAACGCATTCGGCGAGGCTTGCACCTGACAAGCGCTGACCACGAAGCAGCGGCCTTCATGAGCGATGTGCCGCATGCTGACCTGCCACATCTCGCGCTCATCCACGGTCGGCGCGCACCAGACCTCGACACCCTTGGCATACATCGCCGTGCGCAGCAGCGGCATCATGTTTTCCCAGCAGACCACCGCGCCGAGCTTGCCGACCTGGGTGTCGAACACCGGCAGCGTCGAGCCGTCACCCTTGCCCCAGATCAGTCGTTCAGTGCCGGTGGGCATGAGCTTGCGGTGTTTGCCGATCAGCCCGGCCTGCGGGTCGAAATACAGCACTGTGCAATACAACGTGCTGCCGGCGCGCTCGATGACACCGATCACCAGGTTGGCACCGGTGCGCGCTGACAATCCGGCCAGCGCTTCGGTTTCGGCGCCGGGCACATCGATGGCATTGGCGAAATAACGCGCGAAGGCCTCACGCCCCTCGGGCAGTCGGTAGCCCAATTGAGTGCCGAAGCCCTCGCCTTTCGGATAGCCACCAAGCAAGGCCTCGGGCATCACCACCAGCGCAGCGCCGGCGTCACGGATCGCGTCTTCCCAGCTCAGGATCTGTTCGAGAGTTTCGCTTTTACCGCCGGGCAAAGCGCCGATCTGCAGCGCGGCAACAATGGATTTGGGCATGGTGTTACTCCATCAGGTTCAGGTGTTGCTGATTCTCCAGCGGCACGCGATCATGAATAAAGCCCTGCCCGCTGCTGAATGATATGAGCCAAATGAATATCGCCGACATCGACCTGAACCTGCTGAAAGTTTTCGAGGCACTGCACGAGGAGTCCAGCGCCAGCCGCGCCGCACTGCGCCTGGGCGTGACGCAATCGGCAGTCAGCGCGGCGTTGCGCCGTTTGCGCGAGGTCTATGGCGATCAGTTGTTCGTCCGCACCGGACGCGGACTGGCGCCGACCCTGCAAGCCAATCAGCTGAAACCAGTGATCAGCGATGCCCTGAACAAATGCCGACAAAGTCTGGCCATGCTCGATCCAGCGGCCAATCAATACGACGGGCGTTCGATTGCGATTGGTCTGTCGGATGATTTCGAAATTGCCTACGGTCGCCACTTGATCGAGGAAATCGCCTGGCGCGCGCCGAAACTGCGGCTGATCTTTCGCCAGACCCATAGCCAGATCGTCGCCCGCGCGCTGATGGAACGCAGCATCGACCTGGCGATTACCGCTGGCGGGTTTGCCGAGCGCCTGCTCAGCCGTCAGGTGTTGGGCGAAGGTGGCTACGCCTGCCTCGTCGACCCGGCTAGTCTCGCGCCCGGCCAGCAGCACATCGAGTTGCAGGAGTTCGTTATGCGCGAGCACATTCTGGTGTCGTCGGGAGGCTTTATCGGCATCACCGATGAGGGTTTGGCGGCAGTGGGATTGAGCCGCCGGGTCTGCGCGTCGACCACGCATTTTGCCGCGCTGCCGTTTCTGCTCAAGGGCAGTCAGGCCGTAGCAACCATTCCAACCCATGCTGCCGCAAGCATCGCAGCGCTGAGCGGGCTGGCATTGCTGCCCTGCCCTTTGCCGTTGCCGCGCTATCCGGTGGAATTGGGTTGGCGCACCAGCACGCAGATCGATCCGGTGCTGGGCAAGGTTCGCGAGGCGATTGCCGCCACGTTCAGCCAGGTGTGAAGCGGTTTACTTGTTCGCCGCCATCAGGCGATTGACTTCGCTGCGCACCATGTTGGCGAACTCCGGCGGCGACATGCCGTCGAGTTCGGCGCGAACCCACTCGGCCCATTTGCCCTTGCGTTTGGAGCGTTCGCCAAACAGGCGCGCGGCTTCGCCTTTGGCTTTACCCAGATTGTTCTGCCAGAGTTCGAACAGACGGGATTTCTCATCTTCCAGCGCGGCGCGCTCTGCGAGGGATTTGTCGGCCAGATTGAAACTCATGGGGATTTATCCTGCTGCGTAAAATGGCGACATCTTACACGCTCGGCGGAAATCTCCGGTGCAGGTTTTTCCCTTGTCCGCGAATGACATGCAACTTTTCGCCTGCCGCTACACTCCATTGGTCACTGTCCATTCACCTGCAAGGAGTCATCCAATGGCCCGTAAAACTGCCTCGCAAGCTGCCGAAGAGCAAATCAAGGATCAAGCTTTCAGCGAGCTTCAGGCTCTGATCGAAGAATCGGACAAACTGCTCAAGAGCAGCGCTTCACTGGTAGGCGAAGAGGCGGAAACGCTGCGTGCACAAATTGCTCAGAAACTGCAGCTGGCGCTGGATTCGGTGTCCAGGGTGCGCGACCGCACCAAACCCGCCGTTGCAGCCACCGAGAACTACATCGGTGGTCATCCTTGGCAGACCGTGGCGGTTTCCGCCGGTTTCGGCCTTGTGGTGGGCCTGCTGCTCGGCCGTCGCTGAATCCAGCGTGACAAAAAAAAGCGAACCCTGCGGTTCGCTTTTTTTATGCCTGCGCGAACTATTCTCCCGCCAACTCGCGTAACTGCCGCAACGTCTGCTCATCCAGGGCGATCCCTTGGGTCATTGATCGACCGCGCTGCAAATGCCGCCGATCCCCCGGCAGGCGCTTGAGCCCGACCCCGTGCATCTGCCGCACCAGTTCCTCGCTGCGCTGGGCAAAGCTTTGCCCCGCCGCTTTGCTCGGATCGATGACGATCAATAGTTGGCCAGTCCATGGGGTTTTCGCGCCAGGGTGGTTGGACCAATCGAACTCGAACGAAAAATTGCCACCGGTCAACGCCGCCGCCAGCAACTCGACCATCATCGACAGCGCCGACCCCTTGTGCCCGCCAAACGGCAACAACGCCCCGCCTTCGAGAATTGCCTTGGGATCCTGGGTCGGTTGGCCGAGGCTATCAACGCCCATGCCGGCCGGCAGCCTTTCGCCGTTGCGCGCAGCGATCTGCACATCGCCGTGGGCAATGGCGCTGGTGGCCAAGTCGAAGACTATCGGCGCGGCATTGGCTCTTGGCGCCGCGAAGGCAATCGGGTTGGTGCCGAACAGCGGTCTGTCAGCACCATGGGGCACCACGCAGGTCATGCTGTTGACCACGCTCAACGCCACCAAACCTTCGTCGGCGAAGGGTTCAACGTCCGGCCAGAGTGCGGCGAAATGATGTGAGTTGCGGATCGCCAACACCGCGATCCCGGCGTGACGAGCCTTTTCCACCAGCAGCGATCGGGCCGCCGCCAATGCCGGCTGGGCAAAACCATTGCCGGCATCGACGCGGACAAACCCGGGCGCGACGTCTTCAACCCGGGGCACGGCATGGCCATTGACCCAGCCACTCTTCAGGGTCGAGACATAACCGGGAATGCGGAATACACCGTGGCTATGGGCGCCATCGCGTTCGGCGTTGGCGCAATTGGCCGCCAGCACACCAGCCACTTCGCTGGAGGTGCCGTGGCGTAGAAAAATCGTTTCCAGCAGTTGCGTGAGTGCTTCGACGGATAACGAGGACGAACCATGATCGTGTGGCGCAGACATCTGAAGCTCCAGAATGATTATTGGAGGGAACAACAGCGTACGGTCGATTTGACCACCGATTAACCGCGCCAGAGCTGTCGGCTGTCAACCCTTGGATTGAACGACAATGCTGATGCTGGCGAATACACATTCACCCTTGGCAGGTGCGGTAACTGAATACCGCCAGTGCTCGCGGTCGTGGATCTATGGTTGAGTCCCTGCCCGATGGCGCCCCGTTCAGAGCCCTATGATGTCCAGTTCGACCGCACCTCTGCTGTTTCCCGAGATTTTGAAATTCCCCGGCCTGCATGCTGATCTGGCCAAAACCCATGGTCTGAACAGCAAAGACTTCAGTTGGCTCGCGCACGTGCAACTGGCCACCCACGCTCTGCGTAGCGAACAGACCCCGCCAATGCTCGCCGAGCGAATTCTGCTTAACGCCGACAAGCAACTGCCCGTACCGTTGGCCGGTAGCTTCATTCTCGGCAGCGGCCCGGACGACGACGACGACGGCATGTTTCTCTACACCCCCTACGACGGGCTGAAGAAATACAGTGATGACGAAGCACTGACGCAGGCGTTGCAAACGCGCCTGGACAATGCCGATGAACAGGACGATCTGTTGGCGTTCCTCAGCGCTTCGCAGCGCAAGGAACTGGTGGAAAAAAGCGTTATCAGCGTTACCCGCGAAACGATCGAAGGCGATGTATTCGAGGAGCAACAAAACTCGATCACTCTCGCTCAGCAAGCCTGTTCGCGCGACTTGCTTGACGAACTCAAGCGCCTGCCGTCGCTCGCCTCCCTGCTGCAAAAGATTCTCGATGAACGACTCGAAGCGCACTTTGGCGACTTGCGACAGAGTGACACCCGGGTCAGTTTTTACGCGGATACTGCGCCCTCTTCCGGAGAAACCAGGCATTGGGTCGAATCGCTGTCGCTCAGTGCAGCGCTGCTGCTGCACTTTCGCCGTCAGCAGTGGCCGCAAGGCCAGACCATTGAATTCTCCAATCCTGCCCGCCTCCCAGCCACGGATGATCAATCGGCATGGGAAACCGCGGTCAAGACCGCGTCGGGCAAACTGATCATGCTGTTGTTTCGTCAACTCGAGACCTACTGGAGTGCCGCCTCACTGGAGGGGGCTCCGAGACGTACATTGTTCAGCCAGGCTTTGCAGGACCAGGCGCGCGCCGATCTGATGACCAAGCGCGAGACACAAATCCTCAGCGCCAGCGAGTTCGATGCGCTGCACAGTCTGATCCGTGAGCCGAACGTGGCCGTACGGCGCCCCACCTTCGAAACCGTGTGTCTGCGCGAGGCCGCCACTCAGGTAGAGTTGGCCGGCTCGCTGATGATCAATCATGACAAGGCTTATCTCTACACCCCCAGCGAGGGCCTGCAAGTGTTGACCAACTATGCCGATCTCAAAGAGACGCTCAGTGCCAAACTCGATACTGCAGGGCACGAAGACGAACTGTATGGACTGATGAGCCTTGAGGAGCGTGATCACTACCTTGGTTTTACCAACGCCCAGGTGTCAGGCGAAAACATCGGTGGCGAAATAATGACTACCTTGTTCGAGGCCATCGTCACCAAACAACGGCAAAACGTCGAGTTTGCCTTGCAGCAATTTCGCCAGAGTGAACGTACCAGAGACATTCATGCACTGTTCGACAAGGCGCTGGATATCCGCTCGATGATCCATCAGCGCCTGCTCAAACTCGACGTCAATCAGCGCTGGAGCACCCGGCCGTCGTTTTCCAGCGCGCCTCCATCGTCACTGGTGCAGGCAGACAAGGCGGCGCAATTGACGAAAGAGCTTCAAGGACGGCTCAAACCCCTCACTGATGAATTCAACAATCAACCGACTGCAAGCAGCGGTGAACAGCGCGGCTTCGTGGAAAGCATGCTGTGGAAACTGGCGCAGGCTTACCAGGCGGGAATTTGCGCTGAAGCACACCTGAGAAACTTCAATGGTTCATGGCCGCAGGCCGAACGAAAAATCATCGAAACCGTATTCGACACTGCCCACGCCACCCGCGCTGAACGCCAGTCGCTCAATGGCTTTCGCCCGGACGCCTGGACAATGTCCTTGAAATGCGAAGGCCAGACTGACGCATTGCCGCTTGCCTACTGTGTGTTGCTGACCGAACGCGGCGGCCTGGACGTCGCGCATTCCGGCCGCGCCATTCTGTGGACGCCGGCTAACGGCCTCGAGTCGTTCGCCGACATCGCCGTTGCGCGCCAGCAATTGCAACGAAGGCTAGACGACACAAACCTGAGTTCAACCTTGCTGGAAAATCTGCCAGCGAAGCTGCGTCGCCTGGATCAGCCGTACACGCTCGGCACTTTCGAGTTGATTGACGGCAGTGTGTCAAGCGATCGCATGCAATCGGCCATTGACCATTACATGGCCGAGTGTGAGTTTTTACGGATTTGCATCAAGGACGAAGACACGCTGGCGAAGTTTCTCAAGCAAATGAAAGCCAACGTCATCGATACCAATTTGCTGCGGGCCATCGATATCGCTCGTTCCGTTTCCCGGCATCTGGACTACCCCGACTGGTTGCGCACGGCACCGGTGAAGGAACAGCGCACGCAACTTGCACTGCTGGATGAGGTGCGGCGAGCCTTTATCGATGGCAAGGACTTCATTGAAGGCGTTCCGACTCTGGCCACTCACGTGGAGCAGACACTGAAGACACTGCTCGATGCCAGATTCCCCAATAACCGGCTCCGTCCTCAAGACATCCAGATCACCCCTAACCTGACGCTTGCCGGCCCAGCCTGCGACCTGCTGGAATTTGCCCAGCATCACTACAACATCGTGCAGGACACAGGTTTTTCAGTATCCGCAAAAACAGCCACGGCGTTACCGAAAAACTTCGATCAGGCCGCCGTGCGTCAACTGCTGCTATCGCTGGAAGTCGCCACAACTTATACGCGCAAGGTGACCGAAGCGCTGTCGGGCGACACTGAGGCTGCGCGCCTCAGCAAACAACGATTCCTCCGCCAATTACCCTGGCAGTTGATGCAGCACGCGCACACGTTGAAGCTGCAACAGCAACTGTCCGATAGCGGTTACGACTACATCTGCCAAATACTCGATATGCCGGACGGGATTGCCCGTGCCACCGTCGACGGAGCACATGCCATCGTCAGCCCACTCTCGTTGATCAAAACCTCCGGCGCCGCTTCCGTTGACGCCCTCGGCCTGTACGTCATCGGGCCGGGCGCGGGACAAACGGGGCCACGGGTCTTGTATGCGCCCTATTCCAGGTTCGTATTGCGTGAATTTGAAAACGAAGCGCAGTTGATCGAAGCATTGAACACCCCCGGGCCTTTCCAGGATCTGATCATCAGGCGTCTGCCAGAGGATCAGCAGGCCGTATTCAGGAACCTGTTGCAAACCACGATTGGCAAACCCAGCGAGATCACGCTTCAAAGCACAGCCGTCAACGATAATGCGCTTGAGCTGTTTCACAAGGACACGCTCAGTCTCGTGCCGCACCTGCTCGGTAGCCAGCCACAGATCAATGCCCAGTCGGATTGGGAAGCGGCGAAAATTCTGTTCAGTAAAGGCGTGCGCCTGGTACCCCACTTGTTGCCGGCGAAGCTCGCGTCTGTGTTTTTCCTTTGGCAAAGCTACCAAGACTTCAAGACTTCTGCCGAAGCCCTTCAAAATCACCATTGGGCGGACGCTCTGAAAAACTTTATAGCCGGCGCGATATCCCTGTTCAGTCTGGGCCGCTTGTCCTGGGAAGCAGAAGCAGAAACGGCCACCGACGACTTTGCGCCACAAGCTCAGCCTGCTGCCGACGCAGACACAACAGCCAAAGTTGCCGCTCGATGGGCGAAAGTGTCACCCGTTTCAACCGCTCGGGTGGAGCTACAGTCACTTGAAACCAGCAAAGCGCTGCAAAGTCTCAAACTCGAGAGCAATAAGCTGGTGTATGGAGACACGTCGACAACCCAGAAATATGCGGCCATTGCTGGCAAGGTCTACCCGGTGGTCGAGTCTGAGAAAACCTGGTATTTGCAGGTCAAGCAGGGCGGCAGAGGGCCTGCTCTCGAAGAGAAAAACCAAAGGCTGGTGATTGCGCGGACCGGCAACCCCGTTCACTTGTGCCGATCGAAGCGGCGCGATCTCGTACAAATCGAAGTCGAGACAAGCCGTTGGATAGAAATGGATATTCAGGCCAAAGGGATGGCACAGATCAATCGCCGCTACCCCGCCAGGGCCTTTGTCATCGAGCAAGCCATAGGCCGGGCAAGACGCTACGCACTGAACTGTCTGCACAACCTGGCCTTATATCGCGACAACCTGGGCGGCAGTCGCCTGGAAACTGTATTGAAGGGGATTTTCGACGTCTCGCAAGTCACACCTGCTCTGCTTGCAAACATCAAAAAAGTGCTGATCCCCCTCTGCCATGAGCTGGCCGACCCCAAAGATGACTTACTCCATACCGAACGGTTTTTCGCTGGTTTGAATTCCCGTTACTCCGACAACACGGTTGCATTCGTCTTCAAACAGGACAAGCGAAAAATAGTTCACCTCACCGAGAACTTCTTCAACCCGCAGCAGGATGTCTATACCGCCTACTTGCCGCAACGGTTCAACGTCGATTCTCACGCTCGGGCAGTGACGCTGATTCACGAACTGTCGCATCTGGTGTGCGACAGCGAAGATTTTGCGGGGGTAGACGCGATCAGTCCCTATCCCGATCTGATTGACACGAGCACTGCAGATGGGCAAACGCTTAAAGATGATCTCGAACTCAGGCGCAAGTCCTTGTCGCGCTCTACAGCGTCTGAACGCCTGTTCGCAGTGGAAAACGCCAGCAACGCCTGGATCGGCGTGGACCAGGTGCCGTCGCACGCTGATGATTACAAAAAGATTCTGCGACTTACCAAGAGCAAAAACCTTGCAGACTCCCGCAAAGCGTTTCGCAGCCCGGTCTCGGATGAGGCGCGCATTGCTGTGGTTCTGGCCAACGCTGATTCGATCGCGTTGCTGATGAGTGATATCGGCAGAGAACTGGACCCGCTACCGGCAGCCATACCCTTACCGGCCCCAGTGCCTGTCTCTGTCTCTGTCCCAAGTCAGACGCAATCCCCGCAACCAGAGCCGTAAACAAAAAAGTGCGCAGGTTCGACACCCGCGCACTTTTTATACAGCCAGCAGTGAGGACTCAGTCCTTCTGATCACGCAACACGTTGCCCGACGCGCCGTCAATTCGGAACTCGTAAACAATACCGTCGGCCTTGCGCCCTTCGCCTTCCCAGTAGCCGTCATTGTCGGCACCGATCTCATAGACTTCGACATAACCGGCTTTGGTCTTGGCGACCTCGATGGCTTTTTCGATGGTGATCCAGCCAGCGCCTGGCTTGTCCGCCAGGGCGGCACCGGCGCTGAGCAGACCGGCGGTGGCAATCAGGGCTGTGAATGTCTGTTTGATCATTTTTTCACTCCATTTATGGATAGTAGGCACTTGCTTCCTGTGTTTTTGGGCGCCACAGGGGAAAATAAGTTCCACGTTGATGGGTAAATGCCATGACGGATGTTCTCGGCAGCGGGTCAGCGAGGTTAGAATGAGCGAAATCAGGACGAGTCAATGACCCAAGACACTCTTTCGGAAGCCGAATACGATGCGATCACCGATGCCGCCGCGCAGTGGTGCATGCGTTTGCATGCCGTTGACTGCACGGACGAAGAACGTCGCGCGTTCCAGGCGTGGCACGATGCGCATCCCTTGCACGCTTTCGAATACGAGGCCATGCAAGAGATCTGGGAGGTCGCCGGAGATCTGCCGCGAACCGAGCCCGAGGCACTCGTTGCACAACGCAAGCCTTCGCGCTCATGGCCCAGGTTCGCGGTCATTGCCGGCGCCTGCGCCCTCGCCTTGCCGCTAGCGGCCTACACCGGCTGGAGTCTGGGCTGGTTGCCCAACAGTTATCAGCATTACGCCGCCAGCGACAATGTCCGTCAGATCACTTTGAGTGACGGTAGCCAGCTGGAACTCAACCTCAACACCGACCTGACCTTCAGCAATTACAAACATGAACGCCGCGTGACCCTGAACAAGGGCGAGGCGTTTTTCAGCGTCAGTCACGACGCCGCACACCCGTTCGTGGTTCGCGCCGGCGAAGGCAAGGTCCGTGTGACTGGTACGCGCTTCAATGTCTGGATGTATGAAGACCAGGTTCGGGTGAATCTGATCGAAGGCTCGGTGCTGGTCAGCAGCAATCGCGATCTACCGGGCGACGGTCTGCGCCTGACGCCATCGATGCAGGCACGCTACCGACATGGCGACTACACGCCACAAATCAGCCAGACCTACCCGAACGACACCTCGCTGGCGTGGCGCAGCGGCCGATTGGTGCTCGACAACCTTGCGCTTCACGACGCCCTGCCGTTGATCAATCGTTACCTCGACAAGCCGTTGATGCTCGCCGACACCAGCACCGGCGCGATCCGCGTGGGCGGCGTCTATAACATCAAAGAGTTGAACAACCTCGCCAACAGCCTGCCGAAAGTGCTGCCGGTCTACCTGACCCGCAACAAGGAAGGTAACCCGGTGATCAACTCGATGCCGCAACGTCCCTCGAAAAGCTGAAGGCCGCGTCCCTTGCGGGAGGCGGCCTTCGTTTGTTCCAGGTGATGAACTTTTACTGCGCTACCACCTTCCCTGCCTGTTCTTGTGCCTGGTGTATGGTCTGCACCTGATATTGCGGGTCTGCCTGGATTTGCTGCTCGGTAAATGGCAGAACGCTCCACTGTTTTCTGGAAAACGCCGCCGTCTGATCGCGCGAGTATTTCGACGCCGGATCACTTGATAACGAGAACGCCAACAGCCCTTGGGCATGTGGGCCGCTTTCGTCGAAGCTCACCACTTGCAGATAACTGGTGCCGCTGACCACCTCCAGTTTGCCGTCCTCGCGGGGCACGCTTTGCATCGCGTTGTAGATGCCAAGGGTCCCCGGCCCGCCGTGAATCGGCGTTTGCTGCCCGCCGCTGCTGACCACTTGAATATCACCCCAGCGCGTGTCCGGCTTCAGGCGCATCTTGCCAGTCAGTTTTACCGACGCCAGCATCGCCTCGCGTAGCGCTTTGGCGACAGCGGGTTGTTCAACCGCCAGACCACGCGGAGTGTTTTGCGCATCAGCCGGATCGAAGGTGACGCGCCAGATGTCTGGCGATTCAAGCAGCGCCTGCATGATGTTCCGGAAGTGCACCAGGCCCAGCCCGGAATCCAGATTGGCGCGGCCGTCCCAGGCTTTGAGGCTGACGCAGGCAGGTTTTAGTGTCGCCGCATCGCTGCCCAGATCCGATGCGCAGAACTTCAGCAGATCAGGCATGACCTGCGTGGCCAGGTACACCTGATCATCCATCACCATGCTTTGCAGATCCCTGATCCCCAGCGGGCCTTTTTTGCTCAGGTTGCCCAGGCGATCCAGGGCGAATCGCGAGCGCAGGCCCAGCGGTTGTCCGTCCTGGCTGATCAGCGGGGAATAGCCGGTAAGCGGTTGCGCCGGATTGGCCAGCCACGCAGAGTCGTTTGAGTGCTGGACAAAATCCTTGCGCAGCAACTGCGGCAACTGACTGGAGGCGAATATGCCCTGCTGTGCCGCTTGCGGATCGATATCCCAGACACACTCGCTGTTGGAACCGTCCAGAACAATCATGTGCAGGCCCGCGCGTGGGTCGCTGCATTTGGCCAGCTTGTCGGCGCTGACATTCGGCACCACCGAGAGGTTCATGTACAGCGTCTGGCCTTTGTCATCCACCGCCAGAGTGTTGACCCAGGGAATGCCCTGAATCTTGTGCACGGCGTCCTGCAGATTCGAGATGCTGTTGGCCTGGTTCATCGCATACCACTGCTTGAGCACACGATCGTTGTCCAGATTGGCATCGCGCAAGCTGTAGGCGTACTGCTTGTCCCAGTCGAGCTTGCCCGGCCACTGCACGATCGGCCCGAATTGCGAACTGTAGACGTCGCGCGTCACCGGTACGACCTGGCCATCAGCCTGCTTGACCTGCACGGTGACTGTCTGCCTGCTCAGCGCGAGCGACTTGCCGTCGACCAGGTAACGGGTCGGATCTTTCGGATCGAGTTGCAGACGATACAACGTGAAGTGTTTCGACGAGTCGACGGTATGGGTCCAGGCCAGATGCTGGTTGAAACCGATGTTGATCATCGGCAAGCCCGGTAACGCCGCGCCCATGACATCCAGCTTGCCGGGAATGGTCAGGTGCATCTGATAGAAGCGCATTCCACCCACCCAGGGAAAATGCGGGTTGGCCAGCAACATGCCGCGGCCGTTGAACGAGCGCTCGCTGCCGACCGCCACGGCGTTACTGCCTCGATCGAGGGCGAAACGCTGCTGACGTACGTCGGCCAATTGAAAGGCCTGAGCGTTGCGCTGAACCTGCGCAGTGGATTGCGGTGGGGTCGCACCGGCCAGGGCTTCGGCGAACTGGCCCACCCCGCCTTCTGCCAGCAGGCGCCGCGTCAGCTTGACCAGATCCTCGGCGTGGATCTCACGCACCCATTCACCCTGGCATTGCTGTGGCAGTCCCTGTTGACGGCGTTCGGCCAGATAGCGGTTGTAACCGGCGGCGTAGCCTCGTACCAGATCACGCACCTGAGCCGGTTGCGCCTGCCAGAACGCTTCGACCGCTGCAGGTGTGTTGAGCCAGGTGAAGAACACGTCACTCACGCGATTTTCCCGTTGTTCAACGGTGAACTGTTCGGGACCAAAGTAACGGGAACGCTCGCCATTGACCGTGACGATTTCATTGGCCAGCAGACACAAATTGTCCTGAGCATAGGCATAACCGATACCGAAACCCAGACCGCGCTCGTTCTCGGCACGAATGTGCGGCACGCCGAAACTGGTACGCCGAATGTCGATGCGGGTGTCCGTGGCCGGACTCAGTGCATGAGCCGACAGGCTCAGTCCGAATAAGGTGCCGGCAAGGGCCAGCCCGGTGAGTTGCCTGGAAATAATCACGCTCGCTCCTGATCGAAAGGTCGGTTGCCCCTGCGTCCACGCGCAATGAGCCTGACGAAGAAACGAAGCTGAGAAAAAAATATTTAGCGCGAAAAACCACCGAGGCGGCGCCGTCATCACGAGGCTGGGACGAATTGGCGACGAAATTTCTACATCTTTTCTTTCATGATTTGTCGTGCTGAAACGTCTTGTTTAGAGAACGCAACAAAACCTTTCCCGATCTGGCTCTGAAAAGGAGTAATCGCATGTACAACTCGCAACTACCATCGGACGGTAGCCAGACGCCACAGAGCGTTTCCATAAGTACGCACACCGACAATTTCACCCAGCGCGGCGAGCGTCCGGGCAACGAGCGCATCCGCGTTCTATTGAAGAGTTTCGGCCTGCGCACCAGCCTGATTCGGCTGAAAGTCATCGACGCGCTGCTGGTGGCAGCACAGAGCAATCGCCGCTTGGGCGTGCGCGGTGTGCATAGCCAGTTGCTCGATCTGGACGTGCCGTTGTCTTTTCTCAGCGTCCGCGAAGTGCTTAAACGCTTGTGCGCCGAAGGCGTGATCACCTTCAACGCCGACAAGAGTTACAGCCTGCACCCGCACGCTGCTGCGGTCCTCAGCGACGAATGAGGCCTGTGAAATAAACGTCAGGGCTTGACCTTGCGGCGCATTACGCCATTGATCACCACCACAATCACTGCCACGCCAATCGCGACGTACTGGAAAGTTTTTTCAGTGATCATTCCGGCGTTTTGCAGCCAGGACAGGCCGAGCATGATCGCCAGTACGGACAAAGCGATCAGAATCGAATAAATCAAGCGTTGCTTCTGGGTCATTGCGGTTTCCTGAAACGTAGAAATGTGTCCGCTTGCAGGCCACCTGCTCTGAGGATTCTGAGTAAACGCGACACAAACGGAGGCTCATGTTACAGCCGCTGAGGCGTTTTGGCTGCAGGATCGGCCACCTTGAGGCCGCCCGGTCGATTTGCCGCAACCCACGCCCGCGCCGCCAGTTCGGTTAGAACCTGTCTGGCCGTATCACGAAGATTCCTGTTTAGCGCTGATCACGGCGGCTCAATTGCGAAACTAACCGGTCATCGCTACGCATTTGTTTAGGCACGCAAGCAGCTAAAGCTTCGGCGCAGAACGACGATACGCTGTGATACCCGCCCTGTTTCAATTCCCGCCGTTCAACAAAAAGCCGCTCAAGGATCAGTTCCATGCCCGCACTGCGCACTATTCAGGCTCGCTACACGCTGTTTCTGGTTCTGTTTATCCTGCTGTTGTCAGTGCTGACCGTGGCCGGCATCAGCCAATTGGTCGCGCCGACCCTGCGCGATACCGAAGAGAAGGTCGTGCTCAACCGCATCGCCGAGGTCGCGGTACAGATTCAGGGCGAACTGAACAAGGTACAGGCGCAGCAACGCAGCATCACTCAGACCATCCCGCTGCTCGACAGCGCTGCCATCGATGTAGTGTTGCCAGGGCTGGTGGATCAGTACGGCGAACCGAAAGTCTTCGGCGGCGGCATCTGGCCGTTGCCCGGCCAGCGTGAAGCCGGGCGCAACAAGTTCAGCACCTTCTGGCATCGCGACGCCTCGGGCCAGCTCAAGGTCAATACGTTCTGGAACAGCGATGCGGCACCCAACTACTACGACCAGAGCTGGCACAAGGGCGGCATGGCCACCCCGCGCGGCCAGTGCGCATGGGCCGCTGCCTATAAAGACGATGCCAGTGCCGAGCCACGCACCAACTGCGCCATGGCTATCTACAAGAACGGCAGTGCCTGGGGCGTTTCGACCATCGACGTGACCCTGGGCTTCTTCAACGACCTGGTAGCGCGCAAGGAAAAAGACCTTAATGCCGAGATGCTCATCGTTGAGGCTGACGGCAAGATCATCAGCAACAGCTCGCGCATCAGCGGCCCGATCGTATTGAAGAACATCAGCGAACTGGCGGCCAGCTCGACCTTCGTCAATCAGATCAAGACCGGCCTGCAGAATCGCGATAAAGCGCAACGGGTGGAGTTCGACAACAACGGTGAAGCCGCGACATTCTTTATGCGCCCTATCGAGGGCACACCGTGGTTCCTCGCCACCGCCCTGCCCACCAAAATGCTCACCGCCCAGCGCGACGATGTGCTCAACAGCCTGAGCCTGATCCAGATTCCGCTGGTGATCCTGCTGGTGCTGTTGCAGGTTTACGCGATTCGCAAGCTGGTGCAGCGCATGAAAGCCCTCAAAGCCAACATCGACTCGCTGTCGAGCGGCGACGCCGACCTGACTCGCCGCATCACCATTCGCGCTGAAGACGAGCTCGGTGCGATCGGCCATTCGGTCAACACCTTCATCGCCTACCTGCAAAACATGATCGGCGAAGTCACTCAGGCCACCGGCGCCATGGCTTCGAGCCTCGACAACCTGCAGCGCACCTCGGCACACACCAGCCAGATCCTGCTGCGTCACGCCTCGGAAACCGACCAGACCGTCACTGCCATTACCGAAATGAGCTCGACCGCCGAAAGCGTTGCGCAAAACGCCGCCGAAACCGCAGCGTTCACCCAGCGCGCCAACGAGAACGCCGATCGCTCACGCGTCGTGGTCGGTGAAGCGACCAACAGCGTGGTCGCGCTGATTGACGAGGTCGCCAGCGCTACACACAAAGTTGAAAACATGCAGCAGGACGCCCAGCGCATCACCGAAATCCTTGGCGTGATCGGCGCGATTGCCGGGCAGACCAACCTGCTCGCCCTCAACGCAGCGATTGAAGCCGCGCGTGCCGGGGAACAGGGTCGCGGCTTTGCAGTGGTGGCGGATGAAGTCCGCGCCCTCGCCGCACGCACTCAGGCCAGCACTTCCGAAATCAACGAAATGTTGACCCGCCTGACCCAGGGCGTGAGTTCCTCAGTCAGCGCCATGGAAAACACCCAGGCCAGTTGCCAGTCCGCCGCCGACGCCACGGCACGGGTCAACTCGGGTCTGGACGAAATGGCCGGTTCGGTCAGCCACATCAACAGCCTCAGCACTCAGATCGCCACTGCCGCTGAACAGCAAAGCGCGGTCACCGAAGAGATCAACCGCAGCATGGTGCAGATCCGCCACATGGTCGATGAGTTGGTCCAGAGCGGCCAGGCCAGTGAGTTGAACACCCGCCAGTTGCTGGAAGCCAATAGCCGCGTCAGCGCGATCATGGGGCGGTTCAAGGTCAGTTGAGTCTTCACCACCCACACTGGATTGCCGATAGCAGACAATCCAGTGTGGGAGCAGGGATCTGATTCGCATCGACATTGCGATCAACATGTCATACCTTTCTGACCATCCAGCCACCTCTCCCTCATCCCCCTGTCAGCCTTGATCCATAATCATCCTGTCAGCCTGCCTTGTAGCAACTGGATACACTCAGTTGATGCCGGGGCGGAAAAACCGGTCAAAATGCGTTCTTTTTGCCCGTCACCGAGTCGAGAGCCCATCCCCATGCGAAGCCAACTGCGTCTGCTCGCCCTGAGCGCCCTGTTCATCTCCTCCCTGGCGCAAGCCGCCGAACTGATCCCGATCGAAGTGCATCGCGATGCCAATTGCGGGTGCTGCAAAAAATGGATCAGCCATCTCGAAGCCAACGGTTTCAAAGTCGAAGACCACGTCGAAAGCGACATGAGCAGCTTTAAACAGCAGCACGGCGTACCGCCGCGCCTGGCGTCCTGCCATACCGCGATCATCAATGGCAAATTCGTCGAAGGTCATGTGCCGGCCGATCAAGTGCTGGCGCTGAGCAAGCGCGACGATCTGCTGGGCGTTGCCGCGCCAGGCATGCCGATGGGTTCGCCGGGGATGGAAATGGACGGCATGAGCGATGCGTACCAAGTGATCGGCCTGAAGAAGGACGGCGCTGACGTGGTGGTGGCGGATTACCCGGCCCGTTGATGGGTGCAGCCTACTTCGGTCTGTTCTTTGCCGCGTTTGGCGCGGCGACATTGCTGCCATTGCAATCCGAGGCGCTGCTGGTCGGTCTGATCATCAGTGAGCGATATTGGCTGTGGGGGCTGCTCGCGGTGGCGACGCTGGGCAACGTGCTCGGTTCATTGGTCAACTGGTGGCTGGGCCGTGGTCTCGAGCGTTTTCAGGATCGCCGCTGGTTCCCGGTCAGTCCGCGGCATATGACCACGGCGCGCAAGCATTACGAGCGCTATGGGCATTGGTCGCTGCTGCTCAGTTGGCTGCCGGTGATCGGCGATCCGCTGACCTTGATTGCCGGTGTCATGCGTGAGCCACTCGGGCGGTTTCTGCTGATCGTCACGCTGGCCAAAGGCGCGCGTTATGGCGTGCTGGCCTTGCTGACGCTGGGCTGGCTCGGTTGAACCAACCGCCCGCATGATTGCCATTGTTTAACGTCGGCGTAATCCCGGCCTTACAGAGTCAGCCAATTTTCAAGGAGTTTGTGCTTATGTCCGTCACGCTTTCCCGCTGGCTGCCCGGCCTCGTCCTCAGCGCTGCACTGCCGCTAATGGCGCACGCAGCCACTGAAACCGCTCCCGCCGAAGGGCCTGCCTATGGCCCGCAGCTGCAAGGTTTCCAATATCCCTACACGCTTAAACATTTCGCCTTCGAATCCCAGGGGCAGAAACTGCAAATGGGTTACATGGATGTCGCCGCCAATGGCAAGGCCAACGGCCGCACCGTGGTGCTGATGCACGGCAAGAATTTCTGCGCAGCGACCTGGGACAGTTCGATCAAGGCCCTCAGCGATGCCGGTTACCGCGTCATCGCCCCAGACCAGATCGGCTTCTGTACATCCAGCAAACCTGAGCACTATCAGTACAGCTTCCAGCAACTGGCCACCAATACTCAGCAATTGCTCAAAGCGTTGGGTATCCAGAAAGCCACCCTCCTCGGCCACTCCACCGGCGGCATGCTCGCCACCCGTTATGCGCTGCTTTTCCCTGAGCAGGTCGATCAACTGGCGATGGTCAACCCGATCGGTCTGGAAGACTGGAAAGCCCTTGGCGTTCCATATCGCACCGTCGATCAGTGGTACCAGCGCGAGTTGAAGGTCACGGCCAAGGGCATTCGCGACTATGAGCGCACGACTTATTACGACGGCCGCTGGAAGCCCGAATTTGATCGTTGGGTCGACATGCTCGCCGGCCTGAGCAAAGGCCCGGGCAAGACCCAGGTCGCGTGGAACTCGGCGCTGATCTACGACATGATCTTCACCCAGCCGGTGTACTACGAATTCAAGGATCTAAAGATGCCGACCCTGTTGATGATCGGCACCTCCGACACCACCGCCATCGGCAAGGACCTCGCGCCGCCTGAGGTGAAAGCGAAGATCGGTCATTACGAAGTGCTCGGCAAACAGGTCGCCAAGCTGATTCCCCAGTCGACGCTGATCGAATTCCCGGGCATGGGCCATGCGCCGCAAATGGAAGAGCCGGAGAAATTTCATCAGGCGCTGCTCGGCTGGCTGGGCAAAACCCCTTCCGCTCCATGATGAGGTAAGCCGATGACGGTGCAGATTGCGGTGATTGATGACTGGCAGGACGTGGCCCGCGACGTGGTCGACTGGTCCGTGCTCGAGAGCATCGGTGAAGTAAGCTTTGTGCACGATTACCCGTCCGACAACGCCACGCTGGCCGAGCGCCTGGGCAAGTATCAGGTGATCTGCGTGATGCGCGAGCGCACGCGTTTCGACGCTGATCTGCTTGGGCGCTTGCCACAATTGAAGTTGCTGGTCACCGGCGGCATGCGCAATGCGGCGCTGGACATGTCAGCGGCAGCCGCGCTCGGCATCCAGGTCTGCGGCACCGACAGCTACAAACACGCCGCACCCGAACTGACGTGGGCGCTGATCATGGCGGCGACCCGTGATCTGGTCAAGGAAGCCAATGCCCTGCGCGCCGGCCAGTGGCAACAGGGCCTGGGCGGCGACCTGCATGGCAAGACGCTGGGAATTCTCGGTTTGGGCAGCATCGGCCAGCGAGTCGCGCAGTTCGGTCAGGTGTTCGGCATGCGGGTGATTGCCTGGAGCGAAAACCTCACGGCCGAACGTGCCGAAAATGCCGGCGTGACGTACGTCAGCAAGCAGCAATTGTTCGAGCAGGCCGACGTGCTGTCGGTGCATCTGGTGCTCAGCGAGCGCAGTCGGGGCCTGGTCGATGCCCAGGCGCTTGGCTGGATGAAACCGACCGCGCTGCTGGTCAACACCGCGCGCGGGCCAATCCTCGATGAAGCCGCGCTGATCAAGGCGCTGCAGAAACAACGCATTGCCGGCGCGGCGCTGGACGTATTCGACCAAGAGCCTTTGCCGGCTCTGCACCCGTTTCGCACGCTGGAAAACGTCCTCGCTACGCCGCATGTGGGCTATGTCAGCCGACAGAATTACGAGCAGTTCTTCGGGCAGATGATCGAGGATATTCAGGCGTGGGCGGCTGGAGAGCCGGTGCGATTGTTGAATTGAGTCTTTCATTTGAGAGGTTCAGCGCTCAACCGGCCGATTCGTGAACAGGCTCGCTTCCACAGGGTGTACGCGTGCCGATGTGGGAGCGGGCCTGTTCGCGAAGAGGCCATCATCGACACTACGCCAGAATGTTCTCGCACCAAAACGGTGCTATCCGCCCATCCCCTAGCACAAAATCGTGACTAACCAGTCACCGTTTTGGCCCACTCCGGACGGAAAACATGCCCTTCGTCGGAGCATTCGCCCTCTCAAACCCTCGTTCACGTACCGACACAACCGATTGTCGAACAATTTACCCCTTTGCCCTGACCCGCTCTAGGATCTGGCCTAGACTGATTTTTCAGTGGCCAAACCACTCGGTCATACCGACGAAAAAAAGTCGAAACTTTTGCTTCACGCCACAGGTCATCAGAACAACTGGGCGAAAGCGACTGGTGTAATCCTTGCAACGGCCTCACCACCCATTCTGCTTGCGCGTGTTGGGTCAGCATTTGCTCACCGATGCGTGGCGCCTTTGCGCCCGGCCACAGGACTTGGCCACGAAACAGCTTGTTCGAGACAAGAATCAGATCACACACGGGAGATACATATGATCAGTGCGGCATTGGATATTCAGGGAGAGCGTGCTCACCAGTCGCTTGGAGAATCGAGCACCATCAGTGTTCCCGGCAGCCGACAGATCAACGTACCCGGCACCAAGACGCTTGCTCCGGTAGCAAGCCAGAATCCCAACAAGAAAAAAGTGTTGTTTGTGACGTCGGAGATCGCCGATCTGGTCAAGACCGGTGGCCTCGGCGACGTTTCCGCCGCCTTGCCCCGGGCCATGGCCCATCTGCACGATGTGCGAGTGTTGATTCCCGGTTACCCGCAAGTGGTGCACAGCGAAAACCCGATCCACATTATCGGCGAGCTGGGTGGCCACGCCGCGCTGCCACCTTGCAAAATCGGTCGCATGGACATGCCCGATGGCCTGGTGATCTATGTGTTGATCTGCCCTGAATTGTATGAGCGCGAAGGTGGCCCTTACGGCGCCAACAACGGTCGCGACTGGCCGGACAACCATATCCGCTTCGCCCGTCTCGGCCTCGCTGCTGCCGATATCGCCGCCAACCTTGCGCAAATCCACTGGCGCCCGGATCTGGTGCACGCGCATGACTGGCCGGCTGGCCTCGCGCCCGCTTACATGCACTGGCGCGGGCAACGCACGCCGACCCTGTTCACCATTCACAACCTGGCCTATCAGGGCGTGACCAGCCTCGGTTCCTGCCCGGAGCTGGGGATTCCCGCCCATGCGCTGCAACAGGAAGGCATGGAGTTCTACGGCAAGATGTCGTTCCTCAAGGCCGGCATGGCCTATTCGAGCCACATCACCACCGTCAGCGCCACTTACGCGCAGGAAATCACTACTCCGGACTTCGGCTGCGGCCTCGACGGGTTCCTCGCTGCCAAAACCCAGCAAGGCCTGCTCAGCGGTATCCCGAACGGTATTGATGAGAGCTGGGATTCGGCAACCGATCCACACCTGTTTGCCCCGTTCGCCATCGGCGACTGGGAAGGCAAAGCGGTCAACGCCGCTCACGTCCGTGAACTGTTTGGCTTGCATGACTCTACCGGCCCACTGTTCGCCGTGGTCTCGCGGTTGGTCTATCAGAAAGGCCTCGACCTGACTGAAGCGGTGTCCGAGTTCATCGTGCAGAACGGTGGCCAGATCGCGATCATCGGTCGTGGCGAGCCGGAAGAAGAACAAGCCATGCGCGAGCTGGCCCTGCGCTTCCCTGGCCAGATCGGTGTGCGCATCGGCTTCAACGAAACCGACGCGCGGCGCATGTTCGCCGGCAGCGACTTCCTGTTGATGCCTTCACGCTACGAACCTTGCGGCTTGAGCCAGATGTACGCCCAGCGTTTCGGCTCGCTGCCGGTGGCGCGCAATACCGGCGGCCTTGCCGACACCATCGAAAACGGCGTTACCGGGTTTCTCTTCGATGAATCCACCGTCGAGAGCTACAAGGAAGCCCTGAGCCGCGCGTTCAAGGTTTTCGCCTTCCCGGAACTGCTCAATGCCATGCGATGCCGGGCCATGGCCGCACCGTTCAACTGGAGCAAAGCAGTCGAACCGTACGCCGAACTTTACGAACAACTGGTCGCCAAGGCGTTGGGTAAAGCCAGCCATAAATAACCAGGGAGTTGCAGAAAATGCCGTCAAGGACCCAAGAAACCTGGCCCCACGGCGCGATCATGCTGGATGCCGAACACACGCAGTTTGCGCTGTGGGCACCTGACGCGTTCTACGTCAGTGTGGAACTGGAAGGTGAAAGATCGTTGCCGATGCTGCCCCAGGGCGACGGTTGGTTTGTGATCAAGGCCAACTGCCCGGCGGGCAGCCGCTACCGTTACTGCATTGATGGCGAACTGGAGGTGCCCGACCCGGCCTCCAGGGCGCAGGATGGGGATCTCGACCGCCACAGCGTGGTGGTCGACCCGCATGCTTATCAATGGCGACACACGGCGTGGAATGGTCGGCCGTGGAGCGAAGCGGTGATCTACGAGTTGCACGTCGGTGCGCTCGGTGGTTTCGCTGAAGTCGAACAGCATCTGGCGCGGCTGGTTGCGCTGGGTGTTACCGCAATCGAATTGATGCCGCTGGCGCAATTCCCCGGTGATCGCAACTGGGGTTACGACGGCGTGTTGCCCTACGCGCCCCAAGCCTCCTACGGTACCCCGGAGCAGCTCAAACACCTGATCGACAGCGCCCACGGCCATGGCCTGGCGGTGATTCTCGACGTCGTCTACAACCACTTCGGTCCAGACGGCAATTATCTGCATCGTTACGCCAAAGGCTTTTTCCGCGAAGACAAACACACGCCCTGGGGCGCGGCGATCGACTTCCGTCGCCCCGAAGTTCGCGAGTTCTTCATTGAAAACGCGCTGATGTGGCTGCTCGAATACCGTTTCGACGGCTTGCGTCTGGATGCGGTGCACGCGATTGAAGACCCGGATTTTCTCAGCGATCTGGCGCGGCGCATTCGCCAGCAGATCGACCCGACCCGGCACGTCTGGCTGACCGTCGAGAACGAGCTGAACCAGTCGAGCCTGTTGGAAACCGATTACGACGCGCAGTGGAACGACGACGGCCACAATGCTCTGCATGTGCTGCTGACCGGCGAAACCGATGCGTATTACGCCGACTATGCCGCGCAACCCACCGAACAATTGGTGCGCTGCCTGAGCCAAGGCTTCGTGTTTCAGGGCCATATCACGCGTCATGGCGAGCCTCGCGGCGAACCTAGCGAACATCTGCCCTCCACCGCCTTCGTGCTGTTTCTGCAGAATCATGACCAGATCGGCAACCGTGCCTTTGGCGAGCGTCTGCATCAGCTCGCCGACCCGCGTGCAGTGCAAGCGGCCACGGTGCTGTTGCTGCTGTCGCCGATGATTCCGCTGATCTTCATGGGCGACGAATTCGCTGCCGAGCAACCGTTTCTGTTTTTCACCAGCCACCACGGTGAGCTGGCAAAACTGGTGCGTGAAGGTCGGCGTAATGAGTTCGCCGCGTTCAGCGCCTTCACCGACCCGCACAAGCGCGAGCAGATTCCCGATCCGAATGCCGAGGACACCTTCCGCGCCTCGCAGCCGCGACTGGCTGGCAGTGGCACGCCGCTCCAACAGCAGACGCAAGAGCTCTACCGGCAACTGCTGCAGTTGCGTCACCAGTACATCATTCCCAATCTCTCCGGCACCCAGGCGCTGGGCGCGCAAATGCTCGGCTATGGCGCGGTCAGTGCACGCTGGCGACTGGGCAACGGCAGTGAGCTGCGAATTGACCTGAACCTCAGCGATAAGCCAGTGGTCAACCCTGCACAGACCGAGACCGAGTGGCTGTTTCAACAGCCAGCCGCCATCGAACTGTCGGACCCGAACCAACTGCCGGCGTACACCGCGCTCGTCAGCCTCACGGCCGCACCCGTTATGCACCCCCTGGATGGAGAGCGCCTATGAGCGATGCGCAACTGGAAATACTCGCCAGTCGAGCCGGCCTGGCCGTCGACTGGATCGACGCCAACGGGCGTCAGCAAAAAGTCGCTCCTGCTGTGTTGCGCAATGTCCTCATCGGACTCGGCCACCCGGCCAGCACCGCGCAAGAAATCGATGCCAGCCTGCTGGAATTGCAAGAAGTTCAGCAAGACCGCCATTTACCGCCCCTGCTGACCTGCGACGTAGGCGTTGCGCTCGACCTGAGTCGCTATTTTTCACCGGACACGCCCTGCGAAATTCATCTTGAAGATGGCTCGCAGATGAACCTCAAACTGGACAACGAGGCGATGTTGCCCGGCCTGATTCCGGTCGGTTATCAGCAAGTGCACATCGGCGATCAGTATTTCACGCTGGCCGTTGCGCCCGAGCGCTGCTTCAGCGTGGGCGATGCCGTCGATAGCCCAATCCCTCGCGCCTGGGGCCTGAGCGCACAGCTGTATGCGTTGCGCCGGCCAGGTGATGGGGGTTTCGGCGATACGCAGGCGCTGGAAGAACTGGTCCGCGTGGCTGGCGAGCGCGGCGCCGATGCGCTGGCGATCAGCCCGATGCACGCAATGTTCAGCGCCGACACCAGCCGCTACAGCCCTTATTCGCCATCGAGCCGCTTGTTTCTCAATTCACTGTATGCCGCCCCGGGCAGCATTCTCGGCGAACGCGCCTTGCGTGACGCGATCGATGCCAGTGGCCTGGCCGCTCAATTCGAGCAGCTGGAAAATCTCAAACTGATCGACTGGCCGGCTGCCGCCGAAGCCAAGCAGAAACTGCTGCGAGCCTTGTATGACGGCTTTATCGCTGGCGAACATCCGCTGCATGCCGACTTCGCCAGTTTTCGTCACTGCGGTGGCGAAGCGCTGGAAAACCATTGCCGCTTCGAAGCGATTCAGCAAATGCGTGCCGCCCGTGGCGAAAGCCTCGACTGGCGCGAATGGCCGGAGCACTGGCACGACCCGCGCGGCGCGGCGCTGAGTGCTTTTGCCGAAGAATATGCCGAGCGCATCGGCTATTTCGCCTTCTGCCAATGGCTGATTCATCGCTGCCTGGAGCGTGCACAAACTGCCGCGCGCAGTGCCGGCATGGGTATCGGCCTGATCGCCGACCTCGCCGTCGGTGCGGACGGCGCTGGCAGTCAGGCGTGGAGTTTTCAGGACGAATTGCTCGCCTCGCTGACCGTGGGCGCGCCGCCGGACATTCTCAATCGCAGCGGCCAGGGCTGGGGCATCTCCGCGTTCTCCCCTGAAGGGCTGATTCGGAATGGCTTCCGTGCCTTCATCGACATGCTGCGGGCCAACTTCGCCCACGCAGGCGGCTTGCGCATCGACCATGTCATGGGGCTGCAGCGTTTGTGGGTGATCCCCAACGGCGCTGATCCGGCCGACGGTGCCTATCTGTATTACCCGTTTGACGACATGCTGCGCCTGCTGACCCTCGAATCGCACCGACATCAAGCCATCGTGCTGGGTGAAGACCTCGGCACCGTGCCGGAAGGCCTGCGCGAAAAACTTGCCGCGCGTTCGATCCTGGGCATGCGCGTGCTGTTGTTCGAACAGGACAACACTCGCTTCAAACCGATTCTCGACTGGCCCGATGACGCGCTGGCCACCACCAGCACCCATGACCTGCCGACGCTCAATGGCTGGTGGCATGGACGCGATATCGACTGGAATGCGCGCCTCGGTCTGGTCGACGCCAACGGTGAAATCGACTGGCGCCGGCATCGCGAGCGTGAGCGCGAGGGCCTGCGCGATGCGCTGAGGCAGGATCCGCAGAACTTCCGCGAAGAGTCCCATGAAGCCGACCAAGTGGTCGATGCCAGCATCCGTTTCCTCGGCCACACCCGCGCGCCGCTGGTGCTGCTACCGCTGGAAGATGCCCTGGGTATCGATGAACAGGCGAATCTGCCCGGCACCACTGACTCACATCCGAACTGGTCGCGACGTTTGCCCGGTCCCAGCGAAGCGTTGCTGGACGGCCCCGATGCCGCCCGCCGCCTGGAACTGCTGGCCTGCGCGCGCCTTCAAGCCACTGAGCGTGACCAATGAATCAACAGCTTATCGAGCCATTGCGCGCCACGTTGCGCCTGCAATTTCATAAAGGTTTTACCCTCGAGCAAGCGGTGCCACTGGTGCCGTATTTCGCCCGACTCGGCATCAGTCACATCTATGCTTCCCCACTGCTGGCCGCGCGCGCCGGGTCGATGCACGGCTACGACGTGGTCGACCCCACTCAGGTCAACCCTGAGCTGGGCGGCGAGCCGGCATTGCGTCGACTGGTCAGCACCCTGCGCGAACACAACATGGGGCTGATCCTCGACATCGTATCCAACCACATGGCCGTGGGCGGCAACGACAATCCGTGGTGGCTCGACCTGCTGGAATGGGGACGCCTGAGCCCGTACGGCGAGTTCTTCGACATTCAGTGGCACTCGCCAGACCCGTTGATGGAAGGCCAGTTGCTGTTGCCGTTCCTCGGTAGCGACTACGGCGTGGCGCTGCAGGAAGGCACGCTCAAGCTCAAGTTCAATGCACAGATCGGCAGTTTCTACGTCGAGCATTACGACCATCACTTCCCGATCTGCCCGAACAATTATGGGGAGCTACTTAAATCCGACGACGCGCTCAAATCCCTGGCCGATCGTTTCAGCACGCTCAGCTACCAGACTGATGCCCATTCGCTGGCGATGCCGCTCAAGCAGGAGCTGCGCGAGCTGGCAAGCGATCCGCGTGTTCTGGCGACTATCGAAGGCAACCTCGCACAGTACGATTCCACCACCGAGGAAGGCTTTCACAAGCTTCACGAACTGCTGGAACGGCAAAGCTATCGCCTGGCCAGTTGGCGCACGGCGGCGGACGACATCAACTGGCGGCGCTTCTTCGACATCAACGAGCTTGGCGGCCTGCGCGTCGAGCGTCCGGCGGTGTTCGAAGCGACCCACGGCAAAATCTTCCAATTGGTCGAAGAAGGTCTGGTCGACGGCTTGCGCATCGACCACATCGACGGCCTCGCCGACCCGCGTGGCTACTGCCGTAAATTGCGCCGTCGTCTTGACCAGCTGGCACCGGGACGTCATCTGCCTATCTATGTCGAAAAGATTCTCGGCGAAGGCGAAACCCTGCGCCGCGACTGGAGCGTGGACGGCACCACGGGTTACGAGTTCATGAATCAGCTGTCGCTGCTGCAACATGATCCGGACGGCGAACAGGTGCTCGGCGAACTCTGGCAGCGCCGCACCGAGCGCCCGGCCGCGTTTATCGAAGAGGCGCAACTGGCCCGGCAACAAATCCTCAATGGTTCACTGGCCAGCGACTTCGAAAGCGTCGCGCAGGCGCTGCACCAGGTGGCGCGTGATGACTTGATGACCCGCGACCTGACCCTTGGCGCAATCCGCCGCGTGCTGCACGCCTTGATCGTGCATTTCCCGGTTTACCGCACTTACATCAGCGCCATGGGTCGCTCGGAGCAGGACGAAGCAATCTTCCAGCACGCCATGGACGGTGCGAGGCAAGCCCTCAGCGAAGCAGACTGGCCGGTGCTCGATTCGGTCGCCGGCTGGCTCGGCGGCACGCCGTGGCGCCGCAAGCCGCGCGGGCGCTCGCGCAAGATCCTAAAGCATGCCTGCGTGCGCTTCCAGCAGTTGACCTCGCCGGCGGCCGCCAAAGCCGTGGAAGACACCGCGCTGTATCGCTCGGCGGTGCTGCTGTCGCGCAACGATGTCGGTTACAACACCGAGCAATTCAGCGCGCCGGTCAGCGAGTTCCACGAGGTCAATCAACGACGCATGGCAGAGTTCCCTGATAACCTGCTGGCCACCGCGACCCACGATCACAAACGCGGCGAAGACACCCGCGCCCGGCTGGCCGTCCTCAGCGAGCGCAGCCATTGGTACGCCGACCAGGTCGAACTGTGGCGCGCCCTCGCCCGCCCGGTACGCATCGAAGATGAAGCGCCGTCCGCGGGTGATGAACTGATTCTGTATCAGGCATTGCTCGGCAGCTGGCCACTGGACTTGCGTGACGATGACGAGGCTGGTTTCGCCGATTACGCCAAGCGCATCTGGCAATGGCAGCAGAAAGCTCTGCGTGAAGCCAAGCTGCAAAGTAGCTGGAGCGCGCCGAACGAAGCCTACGAAAACGCAGCACAGGCCTTTACGGAAAAACTGCTCACCGGCGAAGAAGGCCAATTGCTGCGTGCAGCGCTGAGCAAGACCGTCAACAGCATTGCCGCTGCCGGCGCGCTCAACGGGCTGGCGCAAACCTTGCTGCGCATGACCGTGCCTGGCGTGCCGGATTTGTATCAGGGCAACGAGTACTGGGACTTCAGCCTGGTTGATCCGGATAACCGCCGGCCTGTGGACTACGCCGCCCGCGAGCAATCCCTGCAGGCATCCGTGCCGCCAGCAGAACTGCTGAAGAACTGGCGTGACGGGCGCATCAAGCAGGCGCTGATCAGCGCTGTGCTGAATCTGCGCAAGGACCACAGCGAGCTGTTGCGCCGTGGCGATTATCAGCCGCTGCAAGTGCTGGGCAGTCAGGCCCATAACGTGCTGGCATTCGCACGTGAACACGACGGCGTGCGGGTCATCGTGGTAGTGCCGGTGCGTTGCGCGAAGTTGCTGGAAAACAGTGCCATCCCGCAGGTCGATGCGCTGCGCTGGGGCGATACGCGGGTGGTTTTACCGTCTGCCGCTTCGGATGCAAACCTGAAGGGACTTTTTGCCAGCAGCGTAGTCACACAAAACAGGGAGCTGAATGTCAGCGAAGCGCTGGGGGATGTCCCGGTCAATCTCTTTATCCAACACTTGACACAAGCATGAGTTCAGTTCAGGAGCATTGCGATGAGCACCGACGATAAACGCATTCGCGAATTCGCCTATCAGATCTGGGAGTCGGAAGGTAAGCCGGAAGGTCAGGAAGAACGTCATTGGGAGATGGCGCGCAAACTGGCTGAAGCCGAGGCGCTGGCGCCGAAGAAGCCACCGAAAGCGGCTGGCAGCAAGGTGGCTGGCAAGACGACAGCGGCCAAGAGCGCCGAGGCCAAAACCCTCGACGGTAAAACACCGACAGCCGCCAAAGCCAAACCAGCGGGCAAAGCCAAGCCTGCCGCGACGCCCAAAGTAGTCCCGCCGGGCGAAAAGGTTGCGCAGAAAAAGCCGCGAGCCCCGCGAAAGCCCCCGGCGATCTGACACCGTCCACGATTATTGAACTGAACGACTGTGTGGCGAGCTTGCTCGCCACAAGGGGTTTTTGCGCCCCGAAGAAAGCCACTCCCACCATGGGAGAAAAAACAATTCCTTATGGGAGCAAGCTCGCTCTCACAAGGTAAGCCCATTGCCTGAACCGTCCCGTTTTTTGCAGGAGCAATCATGACCCGTCCAAAGAAAGCCGAACCCGCTGCGCACGCTGAGCCGTCGAGAATCCGTGAAGGCCTGCCCTTCCCGCTCGGCGCAACCTGGGATGGTCTGGGGGTGAACTTTGCTCTGTTTTCCGCCAACGCTACCAAAGTCGAGCTGTGCATTTTCGATGACAGCGGCGAAGTGGAACTCGAGCGTATCGAGCTGCCGGAATACACCGATGAGATCTATCACGGCTACCTGCCCGATGCGCATCCGGGGCTGATCTACGGCTACCGTGTTTACGGTCCTTACGATCCGGCCAACGGTCACCGCTTCAACCACAACAAATTGTTGATCGACCCGTACGCCAAGCAATTGGTGGGCGAGCTGAAATGGTCGGAAGCATTGTTTGGCTACACCATCGGCCACCCCGACGCCGATCTCAGCTTCGACGAGCGCGACAGCGCGCCGTTCGTGCCCAAGTGCAAGGTCATCGATCCGGCGCATACGTGGGGCAACGACCATCGCGTCAGCGTGCCGTGGGACAAGACCATCATTTACGAAACCCACGTGCGCGGCATCAGCATGCGCCACCCTTCGGTACCGGAAAACCTGCGTGGCACTTTTGGCGGCCTGATGGTTGACGACGTGCTCGAGCACATCCGCAAGCTCGGCGTGTCCTCCGTTGAACTGCTGCCGATCCATGCCTTCGTCAACGATCAGCACCTGCTGCAGAAAGGCATGACCAACTATTGGGGCTACAACAGCATCGCCTTCTTCGCCCCGGATCCACGTTATCTGGCCAGTGGCAAGATTGCCGAATTCAAGGAAATGGTCGCGCACCTGCACGATGCAAATCTCGAAGTGATTCTCGACGTGGTGTACAACCACACCGCCGAAGGCAACGAGCAAGGCCCGACCCTGTCGATGCGTGGTATCGACAACGCCTCCTATTACCGCTTGATGCCGGACGACAAGCGCTACTACATCAACGACTCCGGCACCGGCAACACGCTGGACTTGAGCCATCCGTGCGTCCTGCAAATGGTCACCGACTCCCTGCGCTACTGGGCCAGCGAGATGCACGTCGACGGTTTCCGCTTCGACCTGGCGACCATTCTCGGCCGTTACCATGACGGCTTCGACGAGCGCCACAGCTTCCTCGTCGCCTGCCGCCAGGACCCGGTGCTGCGTCAGGTGAAGATGATCGCCGAGCCCTGGGACTGCGGCCCCGGCGGCTATCAGGTCGGCAACTTCCCGCCGGGCTGGGTCGAATGGAACGACAAGTTCCGCGACACCGTGCGTGCTTTCTGGAAAGGTGACGACGCTCAGCTTGCCGATTTCGCCAGCCGCATGACCGCTTCCGGCGAGATGTTCAATCAGCGCGGGCGCCGCCCGTATTCGTCGGTGAACTTCATCACCGCCCATGACGGCTTCACCCTGAACGATCTGGTCTCGTACAACGACAAGCACAACGAGGCCAACGATGAGAACAATCAGGACGGCAGCAATAACAACCTGTCGTGGAACCACGGTGTTGAAGGTCCGACCGACGATCCGGAAATCAACGCTCTGCGTCACCGGCAAATGCGTAACTTCTTCGCCACCCTGCTGCTGGCTCAAGGCACACCGATGATCGTCGCCGGGGATGAGTTCGCACGCACCCAGGACGGCAACAACAACGCTTACTGCCAGGACAGCGAAATCGGTTGGGTCAATTGGGACCTGAGCGAGGACGGCAAGGCGCTGCTGAAATTCGTCAAACGCTTGATCAAGCTGCGTCTGACCTATCCGATCCTGCGCCGTGGGCGCTTCCTCGTCGGCGAATATAACGAAGACATTGGCGTTAAAGACGTGACCTGGCTGGCTCCGGACGCCACCGAGATGACCACCGAGCATTGGCACGATGCGCACAATCGCTGTCTGGGCATGCTGCTCGATGGCCGCGCACAGGAAACCGGCATCCGCCGCAAAGGTGCCGACGCAACCCTGCTGCTGGTAGTCAACGCGCACCACGACATCGTCAACTTCACGTTGCCGGAAGTACCGGATGGTGGCTTCTGGACCTGCATGATCGACACCAATCAGCCGTCGATTCGCGGCCAGGAACGCTTCGACTTCGGCCATGAGTATTCAGTGACCGGACGTTCGCTGCTGTTGTTCGAACTGCAACGCGACGAAGAAGAGTGATATGGACTTTCAACATTATCTGGCCCGCCGTCCGCCAGATTACGCTGACACCAACGCCCTCGGCCGTTGCCTGCGCGCCATGGTCGAGGCGGGACTCGACCGCTTGCCGTTGCCTGGCAGCGGTCACACGCTGGAGCGTTTTCAGCGTCTTTCGGAGGTCGGCGGACACGATCTGGGGTTATGCAAGCTCTATGAAGGTCACACCGATGCGCTGGCGATCATCGAGCAGTTGGGTGGCACGCCAACGCCGGGCAGCACGTGGGGAATGTGGGCTGCCGAACCGCCGCAGGCACGGGTGAAAGTCACGCCGTCCGGGCAGATGGTGACGCTGAACGGACGCAAGGCATGGTGTTCTGGCGCTGCGGTGCTCAGCCACGCCTTGCTCACTGCGTGGGACGCTGACGATCAGCAGCAACTGGTGGCAGTCGCGCTGGATCAGCCTGGCGTGACCATCACCGATCAAGGCTGGCAAGCAGTGGGCATGGCGGCAACCGGAAGTGTCGAAGTGCTGTTCGACAACGCCGAAGCGCAGGCCATCGGCAATCCCGGCGATTACCTGCAGCGGCCGGGTTTCTGGCAAGGCGGAATCGGTATTGCGGCTTGCTGGTACGGCGCTTCGCGGCGGATTGCCGAAGGGCTGCGCCAGCATTGCGCGCAACGCGATGAACCGCATGCCCTCGCCCACCTCGGCGCGACTGACACCGCACTGCAAGCGGCTGCCGATGTGTTGCGTTTCAGCGCCTTGCAAATCGATGCGCAACCTGAGGCTGACGCCCAATTGCTGGCCCGCCGCGCCCGCGCCGTGGTCGAACAATCTGCCGAGCAGGTAATGCGTGAAGTCGGGCGGGCACTGGGGGCCGGGCCGTTTTGTCAGGATCGGCATTTCGCGCGACTGAGCGCCGACTTGCCGGTGTTTCTGCGCCAGAGTCACGCCGAACGCGACCTTGCCGCACTGGGCCAGCAAATTGCTGGCCAGTCCTGCGAGGTCTGGGCGTTATGAAGGACAACCCGATCGTCGGCCAAGGCACTTCGCTGCAGCAATGGCAGGGTTCGCGGCGTCTGGCCGAGCTGCCCGCCATCGACATTCTTGACCTCGTACCGCTGGGCTCGCGCGCGGTAATCATCGCGCCGCATCCAGATGACGAAGTGCTTGGCTGCGGCGGCATCATGCAGTTGCTCGCGGCCGCCGGGCGACCGCTGCAGTTGATCTCGGTTACCGATGGCAGCGCCAGCCACCCCGGCTCGCAACGCTGGACGGTAGAACGCCTGAGTGTGGTGCGTCCGCAAGAGTCCGCCGAAGCGCTGCGGCGTCTTGGCTTGCCGATGCACAGCCTGAAATGGCTGCGCGGCGGTTTCACCGATACCCAGGTGGCGGCTCAGGAAACCGAGTTGAGTGAATTCATCGGCGGTTATCTGCATGCCAGTGACGTGGTCTTCACCACCTGGCGCCAGGACGGCCACAGCGATCACGAGGCCGTCGGCCGCGCCAGTGTCGAAGCGGCGCGGCGCGTCGGTGCGACCTGCCATGAACTGCCGGTCTGGACCTGGCACTGGGCAACCCCGGAAGACGCCTCGGTGCCATGGGATCGGGCGCGCAAGATTATCCTTTCACCGACACACATCGCACGCAAACGCCACGCGGCGCACGCTTTCGCCAGCCAGTTGGAAGGCGATCGCGACGTCGGACTCGGGCCAGTGCTCGCACCCTATGTGCTCGATCGTCTGCTGCAACCTTTTGAAGTGGTATTCCTTTGAGTGTCGATGACCGCTATTTCGACGGGCTGTTCGCTGATAATGACGACCCTTGGGCGTTCCGCCAGCGCTGGTACGAGCAGCGCAAACGCGCGATCACTCTGGCTGCCTTGCCCCGGCCGCGCTACAGGTCGGTTTTCGAGCCGGGTTGCGCCATTGGCGAACTGAGTGCGGAACTCGCTCCGCGCTGCGACCGCCTGCTGTGTTGCGACACAGCGAGCGCAGCGGTGAAGCTGGCGCGTACTCGCTTGAGCGTGTTCGAGCATGCCGAAGTCCGTCAGGGCCGCCTTCCGGTTGACTGGCCGGAGGAAAAATTCGACCTGATTGTATTCAGCGAAATCGGCTATTACCTCGATGAGAATGATCTGAGCGAAGTGATCCGCCGGATCAGTGCATCGCTGACCGCTGACGGCCAATTGCTTGCCTGCCACTGGCGACCGCCAATCGAAGGTTGCCCGCTGAATGCGCGCCAGGTACACGATCAGATCCACGATCAGTTGGCGTTGCCGCGTCTGGTGTTGCATCAGGAGGCGGATTTCATTCTCGAACTGTGGAGCCGCGAGCCACGCTCGGTGGCGGCCCTGGAGGGCTTGCGTTGATCGGCATTGTAATTCCGGCGCACAACGAAGAGGCGCTGCTCGATGAATGTCTGCGCGCCGCCTTGCGTGCCAGCCAACATGCGCAACTGGCCGGTGAGCCGGTAGAAATTCTCGTGGTACTGGATAGTTGCAGCGATGGCTCGGCGCAGATTGTCAACGCTTATCCGGTGTTGAGCCTGCAGATCGATGCGCGCAACGTTGGCCAGGCCCGCGCCGTCGGTGCACGCCTGCTGCTCGAACGCGGTGCGCGCTGGATCGCCTGCACTGATGCCGATAGCCGCGTCGCCGATGACTGGCTGGCGGCGCAACTGGGGCTGGAAGCTGACGCGGTGTGCGGCACGGTCACCGTCGAGCACTGGCACGAGTCGATCGATGAAGCGACGCAGATTCGCTATCACCGCGATTATCAGGCTCGCGATGGCCATCGACATATTCACGGCGCCAACCTGGGTGTCAGTGCCGAGGCCTATCGCCTGGCCGGCGGCTTCAAACCGCTGACCTGTGATGAGGATGTGCAACTTGTCCATGCGCTGGAACGCAGCGGCGCCAATATCGCCTGGAGTCACCGGCCGCAGGTGCACACCAGCGCCCGCCTCGACAGTCGGGCCAAGGGCGGATTCGGTGACTTCCTGCGAAACCTGGCACAGTTGGAATAAAAAAATACGATTCAGATTGATCTGTGACGCGACGAATCCGTTGGCTTGAGCAATACTCTGCCTCGCGGTAATCCAGGGGTTGGAGCACCGCACCATTGCTATTCATTTGCCTTCACGGGCCGCGACCAGCGTTGGCTGCTCACGACTGAGGGCGAGACACCACAAGGACGTCGCACTCATGACACCCTCATTGCTCAACGACCACGGCCTGCCAGCACAGATCTGGAACAGCGCGTCGCAGCTTGACAATATTCCAGTCATCAACACCCACAGTCTGGTGCCTGCTGGCGCTCGCGCCGTGGTCATTGCCCCGCATCCCGGTGATGAAGTGGTCACTTGCGGCGGCTTGTTGCAATTGCTGTGCAGCCTTGGCCATCCACTGCAATTGCTCTCCATCACCGATGGCAGCGCCAGCCACCCCGGCTCGCGGCAATGGTCGGAACAACGCCTGAGCGTATTCCGCCCGCAGGAAAGCGTCGAAGCCCTGCGCCGCCTCGGCTTGCCAATGCACAGCCTTAAATGGGTGCGCGGCGGATTCACCGACAACGCACTGAGTGATCAACAGACCCAGCTCACTGAATTCATCGGCCGTTACCTGCGCCCGGGCGATGTGGTGTTCAGCACCTGGCGCAAGGATGGCCCGCCTGATCATGAAGTGGTGGGCCGGGCCAGTTTCGACGCGGCACAAAAGGCCGGGGCGAGCTATCACGATGTGCCGGTGTGGGCCTGGCACTGGCCGGAGCGCGAACAGCGCATGATTCCCTGGGAGCGTGCGCGCAAGCTGCGACTCGATACCTGGACCGTTGCGCGCAAGAGCCACGCCACTCACGCTTATGCCAGCCAGCTGAAAGGCGAACCGGCCATCGGCATCGCCCCGCTGCTGCCACCGGTGTTGCTGGAACGGATGCGCTTACCGTATGAGATTGTCTTCGTTTGATCTCGGTCAACTGGACGCCAACAACCTCTGTGGAAGCTGGCTCGTGCGTACGATTAACCGTTTCTGGAAGGAACTGCCACCCTCTCAAATCAGTCGCATGAACAGGCAAGGCCCAATTCAGAGGAGTGAACGTGTCCAGCGATCCCAAGCGTCAAGCGGTCGACGCGCCAGTCATTCATCGCCTGCGGGTACTCACGGTCAACACCCACAAGGGTTTCACCGCGCTGAATCGGCGTTTCATCCTCCCGGAGCTGCGCGAAGCAGTGCGCAGCACCTCGGCCGATCTGGTGTTTCTGCAGGAAGTGGTGGGTGAACATGAACGCCATTCGAGTCGCTACAACGAATGGCCGCAAACCTCTCAATACGAATTCCTGGCCGACAGCATGTGGAGCGATTTTGCCTACGGTCGCAACGCTGTTTACCCCGATGGCCATCATGGCAATGCGCTGCTGTCGAAATACCCGATCCGCGAATACCGCAACCTCGATGTGTCGATCACCGGCCCCGAACGGCGCGGGTTGTTGCACTGCATCCTCGATGTGCCCGGGCATGCCGAGGTGCATGCGATCTGTGTGCATTTGAGTCTGCTGGAAAGCCATCGGCAGTTGCAGTTGCAGCTGCTCTGCCAGTTGCTGGAATCACTGCCGGACGATGCGCCGGTAATCATTGCCGGCGATTTCAATGACTGGCAGCTGCAGGGCAACGCTGCCCTCGCCCGGCGCGATTATCTGCACGAAGCCTTTGAACGGCATCATGGCCGCCCGGCAAAAACCTATCCGGCACGTTTTCCGCTCCTGCGGCTGGACCGGATCTATCTGCGCAATGCCAGCAGCCATGATCCAAGAATCCTCGGTAACAAGCCGTGGACGCATCTTTCTGATCACCTGCCATTAGCGGTGGAAGTACATCTGTAGACCGATCCTGACGTGACCGTCTGTCGGAACCGCTTGATCAGCGGGCGAAACCCTCTACACCTACAGCAGCACATGGAGTGGCGCATTCAACGGGAGCATGGACCTCATAAGGTGCATCGGTGCACGGGGCGGCTCACAAAGGAATGGCTCATGGATGAATTCCCTAAAAATGATAGAGGGACTGTCATGATGCGCCACGCCACGAAACTGCGGGTGCTGCCGCCGTTCCTGATGCTGCCTGCTTATCTGCTGCTGGACAGTTCGCCCGTTACGGCCGCTTGCTCGCTGGTAGCGGGCCCTGGCAACGATGCTTTCATTTGCGACAGCGGCACCAGCGGTGCGCTGACCGATCTCTCTGGTAACAACAGCCTGACCCTTCCTGTCGGCGGCACGGGCCAGATCAACGGCAGCGTGTCGTTTGGCGCCGGTGCTGACAGGGTCGAGGTCAATTCCGGTGTGATCAGCCTTGCCGTCAATCAAGGCACAGGCGTCGACGATTTTGTGATGACCGGCGGCTCCATCGGGTTTCTTGGCCAAGGTGACGGTCGCGACACGTTCCTGATGACGGGTGGCACCATCGTCGCGGCGTTCGAGGACGGCGATGTTGCACGCATGACCGGCGGTACCATCGGCCGCGTCGACATGAAGCTCGACAACAATATTTTTGACCTGTCCGGCGGACAGATCATCGGCAATCTGGTGGCCGGATTCGGCACCGACACCATTATTGTTTCGGGCGGGCGTATCGGCGGCAATATCAGTGTCAGCGGCGGAAGCGACAGCATTACCGTAACCGGAGGGGAAATCGGCGGCGAGATCCGCGCCAGCGCGGGTGATGATCGCTTGTTATGGGACGGTGGCGGCATCATTCGCTCGGCGATTTTGATGGATGTCGCCAATGACAGCGCGACCTTGCGCAACCTGGACGACAGCATCCTCGCCCTCACACCGAGAGTCGACGGCGGCGCCGGCACTGACGTATTGACCTTTGACAACACGCGGACCGCCCTGCCCGCGCGCTTCAGCAACTGGGAAACGATCAATCTGAACGGTAGCGCCCTCGATCTGGGCTCGAACGCTTTGGTGCTGGGCGACGCAGGCACTGGCACCGGCGTGCTGAATATCGATGCCGCCAGCGTGATCCTTTCGACGCAAGGAGCTATATCGCCTGCACTGGCCGGGCAAGCCGTAACCGTCAACAACGCCGGCATCATTGATCTGACCCGCGATAACAGCCGTACCAATGATGCGTTGACGATCAATGGAAATTACATCGGCAGCGGCGGCCAGTTACTGTTGCAAACCGTCGTCGCTGGCGATGACTCCCCGAGCGACAAGCTGGTGGTCAGCAACGGCAGCCTCGACGGCGCGACGGTGATCAGCGTCAGCAACATCGGCGGGCTTGGCGCGCTGACTCAGCTCAATGGCATTCAACTGGTACAGGCCCAAGGCAGCACGGTCAGTAGCGATAATGCATTTACGCTCAATGGCCCGGTGTCTGCCGGGGCTTATGATTATTACCTGTTCAAGGGTGGCGTCACTGCCGGCACGGAAAACAGTTGGTACCTGCGCTCCGCCGTGGTCGCGCCACCAGTCGCGCCACCGGTGGTCAGCGTGCCCAACCCCGACCCGACCTTGCCTCCGATCATTGTGCCTCCAGTCATTGTGCCGGCGGTTGCTGTACCGATCGCCGCTGTGGCGCCGGCCGGCAGCCCGCCGCTGCCAGTATTGCCCGCTGCGGTGGCAGGCGCCGCGCCCATTGCGCTTTATCGCCCGGAAGTCCCGACCTGGTCGGTGCTTCCACCGGCTGCGGCGCAGTTGACGCTGAGCGCTCTGGGCACGTTCCATGACCGTCAGGGTGATCAACGTCTGCTCAGCGAGACTGGCGCCTTCGGTGCCGGATGGGGCCGGGTGTACGGCAAAAACCTCAATCAGACCTGGGCGGGCACGGTCACCCCGAGCCTCGACGGTTCGCTCAAAGGCTTTCAGGTCGGCAATGATCTTTACAGTTCGCTGATCCTGGACGACATGACTCAGCGCCTTGGTTTTTTCGTCGGGCATAGTCGCTTGCGAGGCGATGTCGACGGCTTCAACGAGGGTTTCCAAAACAACAGCGCCGGCAAGATCAAACTTGAGGGCGACAGCTATGGGCTGTACTGGACGCTGAGCGATCCGCATGGTGGGTACGTCGATACGGTAGTGATGGGTACCCGCTTCGATGGAGACAATCATTCCGATCGCGGCGTGAAGCTGGATAACCGCGGCCATGCGCTGACGCTCTCGGCCGAGGCGGGTTACCCGTTTGCGATGAACGACACCTGGGTGGTCGAGCCGCAGGCCCAGATCATTCACCAAAAAATCTCTCTCGACAGCCAGGACGACGGAATTTCCCGGGTCTCATTCGACTCCGACAGCGCCTGGACCGGCCGTCTCGGTGCGCGGCTCAAGGGGCGCTATCAGGTCAGTGGCTTGCCAGTGGAACCTTTCCTGCGCGCCAACCTTTGGCACACGTTCTCCGGCACCGATTCGGTCACCTTCGGCGACAGCACCGTGATCAGTACCGAACAGAAGTCTTCAACAACGGACGTCGGTCTCGGTGTGATATTGACCCTTGACCGCGCTGTCAGTGTGTATGCGAGTACCGACTACAGCCAGAATATCGACAGCAACGATGAGCGTGGGCTGGTGGCAAATATGGGGGTGCGGATCAGCTGGTAAACGGGTTCTTACGTACAAACAATCACTTAGTTATTTTTTTAAAACAGTAACTTGCGTCGTGCAATTTGCCATTACCGCTTATCGTCTATTTTCTTGACGCGCGGGCATCGCTCTTCTTATCTCTACCTTACTACCCCCCGGAATCACTACTGGGGCTGACCTTCCGGCACTCGTGAAATCGAGCCGCCACGGTTCGCCCCGCTCTATTCGGTCGCCCCTCGTTCGGGGTAGGAGAGACGCCAAACTTGAGAAGACGCATGCGCCTGCAAGGTAGACCTCCATGAAAACTTCACTGACCCCACACGAATTGAAAATCACCCTTTGCACAGTCTCAGGTTCGTTGATGCTGTGCTCATCCATGGAGGCGCATGCGGGTTCTGCGGCGGATGAACCCACGTGGTATCGCGCGGAGGTGCCAGTGATGACGTTGCCGGTCACCGTGATAACCCCTGGCCCGCTGCCGCTGGGCCAACAGACTTCGCGCCTGATCACCGAGGATCTGGCGCCCTCCGCATGGGATGAGCTTTATGGCAAACATGCGCGACGCGCTCAGACCGATGCACTGACCTCTGGTTACGCGATGCCCGGCGCAGAGGACAAGGGCCCGGCCGTGGTCACGTTGAAAAGCAACAATGGCGCTACCCAGACCCTTGGTCTGATCGGCGGCGACAATCAGATTCAACTGAGTGCCGAGGGTGCACTGACGCGACGCGCTTTCGCCGCCCCGAACACTGACAGGCTTAATCTGCACGGCCAGAGTCTGGGCGCTTATTACAGCCTCGTGGGCGCGCAAGGCTGGCATGTTGACCTGACGGCCAGCGGCGGCCGGGTCAGTGGTTTCAGTCGTACCGCGCAAGGTAACCGTCAGGTCACCGAAGGCAGCGCGATGACATTTTCTGTCGAGGGCGGTTATCCGATCGGCTTGGGTGAGAATTGGGTGGTTGAACCGCAAGCGCAACTGATCAATCAACGCATTAGCCTCGACGCTCCTTACGCCAGCGCGGGCAACGCTTCCTCGACTGACCTGACAGCGTGGAGCGGCCGCGTCGGTGCGCGGTTGAAAGGCAGTTATGACTTGAACGGGTTGCCGGTCGAGCCTTACGTGCGCACTAACCTGTGGCACACGGTCTATACCGGCAGCACGGTGACGCTGGATCAGGTCGACAAGATCAGCAGCAGTCGCAAATCTTCAACCGTGGAGTTGGGTTTGGGACTGGTGGCACGGGTCACGCCGGCAGTGAGCCTGTACATGAGCGCCGATTACAGCAGCGACGTGGATGACAACGACCTTAACGGAATTATTGGCAGCCTCGGGGTGCGGATGCGCTGGTGAGCCTCTGAACACTGAAGAACCTTGTGGGAGCGGGCTTGCTCGCGAAAGCGGTGTCACCTTCAACTTTATCGTTGACTGACACGGCGCCTTCGCGAGCAAGCCCGCTCCCACAATTGGGATGCGGTTGCGAATCAGCCTTGCGGCTTGAGGATCAACACCGCCAGCGGTGGCAGATTCAGCTCCAGCGACAACGACTGGCCATGACTGGGTACCTCTTCGGTCAACGCCCCGCCACCATTGCCATAATTGGAACCGGCATAAATGTCGGCATCGCTGTTGAACAACTCGGTCCAGCGCCCGGCAAACGGTACGCCGACACGATATGCCTGGCGCGGTACCGGAGTGAAGTTGGCGACGACCAAAACCGGCGAGCCATCCTTGCTCCAGCGCAACCACGCGTAAACGCTGTTGATCGCATCATCGCCAATCAACCACTGGAAGCCTTGCGGGGCGTCGTCCTGATCGTGCAGCGCCGGCTCTTCGCGATACAAACGGTTGAGATCGCCAACCAGTTTCTGTACGCCCTTGTGCTCGGAGTACTGCAGCAGGTACCAGTCCAGCTGCTGATCGTGATTCCACTCGCGCCATTGGCCAAACTCGCAGCCCATGAACAACAGTTTCTTGCCCGGGTGCGTCCACATGAAGCTCAGGTACGCGCGCAGGTTGGCGAATTTCTGCCAGCGGTCGCCGGGCATCTTGTCGATCAGCGAGTGCTTGCCGTGCACCACTTCATCGTGGGAAATCGGCAGGATGAAACGCTCCGACCAGGCGTAGACCAGACCAAAGCTCAACTCATTGTGGTGATGGGCGCGGTACACCGGATCCTGCTGGATGTAGTGCAGCGAATCGTGCATCCAGCCCATGTTCCATTTGTAGGAAAAGCCGAGGCCGCCCTGCTGGGTGCTCTGGCTGACGCCCGGCCATGCGGTGGATTCTTCAGCGATCACCAGCGCACCCGGGGCTTCCAGCGCGACCACATCGTTCAAATGACGCAGGAAGTCGATTGCTTCGAGATTCTCCCGACCACCGTGGCGGTTCGGCACCCATTCGCCAGCCTTGCGCGAATAGTCGCGATACAACATCGAGGCCACGGCATCGACACGCAGACCATCGATATGGAAGTGTTTCAGCCAATGCAGCGCCGAAGCGAGCATGTAGCCGTGCACCTCGGTGCGGCCGAGGTTGTAGATCAGCGTGTCCCAATCCTGGTGAAAGCCTTCCAGCGGGTTGCCGTATTCGTACAGCGCGGTGCCGTCAAATTGCGCCAGACCATGGGTGTCGGTGGGAAAATGCGCCGGCACCCAGTCGAGAATCACGCCGATGTCGGCCCGGTGACAGGCGTTGACGAATGCGGCGAACTGATCCGGCGTGCCATAACGGGCGCTCGGCGCGAATTGTGAGAGCAACTGGTAACCCCAGGAACCGCCGAACGGGTGCTCCATGATCGGCATCAGTTCGATGTGGGTGAACCCCAGCTCCTTCACATAAGGAATCAGCCGCTCAGCCAGTTCCGGCCAGGTGTACTGACGCGCGACTTCGCCGAGATCATCCAGCTCGCACTGCCAGGAACCGGCGTGCAGCTCGTAGATGGACAAAGGCTTGGAATGCTTTTGCCGATCCTGACGGGCATTCATCCAGTCAAGATCCTGCCAGTCGATTTGCAGAGGCGAGGCGACTTTCGAGGCGGTGTCCGGCGGCAGGCTGGTGGCCAGCGCCATCGGGTCGGCCTTGAGCGGCAGAATGCCGTGGGCGCCAAGGATTTCGTACTTGTACAACTCCCCCGCTTGCAGACGTGGGATGAACAGCTCCCAAACGCCCGATGGGTGACGCAGGCGCATCGGGTGGCGACGACCGTCCCAGACGTTGAAATCGCCAACCACCGACACGCGGCGAGCATTCGGTGCCCACACGGCAAAGCGCACGCCGTCGACACCATCAACGGTTTTCAACTGCGCGCCGAGGCAGGCACTGAGGTCGCGGTGGTTGCCTTCGGCGAACAGGTACAAATCCATTTCGCCAAGCAACTGGCCGAAGCTGTACGGATCTTCCGCGACCTGCTCGCCACCGGCCCAGCGCGTACGCAACAGATACGGTCGCGCCTGATCGAAATGCCCGACAAACAGCCCCGGGGTTTCGGTCATCTGCAGCGGACCGAGTTCTTCGCCGCTGTCCTTGTCCAGCACCGCCACACTCAGTGCACCGGGCAGATACGCGCGGATGAACTGGCCACCAGCGCCATCGCCGTGCGGGCCGAGAATGGAAAACGGGTCGTGATGCTCAGCGCGCACCAAGGCATCGACGTCACGTGCCGAAGGTAACAACGCTTCCTTTACCACACCCTGTTCCTTGTTCGAGAAACTCATGACTACTCTCCACCAAGATCGGAAAAGGGTTTAAGCCCAGTCAATAATCCATACAAGCCGTGCAATGGCACGGGCAGCCACGTAGGGCGGTTTTCCGCTTCATAGGCCACTTCATAAGCGGCTTTTTCCAGGCCGAACAACGCCAGCGCGGCGTCGGCACCCTCAGGATCCTGCCAGGCATGCTCAAGACTAGCTGCCGCCTCGCGATATGACTGAACAAATGCCTCACGCGCTTCACGCAGATAACGCTCGGCAACGCGTTTACGCGCCGCTTCAGCTTCAGTGCTGTTGTCGACGTTGTGCACGTTGATGGTCATCGCCGCGGCGTAATCAAACGAACGCAGTACGCCACTGACATCTTTGTACGGGCTGTGTTTACCGCGACGCTCGCTCAGCGGCCGCGCCGGTTCGCCCTCAAAGTCGATCAGGTAGGCATCGCCCTTGATCACCAGCACCTGGCCCAAATGCAAGTCGCCGTGCACCCGAATGCGCAATCCGCCGGTGGCTTTCTTCGCCAGGTCCTGCACGTGCGCAAGAATGGTTTTCTTCTCATCGAGCAGACGCTTGACCCGTTTCTGGTCCGCCGGGTTCAACTCGCTTTGATGCTGCTTGAGCAGTTTCAACGCGTGTTCGACCTGGGCGGTGACATCCTTGCCCGTTGCAGCCATGTCCTTGCTTGACGACACCTGCGCAGCGAAGTCTTCGTTATCGGTAGGCGCCGCGAGCACCTGGTGCATCTCGCCCAGACGCTGGCCGAGCATGCCGGCGAAATCCTTCAGCTCACCCAAGGCGTTGTAATGTTGCTCCTGCTCGGACATGGCATCGGCCAGCTCATCGCGCAGCGCCCGTTCAAGGTTGTTCTGCGTCCATTCCCACGCGTCGCCCTGATTGCTCAGGTAGCCCTGCGCGATCATCAGCAGGTTGTCTTGACCTTGGGCGTCGCGACGAATCACCGAGCCCAGCAGTGGAGAGATATTGGCAAACCCGGCCTCGGTCAGGTAAGCGCTCATCTCCAGTTCCGGGTGTACGCCAGAAGCGACTTTACGTATGAGCTTAAGCACCAGGCTGTTGCCGATCACCACTGAACTGTTCGATTGCTCGGCCGACAGGTAACGCACATCCGACTCGGCGTTGAGGCCGAGTTTTTCCAGATGTGGGGTCTGTTCGAAGCGGATTTCGCCCTCGATCGATTCCAGCACCGTGTTGTTCTGCATGCCCTGCAGCACCGCGCGGACGAAGGTCTCCAGGCTGAACGCATCGGTGATCAGACCGACTTGGCGCACACGGCGGACCCGCGACAGCGCCAATTGCTGCGGCAATGGTGGGCCGACGTGGTCCTCGGCGATAAAGCCGAACGGCAGTTGATAACGGTTGGTCTGGCCGCCGCTGGTGACTTCGATCTCGCTGAGCAGCACCGGGTGCTGGGCATCGCCGAAGCGCACGCCGTAAGCCAGATTGACCTTCTCGATCGCCGCATCCTTGCCGGCGAACCAGCGCCGGTTCTGCAGCCAGCTCGGCAGGATGCTTTGCTCAAGTGTGTTGCGCGACGGCGCTTCGAGCAGTTCTTCCATGCGTTTTTTCAGCACCAGCGTGGTGAAGTCCGGCAGGCTTTGCGCCGGCTCGACGTGCCAGCTCGGCATCTGGTTTTCCGTCGCCAGCGCAAACCAATAGAAGCCATATGGCGCGAGGGTCAGGAGGAAATTCAGTTGGCCGATAGGCGGGAACGCGTTACCGCCGAGCATTTCCACCGGCACCATGCCGACATACGCCGACAGATCCAGTTCGACCGCTTGCGCACTGCGCGAGACGTTGGCCACGCACAGAATGATTTCATGCTTACCGTCGGCATCGGTGTATTCGCGGGTGTAGGCCAGCACGCGACGGTTGGTCGGCGACAGCATCTTCAAAGTACCGCGGCCAAAGGCTTTCGACTGCTTGCGCACGGCCAGCAGACGCCGCGTCCAGTTCAACAGCGAATGGGGATCGCCGGACTGGGTTTCGACGTTGACCGACTGATAACCATACTGCGGATCCATGATCGGCGGCAGCACAAGACTGGCCGGATCGGCGCGGGAGAAACCGCCGTTGCGGTCGATCGACCACTGCATGGGCGTACGCACGCCGTCGCGGTCGCCAAGGTAAATGTTGTCGCCCATGCCGATTTCGTCGCCGTAATACAGCGTGGGCGTGCCCGGCATCGACAGCAACAGGCTATTGAGCAGTTCGATGCGGCGCCGATCGCGTTCCATCAGTGGTGCGAGTCGGCGGCGAATGCCGAGGTTGATCCGTGCGCGACGGTCAGCGGCGTAGTAGTTCCACAGGTAATCGCGCTCGCGGTCGGTGACCATTTCCAGGGTCAGCTCATCGTGGTTGCGCAAGAAGATCGCCCACTGGCAGTTCGCTGGAATCTCCGGGGTCTGGCGGAGAATATCGGTAATCGGGAAGCGATCTTCCTGAGCCAACGCCATGTACATGCGCGGCATCAGCGGGAAGTGAAAGGCCATGTGGCATTCGTCGCCGTTGACCCCAGCGGCATCGGTGTCGCCGAAGTACAGCTGAGTGTCTTCCGGCCACTGGTTGGCCTCGGCGAGCAACATGCGATCAGGGTAATTGGCGTCGATCTCGGCACGGATCTGCTTGAGGACGTCGTGAGTCTCGGGCAGGTTTTCGTTATTGGTGCCGTCGCGCTCGATCAGGTACGGAATTGCATCAAGGCGCAGACCGTCGATGCCCATGTCCAGCCAGTAACGCATCACCGACAACACCGCTTTCATCACTTGCGGGTTGTCGAAGTTCAGATCGGGCTGGTGCGAGTAGAAACGGTGCCAGAAATACTGGCCGGCGACCGGATCCCAGGTCCAGTTGGATTTTTCGGTGTCGAGGAAAATGATCCGCGTGCCGTCGTATTTCTGGTCGTCATCCGACCAGACATAAAAGTCCCGCGCCGCCGAACCGGGCTTGGCTTTACGCGCACGCTGGAACCACGGGTGCTGGTCGGAAGTGTGGTTGATGACCAGCTCGGTAATCACCCGCAGGCCGCGTTTGTGCGCTTCGGCAATAAAGCGCTTGGCGTCGGCCATGGTCCCGTAATCGCTGTGCACGCCGCGGTATTCGGCGATGTCGTAACCGTCGTCGCGGCGTGGCGAAGGGTAGAACGGCAGAAGCCAGATGGTGTTGACGCCGAGATCGGCAATGTAATCGAGTTTGGCGATAAGCCCGGGAAAGTCGCCGATCCCGTCATTGTTGGAGTCGTAGAACGATTTGACGTGAACCTGATAAATCACCGCGTCCTTGTACCAGAGCGGGTCTTTGATGAAGGCGGCTGCCTTGGGTTTCTTCGCCATGTGGAACTCCTGTTGAATACTTTATGTGCGTCCCACGATGATCATTCCCACGCTCTGCGCGGGAATGCCGCCATGGACGCTTTGCGTCCGCTTTGGGACGCGGAGCGTCCCGGGATGCGTTCCCACGCAGAGCGTGGGAACGATCATTACGTAGCGCTGATTCGCCAAATCCCGAACGGCTGATACGCAGGGTCAATGCGCATGAATTGATATTTGCCGTGCCAATCCCAGCGATGGCCGTTCATCAAATCTTCGCCATGAGTGGTGGCGTCATCCGCCAGGCCCATTTCCCACAGCGGCAGTTCGAAATTCGCTTCCTGAACGTTATGCGGATCGAGGCTGACCGCGACCAGGATGAAATTGCTGCCGTCGGCGCTGCGCTTGCCGAAATACAGAATGTTGTCGTTCCAGGCGTTGTAGATTTTCAGCCCCAGATGCGTATGCAGCGCCGGGTTCTGCCGACGGATGCGGTTGAGTTGGGCGATCTCGGCAATGATGTTGCCGGGCGCGGTGAAATCGCGGACGCGGATTTCGTATTTCTCTGAATCCAGATATTCCTCTTTGCCCGGCACCGGTGCCGATTCGCACAACTCGAAGCCGGAATACATGCCCCACAGGCCCGAGCCCATGGTCGCCAGTGCCGCGCGGATGAGGAAACCGGGACGCCCCGACTCGTGCAGGAACGCCGGGTTGATATCCGGGGTATTGACGAAGAAATTCGGCCGGTAGCACTCGCGCCACGGCGACTGGTTCAGCTCGGTGAAATATTCCGCCAGTTCGGCCTTGGTGTTGCGCCAGGTGAAATAGGTGTAGCTCTGCGAATAACCGACCTTGCCCAGACGCGCCATCATCGCCGGCGTGGTAAAGGCTTCGGCGAGGAAAATCACTTCCGGGTACAGCGTGCGCACGTCGGCAATGAGCCATTGCCAGAACGGCAGCGGTTTGGTGTGCGGGTTGTCGACGCGAAAGATCTTCACGCCTTCCTTGACCCAGCCCACCACGATGTCACGCAGCTCGACCCACAGGCTCGGAATCGCATCCGGCGCGTAGAAGTCGACGTTGACGATGTCCTGGTATTTCTTCGGCGGGTTTTCGGCGTATTTGATCGTGCCGTCCGGGCGCCAGTTGAACCAGCCCGGATGCTCCTTGAGCCACGGGTGATCTTGGGAACACTGAATGGCGAAGTCGAGGGCGATTTCCAGACCATGATCGGCGGCGGCGGCCACCAGGCGGCGGAAGTCTTCACGCGTGCCGAGCTGCGAGTGAATCGCTTCGTGGCCGCCCTCCTCGCTGCCGATCGCGTACGGGCTGCCGGGATCGTCGGGCCCGGCGGTCAGGGAATTGTTGCGGCCCTTGCGGTGGGCGCGGCCGATCGGGTGAATCGGCGTGAAATACAACACGTCGAAGCCCATGTCCTGAATCATCGGCAGGCGCGAGTGCACGTCGTTGAAAGTGCCGTGACGCTTGGGGTCGTCGGTGATCGAGCGCGGAAACAGTTCATACCAACTGGCGAACTCTGCAAGTTCACGCTCGACGTCCATCGGGAATTCGGCGCTGACGCTGAGATAGGCGCGGTGATCGGCCTGAGCCATCAGCTCTGCACTGCGCGAGTGCAGAAACAGCGCGACCTGTTCGGTTTCGAGCAGGCCGGACAACTCATGGTGCAGTGCGGCGAGTTGCTCGCTGAGCTGGCCTTCGCTGCGTTCGGCGGCCTGTTGCACCATGGTTCGGCCTTCCTGCAGCTCCAGCGAAACGGGCACCGCAGCGCTGTGCTTCTTCTCAAGCTCGTACTGGAAACTGGCGAAATGGTCGATCCACGCTTCGATGCAATAGAGGTAGCGGCCCTGCTCTTGCGGACGGAAGCGGCCTTGCCAGGTGTTGTTGCCCTGATCGGCCATGACCTCGGTCTGCCAGGATTCCTGGCCTTCCTCGCGCCAGCGGATGCGCACGGCGAGCTTGTCATGACCGTCGGCGAACACTTTGCTGGTTACCACGACCTCGCGCCCGGCAATGGATTTGACTGCAAACTGGCCGCCGTCGAGAGTCGGCATGGTGTTTTCGATGACGATACGCGGCAGCAGCAACGCCTGCGACAGCGGCATGTGCGGGTTGTAACTCAGCTCTGAAGGTTTTTCAGCAGTCATTGAGCATCTCTCCTTAACGCCCCAAGGACGCTCTTGTGCCAGAACAGTATTCGCGACAAAGCGCCGGCCCTGTCATGAACTCACTTAGTTTCCGAGCAACCGGCGCGGGGAAAAGTTCAGATGAAATTATCGAGACGCACGCACGGATCGAATCAGCCGTGACCGGGTCAACTCACTTAAGCACGTCCCACGCCATGTGCCATACGGAGGTCACCTGATGAGCATCCCGATCCCGGCAGAAACGCCTGATCCGAACATCGACAAACCCACCCTGCCCGAGACCGAGCCGCCGGCGGTTCCGGAACAAGAACCGCCCGGCACCACGCCACCGCCAAAAGAAGAACCACCGAGCACAATGCCGCCGGTAATCGTCTGACATATCCATATCTGCTTTGCCAGCCCTGTAGGAGCTGCCGAAGGCTGCGATCTCTTTGCCGCCCTGCAAATCAAAAGATCGCAGCCTTCGGCAGCTCCTACACGGGACCGAGCGATGGGCTACAGGTGGTCGTTCTTGTCGACGTCCTTTTCGAACACTCTCACCACGTAAGGCATCACGCTGAAGATCGCCAGCGCCAGGATGGTACTGAGCAAGGCGGTCGCCTCCTTGCCGAGCCCTGCCGCCACGCCGATCGCTGCGGTCATCCATAAACCGGCCGCTGTGGTCAGGCCTTTGACATGCGCTTCATCGCCCTGCTGATTTTTCAGAATGGTCCCGGCGCCGAGAAAGCCGATCCCGGCGATCACGCCCTGCAGCACTCGGCTCATGGCATCGGACTCGGCGCCCGAGGTCTGCGGCACCAATACAAACAGCGCAGCGCCCAACGCCACCAGCATGTGCGTGCGCACGCCCGCTGCCTTGCCTTTATGTTCACGCTCGAAACCGAGAATCCCGCCGAGAATCGCCGCCATCACCAGACGTACGGTGATCCGGGTCATCTGCGAGGCATCGCCAATGTCGGCAAATTCGGCTTGCATCGTTGCCCACACCTCATCCCACCAGTCTTCCATCGTGCTTCCCTTGTTATTGGCCTGATAAGCGATGGACAACAGCGACCATTAATCGGTTGCGCAGAACGATCGGCGCGTTGCGCTTCCTAACGTGCAGACCTAACCGGAAAAAGGACTGCCGTCATGCCCGTTCGAATCGATGAAACCAATCCCGAGCAGAAAGTGTGTTTTTTCACTGTTGAACATGGCGAGGAAATTCGTATCTGCGACACGCTGGAAGTCCTGACCGATAGCGACAAAGCCATGTCGTTCGTGGAAATTGAAGGCAAACGCACCTACGTGACCGAAGCGGAAGCCGACGCCCTCACCGTCGCTGGGGCCAAAGACGGGCGCAAACATCTGAAAGCCGACGATCGTGATTCGGTGGTTTGATTGACCTCGATCAACACCCCCCGCAGACGCCTGCAACAGGCGTTTGCGCCGCGCCCGGCCTGATGCTTCAAGTTGTCGCAGGCACCGCGCCAAAGCTCATCTGATCCGCTTTTAATTGCCAGAGCTGAGTCTGTTCTGCAAACAGATCGGCGCTCATAGTGCATTGGCCTGATGGAGGCTGATGAGCGAACGAACATGAGCGAGCAAATCCCCGTCCGAACCGTAGAAGCAGCGCCGACTATAAAAAGCGTACCCGCGCGCCCTCTGAAAGCGACTGCCGGATCCACCGATAAGCAGATCCATACCCGCAGTTTCACCGGTCTGTTCCGTAACCTGCGTATGAGCGGCGCCGGAGTGCTGTTCGTGCTGTTCTTCGGCACCGTGTGGTTGAACTGGGGCGGTCGGCAGGCGGTGCTGTGGGATCTGGCGGAAAGCAAATTTCACATTTTCGGCGCGACGTTCTGGCCGCAGGATTTCATTCTGCTCTCGGCGCTGCTGATCATTGCCGCGTTCGGACTCTTCGCCATCACTGTGTTCGCCGGGAGGGTCTGGTGCGGTTACACCTGCCCTCAGAGTTCGTGGACGTGGATCTTCATGTGGTGCGAGAAGATCACCGAAGGCGAGCGCAACCAGCGGATCAAGTTGCAAGCCGCGCCGTGGAGCCTGAACAAGCTCGCCCGGCGCGCGGCCAAGCACACATTGTGGCTGGCAATCAGCGTGATCACCGGCCTGACCTTCGTCGGCTACTTCACCCCGATCCGCCCGCTGGCCGAAGCACTGCTGACCCTGCAAATCGGTGGCGTCAGCCTGTTCTGGGTACTGTTCTTTGCCGCCGCCACTTACATCAACGCCGGCTGGCTGCGTGAGGCGGTGTGCATGCACATGTGCCCGTATGCGCGGTTCCAGAGTGTGATGTTCGACAAGGACACGCTGACCATTGCCTACGACGCCGCCCGTGGCGAGAACCGTGGCCCGCGCAAACGTGAGGTACGCCCCGTCGAAGCAGGTCTGGGCGATTGCATCGATTGCCAGTTGTGCGTGCAGGTCTGCCCGACTGGCATCGACATTCGCGATGGCTTGCAGATGGAATGCATTGGCTGCGCCGCGTGCATCGACGCCTGCGATTCGATCATGGACAAAATGCATTACCCGCGCGGCTTGATTCGCTACAGTTCCGAGCGTCAATTACAGGGCGGCAAGACTCATCTGCTGCGTCCGCGTCTGATCGGCTATACGGCGGTGTTGTTGGTGATGATTGGAGCGCTAGCGCTGGCACTGGTCGAGCGGCCGATGGTATCGCTGGACGTAACCAAGGATCGCGGGTTGTTTCGTGAGAATGCTCAGGGGCAGATCGAGAATATTTACTCGCTGAAAGTGATCAACAAGACTCAGCAGCGTCAGGAATACCGGTTGAGTCTGGTTGGCGCTGAAGGATTCGAGCTGCAGGGCAAGACGGCCCTGAGCCTGGCGCCGGAGGAGATTGTCGATGTGCCGGTGTCGGTGGCAATGACGACCGAGCGCCCGGCGAGCAGCTCGCAAACATTGAGCTTCAAGATTGAAGACATTGACGAACCGCAGATTTACAGCGTGGCGAACAGCCGGTTTGTGGCGCCGATGAATCGCTGATTGTCGTTAGACTGCGATGCTTTCATTCGCGACTCCTTTACAAGAACCCACCGGATCCACCGATGAAACGCTACGAAAAATTTGCCGACGACATCGCTGAACTGATCCGCTCCGGCGTGCTGGGCCCTGGCCAGCGAGTGCCTTCGGTGCGCTATGCCAGCCAGACTTACGGGGTCAGCCCGTCAACAGTGTTTCAGGCTTATTACCTGCTCGAGCGCCGCGGGCTGATTCGCGCCCGGCCGCGTTCCGGTTACTTCGTCAACGCTCATACGCCGAGCACATTCTCCGAGCCGGTCATCAGCAGCCAGGTCAACGAGTCCACTGAAGTCGACGTCAGCGAACTGGTGTTCTCGGTGCTCGATTCGATCAAGGACCCCACCACCGTGCCGTTCGGTTCGGCCTTCCCCAGCCCGATGCTGTTTCCCCTGCAGCGCCTGTCACGCTCGCTCGCCAGCGCCGCGCGGGACATGGATCCGCGCATGGTGGTGACCGACATGTCGCCGGGCAACCCGCAACTGCGTCGGCAGATCGCCCTGCGTTACATGGTCGGCGGCCTGATGCTGCCAATGGAAGAATTGCTCATCACCAACGGCGCCCTTGAAGCGCTGAACCTGTGCCTGCAAGCGGTGACCGAGCCGGGTGATCTGGTGGCCATCGAAGCCCCGGCGTTTTATGCCAGCCTGCAAGTGCTCGAACGCCTGAAGCTCAAAGCCGTGGAAATTCCCGTGCACCCACGCGACGGCATCGACCTCGGCGTACTGGCGCAAACCCTCGAACGTCACCCGATCAAGGCCTGTTGGTGCATGACCAGTTTCCAGAACCCGATGGGCGCGAGCATGCCCGAGGCGAACAAGCAGGAACTGGTCGAGCTGCTGCGCCAGCATCAGGTGCCGTTGATTGAGGACGACGTCTACGCTGAGCTTTATTACGGGCAACAGGCGCCGAAACCGGCCAAGGCCTTCGACACCGAGGGCTTGGTCATGCATTGCGGCTCGTTCGCCAAGAGCCTTGCACCCGGCTATCGCATCGGCTGGGTCGCCGCCGGGCGCTACGCGCAGAAAATCGAACGGCTGAAGCTGATGACCTCGTTATGCGCTTCCATGCCGGCGCAAGCGGCGATCGCCGACTATCTGCAACACGGCGGCTACGACCGGCATCTGCGCAAACTGCGCTATGCCCTGGAAGAACAGCAAAGCGCGATGCTTGCCGCAATTGCCCGTTATTTCCCCGCTCAGACTCGGGTTAGCCAACCGGCGGGCGGCTATTTTCTATGGCTGGAATTGCCGGAGCAGATGGATTCGCTGAAGCTGTTTCAAATGGCGCTGGCGCAAGGCATCAGCATCGCGCCGGGGCCGATTTTCTCGCCGACCCAGCGCTTCAGAAATTGCATTCGCTTGAATTACGGCAGCCCGTGGACCGATGAATCGGAAAAGGCCATGGAGACGTTGGGGCGGATTGTGCGTTCGTTCTGAGGGGTTTTGTGCCGTTTGCACCGGCCTCATCGCTCGCAAGCCAGCGATGAGGACCGCACTGTCAGCGAAAATCTTTCGACCCTAGCGCCCGCCTCCCAAATCAACAAACGTCCCCGTCGCGTAAGAAGCCTTGTCGGACAGCAACCAGACAATCGCCTCCGCGACCTCATCCGGCCGGCCGCCACGGGCCATCGGGATGGCCGACTCAAGCTTGCTGACCCGATCAGGATCGCCGCTCAAGGCATGGAAATCGGTATAGATGTAGCCCGGACGCACGGCATTCACACGGATTCCCTCGCCCGCGACTTCTTTCGACAGGCCGATGGTGAACGTATCCAGCGCGCCTTTGGATGCAGCGTAATCAACGTATTCGTTTGGCGACCCGAGGCGAGCCGCGACCGAGGACACGTTGACGATGCTGCCGCCCTGCCCGCCATGTTTGGGTGACATGCGCAGGATCGCGTGTTTGGCGCAGAGAATTGGCGCCAGTACGTTGGTTTTCATGATTTTGAGGATGCGAAATTCGGACATTTCATCGACTCGCGACTTCTGCCCGACGGTGCCGGCATTGTTGACCAGCGACGTGACGCGGCCCAGTTCGGTGTCGACACGGCTGAACATCGCGATCACTTCGTCTTCGATGCTGACATCGGCGCGCACTGCGATGGCCTGGGCGCCCAAGGCTCTGACCTGCTCGAGCACGCTGTGTGCGGCCTGTTCATCCGACTGATAGTTGATGCAGATCCGGTAGCCCTGTTCGGCCGCCAACAATGCCGTGGCTGCGCCGATTCCGCGCCCGCCACCGGTGATGACAATGACTTTATCCATGCTGGCCTTCCCCTACGTACACACGTAACAGTCGGGGGAAGGATAACTGCCATTCATGGCTTTTGCATGAGTTCTATGGTGTTTGCACCATCGCCTTCGCGAGCAGGCTCGCTCCCACAAAGTGTCTAGACCACCGCCAAACGCTGGCCGCGCACGATGTCCTGCATGAAACGCTCGGCCGGCATCGGGTGGCCGAGCAGATAGCCCTGCAGCGAATCACAGCCCAGTTTCGTCAGGAAGTCCTGCTGGGCACCGGTCTCGACACCCTCGGCGACAATCCGCAGATCCAATGCCTGGCCCAGCGCCACGATCGCCGAAACGATCGCCGCATCATCGCTGTCGTGCTCCAGGTCGCGGACGAAACCGCGATCGATCTTCAACTCATTGGCCGGCAGGCGCTTGAGGTACATCAGGCTGGAATAACCGGTGCCAAAGTCGTCGATCGACAGGTCGACGCCCATGTCCGACAGCTCTTGCAGCACAGTCATGCTCGCGTCAGCGTCGCTCATGGCAGTGGTTTCAGTGATTTCCAGGGTCAGGCTGTTGGCCGGCAACTGGTGGGTCGCCAGCGCCTTGGCCACGCTTTGCACCAGCCCGGCGTGGCAGAACTGCAGCGCCGAGAGGTTCACGGCAATGCGCCAGTCGGTGTAGCCCAGCACGTACCACTCGCGCATTTGCCGGCAGGCTTCGTTGAGTACCCATTCGCCCATCGGAATGATCAGCCCGGTTTTCTCCGCCAGATCGATGAACTTGTCCGGCATCAACATGCCATGCAGCGGATGCGCCCAACGCAGCAGCGCTTCGGCCCCGACCGGGCGGCCATTGGCGGCGTCGAATTTGGGCTGGTAATGCAGACAAAACTGGTTGTGCTCGATGGCCGCGCGCAGGTCCTGTAACAGTTGCAGTTGTTTGCGCGCGTTGGTGTTCATCGACGCATCGAAGAAGCTGTAGCCGTTTTTGCCGCCGCCCTTGGCGTGGTACATCGCGGCGTCGGCGTTCATCAGCAGTTCCTGGGCGTTGTCGCCGTTGCCCGGGTACAAGGCAATGCCGACACTGGCGGAAATCTGCAGGTCATGTTCGGCGACGCGGAACGTGCGGGCGATCAGGCCGACCTGACGCGCGGCCAGGCTCAAGGCGTCGTTGGGCTCGCTCAAACGCACGAGCAGAACGAATTCATCGCCCCCGATTCGCGCCAGAGTGTCCTGGCTGCGCAAGTCTTCGCGCAGACGTACGCCGACTTCACGCAGCAATTGGTCGCCCATGTGATGGCCGAACGCGTCGTTGACCGGTTTGAAACCGTCGAGATCGATGAACATCAAGGCGAAGCAGCCGCCCTGTTCTTCAACCTTTTTCATCGCCTGGTTGATGCGGTCATCCAGCAGCATGCGATTGGGCAGACTGGTCAGCGGATCGTGCAGGGCCAACTGGGTGAGTTCGCGGTTGGCCACCGTCAGCGAGTGCGCCAGATCGGCGGTGCGTGCTTCGAGGCGGGCGTCGAGAATCGAGGTCAACAGGGCAATCGACAGCACCGCCAGGGTGGTGACCACCACCAGACTGTCGAGGCCATTGCCCTTCAAGCCATTGAGCGTCGCGCCGCAGAAACTGCCGTCGGGAAATTGCGCGGCCGCCATGCCGGTGTAATGCATGCCAACAATCGCCACACCCATGATCACCGCTGCGCCGGCACGAATCAGCCGCACATAAGGCGATTGTTGGCGCAAACGAAAGGCGATCGACAACGCCGCTGCCGAGGCGCCGACGGCGATCAGTAACGAAGCACTGAACAGCGTCGGGTCGTAATCGATGCCCGGGGTCATGCGCAGCGCGGCCATGCCGGTGTAGTGCATGGCGCTGATGCCCGCGCCCATGATCAAGGCGCCGAAACCCAGTTGCGCTAGCGGCAGTTTCGGTTGACTGACCAGCCACAAGGCGAAGCCGCAGGACAACACCGCGATCAGCAATGACAAAGCGGTCAGGGCGAAGTCATATCCCAGGTCGATCGGCAATTTGAAGGCGAGCATGCCGATGAAATGCATCGACCAGACGCCAACGCCCATTGCCAACGCCCCGCCCGCCGTCCAGAAATGCACGGCGCGCCCTTTCGCCGTGGCGATGCGCCCGGTCAGGTCAAGCGCCGTGTAGGAAGCAAGAATGGCCACGCACAACGAAATGAAAACCAGGGTGAAAGAGTAGCTGCCGATGAGCATGGACGTTCTCGTGACAAGCCGAAACCGTACTGCTTCCATTCTCGGTCGGGCAAATGCGGCGATTGTACTGATTGCGCGGAAGAACGCACTGACAAAGTAACCAAATTGCCATCAAGCCGATGAAACGCTTGTTCGATCGTCCTACAAGGCTCTGCTGTGGGCTTTAGCCCGAGCTGAGCTGGCGGATGAAGATCGTTCCCACGCAGAGCGTGGGAACGATCATCGGGTGGCGTCGCTGACGTCGAGCTCGCCATCCCAGCCGCCGCCGAGCGCGGCAATCAGCTGCACACTGGCAATCAGTCGGTTCTGCAGGATATTCAGCACACTGCGCTCATTGCTCAGCGCGGTGGCCTGCACCACGACCACGTCGATGTAGGCAATCAGGCCAGCCTTGTACTGGTTTTCCGTCAGGCGCAGGGAATCGCGGGCAGCATCCAGCGCTTCCTGGCGCACCGCCGCTTCGTCCTCATACACCTTGAGCTGGACCAGGTAGTTTTCCACTTCGCGGAACCCGTCGAGCACCGTCTGGCGATAACGGGCGACGGTTTCGTCGTAGGCCGCTTCGCTGCGGTCGACCTCGGCCGAGCGAATGCCGCCGTCAAATAGCGGCAACGACAGCTGCGGGCCGACCGACCAGAAACGGTTCGGCAGGCTGATCAGGTTTTTCGAGGTGCTGCTGCTGTAACCGCCGCTCAGACTCAGGGTCAGGTCCGGGTAATACGCGGCTTTAGCCACGCCGATGTTGGCGTTGGCGGCGATTACCGAGCGTTCGGCCGAAGCGATGTCAGGACGGCGTTCCAGCAGCTGTGAAGGCAAGCTCAGCGGTACTTGCGGCAGATTCGGGATGCTCTGGCTTTCGGCGATGCTGAAGTTGGCCGGTGCTTCGCCGGTCAGTACGGCAATAGCGTTTTCGAACTGTGCACGCTGCCAGATCAGGTCGACCAGATCAGCCTGGGTGCTTTTCAACTGGGTTTGCGCCTGCGCTACCGCATCGCGCCCGGAAACCCCGGCGCGATACTGATTCTGGGTCATTTTCAACGAGCGCTCGTAAGCGGCAACGGTGGCTTCAAGCAGGCGCTTCTGCTGGTCGATGACCCGCAGCTGCAAATAGTTCTGCACCAGTTCCGACTGCTGGCTCAGGCGCATCGCCGCCAGATCGGCAAAACTCGCTTGGGCGTTGGCTTCGTCCGCCTCCAGCCCACGGCGCAGTTTGCCCCACACATCCGCTTCCCAACTCACGCCCAACTGCGCGGTATACGTGTCACGAATACCGCTTGAGGAACTGCTCAGGCTTGAACTGCTGCTGCCGGTGCCCTGACTTGAACGGTTCTTGCCCAGACTCAGGTCGACGCTCGGGTAAAACGCCCCGCGCGCACTGCGCACCAGAGCCTGCGCCTGACGGAACTGCGCCTCGGATTGGGCGACGGTCTGGTTGGCGCTGTTGAGTTTCACGATCAGTGCGTTGAGCTGCTGATCGCCGTACAGCTCCCACCAGGCGCCCCGGGCGAGCGAGTCGCTGGGGTTGGCCTGACGCCAACCTTCGGCTTCCTTGAACTGAGCAATTTCTGCGGTTTGCGGGCGCTCGTAGTCCGGGCCGACGGCGCAAGCGCTGAGTAGCGCCACGCACAACGACAGGCTCAACAGGCGGGAGCCGCGCACGGTGGCCAAGTGGATAAGCGAACGGTCAGTCATAGCGGAGTTTCCAGAGCGGCATCAGTGCGCACGCCACGCCATTTGTTGAAACGATGGCGCAGCTTGTCGAGATAAAGGTAAACCACCGGGGTGGTGTAAAGGGTCAGGACCTGGCTGAACACCAGGCCGCCAATGATGGTCAGGCCCAGCGGCTGGCGCATTTCCGCACCTTCGGCGCGGCCGAGCAGCAGCGGCAAGGCGCCGAGGATCGCCGCCAGCGTGGTCATCAGAATCGGCCGCAGCCGTTGCAGGCAGGCACTGCGGATCGACTCCAGCGGTGACAGCCCCTGATGCCGCTCCAGTTGCAGCGCGAGATCGATCATCAGAATGGCGTTTTTCTTCACCACGCCGATCAGCAGGAATATCCCCAGCAGCGAAATCAGGCTGAACTCGCCGCCGAGTGCATAGATCGACAACAACGCGCCAACCCCGGCCGAGGGCAAGGTGGAGAGAATGGTCAGTGGGTGGATGTAGCTTTCGTACAGCACACCGAGCACCAGATACACCGCCAGCAACGCACCGAGGATCATGAACGGCTGGCTCTTCTGCGTGGCGGCAAAGGCATCAGCGGTACCGGCCATTTTCGCAATGACATCTTCCGGCAGGCCGACTTTGGCAATTGCCCGCTCAATGGCCGCACTGCCCTGCTCTACGGTCACACCTTCGGCCATGTCAAAGGAAATGCTTTCGGAAGCAAACTGGCCTTCATGGCTTACCCGGTCGTTTTCCAGACTGTTTTCGTAGTGAGCGAACGTCGACAGCGGCACCCGCGCACCGTCAGCGGTAATCACCTCGACCTGCTTGAGCGTCACCGGGTCCTGGGCGTATTTCGGGTTGACCTCCATCACCACCTGATACTGGTTGAGGCTGTCGTAGATGGTCGAAATCTGCCGCTGACTGTAGGCGTTGTTCAGCACGGCCGTGACCATGTTCATGTCGACACCGAGGCGCTTGGCCTGATCCCGGTCGACGATCAGCGTGACCTGCTGCGCCCCGGCACCTTCGCGCGCATCGATGGCGGTCAGCTCGGGCAAGGCACGCAGAGCGCTGACCACTTTCGGGAACCATTTGCGCAGCTCCGCTAGGTCGCCGCTTTGCAGAATGTAGGTGTACTGCGAACTGGTCTGTTCGCGGCCGCCGCCAAATTGCAGGTCCTGGTCGGCCATCAACATCAATTGCGCGCCGGGCACTTTGGGCATTTCCTTGCGCAGACGCTCGATGACTTTCTGTGCCGACAGTTGGCGTTCCTTGATCGGCTTCAGGCGCACGATCATGAAGGCATTGTTGGTGCCGTTGTTGCCCCCAATGAATCCGGCCACGCTTTCCACCGCTTCATCCTTGAGCACGGCGCGGCGGAAGGTTTCCATCTTCGGCTGCATGACGTTGAACGACAAACCGTCGTCGCCCCGCACGAAACCGATCAGTTGGCCGGTGTCCTGCTGCGGCAGAAAGGTTTTCGGCACCACCACATAGAGCGCGACGTTGACGCCAACGGTGAGCAACAGGCTGAACAGGGTCAGACGCCGATGACGCAACACCCAGTCGAGGCTGGTGGCGTATTTGCCGACCATCCAATCGTTGGTCTTCTGGCTCCAGCGTTGCAGGCGGTTTTCCTGCCCCGGCGTATGCGGCTTGAGCCAGCGCGCACAGAGCATCGGCGTCAGCGTGAGGGACACCACCAGCGACACGACGATCGCCGCCGCGAGAGTGATGGAAAATTCGCGGAACAGGCTTTCGACCAGCCCGCCCATGAACAGGATCGACAGGAACACCGCCACCAGCGACACGTTCATCGACAACAAAGTGAAACCGACTTCCTTGGCGCCGAGGTACGCCGCCTGCATCGGTTTGACGCCTTCGTCGATATGCCGGGAAATGTTTTCCAGCACCACGATGGCGTCGTCCACCACCAGTCCGGTGGCCAGTATCAGCGCCATCAGCGACAGGTTGTTCAGCGAAAAACCGTAGAGGTACATCACCGCAAAGGTACCGACCAGCGACACAGGCACGGCCAGGGTCGGGATCAACGAGGCGCGAAAGTTACCGAGAAACAGATAGACGACCAGCACCACCAGGGCGACAGCGATCAGCAGGGTCATCTCGGCTTCGTGCAGCGTGGCCTTGATCACCGGCGAGCGATCCATGGCCAGATTGAGTTTGACACTGGCCGGCAGCACCGCTTGCAGTGCAGGCAACTGTGCCTTGATCTCGTTGACCGTTTCGATGATGTTGGCGCCGGCCTGACGGTTGATCACCAGCAGCACCGCCGCATCGTCGTTGAAGAAACCGCTGTTGTAACGGTCTTCGACGCCATCACTGACTTTCGCCACATCCTTGAGACGCAGCGCGGCGCCGTCGGCATAGTGAATGATCAGCGACTCGTAGTCCTTGGCTTTCTCAAGTTGGTCGTTGGCCTGGATCTGCCACAGACGCTGGCCGTCCTCGACCGAACCCTTGGGCCGGCGCACGTTGGCGTCGGCGATGGTCTTGCGCACATCGTCGAGCGCCACGCCGTACTGGTTGAGCGCCTGCGGTTCGAGCTCGATGCGCACCGCCGGCAACGAACTGCCACCGATCTGCACCTCGCCGACGCCCTGCACCTGCGACAGGCTTTGCGAGAGGATCGTCGAGGCCAGGTCGTAGAGCTGGCCTTTTTCCAGCACGTCCGAGGTCAGCGACAGCACCATGATCGGCGCCTGCGAAGGGTTGACCTTTTTATAGGTCGGCATGCTGCGCATCCCGCTCGGCAGCAGATTGCGCGACGCATTGATCGCCGCCTGCACTTCGCGCGCCGCGCCGTTGATGTCGCGGTCGAGGTCAAATTGCAGAATGACCCGTGTCGAACCCTGACTGGAACGACTGCTCATGGTGTTGACGCCGGCAATCGCACCGAACGAACGCTCCAGTGGCGTGGCCACCGTTGAAGCCATCACCTCGGGACTGGCGCCCGGCAGACTGGCCTGGACGACGATCACCGGGAAATCCATCTGCGGCAATGGCGATACTGGGAGCAGACCGAAGCTGACCCCACCGAGCAACATGATTGCCAGGGACAGCAGCATGGTTGCCACGGGACGTTTGATGAAAGGGCCGGAGAGGTTCATCGAACGCGATCCTCGCCTTCACACAATTCCCCTGTGGGAGCGGGCTTGCTCGCGAAGACGGCGGCACAGCCAACCTGTGCAGCGGCTGACATGCCGCTTTCGCGAGCGAGCCCGCTCCCACAGGGTTCAAGCGTTCTGCCAGTCATACCGCGACCTCTTCACCTTCGGCTTTGGCTTTGCCAAAGCGCCTTCCGAGGCGGTCGAAGTACAAGTAAATCACCGGCGTCGTGAACAGCGTCAACACCTGGCTCACCAACAAACCACCGACCATCACCAGTCCCAGAGGCTGACGCAATTCAGCCCCGGAACCGGTGGCCAGCATCAGCGGCACGGCACCGAACAATGCTGCCAGCGTGGTCATCAGAATAGGACGGAAACGCAGCAGCGCCGCCTGATAGATAGCTTCTGCCGGGGCCATGCCCTGGGTTCGCTCGGCGTCGAGGGCGAAGTCGATCATCATGATCGCGTTCTTCTTGACAATACCGATCAGCAGAATGATGCCGATGATCGCGATCATCCCCAAATCGTTGCCACTGAGCAGCAACGCCAGCAAGGCACCGACTGCGGCCGACGGCAAGGTCGAGAGAATGGTGATCGGGTGGATGTAACTCTCGTAGAGCACGCCGAGCACGATGTACATGGTTACCACCGCTGCGAGAATCAGCAGCAAGGTGCTCGACAGCGAAGCCTGAAACGCTTGCGCCGCGCCCTGAAACTGGGTCTGCACGCCCACCGGCATGCCGATGTCCTGCTGCACCTGCTCGATGATGTCCACGGCATGCCCCAACGCCACGCCGGGCGCGAGGTTGAACGACATCATCACCGCCGGGAACTGGCCAATGTGAGTGATCGCCAATTGCGCCTGACGCTCTTCGACGTGGGCCAGACTCGACAGGCGTACCTGCGCGCCGTCAGTGGTCTTGACGTGAATCTGATCAAGCGCCTGCGGGCCGATTTTCTCGCCGGCCTGGGCTTGCAGCACCACGCGGTACTGGCTGGCCTGGGTGTAAATGGTCGAAATCTGCCGCTGGCCGAACGCGTCATATAGCGCATCGGTGATATTGGCCACCGAAACACCCAGACGCGAAGCGGCGTCGCGGTCGATCACCAGATAGACCTGCAAGCCTTTGTCCTGCAGATCACTGGCAACATCGGTCAACTCCGGACGCTGTGCCAGCGCCTCGACCAGACGGCCGCTCCACTGGCTGAGCAGTTCGGAATCCGGTGAAGACATGCTGAACTGGCACTGGGTGCGGCTGACCCGATCCTCGATGGTCAGGTCCTGCACCGGCTGCATGAACAGACGAATGCCGACCAGTTTGTCCAGCCGCGGTTGCAGGCGTGCGATCACTTCGCTGGCCGTCAGGTCGCGCTCGCCATGAGGCTTGAGGTTGATCAGCAAGCGGCCGCTGTTGAGCGTGGCGTTGTCGCCGTCGACGCCAATATAGGACGACAGGCTCTGCACCGCCGGATCTTCGAGGATGATCTTCGCCAGTTGCTGCTGCCGCTCGCCCATCGCCGCGAAGGAAATCGACTGCGGCGCTTCGGAAATGCCCTGAATCACACCGGTGTCCTGCACTGGAAAGAAGCCCTTCGGCACGATCACATAGAGGAACACGGTCAACGCCAGTGTGCCGATTGCGACCAGCAGGGTCAGCGGCTGATGCTTGAGCACCCAGCGCAGCATCCGCCCGTATTCCTTGATCATCCAATCGATGAACGCACCGCTGGCGCGATAGAAACGGCCTTGCTCGTGTTCCTGCGGTTCACGCTTGAGCAAACGCGCGCACATCATCGGCGTCAGGGTCAGCGACACGACCAGGGAAATAAGAATTGCCACGGCCAAAGTAATGGCGAATTCACGGAACAGGCGCCCCACCACATCGGCCATGAACAGCAGCGGAATCAGTACGGCAATCAGTGACAGCGTCAGGGAGATCAGAGTGAAACCGATCTGTTTCGCGCCCTTGAGCGCCGCCTGCATCGGGCTGTCACCCTCTTCGATGAAGCGCGAAATGTTCTCGAGCATGACGATGGCGTCGTCGACCACGAAACCGGTGGCAATGGTCAGCGCCATCAACGTCAGGTTGTTCACCGAGAAACCGGCGAGGTACATCACGCCAAAGGTGCCGATCAACGACAGCGGCACGGCCACCGAGGGAATGATCGTCGCACTGGCGCGGCGTAGAAACAGGAACGTGACCATGACCACCAGCGCGATGGCGATCAGCAGTTCGTGCTGCACATCGGTAACCGAGGCGCGAATGGTCTGGGTGCGATCCGTCAGCACGGTGACATCAAGGCCGGCCGGCAGATTATCAGTGATGCTCGGCAGCAAGGCCTTGATGCGGTCGACCACTTCGATGACGTTGGCACCGGGCTGACGCTGGATGTTCAGCAGCACCGCCTGATTCTGGTTGGCCCATGCGGCCAGCCGCTCGTTCTCGGCGCCATCGACAATTTCGGCCACGTCTTTGAGCCGCAGCGGCGCGCCGTTCTTGTAGGTCAGGATCAGGTTGGCGTAGTCCTCGGGCGAGGTCAGTTGGTCGTTGGCATCGAGCATCGATACCCGGGTAGGGCCATCGAAGTTGCCTTTCGGCTGGTTGACGTTGGAGGCGCCGATCAGCGTGCGCACGTCCGACAGGTTGAGGCTGTTGGCCGCCAGCGCTTCGGGGTTGACCTTGATCCGCACAGCCTGGCGCTGGCCGCCGGCAATGCTGACCATGCCGACACCGCTGATCTGGGCGATTTTCTGCGCCATGCGCGTATCGACCAGATCATTGAGCTTGGGCAGCAGCATGGTTTTCGAGGTGATGGCCAGGGTCAGCACCGGGGTGTCCGCCGGGTTGACCTTGTTGTACACCGGCGGTGCCGGCAGGTCGGTCGGCAGCAGGTTGGTCGCGGCGTTGATCGCGGCTTGCACCTGCTGCTCGGCGACGTCCATGTTGATGTCGAGGCTGAAACGCAGGGTCAGCACCGAAGCGCCGCCGGAGCTGGTCGACGCCATTTGCGTGAGGCCTGGCATTTGCCCGAACTGGCGTTCAAGCGGCGCGGTGACGGCGCTGGTCATCACGTCCGGACTGGCGCCCGGGTACAGGGTCATGACGCGGATGGTCGGGTAATCGACCTGCGGCAAAGCCGAAACCGGCAACAGGCGATAAGCGATCAGGCCGGCCAGAACAATGGCCAGCATGCTCAGGGTTGTGGCTACCGGACGGAGGATGAACAGCCGCGAAATGTTCATGCGCCCTTCTTGGCCTTGTCAGCAGAGGTCGCGTCGGGATTGGCGGCGGACTTGCCTTGCAGGTGTTCGGTCGGCGAGGTCGGCACTTCGCTGCTGTCATTGACCACTTCGACTTCGCTGCCCTCCTTCAGACGATCGGTGCCTTCAAGCACAACGCGATCACCCGCGGCGAGGCCTTCGGTGACCACGGTGTTGTCACCGTCGCTGGCACCGATTTTCAGTTGGCGAATGGTGACTTTCTTGTCGCCGTCCAAGGCATAGACGAAGGTGCCATTGGTGCCGAACTGGATCGCAGCCGACGGCGCCAGCACTACACCTTTGAGCGTATCGGCCAGCAAGTGAACGTTGACGAACTGGTTGGGGAACAGCGACTGGTCGCGGTTATCGTAACGGGCCTTGAATTTCAGAGTGCCGGTAGCGACGTCGATCTGGTTGTCGAGGCTTTGCAGCACGCCGGTGGCCTGCAACTTGGTGTCGCCACGGTCCCAGGCTTCGGCAGGCAGCTTGGCGCCGCTGCGGTAACGGGCGAGCACGGTGTCGAGGCTGTTTTCCGGCAAGGTGAAGGCCACGCTGATCGGTTGCGTCTGGGTGATCACCGCGAGGAACGTGGTGTCGTTGGCGGCGACGAGGTTGCCGACGTCGACCTGACGCAGACCGACGCGACCGGCAATCGGCGCGCGGATCTTGGTGAATTCGAGATTGAGCTTGGCATCGTTGACCGCTGCCTGATTGGTCTTGACCGTACCCAGATACTGCCCGACCAGCGCTTCGGCAGTGTCGAGGGTCTGTTTGGCGATGCTGTCTTCTTTATACAGGCCGCGGTAACGCTCGACGTCGACCTGGGCGTTTTTCAGTTGCGCCTGATTCTGCAGCAGCGTGCCTTCGGCCTGGAGCAAAGCGTTCTGGTACGGACGCGGATCGATCTCGGCCAACAGGTCGCCCGCCTTGACCATCTGCCCTTCTTCGAAATGAATCTTCACCAGTTCGCCGCCCACCCGACTGCGGACATTGATTGTGTTCAGCGCGGTTACCGTGCCCAGCGCTTTGTAATAAAGCGGGAAATCGCCCTTCACCGCCGGCGCCACGCGCACCGGAATCGGCCCGGTGCCGCCACCAAAGCCTGGTCGCATCATTCCCGCACGCCCGGTATGCCCGGCGGCCGCTTTGTCGCCTCCAGACTTGTCAGCAGAGCCGGCCGGCCAGAATTTCCAGCACAGGATGGCGATAACCAACAGGACAAGCAGGCTGATCAGCCAGCGACGGGACTTGCGGGGGGACGATTGCATGGAGTTATTGACCATTGGGCGTGCGGGCTTCTATTACGGGAGGCTGAACGATAAGCACTGAGTGGATTTAAGCAAAGCAGCTTTACCGGCAATTTACCTTCCACTTACGTTTCAAGGTGTGAGGCAAAACCCTGATACACAAATGAAAACGGCCTGGACAGGGCCAGGCCGTTAACAATTGTAAAAGCCTTACTTGAGAACGGACAGTGCCGCTTCGTAGTTAGGCTCTTCAGCGATTTCCTTGACCAGTTCGCTGTGCAGGACGTTGTCGTTTTCGTCCAGAACCACAACGGCGCGAGCGGTCAGGCCTTTCAGCGGGCCGTCAGCAATGGCCACGCCGTAGTTTTCGATGAACTCGCTGCCGCGCAGGGTCGACAGGTTCTGTACGTTTTCCAGGCCTTCAGCGCCGCAGAAGCGCGCCTGGGCGAATGGCAGGTCAGCGGAGATGCACAGCACCACGGTGTTGCTGATGTCGTTGGCCTGGGCGTTGAACTTGCGCACGGAGGTGGCGCAGGTCGGGGTGTCGACGCTTGGGAAGATGTTGAGGACTTTGCGCTTGCCGGCGAAGTCTTTCAGGGTGACGTCGGACAGATTGCCGGCTACCAGGGAAAAGGCTGGCGCCTTGGAACCGGCTTGTGGCAACTGGCCGTTGACTTGAACCGGATTGCCTTTGAGGGTGACTTGAGCCATGACTTGAGTCCTTCTGTTTTTTGATTGGAAAGCATGCAAGAGGCGGAAGTTAACCACGAAATCGGCTGACGACCTATGCCCCGTTGGAAATTGTTGGGCGCTCGGCTGCGAGATTGTATACAAGTCCTGTGGGAGCGAGCCTGCCCGCGAAATCAGGTATCGATATCAGAAACGTGTGTCAACTGGACTACCGCTTTCGCGAGTAGGCTCGCTTCCACAGAAGTTTGCAGTGCCGCCCCAACCACCTTCGATTAAGCCCGGCTCCGACGATTAGAGGTGTGATGTGTGCACCCTGCCGCCCGCACCAACGAATTAATTCCTTCGACTGGCTAACTCCCGATTAGCTGCTAGTTTCAGAAAGACGTGTCCTGCAGGCTTGATAAGCAAAGGGATAACGCAGTAGCGGCGCGACAGTGCTCAGTTGTCCGGAAAAACACCATGGAATCGGGAATGATCTGCAGTCGAGCCGGGAATAGAGGATTTCTGCCGGGGCCGGGTGGCGCGGCGTTCGCCATGCTCAAGCCACGGAGCGGGCGTCTACTCATCTTGCTGTGCCTGGGCGTCAGTCCATCGCTGTTCGCCGCGGAAGGTGGCGTCGGCCGGCCGATCACGGGCCAGCAAGTGTTCGCCAATGCTGGCATCGTGCCGCCGGAGCCGGGCTGGGTAATGTCGTTGACCAGCATCTGGTACGACGGCTCGCTCAAGGGCAGCGACGGCGCACCGATTTCCGGCGCGATCAGTGGCGGGATCGACGTGAAAGTCTCCTACACCATGGCCAACTTCACCCATGTCTGGAACACCGGCAAGGGCCGCTGGAATTTCGCCTCGGCAATGGGCCTGCCGGTGCAATACACCGACATCAAGGCGAGCATCACCGGCCCGCGCGGGCGCACTTTGGGTGACAGCGATTCCGGCACGCAGTTTGCCGATGCGCTGATCACCCCGATCGCCGCTGGTTATCACTTCGACGAACTCAATCATCTCTCGCTGTCGCTACCGATCTACGTGCCGACCGGCGCCTATAACAAGGATCGCCTGGCCAATCCCGGACAGAACAATTACACGTTCATGCCAACCGTGGCCTTTACCCACCTCGACGGCAAGGGCGGCGAGTTCACCTTGTCCAGCGGACTGGAGTTCTACACCGAGAACGACGCTACTGACTATCGCAACGGCAACATCTTCACTCTCGACGCCCTCTGGACTCACGGTTTGGGCAATGGCTGGAGCGCCGGACTTGCCGCCGGCTACGTGCAGCAACTGACCGACGACAAAGGCCAGACTGCCGATGTCTTCAATGGCTATCGCGGCCGTTCGGTAGGCGCCGGCCCGGTGGTTGGCTGGGCCGGAACATTCGCCGACGCCCAGGCCAACATCAGCGCGCGCTGGGTGCCAGAGTTCGACACCAAGAACCGCCCCGAAGGCAACGGCTTCAGCGTCAATCTGACCTTGGCGTTTTTCTAGAACCGGACACAAAGGACTGCCCATGACTGCGCTCACCGACCTCAACGCCCTGCAAGCCAGCATCGCCGAAGCGGTGCTCGGCCAGGATCAAGTCATCCGGCAGATTCTGCTGGGGCTGTTGGCCAACGGTCATTTGCTCCTGGAAAGTCTGCCCGGGCTGGCCAAGACACGCACGGTCAAGGCACTGGCCAAACACCTTGACGCGAAGATGAGCCGCATCCAGTTCACCCCCGACCTGTTGCCCTCGGACATCACGGGCGCCGAGGTGCTGCACCAGGTCGAGGGCAAAAACGAAATCCGATTCCAGCCCGGCCCGCTGTTCGGCAATCTGATCCTCGCCGACGAAATCAACCGCGCCCCGGCCAAGGTCCAGGCGGCGCTGCTCGAAGCCATGGAGGAACGCCAGATCACCGTCGCCGGCAACAGCCATGCGCTACCGGAGCTATTCATCGTGGTGGCGACGCAGAACCCGATCGAGCAGGAAGGCACCTACCCACTGCCGGAAGCGCAGATGGACCGTTTTCTGATGAAGGTGCTGCTCGATTACCCCAGCGCCGAAAACGAAAGCCAGGTGCTGCGCCTGCTGCGCAACGAAGAGTTTGCCCAAGGTGCGAGCACCACGCCGGTAAGGAATTTCACTTTGCCGCAGGAGGTGATTTTTGCCGCGCGCAAGGAAGTCAGCGCCGTGCACGTTTCACCGGCAATCGACACTTACCTGGTCGACCTGATCAACGCCACCCGCCACCCCGCCGACTACGACGACGACCTCGCACGCTGGATTGCCATTGGCGCAAGCCCGCGTGGCGGAATTGGCCTGGACCGCTGCGCCCGCGCCGATGCCTGGCTGCAGGGGCAGGACTTCGTCTCGCCGGACAACGTCCGCGCAGTCGTTCATCCGGTGTTGCGCCATCGTGTGCAGCTGAGTTACGACGCCGTTGCCGATGGCGTCAGCGCCGATCAAGTGCTCGACCGGATTCTCGACAAAGTGGCGATTCCCGCATGAACGACGAAGGCTTGGTCTACGTCTCTCTCGCGCAATTGATGGCGTTGGAGTTCAAGGCCCGTGACCTGAGTTTTCTTGCCCGGCAGCCGCAGGGCAGCATCCTCGCCGGCAACCACGCTTCGCGGCTGCGCGGTCGCGGGCTGAACTTCGACGAGTTGCGCCGCTATCAACCGGGCGATGACCTGCGCCACCTCGACTGGCGCGCCTCGTTGCGTACCGGCAAACCGGTGGTGCGCACTTTCACCGAAGAACGCGACCGCCCGGCCCTGATCGTGGTCGACCAGCGCATGTCGATGTTCTTCGGCTCGCAGCGCAGCTTCAAATCGGCAGTCGCCGCCGAACTCGCCGCGCTGGCGGCGTGGATGGTTTTTCATGCCGGGGATCGGGTCGGCGGTCTGGTCTTCAACGATCAGCGTATCGACAGCATCGCGCCGTTGCGCAGTCGCAAGCGTGTCGAGGCACTGCTCAGCCGCGTGGTGCAGCAAAGCCGCGCGCTGAACGCCGGTAATCCCGACGCCGAAGATGAAGACCAATTGGACAAGGCCTTGCAGCGTTGCCTCGGTGTGGCCGGGCACGACCACTTGATCTGCATCGTCAGCGACTTTGCCGGCGCCGGTGAACGCACCTTGCAATTGATGCGGCAGCTGTCGGCGCACAACGATGTGATTGCCTTGCAGGTCTATGATCCGCTGGCGCTGAAACTGCCGAACAACGGTCGCCTGCTGGTCACCCAGGGCGAGTTGCAGGTCGAACTGGCGATCGAGAAACGTAACGTGCATCAGCCGCTGGGGGATTTTCTCAGCGGGCGGCTCAAGGACGTCGCCACCCTGCTGCGCCGCAGTCAGGTGCCGCTGATGATGATCAGCACCGCCGAGGACGCCCATGGGCAACTGCGCGCCGAACTGGGCAAAAGCGCCGGGGGCGCGCGATGAACCCGAATATCCCCAGCATCGATCAGCTCAAGGAGCTGGCCCTGCCCGCGCCCGTCAGCTATGCGCCGCAAACGTGGGGCTGGTGGTTGTTGCTGGCGGTGCTGATACTCGCCGCGCTGTTGCTCGGCCTGCGCAGATACTGGCAATGGCGCCGCGACCGCTATCGCCGTGAAGCCCTTGCCCGACTGGCACAGTTGCGCGGCCGCAGCGACGATCTCAACGCCCTGCGCGAATTGCCTGAGCTGCTCAAACGCGTAGCCCTGTCCATGCCCACTCGATCGCGACGCTGGAATGTATTCCCTGTGGGAGCGAGCCTGCTCGCGAAGACGTCAGCGCACGCAATACCTCGATCCACTGACACAGCGCTTTCGCCAGCAGGTTCGCTCCCAGAAGGGCCGGCGGCGCTTGGCAAAGATGGCTGGCAGGAATTTCTGCAACGACATTGCAAAAACAGAATGCCCGCCGACTTCAGCAATCAACTGGCCCAACTCGCCTACGCGCCGGACCCCGTATTGCGCGCCCTCCCCGCAGCCCAACGGCAAATGCTCTTCGACAGCTGCCAATACTGGGTGGAGCATCACCATGTGGCAGCTTGATTACCCCTGGCTGTTGCTTCTGCTGCCGCTGCCTTGGCTGGCTTACCGCTTTTTGCCCGCCTACAACGAAGCACGCAGTGCTGTGCGCGTTCCGTTTTTCGCCGCGATGAGCCGCGCGGTCGGCGAAGCGCCAGGCACCGCTGGCAGTCGGCGCAATCGCTGGCAACTGCTGCTGAATGTGCTGGTGTGGGCGCTGATCCTGCTGGCCGTGTCGCGCCCGGTGTACGTCGAAAAGCCGATCGAGCGCCAGCAACCGGTGCGTGACCTGATGCTCGCCATCGACCTTTCGCAGTCGATGGAAACCGAGGACTTCACTAACGCCCAAGGCGAAAAAATCAATCGCCTGGCGGCGGTCAAAGGCGTGGTGCAAGGCTTCATCGACAAGCGCAAGGACGACCGCATCGGCCTGATCGTATTTGGCAGCGGTGCCTATCCACAGGCTCCTCTGACCCTCGATCACGCCAGCCTGTCGCTGTTGCTGGCCGATACCGGGATCGGCATGGCCGGCCCCAACACGGCGATCGGCGATGCGATCGGGCTCAGCCTGAAATTGCTCGACAAGGCCCATGAGCAGGAAAAAGTCCTGATCCTGCTGACCGATGGCAACGACACCAGCAGCGCCATCACCCCGGATCACGCCGCCGAAATGGCGGCCAACAAAGGCGTGATCATTCATACCATCGGCATCGGCGACCCCGATGCGTCCGGAGAAGCGAAGGTTAATCTGCAAGGCCTCGAGCAGATCGCCAACACCACCGGCGGCCGCTTCTTCCGCGCCGAAGATCGCGCGGCACTGGATCAGGTCTACACCACCCTCGACCAGCTCACCCCGCATCAGGTGAAAACCCTTAGCCATCAACCGCAGCGGGAACTGTTCTACTGGCCGCTGGGTGCAGGATTGCTGTTGTTGGCGCTGTATCAGCTCGGCGCCCTTTTACGCCCGAACCTGACGGTTGCGCGGCAGCGGCAGGAGGCCTGAAATGGAGATCAACCTGAGCGATTTCCACTTCCTGCGCCCGCTGTGGCTGTTGCTTGCGCTGTTCGGCGCAATGCTGCCACTGATCTGGCGTCGCAGCCGCGACCTGCAAAAGCGCCTGCGCGGCAATATCGCCGAACACTTGCTGCCGCACTTGTTGATCACCCCGCAGGATCACCAGCGCTGGCGCCCGGTGCACCTGCTCTGTGCGCTGCTGATCCTCGGCGCAATCGCCGCGGCCGGGCCGACGTGGGAACAGGATCGCCCGGACTTTCTCGAGAACCGCGCACCACTGATCGTTGCCGTCGACCTTTCGCCGTCGATGGACGCCAACGATGTGCAGCCGACGCGGCTGGAGGCGGTCAAGCACAAGCTGCATGAGCTGCTTCAACGTCGCGCTGCTGCGCGGACCGCACTGATCGCCTATGCCGGCAGCGCCCATCTGGTGTTGCCACCGACCGACGATCCGGCGCTGCTCGACAGTTTCATCCAGGCCCTAGGCACGGGCTTGATCGACAAACCCGGCAAAAACGTCGCCGCCGTGATCGATCAAGCGAAACGCTTGCTCAGCGCCGAGAACACCCCGGGCAGTCTGCTGCTGATAACTGACGGGGCCGATACCACGCAACTCGATGATCTGCAAAAACACCTCGACGGCAGTGCCTTGCAGGTTCTGGTTCTGGCGGTGGGCAGCGAAGACTCGGGCGTCATCACTACCGCCAGCGGCCAGCCGAAAATCGACAGCAGCGGACGACCGGTGCTCGGCAGTTTCGATCAGGCGGCCCTCAAGCAATTGGCCTCGGCCGTCGACGCGCCGCTCGGCAGCCTGACCCTGAATAACGATGACCTGGAGTGGATCGAGTTGCACGCCCGCCAACACTTCCAGAGCGCCAGCGCCGAACAGCGCGAATTGCACTGGAAGGACGCCGGATACTGGCTCTGCTGGCCATTGCTGTTACTGGCGCTGTTCAGCGTACGCAAAGGCTGGAGCGTCAACTGGATGCCGGCGCTGTTTTTGGCCGTAGGGTTGGGCTGGCCTGCGGCACCGGCGCAGGCCAACGCCCTCACCGATGCGTTTTTCACCCGCGACCAACAAGGCCGCTGGGCGTTTGAGCATGATCGTTTGCCCGAAGCCGCGGCGCTGTTCGTCGACCCGTACTGGAAAGGCGTCGCGGCCTATCACGCTGCCGATTACGACTTGGCAATGGCGACCTTCGCCCGCCTGGACACGCCGCAGGCGTACTTCTACCTGGGCAACATTTATGTGCGCCGCTTCAAGTTCGATCAGGCGATTGCCGCCTACAGCGAGGCGTTGAAACTGCAGCCGCAATTTACCGAAGCGAGCGCCAATCTGGCCTTGGCTCAGGCACTGCTCAAGGACACCGAAAGCGCCGAGAAAAACGCTCCGCAAACCAAACCCGATGAAGTCAAATTCGACAAGGCACCCGGTAAAGGTCAGAGCAAAAAGGTCGAGACCCAGCAAGCGGCGTCCGACGCGCTGTGGCTGGAGAACCTGACCACCTCGCCGGCGAAGTTTCTAAGGCAGAAGTTCAGCTTGCAGGATCAGCAGGGAGACCGGCCATGAACCGTGCTCGCGAAGAGGCCCGGACACTCACCGCAAAACTCAGCGCACTACTGCTGACCAGTCTGCTGTCCCTGAACGCTGTTGCTGCCCCCCCGCAACTGAAAGTCCAGGCCCACCTCAACCCCAGCGAGGGCGCGATGGTTGGCGGTCTGGTCGAACTGCAACTCGATGTCCTCACCGACACCTGGTTCACCAGCGCCGCCGCCCTGCCCGCCCTGAAACTGGACGGTGCACTGGTGATGCCGCCAAACGGCCAGGCGCAGCATCTGAACCAGACCATCGATGGCCAGTCGTTCAATGGCTTGCGCTATAGCTATCTGATCACACCCAACGTCGCACGCAGTTTCGATATCCCGGCGCTGACCGTACGCGCCAGGCTGGGCCAGGCCACTGAGGACATCAGCGCACAAAGCCAGCCGCTGAGTTTCAGCGCCGCCCAGCCGCCTGGCTTCGCGCCCGGGGAGACGCCTCTGGTTGCCAATGGGTTGCGCATGAAGCAGATCGTTACCCATTCTGCAACGCCGTTGCAAGTCGGCGACAGCATCACCCGTGAGCTCACCCTGCAAGCCGATGGCGCGCTGGCGATGGCCCTGCCGATTCCGACCTTCAGTGATGTTGCCGGCTTGAGTCGCTACGCGAAGACGCCACAAGTCACTGCGCTGGATGACGGTCGAGGCAATATCCTCGGCGGTCAACGCGTCGACGGCGTCAGCTATCGCGTCGACCGCGCCGGCACTTACACGCTGCCAGTCATCCGCGTGAAATGGTGGGATTCCTCTGCGAAGCAGATCCGTAGCGCTGAGGTGCCGGCCGTGAGCTTCGAGGCCGCGGCCAACAACGCCTATAAACCGGTGTTTTCGCTCGCCGAAGACCTCAGGCAACTGCAACAGAACCACTTGCACTTCTCCAGCCGCTGGCTGCTCTGGCTGGCGCTGTCGGTCGGCCTCGCCGTCGGTGTGTACTTGCTGCGGCCCGTCGCCGTTCGCGCCCATCGACGCTGGCTCGCACATAAACGGGCGAAGCAATTGGCCTGGCAGCAATCGGCCGCGTTCGCCTGGCAGCAGATCGATCCGCAATTGCGAGCCAGACCCGCCCAACTGACCGCGCTGTACCTGTGGCTACGGCGCAGTCGTCTGGGCTTGAAACTTACGGGCGCCGGGCCGCGTTTGCAGGGTGTGTTACGCGGGCTTTACGGCCGTCAGTCTGCCGTCGATCAAACACTTGTTCAGCTTCGCCAATCGTTGTCTACGCTTCAAAGTCAGGTCGCCAGGCAACACGCGAAACCCGCGCCAGCCCTGCGCCCGCTTAACCCAGTGCATGAGAAGGATTTCACATGATCAACCCGTTGCTGTTTTGCCAACGTTTCGGTCTTGCCCTGCTGTTGACACTGGCCCTGCCCCTGCTGGCACAGGCGAATGAACCGCTGCCATCGTGGAATGACGGTCCGGCCAAGAAGAGCATTATCGAATTCGTCCAAGCCGTGACCGACCCGAGCAGCAAGGACTTCGTCAAACCGGCCGAGCGGATCGCCGTGTTCGACAATGACGGCACCTTGTGGAGCGAGCAACCGGCGTATTTCGAATTGCTGTTTGCCTTCGACGAGGTCAAGCGCACCGCCGCGCAACACCCCGAATGGAAAACCACACAGCCGTTCAAAGCGGTGCTGGAAAATGATCACAAAGCCCTCGCCGCGTCGGGCATGGACGGTTTGCTGAAGATCGTCGGCGCCACCCACAGCGGCATGACCACCGAAGCTTTCGATGACTACGCGAAAACCTGGTTCAGCCAGGCCCGCCATCCGAAAACCGGCAAGCCCTACACGGAAATGATCTTCCAGCCGATGCTGGAAATGCTCGACTACCTGCGCAGCCAGAACTTCAAGACCTACATCGTATCCGGTGGCGACACCGGCTTCATGCGCGCCTTTGCCGAGAAGGTCTACGGCATTGCGCCGGAACAGGTGATCGGCACTACCTTCGTCACTTCTTACCAGTTCAAGGACGGCAAAGCCTCTATCGTGCGCACGCCGAAAGTCGCGCACAACGACGACGGCCCGGGCAAACCAGTAAGCATTGATGCGGTGATCGGTCGACGGCCGATTCTGGCCTTCGGTAATTCCGACGGTGACTTGCAGATGCTGCAGTGGACCGCCGCCGGGCCCGGCAAGCGCCTGATGGGGCTGGTGCACCACACCGATGCCAAGCGCGAGTGGGCATATGACCGGCAATCGAATATCGGCCGACTCGACAAGGCCCTCGACGAAGCGAATACCCGTGGCTGGACGGTGGTGGACATGGCGTCGGAATGGCGCCGGATCTATCCGTTCGATCCACCGGCAACCGAGCAGGTGCAATAAGAAAGCGTGATGCAGGAGAGCAATTAACGTTTGTCGCAAAAAACGACCCCCGCGCAAAGGAGCAAGTCACATGACTCGCATACGCAAGTGGCTACCGAATCTCGCCCTGGTGGCAACCTCGGTGATGGCGCTGTCGGCAACCGCCACAGCGGCTGAAAAACCCAACATTCTCGTCATCTTCGGCGATGACATCGGCCAGACCAACATCAGTGCCTATTCCATGGGCGTGGTCGGATACAAGACGCCGAATATCGACCGTATCGCTAAAGAAGGCATGATTTTCACCGATTACTATGCCGAAAACAGTTGCACGGCCGGACGCTCGTCGTTCATTACCGGGCAGACGCCATTGCGTACAGGCTTGTCCAAGGTGGGCATGCCAGGGGTTCCGGTGGGCTTGCAGCCACGCGATGTGACCATTGCCCAAGCGCTGAAAGCGCAAGGCTATGCCACGGGTCAATTCGGCAAGAACCACTTGGGCGACAAGGACGAATACCTTCCGACCAACCACGGCTTCGACGAGTTTTTCGGCAACCTCTATCACCTCAACGCCGAAGAGGAACCTGAACGTCCGTACTGGCCCAAGGATGATGCCGAGTTCGTCAAAGCCGCGTCGCCCCGTGGCGTGATCCACAGTTTTGCCGACGGCAAGATTGAAGACACCGGCGCGCTGACCAAAAAGCGCATGGAGACCATCGACGACGAAACCACAGCGGCCGCGCAAGCGTTCATCGAGAAACAGGCCAAAGCGGACAAGCCGTTCTTTGTCTGGATGAACACAACACGTATGCATGCCTTCACTCACGTGCGCGAGTCCATGCAAGGGCAAAGCGGCATGGTCGGCAACGAATATGCCGATGGCATGCTCGAGCATGACGGCGATGTCGGCAAGCTGCTCAAGACACTGGATGACTTGAAGCTGACCGAAAACACCATCGTCGTCTACACCACCGATAACGGCCCGAACCAATGGTCGTGGCCTGACGCTGCAACGACGCCGTTCCGCAACGAGAAAAACTCGAACTGGGAAGGCGCGTACCGGGTACCGGCGATGATTCGCTGGCCGGGCAAAGTCAAGGCAGGCGAAGTCTCCACGCAAATGTTCTCCGGTCTGGACTGGTTTCCGACGCTGTTGGCCGCCGTGGGCGACACCGACATCAAGGAGCGTTTGCTCAAAGGCGCCGACGTCGCCGGCAAAAACTTCAAAGTGCACCTGGACGGCTATAACCAGCTGGACTATCTGACAGGTAAAACCGATAAGAGCGCGCGCAAGGAGTTCTACTACTTCAACGATGACGGTGCGTTGGTCAGTATGCGTTTCAACGATTGGAAACTGGTGTTCTGTGAGCAGCGCGCGCCCGGCGGACTGCAGGTGTGGAGCGAACCGTTCACCTGCCTGCGTGTGCCGAAAATGTTCAACCTGCGCATGGACCCGTACGAACGCGCCGATATCGTGTCTGACCAGTACTATGACTGGCTGACGAAAAACGACTATTTGATTTTCGACGGTACCCGCCGCGCGGCGAAGTTCCTGCAGACCTTCGTCGACTATCCACCTAGCCAGCGTCCGGCGAGCTTCAGCATCGACCAGATCCGCGAGGACGTGGACCGCCGTATCGAAGAAAAAATGAAGAAGGCCCAGTAATACCGCTCTACCGCCGCCCGCTTTCACAGGCGGGCGGCCCTGTTTTGAACAAGCGACCGGGTCGGTTTCGTTCGCGAGCAGGCTCGCTCCCAAAAGGTTTTCTGCGATCGTTCCCACGCTCTGCGTGGTAACGCAGCCCGGGACGCTCTGCGTCCAATGCCGAAGCGGACGCCGAGCGTCCAGTGAGGCATTCCCACGCAGAGCGTGGGAACGATCAACATCAGCCAATCCATAACAAGGCTCACCGCATGTCTTCACGTATCGCCAGCAAGCCGTCGGCCATACCCGTCTCGCAAGCCGCGTCCGCCACCTCGCTGATCCCTGCCCTGCTGCTCTGCATCTCCGGTGCGGCGGCGTTGGTCTATCAAGTGTTGTGGATCAAACAGCTATCGCTGGTGGTCGGCGTCGAGGTCTACGCGATCACGACCGGCATCAGCGCGTTTTTCGCCGGTCTCGCCCTCGGCGGCTGGTTGTTCGGGCGCTGGGCCGATCGTTTGCAACAGCCGGTCCTGCTGTATGCCGGGCTGGAAGTGCTGGTGGCGATGCTCGGGGTTGGCGCGACAGTGGCCATGAGTCTGGCGGCCAATGCATTTGCCTGGTTGCAGGGTCATGTCAGCGTGCTCGCGTGGTTGTTGCCGTTTGCGCTGGTGGGTATCCCGGCGGTGTTGATGGGCGGAACGTTGCCGGTGTTGGTGCGCTCTCTGGCGGCTGAGCCGGGCAAGGCCGGCGGTCAGTTGTATGCGGCAAATACGCTGGGCGCCATTGTCGGCACTTTGCTCGCCGCGTTCGTACTGATCGCCAGCCTCGGCGTGCGCGGTAGCGCGCTGTTCGCCGCGATGCTCAACTTGCTCGCCGCTGCCGGTGCGCTGTGGTTGCAGCGGCAGCAGCCATTGGCGCTGGGCACGCCGGTCAAACACGGCAACGCAAAAGCACCCGACCGCACTGCGCTGTGGCTCTACGCTATCGCCGGAGGTGTGGCGTTGGGTTACGAGGTGGTCTGGTCGCAATCGATCGTGCAGTTCATGAGCACGCGCACCTATGCGTTTGCGGTGGTGCTGGCGACTTACCTGACCGGGCTGTTTATCGGCAGCGCCGTACTCGCTCGTCGCGTCGAGCGCATTCGCGACCCATGGGGCGTATTCGGTTTGTTGATCGCCGGTGCAGGCCTGATTGCGCTGCTGGAGATCGCCATGCTCGGCCGCTGGCTGGTGCTCGCGCAGAGCCATGCCGAAACCTGGCTGCTGAGTCTGGGCGTCAGTGAGTTGGCCGGCATGAGCGCGCGATTTGCCGTGGCGGCGCTGAGCATAGTGTTTGCGCCGACCCTGCTGCTGGGCGCGGCGTTTCCTCTGGCGTTGCGCCTGAGTGTCGGCAGCGAACGTGTGGGCCGCGATGTCGGCGCCGTGGTGGCGTTCAACACCTTGGGCGGGATCATCGGTGTGATGCTTTGCGGCTTTGTATTGATTCCGTTGCTGGGACTTGTGCGCACCCTCGGTCTACTGGCGCTTATCGCAGCGACGATTGGTTATCTGGCGGTGCGCAAAGGCCATGGCGTGACGAAAGGTCGGCGCCAGGCCGTGGTCGCACTCGGTCTGGTTAGCGTAGCGGTGGCGGTACTGACCCCAGCCGACAAACTGGCCAGCCTGTTGCCCGGCGCACGCAACGGCACGCTGGCGTTCTACGAGGAAGGGCGCGGCGGCACGGTCGCGGTGGTCACTCAGGGGCGTGGCGAAAACACCTTCCACCGTTTGTACATCCAGGGAGTGTCGAACACTGGCGATGCCATGCCATCGCTGCGCTACATGCGCATTCAGGCGCTGCTGCCGCTGCTGATCCACAACGGTGAACCGCGCTCGACCCTGGTGATCGGCTTCGGCACCGGCATCACCGCAGGGGCCATGCTGCGCTATCCGGGTCTGGAACATCGCGTGGTCGCCGAGTTGCTGCCATCGGTGGTGAAAGCGGCGCCTTTGTTCAAGGGCAATTTCAATGCGGCCAGCGATCCCGATATCGACGTGCGCCTGCGCGACGGTCGCCAGGAACTGCTGCGCAGTGAACAGACCTACGACGTAATCACCCTCGAGCCCCCACCGCCCTCCGCCGCCGGCGTGGTCAATCTGTATTCGCGCGATTTCTACGAGCTGGCCGCCAGTCGCTTGCAGGACAAGGGCATCGTTGCCCAGTGGCTACCGCTGCCGACGCAGAACATCGACGACTCGCGCTCATTGGTGCGCAGCTTCCTCGATGTGTTCCCGCATGCCTCGCTGTGGACCAGCGAGTTCCACGAAATGCTGTTGGTCGGCTCGTTGGCACCGATGGAACTGGACGCCGCGAAAATCACCGCGCGCTTTCAGCAGGACAGCGTACGCAGCACCTTGCAGGACGTCGGCATCGGCTCGCCGGCGGCGCTGCTGGCCACCTGGGTCACCGACCGCGCCGGCCTGGACCGCTTCGCCGCCGATGCCCCGGCGGCGACCGATGACCAGCCGCGCATAGAATACGCGCCGTGGGTGCGCAGCAAGGAAATCACCCGCGTACTGCCAGCGCTGCTGGACTTGTATCAGCCACCGACACTGGTCAATGCCGATGCAGGGTTCATTGAACGCATGCAAGCGCATCGGCAGCGATTGATGCAGTTTTATCGGGCAAGCCTGCACGCCTACGACGGCGATCGGGACGCCTGGGGACGGGATATTCGGGAGGTGATGCAAGGGGATCGGGCGAACCCGTATTTTCGCTGGTTTGTCGGGCAGTAAGGTGGGAACAGACTGGATGTCTTCGCGAGCAGGCTCGCTCCCACAAAACAGCAAAAGCAAGATCAGAAGATCGCAGCCTTCGGCAGCTCCTACACGATGAGCGTTAGCTCGAGTGCTCTTGATCTTGATCCACCGGCGACGTCGGAAGGCTGAGTGGAGGGATTGATCCGGGGGTGGGAGTGTAGCGACCGTCTGGCGAAGCCATCCAACCCCAACCCCAACCTTAAGCAGACAAGCCCCCAAACTGAACTGCAATCCAGCGGGAGCCAGCCTGCTCGCAAACAGGCCCAAGCCTCACGACATCACTTGGCCTCGGACTTGAGTTTCAGATACGTCTGATGCATGTCACTCGCCCAGCCATCGATCACCGCTTTGACGTCAGTGGCTTTCATCACCTGCGAGGAATTTTCCAGCGGCTGACCGGTGCCCTTGCGCACCACTTGAGCCACCACCATGTTACTGCTGCCATCGAGGAATACCGCCTCGGTGGCCAACGTGGTTTCCTGGTCGCGAATCCCGGTAGCCGTGCTCACCGCAGCAGCGACCAGCGCAATCGGAATCACCTCATACACATGCAGGCCTTCGGTCTTGCTGCTCACCGCCGTGATCGCCGGCCGGATCACGATGACGCCAGGCCCCGGGCCGGTGGCCAGCGGCAGCGACTTGCTCAGCTCACGCTTGAGCGCCTGATCGTAATAACTGGTGATGCCATTGAGCGTCTGCTGGGGGATTTTTTCCGTCGCTTGCGGCTTCGGATACAACTGGCTCGGTTCGACATAGACGCTACTGAATTTGTTGATATCGAGTTTCGGGTCCATCCAGCGCATCACCTCGGCACCCGACGGTGATTTGGTCTCCTTCAGTTGACTGTAATCCTTGAGGAAACCGGAGTACTGGTCTGGCTCGACGGTTTTGCTGGAACAACCCACCACACCCAGGGTGGCGATGCACAGCGTGCCCATCATTACGGCTAGCTTCATGCTGTAACTCCTGTCAGAAGGCCAAATCGTTTGCATAGGGGGAGTTACAGGTATAGCTAAAACCGCAGCAATTGCGATTGCAAATTACAAAATTCACACGGCGCTGCGCAGCAAGTCACAGCGCTTATTTGACAGACGCGCTGCATGCGGCAAAGCTGCATCCAGACGTATGCACGCCAGAAGGCCAACGCACCCGGACTACGGAAGTCGCAATGCCCAAGCATAAAAACAAAGCGGTGCAACCTGAACCTGACGCATCACCCTCCTCTTTCTCACGTTTCGTATTCCCGATCATCATCGGCGTGCTGCTCGCGGCCGTGGCCGGTATCGGCTGGTTCCTGTTCAGCCCGGCGTCCGCCCCCCTCAAACCTTCAGCAATCAGCGCGCCTGTAGCACCGCCAGCCAAGCCGCAACCAGTGGTGGCGAGCAAGCCGGCAAGCTTGGTCGATGAGCAGCAATGCCAAGGTTGCCACAGCGAACAGGTCAAGGACTGGCAAGGTTCGCATCACCAGTTGGCCATGCAGCCGGCGACTGGCGAAACCACCCTCGGCGACTTCAACAACCTGACCTTTAAGGCCGGGAACGAGACCACACGGTTCACCCGCAGGGGCGATGAGTTCTGGGTCAATACGCCCGGCGTCGACGGCAGGAACGCCGATTTCAAAGTGGCCTACACGTTCGGCATCGCGCCGCTGCAGCAATATCTGATCGAGGTTGGCCAGGGCCGCCTGCAAGCCCTCGGCGTAGCGTGGGATAGCGAAAAACATCGCTGGTTTCATCTGTACGCCGGCCAGGGCGTGAATTTCAAGAATCCGCTGCACTGGAGCAAACCGAGCCAGAACGCCAATTTCATGTGCGTCGAATGCCACACTACCGGTTTCAAGCGCAATTTCGATGCGGCGAGCAACAGCTTCAACAGTCAGTGGAACAGCCTTGGTGTCGGCTGTCAGGCCTGTCATGGCCCGGCGTCCAATCACCTGGAATGGGCGCAGAAAAAAGACGACCTGATCCAGAGGGGCTTCGATGTCGATCTCAAGGACAAGAACGCCACGGTAGAAATCGAAACCTGTGCGCGCTGCCATTCCCGCCGCGCACCGCTGGGCGATGGTTTCACCGTCGGCAAGCGCCTGATGGACGATTACCTGCCCAGCGTCCTGACCCGCGAACTGTACGCACTGGATGGCAAGATCAAGGACGAAGTGTTCGAACACGGCTCGTTCCTGCAAAGCAAGATGTTCGACAAGGGCGTGCGCTGCAGCAATTGCCATAATCCGCACAGCAACGAACTGAAGGCACCGGGCAACGCCGTGTGTCTGCAATGTCACAACACGGCGGGCAAGACCTCGGTCGCCGGCGTCGACGGCAAGGGCCTGCAAGCGAAGAACTATGACTCTATCGAACACACCCGCCACGCTATCGGCCAGCCCGGTTCGCAGTGCGTCGATTGCCACATGCCTGGCAAGTTCTACATGGGCAACGACTTTCGGCATGACCACAGTTTCAGTATTCCCAACCCGGAGCGTGCGCAGAAACTCGGCACCCCAGACGCCTGCCTGACCTGTCACCAGGGCAAGGCCGGCGACAAGGTCACCGCGCAGTTCAAATTGTGGAACGCCACCGCCTCCCCGGCTCAGCAGGCACCACGCTATGACGAAAGCCTGTGGCTGATCCGCAATGGCCAGCCCGGCGCCGCCGACGCGCTGTACCAGCAATTGCAGCGCAGCAACCTGCCGGCGATCCAGCGCGCAACGTTGCTGGCGGAATTACCGCTGTACCCGAGCGAACAGGCGCTGAAACTGGCCACTCAGGATCTGAAACATCCAGAGCCACAGGTGCGTGAAAGCGCGGTGCGGGCGATCAGCGCATTCCTGCCGCCGCCCGAGCGTGCGCCGTTATTGGCGCCGTTGCTCAATGATCCAGTGAAAGCCGTGCGCATCGTCGCCGCGCGGGATTTGCTCGGTGCCTCGCGCAACAATGGTCTGGGGGCGGCGCAAGCCAGCTGGAACGCGGCGATCGCCGAATATGAAGCCGTGCAGAAAAGCTTGCTCGAACGTGCAGAAGCCAATCTCAATCTGGCGATGCTCTACCAGGCCAGCGGGCGCAATGCCGAGGTCGAACCGTTGCTGCGCAGTGCCCGGCAACGTGACCCGGATTTCTACCCCGCGCTGGTCACGCTGGCACAGTGGCTGGAAGCGAATGGTCGTGCCACCGAAGCGCAGAAGCTGTTGGATGACAGCCTCAAGCAGCATCCGGATGCGGCGCTGTTGCAGCACACGCGCGGGTTGTCGCTGATCCGTGCCGGCCAGCCCGCCGACGCCATGTCCTACCTGCGCAAAGCCGCACAACTGGAACCGGAGAATGCGCAATACGGCTATGTACTGGCGGTGGCACTGCATGAGGGCGGCAAGGTTGATGAGGCGTGCGCGATTCTGGAAAGTTTGCTGAAGGTACAACCGGCCAACCGCAATGCGCGGTTGTCGCTGATCCAGTACTACCTCGACAGCGGCCAGGAACCCAAGGCACAGGTGCTGTTGCAGGGCTGGAAGAAAATGAATATGGGGGATCCGGCGCTCAAGTGATCGATGAGATGCCCCCCCGATCGCCTGTGGGAGCGAGCCTGTTCGCGAATACAATTTGTCAGTGACATCGCAGTCGGCTGACATAGCGTTTACGCGAGCAGGCTCGCTCCCATAGGGCTACCACTGAGCTTCAGCGTTTGCTTCACCAGGACGATGTTTCGCCGCTACGCAACGCCATCTCCCGCCGGCTGTTGGCGCGCATCGCCTTGATCAGCGACACCGTCCCCACCAGCAAAATCGCCGCACCAAACAGAAAGTCGATGTTATAGAGCTGGAAATCTTCCACCGGCCCGATCAGTAACGTGCGCACCACTGCAATCCCCACCAGCGTGGCAAGGAAGTCGATACCCGGCTCATCGCGATAGAACACCAGCATCAGCGGCAGGCAAAGCACCAGCAGAAGCAACAACACCACCACCTTGAACGAGCCTTTGCGTTCGACGCTGAACGCGCATTCATGCGCGCCATAAGGCTTGTAGTCTTCGTCGCGGATCATCGAGTTTTTCTCGTTGATGTAATCGACGCGGTTGTACTTCTGGATCGGCGTGAAGGTGTTGGACATCTCCATCAGCGTGGTGATGTTTTTGAAGCGAAGGTCGATGCGTTCGCTGCCCTTGAGGTAATACAGCACCGGTTTGTAGCCGTAACGATAGGTGTCGAACGGGAACGCGGCCGTCTGCGCGTGTACGCCGATCAGCCGTGGTTCGAGTTCGGCGAAAGCACTTTTATTGGTCGACGAGAGGTTGCGGCTCAGCGGCTGCACCTTGACCTGTTCGAGGAAGATTGGCGTCACGCCAAACGACCATTGCAGCGGTTCCAGACGCAAGCGCAGTTCGTTGCGGCCCAGGTCGTAGCGGTTGAAGGTGCGTTCGGAAACCACCAGCGAACCGCCGACCATGAACTCGCCGCGCAGGTTGTTGGTGACGCGCAAGGTCAGTTGATCCTTGCCCAGCAACGCCGCCTCGCTGGTCGGTGGCGTGCCGCACCAGGCGGTGCTTTCGCCGACGCCGCCAAGCTGGCCGTCGCGGTTTTCCTTGAATACGTAAAAGTAACTGGCCCACAGCGTCAGCAGCAAAAGCGACGCCGTGAGACCGAGGATTTTTTTGCCCGGACTCACTGATCAGACTCCCTTCTTCGGTTCCATCGTCCAGCCGAAAACCCGCTGGCGACGGCGACTCTACCAAAAGGCCATCAGTGACCCAAGGAAAAATGCCGGACTGGCGTCGAGCCTAAGGGTTTCCCCGGTACTCGCCTTGACCAGGCAGATGCCCCGTCAGGTGCGCTCGCGGGGGATCAGGCTTTGCAATTGCTGGGCGAGAAAGTTGGCGTCGAAGGTAAAGGTATCCGGATCCTTCAAACCATTGGTCTTGCGCCACTGCCACGTGCCATTCGCCAGGCCGACCAGCGAAATGCTCCCATACCGCGCTGCCGTCAGCCCCATCACTGCCAGGGAAATCTGCCCGCCGCTGCCCATCACGTCCGGGACGAACTCTACCGGTTTGCCGGCAAGGACAATGCTCAACTTCTCTGTCTTGAAGGTCGATGTTTCAACCGGCACGCTCGGCCCGGAGGCGACGTAGGCCTCGCGGCTCACCTCCAGAAGATTCGGCGCCTTGACCGGTTCAAGCCATCGCTCGATCGCATCGAACAACGCGCCAATCCGTGTGGCCCACTCCGCCGACTGCGCAGTGAACAGTTGCTTCTTGTGCGCTTCGCTATCGGCATAGTGGCGAAGCATCTCGCCCAGTTGCTCTACGTCATTCATTGCTGTGTTCCTCGGAAAGGACCTGCGAAGGGGGATAGTGGCAGATCCCGGGCACGGCGTACGTTTAGTTCTTGCAGATGCACAGTTGTGTGAAAGATCGGCGGTACAGTCAGCCGGTGCTGGCGTCGCGACTCGAACAGAAGGAAACTTCGAGCCGACCTGAACGCTCGACACTGTTATTTGCCGGAGGAAGTCCAATGCGCACTATCGGCCTTATTGGCGGCATGAGCTGGGAGTCCAGCGCCGAATACTATCGTCTGATCAATCAGCAGGTCCGCGACCGCCTGGGCCCGCTGCGTTCGGCGCAATTGCTGATGTACAGCGTCGACTTCGGCCCGGTCGAACAGGCCCAGCACGCGGGACGCTGGGACGATGCGGCGGCGATTCTGGTGGATGCCGCGCGCAGGCTTGAGGCCGGTGGCGCCGAATGCGTGGTGCTGTGTACCAACACCATGCACAAAGTGGCAGATCAGATTCAGGCAGCGATCAGCATCCCGTTTCTGCACATTGCCGAACCGGCGGCGCGCGCGGCGCTGGAGATCGACGCGCTGACAGTCGGTCTGCTCGGCACGGCGTTTACCATGGAAGAGGATTTCCTCAAGCAGCGGCTGATCGCCCAAGGCCTGACCGTGCTGGTGCCCGACGCAGCCGAGCGCAAGGACGTGCACCGGATCATCTACGACGAACTCTGCGTGGGCGTGATCAGCGAACAATCGCGCCAGATCTACCAAGGCGTTATTGAATCGTTAACCGCCCGTGGCGCTCAGGCGATCATCCTCGGTTGCACGGAAATCGGCCTGCTGGTCAAACCCGAACACAGCGCCCTGCCCCTGCTCGACACCACTGAACTGCATGCGCAGTCGGCGCTGGCGTTCGCACTCGGCGACTGACTCAGGCTTTCGGCGAACCGCGCAGACGGGCCATGCTCAGGGTGTCGACCCATTGCCCGTCGCGCACCGCGTAATCACGCAACAGCCCCTCGGCCTCGAAACCGAACTTGCGGTAAAGCGCGATCGCCGCCTCGTTATCGGCGTACACCGTGAGTTCGACGCGGTGCAGGTTCATCCAGTTGTCGGCAACGTCGAGCGCCGCCGCCAACAACTGCGAACCCACACCTTTGCCTTGCCATGGCACTGCGACGGCCATGCCGAAACTGCCGGCATGGGCGCGGCGCATCCTTGAACAGGCCTCCAGCCCAAGATTGCCGATCACCACGCCTTGGTGCAGCGCCACCAGTTTCAGCGCCCGTTCGTTGTCGGCCTGAAGACGCTGGCGCCAGACTTCACTGGACTGAAACGGCATTTGCAGCACTTGCCGTGCGACCGCCGGGTCGTTGTAGAGCGCGGTGATGCCTTCGAGGTGGGATTCGCTGGAGCGTTCGAGATGAATATCGGGAGTTGGGTCTGGCATGGGGATCGATCCGTGATCAGGGTGGCTGGTCACTCTAAACTGCTGATCTTGAACTTGGCGAGATGAAATTGTGCGAGCGGGCTTGCTCGCGAAGGCGGTGTGTCAGTCATTCAAGCTTCGACTGGCAGCTTGCATTCGCGGGCAAGCTCCCACAGGGAATTTTTGATGCTCACGCGACTGCGGTTCCACCACCGATTTTGTGGGAGCGGGCAAGCTCTTCCACAGGGGGCCGCGTCACGGCTGGAACCATTCGTGGCGCTCGTTGAACGTTTGCTGGATGAGGTCGGCGAGGGCTTTGATTTCGGGCGTGTTTTGCGAGTCAGCGTTGACCGCCAGCCACGCGTGCAGCTGCATCGGTTCGGCAAATAATCCGGGCAGCGCGACAACCCCCCGGTCGAAACGAGCCATGTAGGTGGGCAACAGACCAATACACCCACCACACCGAATCATCTCCAGCATCAATTCATAAGCATGCGTCTGCACCACCCCGGCCAACCTCCCTTCCACCAGCGCATTCCATGGCCGAAAACCCTCGACCCGCCGATCATGCTGCCACTGCACCAGCATGAAATCCGCCAGTTCATCCTGGGTTTGCGGTCGTGTGGTGACCCGCGAATAGCGCTTGGCAATGTGCGGCAGATATTCAATCCGCGCGAGGCATCGTGCTTCAGTGGTAGCAAACGTTGGGCCGGGGTTTGGGGTATCGCCGGCAGCGAGCCAAAGGACGATGTCGGCGCTCACGGCGCGCAGCGACATTTCGCTGTCCAGGGCGATGATTTCCAGGCGCAGGCTGGCGTTGCGGCGCAGCAGTGCGATGAGGTCGCGGCCGAGGATGTCGTGAAGGATGGATTCGGCGACTGCGAGACGAATCAGCGGCTGCTCGATGATCGGCAGTTTGCGTTCGTGGGCCAAGGTGATCAGGCGAGCCTGCAATTGCTGGCCTTCGCGGGTGAGGCTGAGGTGGCTGCCCTGGAAGCCGAACAGGCTGTGTTGCAATTGTTGTTCGAGTTGCGCGAGTTGTTTGCGCAGCAGGGTCGAGCGCACGTTGAGGCTGCGCGCAGCCTGCATGAAGCAACCGCAGCGGGCGCTTATGAGGAAGTATCGAGCGACTTCGCTGTCGATGTCAGCCGCCAGATTGAGCCAGGGCTCGGATCCGGATTGGGGCGATTGGTAGTCAGTGGTGCCCGGGCGTCCTGCAGGTTCGGTGAATGACATTGATGACTCCCTGTCGATCTAATGTGGTCGTTCTCAATACATGCGACCCCTTGTGGGAGCGGGCTTGCTCGCGAAAGCGTCGGCACATCCAACATCTTCGCTGACTGACCCACCGCTTCGCGAGCAAGCCCGCTCCCACAGGATTTGCGATGGTGATGGATCAGCGTTGTTCCTCAAGGATTTTGTTCAGTTCAGCGCCGTCGATGCTCAGGGTGGCGGTGTTGAGCATACCGTCCAGGTAAGCCTGGGCGATCTGTTCCTGGCGTTGTGCGCGCAGGGCCTGGGTCAGTTGGTCGCGCAGTTCCTCCAGCGTCGCGGTGCGGGCCGGTTGTTGTTCGGTTAGTTTGATCACGTGGAAGCCGGCGGCACTTTGTACCGGATCAGACACGGCGCCCACCTTGAGCCGCGCCACGGCGCTGCGCACTTCCGGCACCAGTTGTTGCAACGGTTGCAGGCCGGTATCACCGCCCCGCTCTGCCGTGACGCGATCCTGCGAATATTGCGTAGCCAGCGCCGCGAATTCGCCCGGTGCAGACTGCGCTTTTTTGCTCAGTTCAGCAGCCTGTTTGCGCACGGCTTCCAGCGCTTGCGGATCATTCACACCGAGGAAAATCTGGCTGACCCGATACAGCGCCGGGGTCCGCCAATTGGCCTTGCCAGCGTCGTACGCCTGCTGCAACTCAGCTGCGTTCGGATACTCTGCGGGCACCTGACTCACCGAGCGCAAATAATCACGAAACACAATCTGCTCAGTCGCTGCGCGAGTCTGTCGGGCGACGTCGGGGCGTTGCGCCCAGCCCTGCGCATCGGCCTGCTCCAGCACGGCTTTTTCCGCCAGCCGTGCGCGAATCCAGCGCTCCAGCGCCTCACGGTTGCCACGCAGTTGTTCGCGGGTTTGGATCGGCACAGTGGCCAGCAGCGCCTGCAACTCTTGCGGCGAAACCTGCTGATTGCCCAACCGCGCGACCGCTGGCCCGGCTGAAACCGCAACCACCGTCGACGGCTGCTGGGCGGCGACCGGATCACTGCCCGGCCGCAGCACCAGCGCCACCGCCACCACCAACAACGCCACCGCTCCGGCGCCGATCACCATGGCAGGCTTCTTCACAGCGCAACTTCCTCTTGTTCGGCGAACGCGGATTTGGCGGTTTGCGCAGCAGCGGTCTGGCTGAAGTCACGCAGGTAAACGATGAACTCCTGCAACAGGCGATCCCACAATTCAAGGTTGCCACGCAGATGCTCATTGCTGACACCCGCCGCCACGACCACGTCCATCTCCATGACCAGAAACTCGCCCTGCAACGACAACCGCGCAAACCGCCGCGTTACGTTCCACTGCTCGGCGACGCCTTGGGGCAAATCACCTTGCACGCGCAGGGCACAGCTGAAGGTGAAATCGACAAAGCTGCCCTGCTCCAGCGCCGGGTTGCCGAAACGCACCGCGTAGCCGATGCCCTGACTGGCGCTGAGCAACTGGACGATGCCGTTCTGTTCGCTCTGATTGACACGGTAACCGGCCTCTTGCAGCACATCGGTCAGTGATTGCGGGGAAACGTGGGTGATCAATTGAGTCATGCCTTTCTTCCTTGTTTTCAGTGAGCGATCGCGGCTTGCGGCGCGTCGAATTGAGTCTTGTAGAGCTCGTCGCCAAAACCCTGCGCCAGTTCATCGAACTTGACCCGGGCGCTGCCGGCGAAGGGCTGGCGGATCTTCATCACTTCGGCGACGTCGATGTTTTCGTAGGCCGTGAGGATCTGTTTGGCGACGCCGTACATTTGCTGATTCTTGGCTGAACATTGCTGCACTTGTGTGTCACGTTCTTCCAGTTGCGCTTGCAGCCTGGTGCGCTCAGCTTCTTTGCCGCGAGCCAGGACCAGCAATTCGTCATAGGCCTTTTTGAACTTGCCGGTCTGTTCGGCGCTGGCCGCCACTTGCGCCTGCGCCTGGCTGTGCAGGCTCTGTTGTTGCCCGGCCAATTGCTCGGCGAGGCCCTTGGCCTTGGCCAGTTCGGCCGTCAATTGCCTGATTTGCGTTTGGGCAGCCCTGGCTTCGTTCTGTGCCGCCAGTTGCGCGGCGCTGGCCTGGGCCTGTTGGCTTTGCAGGGCCTGCAATTGCTGGGTGGTGCTGCGCAATTGCGTGCGCAAGCGCTCTTCCATGCCTTCGGCGTTCGCCCCGGTGGCAATTACAAAACCCAGGCCCAGCGCGAGAAAACGCGTGTTCATAAAGCTCTCCCGGCGCCTTAGAAGCGCGTGTTGATCTCAAGCTGCAAGACGTCGATGTCGAACGGCGCGCCGTACACCGCTTCGGTGCTCATCCAGCGACCCGTGGCGGAAACGTTCTTCGCCAGGCCGTAGTTGCCGCCCATGAAATAGCCCTTGGCGTTGGTGCCACCGAGGTGGAATGACGAGTCGTTGAAGCCGTCCGGCAAGGCGTCCGGCTGGATGTACTTGTAGCCGGCGAACAGGTTCCAGTCGCCCTTGCGTTTGAGGTCCAGTGCGTTGCCGAGGGTGAACTGCACCATCCATGCATTGGCGCCGCTTTCGATCTCGCCGCTGCTGTCGAGGTTGTTGACGATTTGCCCGGCGGAACGCTTGCGCATGTCGCCTTCGTCGTAGCTGAGGTTGTGGATGTAGTTGCCTTGGCTGCGCAGTTTGAAGTCCTGCGGCAGGTCGGCGTCCCACACGACGTTGAGATCGAGCAGGTTGAATTCGGAGGCGAGGCCGACGAATTGTGGCTGCGGCGTCGCGCTCGGGTTGAGCGGGTTCGGCGTGATGTCGCGCAACAGGAACACGCTGTTGCCCTTCTGCATGAACGCCGCGCGGCTGCCGTCGCTGTCGCAGCCCGGCGCGCCGGCCCACGGCTCGCAGGGGCTGGAGCGCTGGCCTTGAATGTCGTCGAAACGGTAGTAGGCCAGCGCGCCCTTCAGGCGGTTGTTGCTGTTGATCGCCCATTTCGCGCCGAGCTGCGCGCCGTACAGCCACTTGTTGTCGCTCTCTTCCTTGTCGAAACCGTTGCTGCTGGAAGTGTCGTTGGTGTAATCCACCGGGAACGCGCCGACCGTACCGAACACGCCCCATTCGCGGTTGAGCTTGTGATCGAAGATCGCCGCGACTCCGTCGAAATTCAGGTCGTTGGAATAGAGCATGTCGGTGGACATGAATGGATTGGCGAAGCGCCCGCCGGTCAGGGTCAGTTCGTCCATTGGCTTCCAGCTCAGGTAGCCCTGATCGAGCCAGATATCTTTCTTGGCGAAGCCGCCACCGAGGTTCTGCGTGGTCGATACCGGATTGTTGTCAGAGCCAGTGCCGATGCGAATGCCGGCGGTCCATTCCTCCGATATCACCGCTTTCATGCCCAGACGTGCACGCAGGCGAAAGAGGTTTTCGCGGTCTTCGCGGGTGTTGAGCAACGGCGGCAGGCTGGTGCTGCTGTTGGGATTTACGTCGTACGGGCCGTTGTTGTTGAGCTTGGCGAAGTCGACGATTTCGTTGCTGTTGTTGCCGGAGTAGTAACGCGATTCGTCACGCAGACGAATGTCGCCGTCGAAACTGATGCGCGAGGCCCAGTCCGGAAAGGTATTCGGCGCTGCCCAGTTTTCTTGTTTGGCGGTGGCCATGACCTCGGCTTTGACCTGATCGCGGATCTGGTCACGCACCGCTGCCGGCACGTATTGCACGCGTACATCGCCGGGCGCGGCGACCGGCCCGGCCGCCACTGCGGTAGAAGCCGCCGCCTGTTTGGCCTGCGCCGCTTCGTTCTGCGCCTGGGCGATCAATGCGTCGGCCTTGTCCTGTTTCAGAATGCCCTGCTCGACCAGCAAGCGGATCAGATTGATCGTGGCGTTCTCCGAGGGCGCGGGTGCTGCCACGGCCTGACCGACCAGGGTCGCAATGACCATGCCGACCGCCAGGGACAATCGATTCACGTTGGAATTCATCTGCACACAACTCCTTTTGGCAAAGCTCAAATAAGTGAATTAACCCGGACGGCGCCCTTGCAGGGACAGGCGCACGGGTAAAGTGATAGAGGCCGGTGGCCGTTCGCTGAGGGCCGGCGCACCGCGTAAAGCGGCCAGCACCTGGGTATCGATTTGCGGATTGCCGCTGGACTTGATCAGTTCGACACGAGTGATCTCGCCGACGCTGCTCAGCCAGACATCGGCCTGCAGCGAAAACGCGAGGTTGCGCAGCTCGGGGTTTTCGCGCAGCAAACGCTGGAAGGTAAACGCCAGAAACTGGCTGTAGGTGCCCGTGCCCAAACGCCCGCCACCAGCTCCGGCCATGCCACCGCCCTTGCCCGCGCCAATGTTAAAAGCGTCGCTGCCGGCCTGCGCGTCGCCGTCCATTTGCATCGGGTTGGCCAGGTCGTCCGCCGGCGATGGCGGCGCTTCTTCCTCGGGCTTGACCTCTTGCGGCTCAGGCGTTGGCTCGGGCTCGACAACTTGCTCTTCCACCGGGGTTTCCGGCTCCGGCGGTTTCTCCGGCGGCGGTGGTGGCGGTGGCGGCAACGGAATGATCGTTGGCACTTTTGGTGCTTCACGGCGCACGCCGGCCATGTCGTTGGCCCACTGCCAGAGGAACCACGCGGCGAGCGCGCCGATCAGCAAACCGGCGCCCCACTTCACATAGCGCAACGGCGACTTTTTCACCGGCGACTTTTTCACCGGCGGCGGTTCGATCGGGAGTTGTGCGGTCATGACTCAGCCCTGACTCGGTTTGCCGGTAACGAGACCGACCTGGGACAGTTCGAGCCGGCGCAGCAGGTCCAGCACTTCGATGACTTTCTGGTACTGCACCGTCGCATCGCCGCGCACGATCACCGGGAAATCCGGACTCTGCGCTTTCTCGATGCGCAGGCGTTCTTCCAGCTCGGTCAAAGTGACCGGATAGGCATCGAGAAACACCTGGCCGCCGTCGTTGACCGAGATCGCCTTGGTCTTGGCCTCCGACAGCGACACCGAAGCGCTGGCCTTGGGCAGGTTGATCTGGATCCCGGACACCTGCGCGGTGGCGGTGAGGATGAACATCACCAGCACCACCATCAGCACATCGACCAGTGGGGTGATGTTGATGCTGTCGACGGCGGCATCGTCATCATCGTCGTGGGAGGCATTTACGGACGCCATGTCAATGCTCCTCAGGCCGGTACGGAGTGGTTGGCGTGATGGCCGCGCTGGTGCGACGCCTCACTGAACTGGCTCTCGCCGTGCATCTCTGCCAGACGCGTGATGAATTCGTCGACGAACACACGCATGTCGGCGCTGACTTCCTTGTTGCGGGTGATCAGGCGGTTGTAGCCAAACAGCGCGGGGATCGCGACGAACAGGCCCATCGCCGTGGCCAACAGCGCGGCGGCCATACCGGGAGCGATGGCGTTGATGTTGACGTCGCCGGCCATTGCCGTGCCGAGGAACACCACCATGATCCCCAGCACCGTGCCGAGCAGGCCGATGTACGGGCCGCCGGCGATGGCGTTGGACAGGGTCGAAAGTTTCGAACTCAGCTGCTGGTTCTCGCGGGTGCGCACGCCGTCCATCGAGCAGCGGATGGCTTCGATGGTCGCAGCCGACACCGACGAGGTATCGGCGCCCTGCTCGCGGCGCGTGCGGATTTCTTTGACCGCCACCAGATACAGGCGCCACAGCGACGAATGCTGCAGACGCTGAGCCAGTTGCGCGTCGTCGGCGAACATTTCCAGGCGCGTGCCGACCTTGGCGAACTGCGCGCGGAAGTCTTCGTTGGCGGCGGTGACGCGGCTGAGGCTGCGGTTCTTGCGCAGCATGATGATCCACGACTGAAACATCATCAGCACCAGCACAGCGATGATCACCCAGGCGTCAATCGGCACCGCGTTGAGCAGGAAGCCGAGGCTGCCAAAACCGAAGCCGGACTGTTCTTCGTCGACGCCGTAAGCCACCAGTTTCGACTCGGCGCCTTGCGAGGTGGCATCGGCCAGCAACAGCGCAGCAGGTCGGGCGACTTTCGACAGGCGCAGTTCGTCGATGGCACCAGCGAATGGCTGGAACGCGCCTTCCTGCAGATCGGCGCCGATGGCCATGACCGAGTTGAACGCCGGCATCGCCTGGGCCAACGCAGCGCTTTCGCGACCGTTGATGTACAGGGTGACTTTCGAGCCCTCGGCGGTCAGCGCAACGTGTTGCCATTGCGCCGGAGCCAGAGCTTGCGTGGCGGCAGCGCGCTGGCCGTCGATCTCTACGAACGGCAGGCCTTGGCTGACGCCGATCAGCAGACTTTGCGTGCCTTCGCGACGCGCCAGTATCACTTGCTCGCCACTCGCCTGATCCAGACGCAGCCAGGCACTGAAGGTGAACGCGCTGCCGGCGTTGTGTTGCAGCGACGGACTGGCCGGCAGCAACAACGGCTGGCCGCTGAACTGCAAGGCGCGCCCGACGACGCCATCGATCGCTGTGCCGGTCGCGCTTTGCGCGGTGTTGCCGTACGCCGTGGTGTCTTTCGCCGGGGTGCCGGTGGCGCCGTCGAAGTGATAGAGCGCGGTGTAATTCGGATCGAAAGTCAGTTGGCCGTTGCCGGTAGCCGGGGCTTTCTGGTTGCCGTAGTACATCCAGATGTCCTGACGCTGACCGCCCTCTACATTCGGCACATCAACCCAGATCAGCGCCATGCCCATCAGTGCGTCGAAACTTTCGATCTGGTGGTTGAGCACGGTTTTGTCATCGGCGGCGACAAAGCGCAGATCGGAGCCGTCCTCTTTCACGCCGTCGAAGGTGAAGTTGCCGGTGTGCAGGCGCACCAGCAGCGCGGTGCGGCCGAGGGCCTGATTGATCGCCGCGCCTTGCGGGGTGGTGTCGACGGCGATCTGTTTGCGGTAATGCCAGTCGTCCTGCCACCAGGCCTGAGCCGTGGCCGGGAGCACGAAGCCCAGGCAGATCAACAACGAAAGGAAGAGGCGTTGCATGGACGTGCTCCGTTAGAAAGTGGCTTGAAGGTTGAAGTGCAGGCGCGATTCCTGTTTCGAGGTGTTCGGCCCTTCGAGTAGCGGGTAGCCCCAGTCGAGGCTGCCGGACAGCCATTTACTCAGGCTGGCGCGGGTGCCGAGGCCGACACTGGCCAAGGCGTAATTGGCGTCCTGATCCGGCAGTTCGTCGCGCAGGTACAGCTGCGCACCTTCGGCGAAGGCGTAGAAGCGCCAGTCCTGCATCCACGTGCCGGCGAATTTGGCCAGCGACGGCGTGCGCAATTCCTGGCTGAGCAAATAGCCGTCATCCGCCGTGCGTTCGGCGGCCAGATAGCCGCGCACCGAGGTGGCGCCACCGGCGGAGAATTGTTCGTTGGAAACCAGCGGGCCCGAGGCCAGTTGGAACGCCGCTTTGCTTGCGCTCTGCCAGTCGCTGTCGAAGGTCCAGGTGTAACTGGTGTCGCCCTTGAGCACGGCGAAACTCGGTTTGGCGCGATAGCGTTTGTAGTCGAAGTCTTCGTCGTCGCTGCCGTAGCCGAACACACTGCGCGTGGCGGCCACCAGACTCAGGCCGAGGCCGAGCTGGCTCGTTTCGCTGTAGCGGTAGCCGTTGTAGGCGAAGGTGAATGGTGCGTATTGCAGCGGGACCTTGTCGCTCTCGCCGGACAGCGTCAGGCGTTCATCAAAATCCTTGAAGTCGATGCCCGCCGACAGCGAGTTCGACCAGTTGCCGCTCGACGGCAGCGTATAAATCGCCGCGACGCCGTAGCTGTGGCCCTTGCCGAGCACGTTGCTGCCGCCGATGGTGGCGACGTTGCTGTCGGACTGGTAACCGGAGAACTGCACGCTCCAGCGCTCACTCAGCGGCGCGGTGTAGGACCCGGACCAGACCTTGGCGTTGTCGGTTTCCTGCGGTGCGGTGAAGAACGTCAGGTTAACGCTGTGGCCGAGCTGCCAGAGGTTGTTGTAACCGAGGCTGGTGACGCTGCGCAGTTTTTCAGTGTCGGCGCTGTAGTCGTTATTGACGCCGACGCTGGCGGTCCACGGGTTCTGGTCCTCAACCTGCAGGTCGACATCCATGGTGCCGGGGCGTTGGCCCTCGCGCACCAGTGGCATGACCTGGCGTCCGGGTGTCTTGTTGAGCTGCGCGAGTTCGCCCTGGACCTTGGCGAAGTCCGGCACCTCGCCTTCTTTCAGCGCCGGGACGTTGTCGCGAATATCCAGTGGCGAATAATGTTTGGCGCCGACGACGCGCACCCGGCCGACCTTGGTTTCGCTGACTTGCAGATAGACGATGCCATCGGCAACGGCCTGCTCGGGCAACTCGACGAACACCGATTGATAGCCGCGTTCCTGATAGGCCTTCTGCAACGCATCACGTGCGCCTTCAATGTCGCTCAAGGCTTTCTGCGGACCGAGAAACGGGTACACCGCTTCTTCGATCGCCCGCGCATCAAGCACGGTGTTGCCGCGCACGAAGTATTCGTTGACATCGACCAGACGCTGCGCGGCGGGCGCTTCTGTGCCCTCCTCGGCCAGCGCCGGCTGCGCGCCCGCCGTCACCAGCAGCCAGCCCCACAGCGCCAGCCGTGACGTGAAAATCCGTTCCACACTACCCCCTGAAATTCGCGATGACCTGTGGGCGTTAGCGCCCGGTGTGTTGCGTCAATTGCTGATCGTTGTGGCGCAGGCGTGCTTGCCGAGCCAGGTGTGCAAGAGCGCGAAGTTCAGCGAGAACTCGGGCATCTGCAGCAAGGCGCCGCAGAACACTTCGCCGATGACTTTTTGAATCAGCAGAACCGCGCGCGGCTCGTTGAGGAGCGTGGCGATGTCACGACTGAGGGCGTTGAAGCTCCAGACTTTCTGGTTCAGGCCAAGGCCGACGAACCAGCGGAACAGCAGGTTGTAATTGAGCTGTTCATAGAGTTGCTGTTCGCTGGGCACCGAATAGAGCAATTGCAGGAGCAGGATGTGCATGACCGTCTGCGCGGGAATGAGCATGCCGGGCGCGGCATTAAGGTCGTGCAGCAGGTCTTGGTGAGCGTCGAGCAGATCGTCGATCTGCGGGCGCAGCAAAACCAGCGAATGGCCCGGCGGAATGTAGCTGGACACTTCTTTCAAGGCGCCCTGCCAGTCATCCTGCGAGACGATCCAGACCCACGGCGCGCCGTAGCGATACACCGAAACCGGCTTCTTGCGCGCGGCTTCGACGATCTTCGACAGGCGTTGATCGAGTTCCTGCATGCCCACTTTCGAATAGCGTTCCATAGTCCCCATTGCCTCACTCCCGGCGTCCCGCCACGGTTCGCAAAGTGCGCCCCGAAAGGCCCCTCAAGCGCGTTACACAGGCATGACCGGACTGGCTATGTGCTACCGAACTTTTGTCATAAAAGCTTCATTACCAAACTGCACATGGCCCGCGAAACCACACAAACCCTGTGGGATCGGTGGTGTTCCTGGCCCTCTGCCATGCACCGTTGCGTGACATTTACGTGACATTCACGGGGTTAAATCCATGGGCATTCAGGCGTATAACCTGTAGAGACTTTTTGATCTGCATGCAGACATCAACACAGGGTAGTGACATGACCACAGCAAATATCCTTGGCAACCTGTTCCCTTCTGTCAGCGACATCCCGGAGAAATACCGCCTCGATGCACAAATCGAGCAGCGTGAATATCTGGTCGATGGCCAATTGCGCCGCTGGGACGGTCCGCTCGCGCAGGTGCGCAGCCCGGTCTATCTGAAAGGCGAAAACGGCGAAGAACAAGCGATCCTGGGCAGCACGCCGCTGCTCGATGCCGACACTGCCCTCACCGCCCTCGACGCTGCCGTCCGCGCATATGACCGAGGCCAGGGCCTGTGGCCGACGATGCGTGTGGCCGAGCGCATCCAGCATGTCGAGGTGTTTCTCGGCCGCATGCGCGAGCAGCGCGAAGCCGTGGTGAAGCTGCTGATGTGGGAGATCGGCAAGAACCTCAAGGACTCGGAAAAAGAGTTCGACCGCACCTGCGATTACATCGTCGACACCATCAATGCCCTGAAAGAACTCGATCGCCGCTCCAGCCGTTTCGAACTGGAGCAGGACACCCTCGGCCAGATCCGCCGCGTGCCGCTTGGCGTCGCCTTGTGCATGGGCCCTTACAACTATCCGCTGAACGAAACCTTCACCACGTTGATTCCGGCGTTGATCATGGGCAACACCGTGGTATTCAAACCGGCCAAACTCGGCGTGCTGCTGATTCGCCCGTTGCTCGAAGCTTTCCGCGACAGCTTCCCGAGCGGTGTGATCAACGTGATCTACGGCAGCGGGCGCGAGACTGTCAGCGCTTTGATGGCCAGCGGCAAGATCGACATCTTCGCCTTCATCGGCACCAACAAGGCTGCCAGTGACCTGAAGAAGCTCCACCCGAAACCACATCGTTTGCGCGCCGCTCTCGGCCTGGATGCGAAGAACCCCGGCATCGTTTTGCCCGAGGTCGACCTCGACAACGCAGTCAACGAAGCGGTGACCGGTTCGCTGTCATTCAACGGCCAGCGCTGCACCGCACTGAAAATCCTCTTCGTCCATGAAGACGTGGTCGACAGTTTCATCGAGAAATTCAACGCCAGACTGGCCACGCTCAAACCGGGCATGCCGTGGGACAGCGGCGTGGCGCTGACGCCGCTGCCGGAATCGGGCAAGGTCGATTATCTACACGGTCTGGTCGCGGACGCACAAAGCAAAGGGGCGCAGGTGGTCAACCCCAATGGCGGCGAATCCCACGCCTCGTTTTTCTACCCGGCTGTGCTGTATCCAGTAAACCCGCAGATGCGTGTCTATCAGGAAGAACAGTTCGGCCCGGTCGTGCCCATCGTGCCGTACCGCCACCTCGATACCGTGATCGACTACGTGCTGGAATCCGACTTCGGCCAACAGCTGAGCATCTTCGGCACCAACCCGGTGGCGGTCGGTCGCCTGGTCGACACGTTCGCCAATCAGGTCGGGCGGATCAACCTCAACGCCCAGTGCCAGCGCGGCCCGGACACCTACCCGTTCAACGGCCGCAAGAACTCCGCCGAAGGCACGCTCTCGGTTCACGATGCATTGCGGGTGTTTTCGATCCGTACGCTGGTGGCGACCAAGTTCCAGGAGAGCAACAAGGATCTGATCAGCGAGATCATTCGCGGGCGTGATTCGAGCTTCCTGACCACCGATTACATCTTTTGACGGGTGATCGGCAGGATTGATTGATCCTGCCGATCCGTCAGCCCCCCGGCGATTCAGCGACTACACTGAGCCCAGCATTGCTGGATGCCTGGGAGGCTGACCATGCTCGACTACTTCGCGTTGGGTTTGCTGGTTTTTGTCGGTCTCGTGCTGTTTTACGGGATCATCGTGCTGCATGACATTCCGTACGAGATCGCCGTTCACCGCAACCATCCGCATCAGGACGCGATCCATGCCACTGGCTGGGTCAGCCTGTTTACCCTGCATGCGCTGTGGCCGTTCCTGTGGATATGGGCGATGGCCTATCGGGAGGATCGCGGCTGGGGCTTTGGCGATGGCAAACCTATCCAGAATCACGTCAATCAACTAGAGCAGCAGGTGGTCGAGCTGCAAGCCCGGATCGAGCGACTCGAAGCGCAGTCGCCGGTTGCGCCTCACTCTGACAGCCGGGGGATCTGAGCATGGATCTGTTGCTCATCCTCACGTACGCCGCACTCTGCGTCGCCATCTTCAAGATCTTCCGCATTCCGCTGAACAAATGGACGGTGCCCACCGCTGTCTTGGGCGGCGTGCTGATCATCGGCGCGTTGATTTTCACCATGAACTACAACCACCCTTATTCCGAGGTCGCGCGCTCCTACTTTGTTTCGGTGCCAGTCATTCCGATTGTGAGCGGTCAGGTTATCGACGTGCCGGTCAAGGGCAATGAACCCCTGGAAAAAGGCGATGTGTTGTTTCGCATCGACCCCACGCCTTTCCAGAACCGCCTGAAATCGCTCAAGGCGCAACTGGTTGCAGCCAAGGGCGACCGCTACCGCATCACCGAGCTGATTCGCCGCAACTTCGGCACCCAACGTGAACTGGACGCGGCCATCGCCCGCACCGACGATCTGCAGGCGCAGCTGGACAACGCTCAGTTCGAGCTGGACAACACCGTGGTGCGAGCACCGAGCAAAGGCTTCGTCACCCACGTTTCGCTGCGACCGGGGATGATGGCGAGCAAGTTGCCGCTGCGCCCGTCGATGGTTTTTATCCCGCAGGAAGGTCAGTATTTTGCGGCGTGGATGCGTCAGAACAGCCTGTTGCGGCTGACCGTGGGCGATGAGGCCGAGGTCGCCTTCGATGGCATCCCCGGCAAGGTCTTCGCCGGTCGGGTGAAAAGCGTTATTGGGGTGATCGCCGAGGGTCAGGTGCAACCTTCCGGTACGCTGATCAGCTACACCGGTTCGCCACCGGCCGGACGCGTGCCGGTGATCATTGAAATCACTGACCCGGCGTTCGCGCCCTACAGTTCGCTCATGCCGGGTGGCGCCTACGGGCAAGCGGCGCTGTACAGCCAGCACTTTCACCACATCGGCGCGATGCGCAAAATCCTGCTGCGCATGGCGGCCTGGATGAATTACATTTTCCCCTTCCATTGATTTGACTGACACACGAGGTTCGCACTGACTACTTACAGCACCTCCCGCCTGCCCCCGCTGCTACGTCGAATCCTGCGACCGCTGCTGGACCCGTATCGGCGCTACCGTCACGCCCGCCTGATCCACTCCGTGCGGGTAGCACTGGGGCTACTGGCGACGATTCTGCTGACCACCGGGATCAACCTGCCCCACGGCGAATGGGCGTCGGTGACGATGCTGGTGGTGATCGGCGGCTTGCAGCACCACGGCAATATCGGCAAAAAAGCTGCCGAGCGCGCCATCGGTACCTTGATTGGTGCTGGGGTCGGGTTGGCGCTGGTGGCGCAACATGCGTGGCTGGGCATGCCGTGGCTGACCTATTTTTCCATGGCGGTGGTTTGCGGCTTTTTCTCCTATCACGCGATTGGCAAGGGCGGCTACACCGCCCTGCTTTCGGCCATCACCGTTTTCATTGTCGCCGGGCATGGTGATAACCCGATCACTGATGGTCTGTGGCGGGGCGTCGACATCCTGATCGGCATCGCGCTCGCTCTGGCGTTCTCCTTTGCTTTGCCGCTGTACGCGGTCTACTCGTGGCGCTACAACCTCGCCGATGCCTTGCGCGACTGCGCCACGGTGTACGGGCGCATCATCAACGGTGAAGCGGTCAGCGCCGACGAGCATCTGCGACTGATGAGCAAGGTCGGCGCGGTGATGGTGCAACTGCGTTCGCTGATGCCATCGGTGTCCAAGGAAGTGAAGATTTCCATGACCGAGCTCGATGCGATTCAGCGCAACCTGCGCATGTGCATCAGCACGCTGGAAATCCTCGGTAATATCCGCCCCAACGTCAGCGACCCGCAGGCCATGGCACATTTGCAAATGGCACTGAAGGCTGAGCACCGACAGATTCGCGTGCAACTGATCGGCATGGCCCGCGCCCTGAAAACAGGCGCCTCGCAGCGGCTGGAGCGGCCAATGGAACTGCCCACGGCGAACCTCGATGCGCCGGTCGCCAATACCCTTGACGGCTACCGGATGCTAACCCGACAACTGGCAGCCAATATCGGCGAGATGCGCCAACGCCTGGCCGCCACTGCGCCGCGCTGGAACATCTGACCGCTACTGCGCCACCAGCCGCCGGGCTTTCCAGCCCCAACCTTGTTGCATGCCGGCGGCGGCCAGCAGGATCGCCGCGACGCCGATCCACTGCAGCAGTTCCAGGCGATGGCCGAAGGCGAACCAGTCGACGAAAATCGCCGCAATCGGATAGATGAAGGACAGCGCGCCGGTCAATGCCGTCGGCAATTTTTGAATCGCGCCGTACAGCAAGACGTACATCAGACCGGTGTGCACGATGCCCAAGGTCACCAGACTCGCCCAGGCATCAGCGCCTGCCGGAAACGCGTCAAAATGCGCAAACGGCGCGAGTAACAACACGCCGGTGCAGACCTGAACCAACGCGATCAGATGCGGTGGCGTGCCAGTCAGGCGCTTGATGATCAGTGCAGCAATCGCATAGAGAAACGCCGCACCCGACGCCAGGGCAATTCCTAGCAGATAGTCATTGCCGCTGTCGCCCTGAGTGCCATGTGCGCTGACAATGGCCAGCATGCCCAAGAACGAAATCGCCAGCCAGAACAGCTTCTGCAAGGTGATTTTCTCGCCGAGAAACAACGCCGCCAGACCGACCAGCATGAACGGCTGCACGTTATAGACCGCCGTGCCAATGGCAATCGAGGCGCGCGAATACGACGCGAAAAGCAGCACCCAATTGCCAACGATCGCCATTCCACTGAGCACCGCCAGCAAAAACGTTGTGCGGGTCAGAATCCCTGGGCGCAGGAAGCCGAATGCGATGCAGATCAATAGCAAGGTGCCGGCGCCGAACACGCAGCGCCAGAACACCACGTCCAGCACCGGTTGCCCGGACACCAGCACAAACCAGCCGATCGTCCCGGATATCAGCATCGCGGCGGTCATTTCCAGCGAACCGCGGCGGATTGAATTGTCCATCATTTATCTCCTGAGGCTGTGGCGAAGCATGGCCAAAGTATGCCTAGCAAGCGCCAGGCTGCTCCAGCGCATAAAGCAGGCTAAAATCACATTTCGCCTTTTTTATCGCAGGTGTTTCCCCCCTTTTGCCTAATCAGAGACTTGCACATGACTGACGATATCGACCGGATTCTCATCGGCGCGCTGATGGAAGATTCGCGGCGCTCGCTCAAAGCGCTGGCGCAGATCAGCGGCTTGTCCTCACCGAGCGTGGCGGAGCGGCTGCGGCGCCTGGAAGAGCGCGGCGTGCTCAAGGGCTACACGGTGGAAATCGATCCAAAATGCTTCGGCTATCAGCTTCAGGCGATCGTCCGGGTACGACCGCTGCCAGGGCAATTGCAGGAGGTGGAGCGGCAGATCATGGCAATCCCGGAGTTCACCGAGTGCGACAAGGTCACCGGCGAGGACTGCTTTATCGCCCGTCTGCACGTGCGTTCGATGGAACAGCTCGACACCCTGCTTGATCGTCTCAATACGCTGGCGGAAACCAACACAGCGATCGTCAAGAAGACCCCGGTCAAGCGGCGACTGCCACCGATGGCGTGAGTGTCATTTGCCACCGATCGGCGTAGATTGTGATTTTTCGCGGCTAAGGAATGGCGGGATGAGAACTCGGGCAATGATGCTGACGGCGCTGCTGCTCGGCGGTTGTGGCACGATTCAAACAGTGGCACGCAATGATCAGGCTGCAATGGACGGCCTTAAGGAACAAAAGAGTTATTGTGGCGCGGTGCCGAGGATCTATAGCGGCCTTGCCTATGACTTCTGTTCTTTGAATGCGCCGCTGGCCTCGGGCGTGGATGCCGATAATCATCGCAACACAGCGATCCCGGGGCTGTTGGTTGACGCCGTGGTCTCCGGCGCGCTCGATACCTTGCTGCTGCCTTATACGATCTATCGTCAACAAGTGGATGGCAGCATTGTCATCCACTGAATGAACACCTTTCTCCAGACGATAAAAAACCCGCCTGAGCGGGTTTCTTATTGCAGCTGCTTTGATCAGTCGTCGCGGCTCATGATGCCGAACAGTTGCAACAGGCTGACGAACAGGTTGTAGATCGATACATACAGGCTGATGGTTGCCATGATGTAGTTGCGCTCGCCGCCGTGAATGATCGCACTGGTCTGGAACAGAATGCAGACCGACGAGAACAGCACGAAGCCGGCGCTGATCGCCAGTTGCAGGCCGCTGATCTGGAAGAAGAAGCTGGCCAGCGTTGCGCCCAGCAGGACAAAGAAACCGGCAGTGATGAAACCACCGAGGAAGCTCATGTCCTTACGGGTGATCAGCACGTAGGCCGATAGACCACCGAACACCAGAGCGGTCATGGCGAATGCCGAGCTGACCACTTCAGCACCGCCCTGCATGCCCAGGTAACGGTTGAGGATCGGGCCGAGCAGGAAACCCATGAAACCGGTCAACGCAAAGGCGGACACCAGGCCCCACGCGGAATCACGGAGTTTGTTGGTGAGGAAGAACAGCCCGTAGAAGCCGATCAGCACCACGAAAATGTTCGGGTAGCCGACACGCATCTGCTGGGCTACGAAGGCCATCACGCCGCTGAATGCGAGGGTCAGAGCCAAGAGACCATAAGTGTTGCGCAGGACGCGGCTAACCTCTAGCTGCTCAGCCTGCACGCTGTTATTAACTGCGTAATCCTGTTCGCGCATGGCGACACTCCTGTTGGTTTGAAACGTTCAGTCGCAAAGATCATAACAGACGCTCTGTAACAAGCCATGCAGAGAGTTTGACAGTGTGTTTCATTCAGGTATTATGGCGCCCGCAACGCAAACGGAGGTGTGGCCGAGTGGTTTAAGGCAACGGTCTTGAAAACCGTCGACTGTAACAGGTCCATGAGTTCGAATCCCATCGCCTCCGCCATCTTATATACGACAAAGCCCTGATTATTCAGGGCTTTGTCGTTTCTGCGATACACGTTTTACGCCGCATCGCTTACGCATCTTCTGAGTCATTTCACAGCAGCGCCTCGTATGCCAGAGGCTCTGCTGTTCTGGTAGCGGAGGGTGTAACCGCTTAACCGAGAGGCTCAAAGACAGCCTCTGCCCGGTGTTGCACCGGCGCTTGAGGTCTGAGCATTTGCTGCCAGGCGAGCTGCGCCTGGACCTTGGCCACCGAATCCAGCACTTTCTGCGCCCAGCGATCATCCTCAGGATGCACTACGACCACCCGGAAGCCATGATCCTTGCCTTCAAGCTGCACGCCCTCGGAGTCATCGACATGCAGGTCGATATCGAACGCCGGTGGATATTTTGAAGGCGAATTCGACATCCCATGCGCTGTCAGGGCACGGTTGTGCAGCACGCTGTTAACCACGCCGTCGACGCGGATGCCGTAAAGCGCTAACCAACGCCTGATATACGACGGAGTGCGCCCGGACGAGGTGTAGACCCAGATACTGCAATCCTGGCGTCGAAGCTCTCGGATCAGGGAACGCGTGCCCATACGCAACGGCTCACCCAACCACCGATGAATACAGGCCGGTATCCGACTTTTTTCGACCGCGCAGTGGTGCAGCTGGCAGGCGAGCGTGTCGTCGATATCGAACGAAATCCGTATGCGCTGACGCCTGAACAGCTGCCGCACAGCGCAGCGGATGATCTGCCCTGCCCGGCTGCCGAAGCTTGTGCATTTGGCAAAGGCTGACGCCGCGCTCATCAATGGCCACCCTGAAAGAGAGGCAAAGGCTTTTCTTTGAGAAAGAACTTCATGGGATCCGGCGCCTGTTCTTCTAAAAATGCTGCGTATTTTTTCTTGATTTTGGGCAATTCGTACAACGCCTTGACGCCATGCTTGGCGGAGTTGCGGATGACCGAGGACGGGTTGAAATAGCCCTCGGCGTTTTCAAGGGTCAACACGAATGGAGGCAGCCCCGCCCGCATGAGCAAGTAGCTGACAATGAGCGAGCCGCTGCGGTTATTGCCTTCGATGAACAGCTGCGGCTTGCTCAGAATGCGGACATAGACACCCGCTGCACGCTTCCAGACTGATTCACTGCGATACGCGCAATACCAGTTGTACAAGTCCTTGATGCCGCCCTCAACATTGTTGAAGAAATGCGCCTCGGTGGCTGCCAGATGCTGGGCGTATTCCAGCCGGCGCGCCGGATCTCGGCCACACAGCACCGTGGCATTGATTTCCAGCATCAGGTTCAGTTGCTGCAGATCGAACAGGTCGACGCCGCGGGCAACATACTCGTCAACCAACGCATAGCCTTCAAGCACGTTGTGCAGCACTTCGTCAGTCAACGGGTCACGCGGCTCGGTGAAGTGCCGGCTGAGCTCGGCGAAACGGCTCTGCACGTCCCGCAGTGCGCGTTCAATCGCAGGCAAATCAAGACGATGCTTGGCAGGCATTGGTGCTCCTTGGAAACGCTTGGTAAATGTCCACCGGATGCCCGCCAAATCCATTTGGCACAGGCGGCCTGATCCGGTGTGTGGCTTAGCTGAACTTGCCGCTGATGTAATCGCCGGTCATCTGTTCACGCGGGTTGTCGAAGATCTGCGCCGTCGGGCCCATCTCAACCAGATAACCGGTGCGCGTGCCCTGGGAAATATCCACCGAGAAAAACGCTGTGGTGTCAGCGACACGGATGGCTTGCTGCATGTTGTGGGTGACCAGCGCGATGGTGTAATCCTTCTTCAACTCGACCATCAATTCTTCGACCCGTCGGGTGGCGATCGGGTCCAGTGCCGAGCAAGGCTCATCCAGCAGCAGGACTTCCGGCTCAGTAGCAATGGCGCGGGCGATACACAGGCGTTGTTGCTGACCACCGGAGAGCGACAGGCCGCTGACCTTGAGCTTGTCCTTGACCTCATCCCATAACGCGGCGCCTTGCAGCGCGTGCTTGACGCGGTCACCGATATCGCCCTTGTAGCGATTGAGGCGAAGACCAAACGCGACGTTGTCGAAAATGCTCATCGAAAACGGGTTAGGTTGTTGAAACACCATGCCAATGTAGCGGCGCACGACCACCGGATCGACACCCTTGCCGTAGACGTCCTGCCCGAGAAAATGCACGTGGCCCTCGAAACGGAATCCCTTCACCAGATCGTTCATCCGGTTGAGGCTGCGCAGCACGGTGCTTTTGCCGCAGCCTGAGGGACCGATGAAACCGGTGATCTTGTTTTTCTCGATGGGCACGTGGCTGTCACGTACTGCCATAAAGTTGCCGTAGAAAATCTTGTCCAGCTTGCAGTCCATGACTACAGGCGCCTGGGTGACAAACGGAGCGGCTATTTGCGCGGTGGATACGTTCAAAATCAGATGCTCCCGTTCTTAATACTTGGGCTTGCCGAAAATCCGGCTGATGATGTTGACGAACAGCACGATCATCACCAGCACCAACGAGGCCGCCCATGCGAGCTCGAGCTGGTTATCGAAAGGCATGCCGGAGAAGTTGTAGATCAGTACCGCCAGCGAGGCAGTCGGGTTCATGACGTCGAGATTGCCCTGGTGGTAGATCCAGTAGTTGCTGAACAGCGCGGTAAACAACAACGGTGCCGTCTCGCCTGCGGCACGTGCCACGGCGAGCATCACGCCAGTCAGGATCGCTGGCATACCGGTCGGCAAGATGATCTTCCAGATGACCTGCGAGCGGGTGCAGCCCATGCCATAAGCAGCATCTTTCATGATCTTGGGCACCATCCGCATCGATTCTTCAGCAGTCAGCACCACGATAGGCAGCATCAGGACGGCGAGCGCCACGCCACCTGCAGGTGCCGAATACGTGCCGGTGGTCATTACTACCAAAGCGTAGGCAAACACCCCCGCCAGGATCGACGGCAGGCCCGTAAGCATCTTGGCGGCAAAACGCGCGGCGTTCCCCAGCTTGCTGTCTGGCCCCAGTTCAGCGAGGAAGATGGCCGCCATGATCCCGATCGGCACCGCGATCGCTGCCGCGATTCCGACCATTACAAAGGTACCCGCCATCGCATTGCCGAAACCGCCGCCCATCTCGAAGCCGGTCGGTGGCAGCTCGGTAAACACTTCCAGGTTCAGACGCGCGCCACCGCGGGTGATCAGCATGTAGAGCACGGAAATCAGCGGCACGCTGGCCAGCAAAGCTCCTGCCCATACCAGGGTGGTCAGAATCAGGCTGCGCAGAGCGCGACCTTCGAACCTGCGTTGCAAGCTGGGCATTGCACCGGTTGGCGCGGTCAAGTCTGTTGCTGCGGTCAGGTCAGTCATCATCTGTTACCCCGTTGGGCGTACATCATGATCATCGAACCGAAAATGTTCACGATCAGCGTAATCAACATCAGCACCAGTGCGGCATACATCAACACCTCGATCTCGTTCGGCCCGGCTTCGGGGAAGTTCAGCGCCAGCAGAGCGGCAAGCGTGTTGGCCGGTGCAAACAGCGAGAGGGAAATGTTGTTGGCATTGCCGACCAGCATGGCCAGCGCCATCGTTTCACCCAGCGCGCGCCCCAGGCCCAGCACCAGCGAGCCGAAAATGCCGGTGGCGGCCGATGGCACCATCACTTTGAGAATCGCTTCCCAATGGGTAGTGCCCATGCCGTACGCAGCCTGCTTGGTTTTCATCGGCACAGCCGTTAGCGCGTCCTGCGAAACGGCGGCAATGGTCGGCAGAATCATGATGGCGAGCACCAGCGCTGCGGGCAGCAGGCCCGGACCGCTCAGGGACGTGCCGAAAAAGGGTATCCAGCCCAGTTCGCTGTTCAACCAGGTGGTCAGCGGCCGAATCGCCGGGATCACCACATAGATCCCCCACAGGCCATAGACCACGCTGGGAATGGCCGCGAGCAGTTCGACAATGGTGCGAAACAGCGCAGCGAGCTTGGTTGGCAAGAAATCCTGGGTGAGGAAAATCGCCATGCTCACGCCAAAAACACCGGCGATCAGCAAAGCGATGAAGGCGCTGTAGAGCGTGCCCCAGATGGCTGGCAGGATGCCGTATTTGCCTTGGTTGACGTCCCACACACTGCCCAGAAGGACATCGAAGCCGTGCTTCTCCATACCGGGAAGTGCCTTGCGTCCGACTTCGAACACCAGTGCAAATACCAGCGCCAGAATCAGTACCACACCGATGCGCGCGAGCGCGCGGAAGGTGCGATCAACCAGAAAATCCTTCGTCGAAGGTGGCTGGCAGGCAGAGTCGGGATTAACCGGTACGACAAAAGGTTTGTTCATGGGCTAAGTCCGGAACAGGGGGAAAACTCTCCCGGCGTGGCGCAGACGCACACGTCGAGAGAGACCTCACGGCGTTACTGAATGTTGGCGGACGCTTTGCGAACCTGTTCGACGACCGATTGCGGCAACGGGATGTAACCCATCGAATCGGCAATCTTCTGCCCTTCGGTCAGGCTGTATTCGACCATTTCACGCATGGCTTTGGCCTTGGCCGGGTTGCCATTGTCCTTGCGGAAAATCATCCAGGTATAAGAGGTGATCGGGTAGGACTTGGCGCCGTCCGGATCAGGCAGCCAGGCCACCAGGTTTTCCGGCATTTTTACCGCCGCCAGGGCCTCGGCACCGCTTTCGGCATTGGGCACCACGTAATTGCCAGCCTTGTTCTGCAACTGGGCAAAGTCGACCTTGGCCAGCTTGGCGAAGCCATATTCGATGTAACCAATCGCTCCAGGGGTCTGGCGCACGGTCGCCGTCACGCCATCGTTTTTCGGCGACTTGATGAACTTGTCACTGGCCGGCCAGTTGACGGTGTTGCCCTCACCCAGCGCCTGCTTGAACTCGGCGTTGACGGTTGCCAGGTGCTTGGTGAATACCGCGGTCGTACCGCTGGAATCTGCACGCACGACAACCGTGATCGGCGTATCGGAGAGCTTCAGGTCCGGGTTGGCTGCGACGATCTGCGGATCGTTCCAGCGCGTGATCTTGCCCAGGAAAATGTTGGAATAGACATCGCGTGGCAGCTTCAGCCCCTTGGGATTGCCCGGCAGGTTATAGGCCAGCACGATTTCCCCGGCGGTCATTGGCAGCAACTGCACGCCTTCGGCGACCTTGGCGATATCTTCGTCTTTCATTGCCGAGTCACTGGCAGCGAAATCCACGGTTTTGTTCAAGAAGTCCTGTACGCCCGCGCCACTGCCCTTGGATTGGTAATCGACAGTGACGCTATCGGATTTCTTGCTGAAATCCTTGAACCAGGTCAGGTAGATCGGTGCCGGGAAACTTGCTCCGGACCCCGTCAGGCGAACATTTTCTGCTGCAAAGGAGGCCGAGGTGGCACAAAGAGATACCGCAATGGCGAGCGCAGCAGACTTCATCGAACTTTTCATTAAATGACACCTAGTGATTACGGGCTCCCGAACTCTGCAGCAGTTTTGTGACGATTTCATGAAAGCAAAGTGGCAAGCGTTACCCTCATGGTCCGCAACAGCGCCCATGGATGTAATCGGTGCCAGGTTTTGAAAAATCGAATCTTCCTGTGCGGGGCTTGTCCCTACTCCCTGATCCTGAGCAGTCACGCGCCAGGTTCACATTGCACAAACGCTACTTTTCCCCAGCCTTTATGGCCCTCAACCGGAAATGGCGTTAGCATTTCACTCATTCGGCTGAACAAGCCTGTTTATCCAGATCAGGGTCGCATTGTGGAAAAGCTAAAACGCCTTCAAAGCGGGATCGAAGGGCTCGACGCGCTGCTTCAGGGGGGCTTTGTCGCCGGCGCTTCATACATCATTCAAGGGCGCCCGGGCTCGGGCAAAACCATCCTTGCCAACCAGCTCGGGTTTCACCATGCCCGCGACGGCGGCCGTGTGCTGGTCGCCACATTGCTGGCCGAGTCGCACGACCGGCTGTTCCAGTTTCTGTCGACCATGAGTTTTTTCGACGCTTCGCGAGTCGGCGCGGAGATTCAGTTTGTCAGCGCATTCGATACGCTGGAAAACGAAGGCCTTGATGAAGTCGTGAAGCTGCTGCGACGTGAAATCACCCGGCAGAAGGCGACCGTCATGGTCGTTGACGGCCTGCTCAATGCACGCTCCAAAGCCGACTCGCCAATCGATACGAAAAAATTCATCTCTGAACTGCAAGGCCACGCCGCGTTCGCCGGTTGCACCGTGCTGTTCCTGACCAGCTCGCGCCTGGACGACGGCAGCCCCGAGCACACGATGGTCGACGGCGTCATCGAAATGGGCGAAGAGCTGTTCGGTACCCGTTCGGTGCGCCGCATTCATTTGCGCAAGACTCGCGGCAGCGGCGCGTTGACCGGTCTTCACGAATGTGAAATCACCGATAACGGCCTGGTCGTCTATCCGCGCCTCGAAAGTCTCTATAAGCGCCCTTCCGCCCCCGACAGCGCGGACATGACGCGTATTCCAAGCGGCATTGCGTCGCTCGATGAGATCTTCGGTGGCGGCTTGCACAGCTCCAGCGTCACGCTGGTCATGGGCCCTTCCGGCATCGGCAAAACCACGCTGGGCCTGAAGTTTCTTGCGCAATCAACGGCCGAAGCGCCTGGCCTGCATTTCGGTTTCTATGAAAGCCCGCAGCGCCTGCGCCTGAAAGGCCGTTCGCTAGGCATCGATATTGAACGCATGGAACACAGCGGCGCATTGAGCATTGCCTGGCAGCCAACAACGGAGGGTTTACTCGACGGCCTCGGCGCACGCCTGCTGAGTCTGGTCGATGAGAAAGGTATCAAGCGCCTGTTCATCGATAGCCTGAGCGGCATGACCCGGGTGTCAACCACACCGGAACGCATCACCGACTTTTTCAGTGCATTGATGAACGAACTGCGATCCAGAGGCGTGACCGTATTCGCCTCCTGGGAAATGCGCGATTTGTTCGGATCCGAGGTCAGCGCACCGAACTCTGACCTGTCCAGTATTGTCGACAACCTGATCCTCATGCGTTTCTTTGACAATCACGCTGAACTTCGCAGGACGCTTTCCATTCTTAAGGTACGCGATAGCTCCTACAACCCGTCGCGGTTCGAGGTGGTTGTACGCGATCAAGATGTGTTCCTGGAAAAGGCTTTGAAAAATGAACCTTCAGTCGCAGCTGAGTCATTGCCTGGTTCAATTTCGTAAGTCTTCAAGCGGGTTGAAATAACATGACCACCATTCTGGTAGTCGACGACGAGTATCTGATTGCTGACATTCTTGGCTTTGCGCTTGAGGATGAGGGCTTCATGACCGTGACCGCGAGCAACGGCAAGAAAGCGCTCGAGGTGCTGGAAAGAGAACGTCCGGCGCTGGTTATTACCGACTTCATGATGCCGGTCATGGACGGCCTCGAATTCGCCGAAGCCGTGCGTGCTCAGCCGTCCGTCAAACACTTGCCGATCATTCTCATGAGTGGCGCGCAAGCGCACATCGGCATGCAGCGCTCGGATCTGTTTGATGTGGTAGTGCCCAAGCCGTTTGATATTGCGGTGATTGTGGGTGAGGTGAAGAGGCTGTTGGGCTCATAGATACTCGACGACAAAGGCAATTTCGGCATTGGCATCGCCCGCTCGCATTTGCGCATTGGAAGGCTCGATGCGCACGAAGCGGGCTTGCAAGGAAACGGATGCATTACCGCCGCTCGATGTTGGCGCTTTCATTATGTAATTCTGGTTCAGCTTGAGTATCGTCCTGTCACTGAAGCGCATTTGCAATGCCAGCCCTTTGGCAGTGGAGTTACTGTTGAGGTGTACCACGCCGGTATCAGCGCTCCATGCAGGGCTGCCCGCAGTGGGCGAAAAGGAGTACCTGAAGTTATTGATTCCGGGAGGACAGTTTTTCATATCAAGAAAGAAGTATTTCTCCTTGGCATAGTCACCGTTCTGCAAAAAATCGCTCATGGTGTAGCTGCCCATATCCACTTTCACATCAGGTGTTTCACAAGACTGCGAGACGATCCGCGTGCCATTTGTATTCATTGCCAGAGGCTCGATTTCTGCAGCGACGAAGGTCCCAAGTTGGCCTGAGGGTATCGTCGCACTGCCGGAAATAGTGCCCGTCTTTACAAAACGCAAGATGTGCTCAGAACCATTCCAACCCCAACCGCCAGCAGTGTCGGTAGTTCCTGGAAAGCCTTTCCACGCTTTCCCAGATGGCGGTCGGACCCATTGCCAGCCGATTCCGGTATTTCCGATAGGAAAAATCTCCGCGCCCGGTTGAGTAACGCCGACAGTATTGCGTACACCTTCGTTGTGTACCGCAGAGCACCTGAATGAGCTGGGTATGGCGCCCAGGGTCAAGATCGGGCTTTCATAGATAACCGTGCCGTTGGGCGTGTCACGAGGCACCGAGATCGTGGCTGGAAGAACCACCCTGACACTGCCCTTGGAATGATCCGGATAAAATTCGCAAATTGCAGCCATTGCGTTAAATGGCAGTGAATACAAAAAACCGACAATTAAAACATGGGAAAACTTCATAGCAATCTCTCTGAACTCGCCGTGTTGCAAGCAATTGAATGGCGGACGATTGCGTGAACTATCAGCAGTAACGCCACCAAAGCGGCAGCAGACGATAATGAAAAAAAGGAGCTTGAGCAAAAAGTTTATTTATTCGCAAACAAGACAATTCTCATGGCCCCACGAGAAACTTTAGATAGTCGGTTTTTAAACAACAAACCTTCTGCGAACTCTTTAAAAATGTTAGCCGTTATCGACATACGCAAACAGAGCACAAATTAAGACTCGTCTTAAAGGCCCAGCGAATCGAGGTTATTACACTGTCTACTCTTGATAGGAGAAACGATTCCGTGAGAGCCCTCGATACCCTCAATAGCTCAAAACCCCAGAGCAACGCCGCCATCTACTGCCTGACCATTCTTGCGCTGGCACTGATCGCCATGACTGTGGTCGCCGGCTACCAACTCAATGAACTGTTTCCACTGAAGGCTGTGGTGCAACAACAGGTGGTCCAACTCACCCAGCGCGCCGATGCAATCCAGTCGATGAGCGCAGAACTGAAGCGCCTGGCGGAACAGAAACAGGTTTTGGAAGCCGACCTGCTTAGCGCAAAGGAAGAGGCGAAGGCCGCTGAGCACGCAAAAACCGAACTCGAAAACAATCGACAGGCAGCCCTGACCAGCGCGGCGTTAGAGGATGAAGATTCACTGTGCGCGATCATCGAGCAAAACATCCGACTTGTTGCGGACCAACTCAATCGCGACGATTTCTTCCGCCTGCGTGATGAGCGCGAAGCTGAAGCCGAAGCGGTACTTGAAAGCTATGAAAAACAACTCGCCAGCTGCATTGAGCAGTTGACAGCACAAACCGCATCGCCAGCACAAACTGACTCTGCACCCCATGCGCAAGACTTTGCTGCGCCGATCGAGCGCTGATCAAGAAGCCCTGGTAGCCAGGGCTTTACGTTTATTGATTAAAGTTTGAATTCCTTGGTCAATTTGTTCAGCGACGCTGCCAATTGCGACAGCTCCGCCGATGCGACTGCGGTCTGTTTCGATCCCTCTGCGGTTTCACACGAAAGGTCGCGAATGCTGATCAGGCTGCGATCCACTTCACGCGCAACCTGAGCCTGCTCTTCTGCAGCGGTTGCCATCAGCAGGTTTCGCTCGTTGATGAGATTCAGCGAGCCAGTGATGTCGGTCAGCACTTCGCCGGCGATATTGGCCATTTCGAGCGTTCTCTCGGCCTGAGCGCGGGTGTGGCTCATGGAGGAAACTGCGCGGCTGGTGCCCGACTGAATGGAGCTGACCATGGACTCGATGTCCTCGGTCGACTTCTGAGTACGCTGCGCCAGCCCTCTCACCTCATCGGCAACCACGGCAAAACCGCGACCCGCCTCCCCCGCCCGCGCCGCTTCGATCGCTGCGTTCAAGGCAAGCAGATTGGTTTGTTCGGCAACCTCTCGGATAACGTCCAGCACGCTGCTGATATCGCTCGCCATGGTCGATAGCGCCTGCACCTCAGCCGAGGTGCTGTGCACGCTGGACACCATCAGGTTGATTGCGGCGACGGTGTCGCTGACCTGACTTCGACCGGCAATGGCTGCCGCACTTGATTCCGACGTCAGCTGCGAGGTCGATGCGGCGTTGTCTGCAACCTGCTCCACCGCTGCACTCATTTCAGTGACGGCGGTGGCGGCCATTTCGATTTCATGGCTCTGACGCTGAGTGATACGCGAGATATCTTCAGTGACGCCGTGCATGACCTCCGAGGTTTCGGCCAACTGCGTGGACGAATCACGGATCATGATCAAGGCATCTCGCAGACTGGTTTGCATCGCCGCCAATGACGACAGCATTTGCGCCGCCTCATCGGAGCCATCCAGCGCAATGGTTTCGCTCAGATCATTGGCGGCGATGCATTCGGCCACCCTTAGCGAGCCTGCAATGGGTACCGTCAGGCTGCGGGTATACAACACGGCCAGGGCCAACGAAGCACCGATCGCGATGAGAATGAACACACTGACGATCAACAGCGTGTGCTCATAGACATTGTCGGCCTGCTTGCCCGCCTCATAAGCTTCTATCTCGTTGAGAGCAATCAACTTTTTGAGCGCGACCTGTACGCCATCCGACGCCGCACGCATCTGATTCCTGGACAGCGCAATGGCCGCTTCAAGCTGCCCGTTCGCCACTGTTTCAAGGTATTGGTCCTGCGCCTGATCGTTGACCTTCTGTGCTTTGGCAAACTCCTCGAACGCCTCGCGCCCGGCGTCAGTCGCCAGCAGGTCAATGAGCGCACGCTGATGATTTTTGATCATCTGACGCGACTGCTGGATGTCAATCAGGGCCTGCGCTTTGCGCTCACTCGTTTCAATGGGATTGCGCAAGCGAGCGTTGTTGCCCTTGATTTCGACGAACTCTCGATCGAGTTGGCCGAGCAGCTTGATACTCGGCACGATCGTCGTCTCGACGTACGTTTCTGCCTTGTTGAGCAAGTCGACTTGCTGCAGAGCGATCAATCCGATCGCGATAATCATGAGACAGAACAAGCCGAAACACAGCGCCGAACGCGGCGCGAGATTGAGTTTACGAAGCAGCATGATGCCTTACCTTAGAGTGTATTCAAGACAATGGGGTAAACGTGTGGGCAGCGGAGCGGCGCTGCGGTATAGCGCCTCGGCGCATACCTGGATCAACGCGGGAAGGTGCGGTAGCTAGCGGTTGGCGCACTGAGAGAGTGTGGAGTTGGTCAAGGCCGGCTCCGCAATTTCCTTGAGCGCCGGGTCGGCCAGCATCAGAAAATCTGCCAGTCGCGGCAGATTGATTTTCGAGACCAAGCGCATCCAGCGTTGCGGATGCGGGTTGAAGAAGGTCTTCGACCACTGGTGATCATCGTTGGGATTGAAAATCAGCAGATGACGAATCAGCGGGTTTTCCCCGAAAAAGTCGAGCGGATCCATCGCCATTTCGCTGAGCAACTCAGCATTGACGACGACCAGGCTCAACCGTTGAGGGCAGTAATACGTCAGTATTTTCAGGTCACGATAAGTGCGAACGTTCAAGACGCTGAGACAGCCCAGCTTGTTGAACTGCTGTTCGATTGACAGACCTCTGCGCACATCGCTATCGGCGATCAAGATTCGCAAGGATCGACTGCGGTTATTTTCAAGAAACATCGGACACCTTTGGCAGCTCCATTCTTCCTTTCAAGAAAATAACCAAGGGCCAACCTGCCTGATATGAGACTTGTCTCAAAAATGAACGCAGGGATAGATGATAAAAATCCACACCTTGACGACAGCCCACGCGATCGGCGCATGGTCTGGCTCAGAAAGTGTTGAAGGAGGGATTTTGCAACGCAGGGGAGTGGCGACAAGCCAGAAGCGCGGGACGGTTCTGTGCGAACCAGACAATTCTCATTATTAACGCCCCTTTTTGTCAGTAACCTTGAAACAAGGGGCGCAGACTCATTCTTTCCAAGCCATCAAGGCAGCGTCATCGTCACTACGTAATTACCGCTCGTTATCTGGTGACCCTTGTTGTCCGTGAGCAGCAAGCGCTGGTCGTAATAATCGTCCTGCTCATGAGTATCGGCAATCACCTTCACAAACACCTGCTGGCGCGACTTACCTCGCCCTGCCGCACTGACGTTGTTCACGGTAAAAGTCTGCCCGGTGCTTGCCTGGGGGCAATCAAGCAACTCGACAGAAGAATGGCTGGCGCCACTGGCAATGCAACTTGCCTCGACAATTCGACCGCTGAAGCGAATCACTCCGCTGACCGGCGCAGACTGGGCTGCGCTGACGGTGTCAAAACCGAGCAGGCAAAGGCAGGCAATCAATAAAGGACGTCGAATGATCATCGCGAAACTCCATGGTTATTAACCAAGGTATCGCCCGCTGCAAAATGATCTTTAACGTCAGCTTCAATGCAAGGCCAGTCGGATGGTCATGAGCCGATACGTTTACAGCTCGATCCGTTTGATTTTCTTGATCAGATCAGCCTGTGCATGCTCCAGCTTCAATGCACTGCGATTGAGGTCCAGCGGATCGATAACAGGCGCCTCACACTCGGCTTCAAGCTCGTTACACGCCTCAATGACCTGATGCTCGGCAACAATGCGCGCCGCCCCCTTGATGCGGTGCGCCAGGTCAGCCAACAGCCCGGGATCGCTTTCGGGTATTAGCGAATGCAACTCCTCCAGATCCTTTTCGCAACTCGACAGCGCCTCGCGCAGAAGTTCTTTCATCATGTCGAGATCGCCTCCGGTGAGCTCGTCAAGACGCTCGCGAATCGAACCCAGCTCCTTGATAGTCGCCGCAGGCGGGCTTTCAAATGGCTGGATTTCAACATTTTTTTCCCAGCCTGCAAGCATGATCGACAAGGTGCCGAGACTGATCGGTTTGAACAGACAATCATCCATCCCGGCCTCCCGGCATTTCACTTTTTCTTCCGGCTGCGCGTTGGCCGTGAAGCCCAGTACGATGCACGGCGATCCACCACTTTCGCGTTCGTCCTGGCGAATGGTGCGGGCCAGCTCATAGCCGTTCATGACCGGCATGTTGCAGTCCGTGATCACAATGTCGAACGGCTCCGAGCGCCACAGCGCCAATGCCTGGGCACCGTCGGCGGCATCACGCACCGCCTGGCCAAGGAAACTCAGCTGCTGCGTCAATAGCAGGCGGTTGGCGCTCTGGTCATCGACTACGAGAATCCTGAGTGTCGGTACCGGTTTGTCCTGAACAACCGAAACAGGCAGCACTTTGCCGCCAAGCGGGCTGAGAATATTGAAGAACAGCGACACTTCCAGGCAGGTGCCTTTGCCAAGCGTACTGGTAATGTTCAGCCGCCCGCCCATCAATTCGCACAATGAACGGGAGATCGCCAATCCCAGACCGGTGCCGCCTCTGCTGGAGGGACCATGATTGGCTTGGGAAAACGGCTGGAACAGATTCTGCAGATCGGCGCTGGAAATGCCAATGCCGGTGTCCTCGACCTTGAGGTCGACCTGTAAGCGTTCGTCAGCGAGACGTTGGCCGCGAATCGAGACGCTGACATGACCGGTGTCGGTAAACTTGATCGCGTTGCCCACCAGGTTCGAGAGCACCTGCTGGAAGCGCATCGGATCAACCAATACGTCACAGCCGACAGTGGCGTCGATGTCGAGCTTCAGCACCAGACTCTTCTGCCTGGCCAAGCCGTCGAACACCCGCGCCACGGATTCGACCAATTCGCGCAGGTTGGCACGTTTCGGCGAAAGGCTGACATGGCCCGATTCGATGCGTACCACATCGAGGATATCGCCGATCAGTTCCAGCAGACCTTTTGCCGAGTCGTATGCCACTTCAATCGCCGGCCGATCGAAGTGACCTTGCTCGGCACGCTTGAGGGTAAGTTCGAGCATGCCGATCACGGCGCTCATCGGCGTACGGATTTCGTGGCTCATGGTCGCCAGGAACGTGGTTTTGGCGCGGCTCGACTCGTCAGCCAACTCTTTCGCCGAACGCAACTCCTCGATCAGTTCACGGCGTTCGCTGATATCGATCCAGCCGCAGATCACGCCTCTGACTTCACCCGCCGTGTCGTGATACGGCTGGATCCAGTGGTAAATGATCAGCCGCGTATCACCGACATGCAGCGTGCGATCCACCTCGTAAGGTTCGTCCTGCTCGATGACGCGCAAGTAGTCGTCGTGAAATTGCAACGCCTCCTGACGATTGCGCTTGCCGCTTTCGAGCACGGTCTTGCCGATCACGTCCTTTTCCAGCAGGCCAAATGTTTGCAGATAATTATTATTGCAGGTGACAAGCCGACCTTCACGATCACGTACGTAGATGGGATGCGGCGTGCCGTTGATCAACGCGCCCATGAACTTCAACTGATCGCCCAGCAAGCGCTCTGCCCGGCTGCGTTCGCGGATCTGCCGGCGAATATAGAAATTCCACGCCAGCGATCCCAGGATAATCAGGAACGCGCCAGCGCTGATCTGGTAGATCAGCGCCTTGTAATCGCGCCACGACAACCCCGAAAACGCTGCAATGGGACGCCACCTGTTGAGGATTACGTCCAGCTCATCCGGCGGAATGCTCAGCAACGCCTTGTTCAGAATGCTGACCAGCTCGGTATCGGCACGCCGCGCGGCGAAAGCGAGGAAGCCTTTGTTCATGCCGACGATGTTTGAGATACGCAAGCTGTCGCTGTAGATGTGGGCGATGTAGTAGCGCGCACTGTGCAACGTGGTAATCATCGCGTCCGCTCGACCGTCCTTCACGTCAGCCAAGGCGCCCAGAACTGTTTCGTTATCAACGATCTCGATGTCGGGGTAGTCCTTGAGCAGCTCACGCTCAGCCGAACTTTCGGGCACTGCGACGCGCTTGCCGCGCAGCTCCTGCAGGCTTGAAGGCGCGCCTGCGTCCTTGGTGGTGACGATTACAAAGGGGCTGGCAAGGAACGGATGAGTGAAACGCATGCCGACTTCCCGCGAGACCGTTGGTGTCAGCAGAGAAATATCCGCGCTGCCATCCAGCAGACGCGTGCTCAGACTGGAAAAGCTGTCGGTGCGCTCGACATTGATCTGCAAGCCGGTACGCCGCTGGATGAGCTCGAGCAGATCAGCGCCGATCCCGCCAAAGTTGCCGTCACCATCAAAGAATGCAAAAGGTGCCTGATCGTCATTGATCACGAACCGCGCGACCGGATGCAGCTCAAGCCAACGTGCTTCGCCGGGTGTCAGGTCAATGCGTTTGGGCGTCAGCGCCCCGCCGCCGCCCGACCAGCGCTTGGTAATTTCGGCAATCTTCGCATCACCCAGCGACTCGAGCGTCGAATCGATCAGACGCAGCAATTGGTCGTTGCCCCGGCGCAAGGCAAAGCTGAAACCGCTGGTTTGGGTTTTGACGAAAGAGTGCAGCCGCACATAGTTGAAGTAGTTGAGGTTGATCAGGTAATTGCTCGACACCGTATCGCCGAGAAACAGGTCGACCTTGCCAAAAGCCAGCGCAGCCAGTGCCAACTCGTTCGATGGAAAAAGCACGAATTCGGCGTTGGGGTATAACGCGTGTAATTGACTGGAAGGCAGGTAATCGTCGGCAACCGCAATACGCAAACCGGCCAGATTGGCCGGCATCGGTCGTCGATCATCGCCGCGCATGAACATCGCCGGCACGTCTTCGACATAAGGTTTACTGAGCGTGACGAGGCCATCGATCAATTCGAAACTGTTGGAACTGCCCAACATGTCAATGTCACCGCGCTCAAGTGCGGCCATGGCGTCACGCCGGTCAGGGTAAGCCTTGACGGTAATCTCAACATGCAGTGCCTGACCGATAATGCAGGCGATATCGGCGGCAATCCCCTCATAGCGCGTACCGCTGGCGGTCATGACATAAGGCGGGAAATCCGGAAGCGCAGAACCCAATATCAGGCTGCGCTTTTGCCGCAGCCAACTCCAGTCTTCATTGGCCAGATCGACTTGCAGCTCCTTGCAGTCCGAGCGACCGAACACCTGCAAGGTGCGCGGCTCTGCTGCCAATAACACACCACTACTGAATACGAAAAGCACACTGATTAGCAAAACACCGCGCAACAGATGAAACATAAGCGTGTTATCCCTGGTTGTCGGCTGTCAGGCTGTGCTGCAACTTGAACAGCTCTGCGTCACCACGAATGCCAAGCTTTTTGAAAGCGGCCTGTTTTTGCCCACTGATGGTTTTGCGACTGCGCGAGAACTTCAAGGCAATCTGCGTCACCCCCATCCCCTCGAGACAACAGCGCAAGACTTCTTTCTCTTTAGGTGACAGCAGAGGATTACTGAGGAAATCGTCGCTGTGCGCCGCGCTCTCGTCTTTGGCACCGGCGGGCTCGTCGATCGATGCTGGCAACACGTCAAGCTCAAAGGCCATGGTGGGAGACAGGTACAACTGGCCGGACGCTGCACAGCGAATGGCAGTAATCAGGTCATCGACCGACTGTGACTTGCCGAAGAATCCACTGACGCCCGCCCCGACCGCCATGTTCACCACTGCCGGGCGCTCTTCTGAGGAAGAGACGAGGATGCGCATGCCCGGATATTGCTTGCGCAGCAGGCGGATCAGATTGAGCCCGTCCAGCTCCCCATCGTGCAGTTTGTAATCGAGTATCAGCAGGTCGATGTCGATTTCGCGCAATCCGGCGAGCAACTGCGCGCTGCTGCCATACACACCTACGACACTGAACTCAGCTTCGCGCGTCAGCCGCGACTTCATCGCCAGACGTATGAGCGAGTGATCATCAAGGATGGCAACGCGTAACGGATTCACGACAGACCAATGCATGAACAGCTCCATGATGAAGAGTGTTGGAGGACCATCAGCACTTGGCAACCGCAGCAAATCCCGGGCATCACCGAAGCACTCAGGTGCATCTGATTGATTTCTCGGCACATGATGAGTGTTTTAAAGGCGTGACGAAATAGGGCTTTGTCCCAAAAGTCAGAATGCCGCTTGCATCAACGATCGGATGTGCCTATTGCGCGGCGCCAGGATGACTTCTGACCCTCGAAACGCCAGTCGACCAAATGCGCCCAATTCATCGGGCGAGCATAGAAGAAGCCCTGCCCCCACTGACAACCAAGCCGCGCCAGATGCTGAACCTGATCAGCGGTTTCAATACCCTCTGCCACCACGCGCATGTCCAATTCCCGCGCCAGGGCCAACGCCCCGTGGATGACCGCGCTGTAGCGCGCCTGATGGAAATTCTGCACGAAGCCGGCGTCGAGTTTGATTTCGTTGAACGGCATCTGGCACAGCCGCTCAAGTGAAGAATAGCCGACACCGAAATCATCGATTGCCAGACTGAAGCCGAGCATGCGCAGACGCACCATGTTTTCCATGCTGATCTCGGGCATCTGCAGCAGGCCGGTTTCCGTGAGCTCGAAAATGAGCCCAGCTGGCGAGGCGCCATGGATGCGCAACAGCGCCTTGATCCGGTCGACAAGATTCGGATTGGCCATCTGCGTCACGTCGAGATTGAACGCCAGCTTGAACGGCTTGCCGTGAGACTGGACGAAGCGCTGCAGACTCAAGCCTTGCGTGAGCAGACTGAAAAACATTTCATCGAGCAGACCGCAACGCTCGATCGTCGGCAAGAACATGCCTGGCGAGAGCAAGCCGCGACTGGGGCTCTGCCATCGCACCAGCACCTCGGCGCCATCCACCTCACCACTGCGCAGATGAAACTTGGGCTGGAAGTAGGCGCGAAATTCCTGACGGCGTATCGCTTCGAGCACTTCGTTCTCCGAAGGCTGATCGAGATGACTTTCCACCACTTTGGCATCGCCCGGAGTGTGCGGCCGATAACGCGCCAACAATGGCCCCAGCACATCGACCATCAGAGGCTTGCCGACACTGCCAAGCAACTCAAGCCCCTGCAACGTGACGATTCGATCAACCGTGCGCAACAAGTCTTCAGGCAGTGAACTGCAGATGATCACTGCACGAATCAAACCGGCCTCTCTCGCCAGGCGCAAGAACGTCAAACCATCCATCCCGGCCATGCTCAAGTCACACAATGCAACGTCCACGCCTCCAGCCTGGGATATCACAGCCAGCGCATCCTTGCCGTCAGCCGCCTGAAAGATATTTTTGTACCCCAGACTATTAAGCGCACTGACTGCCGCCGTGCGCTGAAAGGCGTGATCTTCCAAGACCAATATACGAAGCGTGTTCACAAACCTGGAACCTCTTTCTATCAGTCGTTAATAGCGAAAGTCTGAATAATCTTCAAGCAGGACGCCCGCTCACAAACTTTGCGTTGACTGAGAATTTCTGCATCCGCGAATACTAGCCAGACAAAGACCGCACGACTTTGAGAATTGTCTCATTTGGTTCGCTGCACCATTACCGCAAATATAAATACGCCACGGCCATATTACTGACTGGCTCGCACCTTTATCGCTTTAAGACAAATCCCAAAGACCCGCCACCACCGCACACCTAATATGGCCTGGCATTTCAATGCAGCACTTCACAATAACTTCGGATATAAACATGAAAAAGTTCGCTTTCGCAGTACTCACTCTTTCCGTACTGGCTGCCTCCACTGGTGCAGTGGCTGAAGAAGCCGCCAAAGCTGTAAAAGGCGGCAGTGGTCAAATCAGCTTCACTGGCGTTATCAATAACGACGCTTGCTCGGTAGATGGCGCGTTGGGTAACGACAAGATGATTGCCGTGGACATGGGCAGCGTGTCGATCAAAGACATGGGCACCGACTCTGCTCCGGGCGCCGGTCGTGTGGCCGCCAACGATTTCAACCTGAAAGTGAACTGCAACGCTGGCACCAAGGTTTCGATGCTGTTCAAACCAACCGTAAACGGCGGTTCGGGCCTGGTTGATGGCAAGAAAGTTCTCAAGCTGCAGGGTGCAGACGCGGCCAAAGGCGTTGGTATCGCACTGCTGGACAGCAATGGCCAGTTGATCGACCTGAGCTCCGAAGCCACTGCCAAAGTGCAGACCAACCTGACTGGCGACGCAACCACAGGTGGTGACGGCACCCTGTCGTTCGCAGCCGCTTACGTCACCACCGGCGACAAGACCACCGCTACTGCCGGTACCGGTAACGCCACTCTGCCGTTCGTTCTCGAATACGAATAAGCAGCCCGCAATACCTGGACGGGGCCGCTGTGCCTCGTCCTTCCCGACCAGATTAATCGGTGAAATCTATGTTTAGTCGCTACTTTCCGCTTTGCCTGGGGCTTGCCGGGGTGTTGATGACGCACTCGGCATTCGCCAGCATCTCCTTGAGCTCCACCCGGATTATCTTCGATGGCGCGCACAAAGAGGCGAATGTCACCGTGCGCAACGGCGGACAAACCATTCTGGCGCAATCGTGGCTGGATGCCGGCGATACGGCTGGCAGCGCACCGCCTTTCGCAGTTACTCCACCACTGGCCAAACTTGAGCCCAATCAACAGCAATTACTGAGGATTCTTTATGAAGGCCGCGGCATGCCTGCGGACAAGGAGTCGGTGGTATGGCTGAACGTGCAGGAAATCCCCCAGGCCAGTGCTGCCGATGTCAACACGCTGCAATTGGCGGTACGTCAGCGTATCAAGGTCTTCTTCCGCCCGGACGGACTCACCGGTGATGCCGCAAAGGCACCGGAGCAACTTGCATGGCAATTGGTCACTCAGGCTGGCAAGTCGGTGCTGAAAGTAAAAAACCAAAGCAACTACCACGTGTCGCTGGCGGATCTGAAAGTCGTTGCAGGGAAAAAAGCGGAATTGGTAATTGATTCGACAATGATCGTTCCAGGGGAAGTTCGCTCATTCAATCTGAAAGATCTGCCAGCTGGTACTTCGCATTTGAGTTTTTCAGCCATTAACGATTACGGCGCACAACAACGATTCGACGCACCACTAAGCGTTGCCGAACGCCATGCCGAGCGCGTGAAAGATGCCTCCGCCCAGTAAATCCCCCGCCCCACCCTGCCAACTTACAAGCTATTCACAAGTTCCCGACTCCGGTTGAAGCAACACGGACTGATAAGGCAAATTGTATGTTTTCCTCCCAACACCACACATCTGAAAGTTGTGTTAAGCATCATGTTGCGCGCCAGAAAAACAAAGCGGCGTTGGGCTGCCTGCATCCATTGTGCTTTGCTATCAACATGGCCATTTGCGGATTCGCCGTGGGCGCCGAAGCCCCGGTCGCAGTGGCGAGTGAATCTTTCAATACGCTGTTCCTTGAAGGTTCATCGGCGGTCGATCTGCAACCGTTGCTTAATGCCAACAGCGTCTTGCCAGGCCAATACCGCGTCGACGTGTTCAGCAACGGCACGCTGGTCGGGCGTCGCGATATCGATTTCGCGGCCAACCCGGTCAACGGCAAAGTCGAGCCACGCATCACCCTGGAACTGTTGCAGCAGCTGGGTGTGGACATGCGCAAACTCCGTGAGCAGGGTCTTGTTGACGAGCAACACCCTGCCGATCACTACGACCTGCCTGAAATGATCGAGCAAGCGAGTCTCAATTTCGATGCCAACCGCCTGCGCCTCAACATCAGCGTGCCGCAGGTCGCCATGGCGCGTGGCATGCGCGGCTATGTAGATCCAGAGCTTTGGGACCAAGGTGTGGCCGCCGGTTTCATCAACTACCAGCTGAGCAGCACCCGCAGCAAAACCGATTACACCACGCAAATCTCCAATAACCTGGGGCTGCGCAACGGCATCAACTTTGGTGCCTGGCGTCTGCGCAACGAGTCCAATCTGAGCAGCTCCACCGGCCGGCCCAATCGTTTTGTCAGCAACCGCACGTTCATCCAGCGCGACCTCACGGCGATCAAGGGGCAACTGAGCGCGGGTGAAATCTTTTCAGACTCGGATCTGTTCGACAGCGTGCGCTACCAAGGCGTCAAGATCGCTTCTGATGAAGGCATGCGTGCAGACAGTGAGCGCGGTTATGCACCGATCATTCGTGGCGTGGCGGAAACCAATGCGAAGATCGAAGTCCGCCAGGACAACTACATTCTCTACACCACCAATGTACCGCCGGGTCCGTTCGAGATCAGTGATATCTACCCATCGGGCTCCAACGGTGACCTGGAGATCACCATTGTCGAAGCGGATGGTCGGCGCAAGGTAACCCGGCAGGCGTTCTCCGCCCTGCCGACGATGGTGCGTGAGGGGCAACTGAAGTACAGCCTGTCGAGCGGCAAGTTCAACAACAACAGCGAGGGCTATGACAAACCGGCTTTCCTTGGGGGCACTTTCGCCTACGGCTTGACCAGCAATCTGACGGGCATTGCCGGCATTCAGGCGAGCAACGGCTTCAAGGCGCTGTCCATCGGTGCGGCGAAGAACACCTCGATTGGCGCGATGTCCCTGGACGTTACGCAATCGTCCAGCAAGGCATTCGGCAAAACCACCCAGGGCAGCAGTGTCCGCGCGCTCTATGCAAAGACCTTCACCGGTACCGATACCAGCTTCACCCTCGCCGCCTATCGTTATTCGACCGAGGGTTACCGCACGCTGACCGACCATGTGCAGGACACCAGCGCCGGCGCTACGCGGCGCGCGGGCAATGCCAAAACCCGTACCGACCTCACGGTCAACCAGACCCTTGGCGAAGCGCGCCAGTTCGGCTCGCTGTATTTGAATGCGAGTGACCAGCGCTATTGGGATCGCGGTGGCTCGCGCAGCTTTTCCGCCGGCTACAACAACAATTGGCGCGACCTGAACTACAACATCAGCCTGAGCAAAACCCAGGAATTCGGCGCACGCGGTGACACCAGCAACGACACGCAATTAAGCGTTTCAATTTCGTTCCCGCTCGGATCGACACCACGCGCACCGCGTGCCTACGTTTCCAGTAACCATCAGAACGCCGGTACCAGCACGCAAGCCGGGATCAATGGTTATCTGACCGAGGACAGCGACACCTACTATTCCGTGCAGACCGGGCGCAGCGTCCAGGGCGAGCGCTCTGGCTCACTCAGTTTGAGTACCCGTACGTCGATGGGCGATCTGGGCTTTGGCTACAACCGAGGCAGCGGCTATGAGTCGCAGAACTTGAGTGCGGCCGGATCGCTGGTGGCTCATGCCGGCGGCATCAATATGGGCCAGACCGTCGGTGAAACGTTCGGCCTGGTGGAAGTCCCCGGCATGTCGGGCGTCGAAGTCAGCAGCTATTCGGGTGTGAAAACCGGCCTGAACGGCTATGCGGTTCTGCCTAACGCGCAACCGTACCGCGTGAACTGGGTAACGCTGGACACGCGTAACCTGGGCGGTGAGATCGAGCTGGACAATGCCACCCAGCAACTGGTGCCAAGACGAGGTTCGGTGGTTCTTGCACGCTTCGAAGGCAGCAAAGGCAGACGCGTCCAGTTTGAACTGTACGATGCCAACGGCCAGCCGATTCCATTCGGCGCGGTGCTGTTGGATAGCGACGGCAAACAACTGGCATTGTCAGATCCGACAGGCAAGGCCCTGGCGCTGGTGACCAAAGATCACGGTGTCATCACCATCAAGTGGCAGGGCAAAAGCTGCCCCGTGCCATACAAGCTGCCGGAAAAGGTCGAAGGTTTGAACTATGAGCAGTATCGGTTGGCTTGCTCTTCGAGCGCGAAGTAGACCGACCGCGAGCTTGTCACCCTACGCCCCCTCAACCAAAACTCAGCCCTGATGATTCAGGGCTTTTAATGCGCGCGGTTTGGACATTGCCGATCAATACCATCGGAATCTGCAAAACAGCTGCAAGCAACGGCAATCAGTCCCAAGGCGCCGGCGACCATGCTTCCACCAGCCTGTCGATGAACAGCCGAATCTTCGGCGACAGGTGTCGCTTGCTCGGGTAAATCACCCGGATCGGCTCGGCAGCCTCGGCGTACTCTGCGAGCAACTGCACGAGCTTGCCACTGCGCAGGTCATCGTTGACCACATAGGATGGCAACGTCGCGATACCGAGGCCTGCCGCAGTCGCCTGATGCAAGGCTTCGGCGCTGTCCATTTGCAGCCGTCCGGCATGAATGACAGGCACGGGCTGACCGTTGATGCGAAAGTTCCACGCCAGCAATCGGCCGCCGCTGACGAAGTGCAGGCACGCATGCCCGGCGAGATCTTCGGGTGTCTGCGGTGCCGGATGTTCATTCAGATAATCGGGCGAGGCACAGGTGATCATTTGCTGGTAAGCCACCGTGCGCGTGAGTAGCCCGGAGTCTTCCTTGGGCGGACCGATGCGAATCGCCAGATCGAAACCCTCGTCGATCAGGTCGACCAGCCGATCGGAAAACGTCGCGTCGATGGCGAGCGACGGCCAGTCTCTCAGACAGCGCTCGATGTGCTGCACAACGTGCAGCCGGCCCAGTGCTACCGGCAGGCTCATGCGCAAGCGGCCGCTGGGCGTCGAACGGCGGAACGCCAAAGCCTCTTCGACCTCGTCCAGATCCTGCAAGATGCCCACACATCGCTCATACAGCACCCGACCATCGTCGGTCAGGCTCAGGCTGCGGGTGGTGCGGTTGAGCAGACGGACCTGCAGACGCGATTCGAGCCGCACGATCGATTTACCGACGGCCGAGCGGGTCAGCCCGAGTTGCCTGGCCGCCGCCGTAAAACTTCCAGTATCCACCGAGGCGACGAAGGCGGCGATGTCGTTCAGGTTATGCAGTTCCATGAGGCCTCCGGGTTTGGCATTCAGGCGGGTGGGCACCGGTTATGGGGAACCCTATTCCCCAATCATGAGCATAACATCTCGATTAGTTAAGCCTTCACTAACGCCTGATCGAGGTCATATGAACACTGAAGTAAAAGCAGCCGTGCGAACCTGGGCCAACAGCCTCAGCGATCTGGTACCTGTGCTCAAGGGCACCGATACCACCACAAGGATGAGCGACATCCGCGATGCCTACGCAAAAATGCTCGGGCAGAATCAGCCGCCTGCTGGCGTGGGGTTTGAAGCAGTCGACATGGGCGGAGTGCCCGCTACGCTGGTGACTCCGGATGAGCTCAAGACCGATGCGGTGCTGATGTACATCCACGGCGGTGCCTACATCGTCGGTCGACCTGACGGCTACCACGGCATCGGCGGCAACTACGCAAAAATGCTTGGCGCGCGGGTGTACATGCCGGATTACCGCCTCGCACCCGAGCATCAGTTTCCCGCCCCCATCGATGACACTTTGCGCGCCTACGAGTGGTTGCTTGAGCAGAACATCGCCGCCAGCAAGATTGCCTTCGCAGGCGAGTCCGCGGGTGGCGCGATGGTGGTCAGCGTGATGGTCGCGGCAAAATCCAAAGGCTTGCCCTTGCCCGCAGTGGGTTCGTCCATCTCGCCATGGGCCAACCTCGAACACACCGGCGCTTCCATGAGCAATCGTGAAGGCCTTGATCCGCTGAACTCCAAGCCAGTGCTGGATATCCTCGCGCGAGCCTTTCTCGGCGACACCTTGGCCAACCATCCGCTGGCCTCGCCGGTGTTCGCCGACGTCACCGGGCTGCCACCGATTCTGGTGCAGATCGGCGAAAACGAACTGATGCTCAGTGACGCCATGCGTCTGGCCAATCACCTGGCGGACAACCGCGTCCGGGTCAATCTTGAAGTGTGGCCCGGCATGTTTCACGCTTGGCATTTCTACGCGGGCATGCTGGCCGAGGGGCAGCAGGCGCTGGAGAGTTCGGTGCGGTTTATCGAGGCGGCGTTGATTGAGGTTAATCGCTGATCAGACAGCACTCGCTGCTGATTGGGGACACTTTTGGCTGTTTTGCTAGGCGCCTTGGCGATATGGTGGTTTACCGACCGCCGAGGAACCCTGAATGCCGAAAAAACCACCACCCCCTGACAGCACCGCCAGCGCAGCCGACATCGAACGCGCCATTCTAGCCTTGAACAAAATGGCCGAACGTCTGTGGGGCGACGGGCGTGAAGCCGAGGCCAAGGCGTTGCTCGATGCGCTGGATGCGCTGAACCGCGCCCTCGACCGGATCCGCATTGGTGAAAGTCGCAGGGCCGTCACCCTGCACTGAATCAGACCTGATAAAACTCGCGATACCACTGCACGAACGCTTGCACGCCCTGCTCGATCGGCACCTGGGGGCGGAAGTCGATGCAGCGTGCCAGTGCCGACACGTCGGCCCAGGTTTTCAATACGTCGCCTTCCTGCATCGGCAGATAACGGCGCTGCGCCTCGATGACCAGCGTCTGTTCCAGGCATTCAACGAAGCTCATCAGCGCCACCGGACTGCCGCGACCGATATTGAACAAACGGTTGGTACCACGCTCGGCGCTGCGTGCGGGCGGTTTGTCGAGCAGTCGAAAAATCGCTTCGACAATGTCATCGATATAAGTGAAATCCCGCGCCATTTCGCCTTGGTTGTAGATGTCGATGGCGCGCCCTTGCAGCATCGCTTCGGTGAATTTGAACAGCGCCATGTCCGGCCGCCCCCAGGGGCCGTAAACGGTAAAGAAGCGCAGACCGGTGGCTTGCACGCCGTAGAGATGGCAGTAGCTGTGGGCGAGTAGTTCGTTGGCGCGTTTGGTCGCAGCGTACAAAGAAACCGGCTGGTCGACCCTGTCGTCTTCGCGAAACGGCATTCGGGTATTGGCGCCGTACACCGAACTGCTCGATGCGTAGATCAGGTGTTCCGGCGGATGACGTCGGCAGGCTTCCAGGACGTTGAGAAATCCGACCAGATTCGATTGCGCATAAGCCTCAGGATTGTCCAGCGAGTAGCGCACTCCGGCCTGCGCGGCGAGGTGAATGACCTGTTGGAATTGGCCGTGTTCGAACAGCGCGGTGAGTGCCGACGGGTCAACAATGTCCAGCCGATGGAAAGTGAAGTTGGTCTGCGCTTGCAGTCTGTGCAACCGCGCCTGTTTGAGTTTGACGTCGTAGTAAGGATTGAGATTATCGAGCCCAACAACCTCCAGTCCTTCGCGACATAATCGCATGGCCGTGTGATAACCGATAAAACCTGCGGCCCCCGTTACCAGAACACTCATGATTGCCTCGGCTCACTGTTTCGACTTTAAGGCGTTAAACACCGCCGTACATTTATCCGCAAACGACGACAGTTATTCATAGACGACCTTAGTTACCCGGGCCAGCAGCATCCGACGCGAGGCATTTAAAAACCGAACTTCTTACGAACCGAAACATGTAAGATTGAAACTAATTTGCTATCACACACAGCATCTAACCTCGACGACTACAATAACTTCGAAAAGTTTAAAAAATCCGACGAACAGCGTTCATCGTTGAAAGTCAACGACTTACGAAACACGCCCATTATCAGCGGATGAAAGGCAATGTTTTTGACTGTTATCAATTGACAGCTTGCGCAGACTGGCCGATAACTTAGCACTGCCCGATGAGCTCGCGCCGCCGCGCACTTTTCTGCTCTCTGGCTACTTATGTAATTGGATCCTGAAGGTCGCAACTGCGAACCGTGCGGTAGCTTTGCTTAAACAAAAGCACGGACTCGTTATAGCCAAGACGGCCACGGATATAACAATAACCCGATCAACTTGATTCATTTTTGAAACACTTCTTCTGCCAATAAACATTGATGCATCTGGCTCGGCACTTTGCCTTGATCAGCCTACTACCTACTAGCAAGCAGGGCGGCTCGTCCCACGTTATCGGCCACCCTGCTTACACGATCGCTATGTATGGAGTACTCCAGCATGCTAACGGTTTGCCGCAACGGTTCTAACTGGTATTTATTGCAGTGCAAGCCCCGCCAGGATGAACGGGCACAACTCAATCTGCAGCAACAGAACTATTCGATCTTTCGGCCTCAGCTGATGAGCGAGCGCAGCATCCGTGGCAAACGCCAACGGACGCTGGAATCGTTGTTCCCAGGCTACGTGTTCATTCAACTGAGCCGTGACGATAACTGGGCGCCGATCCGCTCAACGCGCGGCGTCAGTCGCATTGTTGAATTCAACCATGTGCCCGCCCGGGTCGATGAAGACGTGATCGCACAACTGCGTGAACGCAGCCAGGAGTCGATCGGCTTTCCTGTCGATCCGATGCTCAAACCCGGCGAACCTTTGCAAATCGTCCACGGCCCGCTGTCCCCGCTCGAAGGCGTGTTCCTGTCCATGCAGGGCGAAGAGCGCGTGATGCTTCTGCTCAATTTCCTCAACCGCCAACAGCACGTCAGCGTCCCGCTGAGTTACCTGGAACGCCAGCGACAATAGTCCGGATCCGCTTCGCCCTGACACCGACCCCCTTCATCAGGAGCGTGATCCATGGCTCTGAAGCCTCGCTGTTCCCTGGTTTTAGTCGTCGCCTGCTGCGCTCCCGAAGCCGCCTGGAGCGTCGAGCCGCAAGCGATCAATGTCTACGGCTTCGATTTCACCCCGACTTTCGCCTTGTCGGAAAGCTACGACGACAATTTTCGCGAAGTCGAACACGATGTCGAGTCCACCATGGTCACCCGATTGGCGCCCGCCTTCGAGCTCAAGGCCGAGGATCGCAACAGCGCCACGCGGGTGATTTGGGAACCGACCCGCTACATCTATCACAGCGACTCGGATGCTTCGAACACCGCCCAGCGCCTGCGCGCCGACAGCATCATGGAGTTTACGGACCGACATCGGCTGAAACTCGAAGCGGAGGCGCGCAAATACGAGCGCACCACGTCTACCGCCGTCGACGGCATCAACGACAAGATCGAAAGCAAACGCGTCGGCGGCGTCTACACCTTCGGTGCGCGCAGTGCGCTGAACCAGATCGACCTCGGCGCCAACTACGCACAGCTTCGCTACGACAACGCCGACGGCATCAACGATGACAAGGAGCGCGACACGAGCAACCTGACCACCACCTGGTATCACCGCCTCGGCAGCAAGACCCGTGGCCTGCTCGAATACGACCACACGCGCTTCGACTACTTGCAATCGAACAGCCCGCGCAGCAGCCGCTCCGATGCGGTGCTGGCCGGCGCCGAGTGGGACATGACGGCGAAAACCACCGGCAAGCTGCGCGTCGGCTACGAGCGCAAGAATTTCGACCAGAGCGGCTCCGACGACCTGAGCAACCCGACCTGGCAAGTGGACCTGGCGTGGAAACCGCGCACCTACTCGACCTTCACCTTTCTTGCGCGCCAGGCCATGGCCGAAGGCGACGACGGCGCCGACGCGGTGAAAGCCACGTTCACCCAGGTCGGTTGGCGCCATGGCTGGACCGAGCGCATCACCAGTGTTGCCGAAGTCGGCATGGGTCATTACGTCTACGAAGGCCAGGACCGCAGCGACGATCTGCAGGATTACAAACTCGGCGTGAATTACGAAATGCGCCGCTGGCTGGACGTCGAAGTCGCCTACCGCCACCGCGACAACGACTCCGATGCCGACAACGAAAGCTTCACCCGCAACGTCTTCCAGATCACTTTCGACGTCAGTCTGTAGGAGGGTTGGGCCATGCACACGCGCCTGATTTTACTGTTGTTGCTGCTCTGGACAGTGCCCACGGTCGAGGCGGCGGACACCGACACCAATTACCGCCTGGCCGCTGGCGATGTCTTGCGCATCATCGTGTTCGGCGAGCCGGAACTGAGCTTCAAGAAGATCCGCCTCAATGACGCCGGCACTTTCTCCTACCCGTTTCTCGGCGAGATCGTCGCCAGGGGCCTGACGCCCAATCAAGTCGAACAAAAGATCGTCGACGGCCTCAAGCAAGGCTATCTGGTCGACCCGAAAGTCAGCCTCAGCCAGATCGAATACCGCCCTTTCTATATCAACGGCGAAGTGCAGAAACCCGGCAGCTATCCGTTCCAACCCGGCCTGACCCTGGAAAAAGCCATCGCGCTGGGCGGCGGTCTGACCGAACGCGCCTCGATGAAACGCGTGACGATTTTGCGCGGCAGTGGCGGCCCGCCGGTCACTGAAAACATTTCGCGCACTACCGTCATCGCCCCCGGCGACACCATTTCCATTGCACAAGGCTTTTTCTGATCATGGACAACAGCCCAAGCACCTACCTCGAACGTCCGCCCCAGGGCCACTTGCCAACGCAAGCCGCCGATGAGTCGGACACCCTTGATCTGCTGCACCTGTGGCGGGTGATCTGGTCGGCGAAGTGGAACATCGCCTGGCTGGTACTGCTCAGTTGCGCGTTGGCCGTGGCGGTGCTGTCGTTCATCACGCCGCAGTACGTCGGCAGTGCGACGCTGCTGATCAAGGACAAGACGCCGCCGGTGTTGAGTTTTCAGCAGGCCGCCGAAGCCGGCGGCGCGACCACCACCGATTACTTGCAGACTCAGCAGGCGTTGCTGCAATCGCGGGAACTCGCCGAGCGCGCGGTGCGCAAGCTCGGCCTGACCACCCACCCGATTACCGATCCACGCCAACAGGCGCAGAGCTGGTTCGCCCCGCGCCAATGGCTGGCCGAGCTCAATCGCGATCAATGGCTGCCATGGCTGGATCTGCTGCCGCCGCCCAAGCCGCCTGCGACCGAAGAACAGGTGTTCAACGACGTCACGCAAAACCTGATGCTGCACACCAGCGTCAAGTTCGTCGGCAAGAGCCAGTTGCTGGAAATCGACGTCGAGCTGCCCGACCCCGCGCTCGCTGCGGCGGTGGCCAATGCCCTCGCCCAAGGTTTCATCGACAGCCAGCAGGACACCAGTCTCAAGTCTTCGCAAAACAACACCAGCTGGATGAACACCCGCTTGGTCGAATTGCGCGACAACCTGCGCGTGGCCGAAAACAAGTTGCAGGCCTACCGCGAGGAACAGGGTCTGGTCGATGTTGACGGTGTCGCGACGATCAGTGCCAACGAGTTGCAAATGACCGGCAACCGCATGATCGACGCGCGCCGCGATCGTGCCGAGGCCGAGAGCCAGTACCGCCAGGCCCAATCTCTCAGCAATGGCGATATCAGTCGCCTGTCTAGCGTACCAGCGGTGCTGAGCAACCCGTTGATTCAGCAGTTCCAAGGCGATCTGGCCAAGGCCCAGGCCAAAGTCGAGGAGTTGTCGGGGCGCTACGGGCCCAAGCACCCGGCGCTGATTTCCGCCCGTTCCGAACAGCGTACCGCTGCCAACAGCCTGCGCCTGCAGGTGCAGCAGGTGGTCGCGGGCATCGAACGCCAATATCAACTGGCGGTGGCCAGCGAAGACGCGTTGCGCAAATCCTTCAACAGCAACAAGGCGCAGATTCAGGATATTTCGCGCAAGGAATTCCAGCTGCGCGAATTCCAGCGCGAAGTCGACAGCACCCGAGCGCTGTACGAAACTTTCGTCACTCGCCTCAAGGAAACCGCCGCCACCTCGGACATGGATTCGGCCAAAGCACGCATCGTTGACCCGGCGATCGCGCCGCTGGAAGCGAGCAAACCGCGCAAGAATCTGATCCTCGCGATTGTTGCGCTGGTGGCTGCGGTCGTCGGCGTCGCCCTCGCCTTCCTCTTCGATACCCTGAGCAACACCTTCAAGACCGACGACACCGTCGAGAGCCTGCTCAATGTGCCGCTACTGAGCGTGGTGCCGCTGGTAATGAAAAAGAGCCGGCGGCAGTTGGCGCGGCTGTTCGAGGACAACGACCACCCGCGCTTCTGCGAAACCATCCGCAACCTGCGCACCTGGCTGATGCTGCAAAACAACGAACGTCCGGCGCAGGTGGTGCTGGTCACGTCTTCGGTGTCCGGCGAAGGCAAGAGCACCATCGCCAACAACCTCGCTTCGTCGCTCGCGCCGCTGGAGCGAGTGCTGCTGATCGATGCCGACATGCGTCAACCGACACTGTCGCTGAACTTCGATTTCCCGCCGGAAAACCCCGGCCTGGCCAACCTCATGGCCGGCACCGCGCGGCTCGAAGACTGCATCCGCAGCGTCGGTAATCTCGACATGCTCCCGGCCGGTTGCCTGGCGCCTTCTGCGCTGGACCCGTTCGATGCGCCACGGCTGAAAGCCTCGAGCAGTTCGAGCAATGCCGTGGCCCCCGCGCAGGACTTGCTCAGTTCGCCACGCCTCGGTCGGCTATTGCAGATTCTGAAGTCGCGCTATCGGCACATCATCATCGATTCGCCGCCAGCAGAAATCGTCAGTGACGCGTTGTTGCTGGCTCAGCACTCCGACGCGGTGATCTACGTGGTCAAGGCGCAGAGCACGCCGGTCGGCCAGGTGCGCAAAAGCATCGCCGTGTTGCAGCAGAGCCAAGCGCCGGTGTTCGGCGTGGTGCTCAATCAGGTCGATCTGCGCAAGGCGCGCAAGTACGGCCATGGTCACTCCCGCTCCTTCTACGACTACGACTTCGCCCCGCGCTGATCTTCCGGGCCGTGCCGCCCGGCAACAGCAAATCCCTCCCTGTTGGACGAATCGGAGATCGCGCCGATGACCTCGCAATATTCCGCGCAAATGGCACACCGTCGCGGCCTCACCTTCTGGGTGCAATGGCTGTGCGCAATGACTCTGGTCAACCTGTTGCTGATCGTACTGGTGCACTGGCGCATCGGCGAACTGCCCAGTGAGTACCGCTTGCTGATCATCCTTACGGTGCTCGGCTCGATGCCGGTCTACGGCCTGGTGCAGGTCTACCACAAGCGCCATGGCCTGCTGGTCGGGCTCGGGCGTTTGCTTGCCGGATGGCTGATTCTGCTCGGGCTGCTGATGAGCATCGCTTTCGTCACCCAGACCAGCGCTTTGTTCTCGCGGCAGGTGGTGATTGTCTGGGCCGTGGTCGGTTTTCTCGCTCAGGCGGCGACGTTTGTGCCGCTGCATCTGTTCGTGCGCCTCTACACCAGAATGATCAGCAACGAGCGCCGCGCGGTGATCATCGGCACCTGCCCGACCGCCCATGAGCTGGCGCGCAAACTCCTCGATCCGGATCGCGCGCTGCTGCTCGGTTTCGTCGCGGCGAAAGCCGACAGCGGCCCCGCGCCGAGCATCCTGCCGCTGCTCGGCGAGGTCGAGGACATCCGCGAAATCATCACGCGCCTGCAGGCGCGGCGCGTGTACATCGTGCTGCCAATGGCGGAGGCGGCGACCATCGAAGCGCTGTACATCAACCTGCTCGACATGAACGTCGACGTGGTGTGGATTCCGGATCTGGGCAGCATGGTCCTGCTTAATCACTCGATCTCCGAGATCGAACGGATGCCGGCGATCTACCTCAACGAAAGCCTGCTCACCTCGCACCCCGGCAGTCTGTTCTGCAAAGACCTGTTCGAACGCAGCGTGGCCGCCGTGGCGCTGATTCTGCTCAGCCCGCTGCTGCTCGGCGTGGCCATCGCGGTCAAGCTGACGTCGCCGGGGCCAGTGCTGTTCAAGCAAAGCCGCCATGGCTGCGACGGCGAAGTGATTCGCGTGTGGAAATTCCGTTCGATGCGCGTGCACGACGATCAGCAAGTGCGCCAGGCCACCCGCGACGACGACCGCGTCACACCGCTGGGACGCTTTCTGCGGCGCAGCTCGATAGATGAGCTGCCGCAACTGTTCAACGTGCTGTTCGGCCACATGGCGCTCGTCGGCCCGCGCCCCCACGCGGTCACCCACAACATCTATTACACCGGCAAGGTGCGCGCCTACATGGCGCGGCATCGGCTCAAGCCTGGCATCACCGGGCTGGCACAGATCACCGGGCATCGCGGCGAAACCGAGACCGTGGAAAAGATGCAGCGCCGGGTCGCCCAGGACCTCAATTACATCAATCAATGGTCGCTGTGGCTGGACATCAAAATCCTCCTGAAGACGCCCTTCACCCTGTTCTCGAAAAACATCTACTGACAGCGGCCAGCGCTCTGGCCCACCCCGCCACGCATGAGGTTTTCCCATGAATGTGAGTGTATTCGGTATCGGTTATGTCGGACTGGTCCAGGGCGCCGCGCTGGCCGAGGTCGGCCACAACGTGCTGTGTGTGGATGTCGACGCGGCCAAGGTGCAGGCCTTGAATGACGGCAGCCTGCCCATCTACGAGCCGGGCCTGAAAAGCCTGGTGCGGGAAAACCATCAGAGCGGACGCTTGCAATTCGGCAGTGATCTGGCCGCTGCGGTAACGCACGGCGACGTGTTGCTGATCGCCGTCGGCACCCCGCCGGACGAGGACGGCTCGGCGGATCTCAAACATGTGCTGAGCGTCGCGCGAACGATCGGCGAGCATCTGCGCGGCGAGCAGATCATCGTCGACAAATCCACGGTGCCGGTGGGCACGGCGGACCGTGTGCGCGATTGCATCAATGTCATCCTCGCCGAAAGCGGCCGTGGCGAACTGACCTTCGATGTGGTCTCCAACCCGGAATTTCTCAAGGAAGGCTGCGCGGTCGATGACTGCATGCGACCCGACCGAATCATCATCGGCACCGAAAGCCCGCGGGCCGAAGCGCTGATGCGCGAGTTGTACGAACCGTTCAATCGCAACCGCGAAAAAATCATCGTGATGGATGTGCGCAGCGCCGAGCTGACCAAGTACGCGGCCAACTGCATGCTGGCGACCAAGATCAGTTTCATGAACGAAATGGCCGGGCTCGCCGAAAAGCTCGGCGCCGACATCGAAATGGTCCGCCACGGCATTGGCTCGGATCCGCGTATCGGCTACCAGTTCATCTACCCCGGCATCGGTTATGGCGGTTCGTGTTTTCCCAAGGATGTGCGTGCGCTGATTCATGCTGCCCAAGGCGTCGACATCGATGCGCGCCTGCTGCGCGCGGTGGAGTCGCGCAACAACGAACAGAAAAGCACGCTGTTCCATAAAATCGCCGAACACTTCAACGGCGCCCTGGAGGGCAAAACCTTTGCGCTGTGGGGCCTGAGTTTCAAGCCCAACACCGACGACATGCGCGAAGCACCCAGCCGCGTCTTGATGGAGGCGTTATGGCGCGCTGGCGCCAGCGTGCAGGCGTTCGACCCGAAAGCCATGGAACAGGCCCAGCAGCTTTACGGCCCGCGCGACGACCTGACCCTGGCCGGCACCAAAGAGGCGGCGCTGAAAAATGCCGACGCGCTGGTGATCGTCACCGAGTGGCAATCGTTTCGTGCGCCGGACTTCGAGTTGCTTGCTCGCCAGTTGAAAAACCCGCTGATCTTCGACGGCCGCAACCTGTTCGATCCGCAACGTCTCAGCGCACGCGGCTTTACCTACATCAGCGTCGGTCGGCCGACATGCGCCGCGCAAGTACAGGATCTTGCATCATGATCCGCCTGGAATTGCTCGACCGTTATTCGCCGGCCCTGCTGGAATCGAACCGGGCGTTCTCCTTTCTCAACTTTGCCTCGATTGGCAGTTTCATTCGCCAGCCGCCGCCGTCGCTGGCGTATTTCTGCGACGGCATGCTGATGTCCGGGTTCATGTCGCGCATCACCGGGCGCGCGGTGCAGCGGGTCAGTTTCGATTTCACCTCGATTGCCGACCCGGTGTTGCGCGAGTCCGAGCAGCGCGGCAAACGCGTCTACGTGGTCGGTGCGCGGCAGGCCGAGCTTGATCGTTTCGTTGACAAGCTCGGCACGCAGTACCCGCGCCTGCAATTGGTCGGCGCACACAACGGTTACTTCGACGCCGAACAAGGTGCGGCAATTCAAGCTGACATCCTCCGACAGCGCACCAACCTGCTGCTGGTCGGCCTCGGCGCCGGTCTGCAAGAGCGCTTTGTCCTCGATGCGCTGCGCGGCGGTTTCAGCGGCGTGGCGTTCACCTGCGGTGGCTTCATTCGTCAGGAAGCCAATGCCAGCGAGCGTTACTACCCCGACGCCATCAATCGCCTGCACCTGCGCGCCTTCTACCGCATGTATCGCGAGCCGCACACGATCAAACGCTACCTGCTCGACTACCCGAGCAATGCCCTGCGCCTGACCGAAATGATTCTGCGCCAGCAAGTGGCGATCAATGTCACTGCCCCATGAGGATTGTGTCGATGCATATTCTGTTCACGCTCAAGGATTACCAGACTGGCGGCGGCGTCGAGTGCGTGCAGCAACGCCTTGCCGAGCAGTTTCTGGCGGACGGTCGACGGGTGAGTTTTTACGTCATGAACGGCGACTCGCCCGACGTCGACGGCGCGCCGAGCGTGGCAGGTGGCGGCAGCGGACTCGCTGGCTGGTTGAAGTCGATCGTGCTGCTGCGCCGATTGATTCGCCGCGAAGGCGTGACGCACCTGATCGGCGCCAAGGAACAAGCCAATCTGTGCACCTGGTTCGCCACCCTGGGCAGTGACTGCAAAGTCATTTACAGTCGCCACGCTGCGCTGGATTGCGCCGAGCAAAACACCGGGCGTGCCAGCTTGCGCCTGTTGTACGCGCTGTATTTGTGCGGCAGCGGCAAGGTGGTCGCGGTGTCCCACGGTTTGCGCCAGTCGCTGGCCGGGTTGATGCCGTGGGGCCAGCCGCGCATCCGTTATTGCCCGAACGCGGTGATCACCGAGCAATTGCTGCACGCGGCACAAGCGCCGCTGCCCGGTGGCGTGCCCCATCATTACTGGCTGGGAATTGGCCGACTGGTGCACACCAAGGGCTTTGATTTGCTGCTCGAAGCCTATGCCGTGGCGGCGCAACAACGCACGTTGCCCTATCTGGTGATTGCCGGCGACGGGCCGTTGCGCGCTGAGCTTGAAGCACAGGCGCAACGGCTGGGCATCGAACGTCTGGTGCATTTCACCGGGCATCTGCGCAATCCATACCCGCTGATTCGCCATGCGCAGCTGTTGGTGCTCAGCTCACTTCACGAAGGCTTGCCGACGGTGCTGGTCGAGGCGCTGGCGCTGGGCACGGCGGTGATCTCCACCGATTGCGGCAGCGGGCCGCGCGAGTTGCTCGACGGCGGACGCCTCGGGCGCCTGGTCAGCGTCGATGATGTTCCGGCCCTGGCCGAGGCGCTGCTCGACAGTCTGGCCGGCCGCGAGCCCGCGACAGCGGCCCGACGCTCGGTCAGCGAAGCGATCCAGCCGTATACCAGCCAATACGCCGCGCAGGCTTATTACCAGGTGTGGAACCGATGAAAAAGCTGCTGATCATCCTCCAGGATCTCGGCGCCGGCGGCGCGGAGAAAATGATGGTGCGCCTCGCTGGTGCCTTGGTCGAGGCCGGCAATGAAGTGACGCTGCTGATGCTCACCGGTGCCGGCATCAATCAACCGGCGCTCGATCCTCGGGTCAGGCAAGTATTGCTCGATAGCCCACGCAGTGCCGCCGCCGTGCCCGCTTTGATGCGCTTTTTGCGCAGCAACCGCTACGACGCGCAACTGGCGGTGCTCACTCATGTCAACGTCGTGGCGATTGCCGCCGCCGCGCTGTCCGGGACGCTGGCGCGGCTGCATGTCAGCGAGCGCAATGCCTTCTCGCGGGACAAGCACGTCAACCCGGCGCTCTCGGTCAAGCTCGCCTATTGGCTGGCGCCGTGGCTGTATCGGCTGATTCCCAACCCGGTGATCTGCGTGTCACAGGGCGTCGCCGAAGACCTGGTCGACACCACTATCGCCCGCCCGCGCGATGTGACCACCGCCGACAACCCGGTACTCGACAACGATTTTCGCGACAAACCTGCCGCCGCCCCCAGCCATCCCTGGCTGCGGGATAAAACCACTCCGGTGATCGTTGCCGTGGGTCGGCTGGCCCAGCAGAAAGGCTTCGACACGTTGATCGACGCCTTCGCCCGCCTGGCGCAACGCGATGCACGTCTGATCATCTTCGGTGAAGGCGCCTTGCGCGGCGAACTGCTTGCCCAGGCGACAGCGCTCGGCGTCGCAGAGCGTTGCGATCTGCCGGGGTACGCCAGTGACCCCATCGCCGAAATCGCTCGGGCCGACTGCTTTGTTTTGTCGTCACGCTTCGAGGGCAGCCCCAACGCCCTGGTCGAAGCCCTGTCGACCGGCACGCCGGTAGTGGCGACACGCTGCCCGTATGGCCCGCAGGAAATCCTCGCCGATGGCGCCGTCGCGCCCTTGGTCGAGGTTGACGACCCGGCGGCGCTGGCCGCTGCGATCAGCGAACAAATGGCCAGGCCGCGAGCGCTGCACCGACAACGGCGCATCGACGCCGCCGCACGCTTTGTCAGCGCTCGCGCGGTGCAGACCTACCTCAAGGCGTTACTCGGGAGGCGCTGAGATGAACCGTCTGCAAGTGCGTTATTCGACGCTCGCCGACGCCTTCACCTTGTTCGGTGTGCTGTTCTATACCCAAGTGATCGGCTTCTTTCTGCGCCTGGGCAATGTGAGCACGCTGGACGATGCGCAGCAGGATCTCGAGGGCAATCTGGCCAATCAGGTCTGTGGCTTGCTGACGCTGCTGGTGCCGCTGTTTTTCTTCATTCGCCACAAGGTGTTCCTCAGCAAGAGCTTCTACCGGCAGAACCTGTTTTTGCTGTTGTTTCTGGGCTGCGTGGCGGCGTCGATCAGTTGGTCGAGCGAGCCGATGCTGAGCTTCAAGCGTTTCGTTGCGCTGCTCAGCGTGGTGTTCTTTGCCGGTTTCATTGCCTGGCGCTACAGCCTGGAACGCATCGCTTTTCTGTTCGGCTGCGTGATCGGTGCGGCGGCGTTGGTCGGGTTGATCTTTGCCCTGATCCGCCCGGACATCGCCTTTATTTCCGGCGGCATTCGCGACGGCGCCTTTCGCGGGGTGTTCGCGGAAAAGAATGCTGGCGCGCGCCTGAACGCCATCGCGATTCTGTTGCTGCTGCCGATGATCCGCCAGCGCAACCCGCTGGCCATGCTGTATGGGCTGTTCGCGCTGATTGCCATTGGCCTCGCGCAGTCAGCCACGGCGATTGCCCTGATCGTCGCCGGCACTGCCAGCTACGCGTACTTCATTGCGCTGATCCGCTTGCGCATCAACCGCTCACTGCTCGCGTTCATGGCGGCGACGCTGGTGTTCTTCCTCCTGTGTGGGGTGCTCTACGCCAACTACGCGATGTTGCTGGAGCTGGTTGGCCGCGACCCGTCGCTGACCGACCGCACGCTGATCTGGGAGCTGTTGCAGCCCCTGATCGATGCGCAATTTCTCAAGGGCTATGGCTTCGGCGCGTTCTGGGCCAGTGCCGATGCTGACGCGTTCATCACGCGCTGGGGCTACATCGGCAACGCGCACAGCGGCTACGTTGAGACCCTGCTCAACGGTGGCTTGATTCAGTTGATCGCCTTGCTGCTGATGTTTGCCCAGACACTGGCAAAGCGTTATCGGGCCATCACGGCGGATCAATCGGCGCGCTATCAGGCGTGTGCTCTGGTGATCATCGGCCTGTTCGTCGTTACCAATTACGTTGCCTATGTAATTCCCAACTACCGCTCGGGCGAGTTCCTGATTTTCTGCGTGCTCAGCCTGACCTTCCGCCATCACCTCGTCACCCGTACCCAGCCGCTGCCAGCCGCCAGCGCGCGGCCGATGCGCGGCACTTTCCGGGAGCAACGTCCATGCTGAATGATCCCTCGGCCGTCACCGTGTGCGTGGTGATTCCGCTGTACAACGCCGCCGCCAGCATCCAGCGCACACTGGATTCGGTGTGCGCACAAACCCGCCAGCCGGACAAAGTCATCATCGTCGATGACGGCTCCAGCGATGCCGGGCCAGAGATCGTCAGGCAATACGCCGCGCCCTTCCCCATCGTCCTGTTGCAACAGCCCAATCAAGGCCCGGCCAGTGCGCGCAATCGCGGTGTGTTCAGTGCCAAGGAAACCTTTATCGCCTTCCTCGATGCCGATGACCGCTGGCATCCGGAAAAACTGCACAGGCAATTGGCGCTGCACGCTGAACTGACGCAGCAGGGACGCAAGGTCGGTTTGATCGATTGCTTTCAAATGAGTGAATTCAGCGACGGCAAACGGCAACTGGAGGATCGCTGCAAACACGGTGATCACTTTGCCGACTTCATGCGCGAAAACATCATCAACGGCACCTCCGGCGTGCTCGCGCTGCGCGAGATCATCGTTGCCATTGGCGGCTTCGATCAGAGCCTGCGCTTCGCCGAGGATCGCCTGTTGTGGACGCGCATCGGGGAAATCAGCGAGATCCACAGCGTGCCGCAGATCCTGCACTGGCGCGCCGTCAACGCCGCCAATATCACCGCGCAACCGCACAAGTACTACCCGCACAAACTGCGCTTCATCCAGCTGTACCTGGCGCGTTACGGCACCCGGTTGAACAAGCAGCAGCGGATCTATTTCGTCCTCGCCAACCACGCGGAGTTTCTCAATGCCTTTTCCCGGCGCGGCGATCATCGCCGGGTCATCGAGGTGTTCCGGCAGATGCTCGGGCATTCGTGGCAGACGCTGTTTTTCTTTCAGGGCAAACCGACCCTGCGCTACCTCTACGCCTGCTTCAAAAGCCTGGGCAACAGCCGCTGACTCTCGGGGATCGCACCATGGCCAACCGTCGCCTGACGACACTCGCCTGGATTTTCACCGAGAAATTCGGCCTGATCTTTCTGTCGATGATCACCTTTGTCGTCTACGCACATTTGCTGACGCCAACGGAGCTGGGCATCGGCACGCTGATCATCGCTGTGGTCGAAGTGGTCGGCATTCTGTTCTCGTCGATGCTGGAAGACCCGCTGGTGCGTCTGCAGCGGGTGGAAGACAAACACATCAGCAGCGTGTTCTGGTTTGCCGTGCTGGTCAGTCTGTTGTCGATTGCGTTGATTTCGCTGGCGGTCGTGCTTTACACGCCGTCGCCCGCGCTACGCTGGATGACCGTTGTGGCCTCGGTGAAAATCCTCTTCACCCTGATGGCGCGGGTGTATGTGGCGCAGATGCGCCGCAGCGGCAATTTCAAGCTGCTGGCCTCGCGCACCTTGCTCGGCAAAGTTGCTGGCGGAGTGGGCGGTGTGGCCGTGGCACTGATGGGTTTCGGCCCGTGGGCGGTGGTCGCTCAGGCGCTGATCATGGACGGCATTTCCACGCTGGTACTGATGCGCAGCGAGCGTCGGCGCATTCCCTTGTTGATCGACCGCCAAGTGCTGGGCGAACTGCTGCGCGCCGGCCTGCCGGTCTGTGTCAACGTCATGAGCTCGCAAACCCTGCAACGCGGCGTCAACCTGCTTCTCGGCCTCACTGCCGGGGCGCAGGCGGTGGGCATGTTCAACCTGGCCATGCGCATCATCGACCTGCCGCGCTCGGCGATCTACAACGGTTTGATGAGTTACGCGCTGCCAGTGTTTGCCCGGCGCAGTGCCGAACCGGCGCGACTGATCGGTGTGATTGGTGATTCAACGGCGATCAGCGGCTTCGTGCTGACACCGCTTTTTTTCGGCATCGCCCTGACCGCCGAAGACATTATTCTGCTGATCTTCGGCGCCAAATGGGCCGATGCGATTCCGTTGCTGCAAGTGCTCGCGTGCACGGCAGCGCTGGGCAATCTGGCGCTGTACGCCACCACCGCGCTGGTGGCGGTCAACCGCACACACCTGACGCTCAAGGCCGAAGTCGCCACTACCCTGCTCGCGCTGGCGCTGGTCTACCTGCTCGGCGCGACCTATGGCGGCATGGCGGCGGCGCTGGCTTTGCTGCTGCGCATGCTGCTGATCACGCCGGTGCAGGTGCGCGGCCTGCACGCCGCCATCGGTTATGACTGGCGCAGCTTTTTCCATTCCGGTTACCGCAGCCTGTTCGCCTCACTGGTGATGGCCGTCATGGTGATGTGGCTGTCGCGGCAAACCGGCCTGTCCGGCTACGCGCACCTGGCCGGCGACATCGCTATCGGCACGCTGACCTACGCCTTGGCCTACAGCCTGCTGCACCCGCGCTGGCCGCAAGAATTCAAGCTGGTGTTCACCGCCCGCTAAGCCGGATTTTCCCGCAATGGAGCACGTCGTCATGCGCAAAACCACGTTGATCACGGGCGGTGCCGGCTACATCGGTTCGCACACGGCATTGCAACTGATCGAGTCCGGACACTCGGTTCTGATCCTCGACAATCTGTGCAACAGCAGCCGCGAGTCGATCGCACGGCTTGAGCTGTTGAGTCATTCGCACGTCGATTTCATCGAGGGCGATATTCGCGATGCCGCGCTGCTGGAAGAGATTTTCAGCACTTACGCGATTGACGCGGTGCTGCATTTCGCCGGGCTCAAAGCTGTGGCACAGAGCGTGCGCCGGCCGATGGATTACTACGCCAACAATGTCGTCGGCACACTGAACCTGTGTCAGGCGATGGCCCGCGCCCACGTGTTCAATCTGGTGTTCAGCTCATCGGCGACTGTCTACGGCGAGCCGGCCGCGATGCCCATCGTCGAGGAGCACGGCACCGGCATACCGGCAAATCCGTACGGGCGCTCGAAGCTGATGATCGAGCAATTGCTCGGCGACCTCGCCCTCGCTGATTCACGCTGGAACATCGCTGTGCTGCGCTATTTCAATCCCATTGGCGCGCATGAGAGCGGGCTGATCGGCGAAGCGCCCAATGGTCGACCGAACAATCTGCTGCCGTGCCTGAGCGAGGTTGCCAGCGGCCAGCGCGCTGCGTTAACCGTGTATGGCAATGACTATCCGACCGTCGACGGTACCTGTATTCGCGATTACATCCATGTGCTGGATCTGGCCGAAGGTCATCTCAAGGCGCTGCAGGTTTTGCAGGGCGATGAGCATGGCCTGCACGTGTGGAATCTCGGCACCGGCAGCGGCTACAGCGTGTTGCAGATCATCAGCGCCTTCGAAGACGTCACCGGTCTGCGCATTCCCTACCGTTTCGCCCCGCGCCGTGCCGGTGATGTCGCCGAGTGCCGCGCCGATGCGAGCAAGGCCGGGCGCGAGCTGGGCTGGCGGGCACAGCGTGAGTTGACACAAATGCTCATCGACAGCTGGCGCTGGCAAACCAACAACCCGTGGGGCTACCGCCCGCAACCGGCGCCGTTGCTGGCGGTGGGCACGTAATAACGGCGCAAACCAAGTTAGGGACGACTCATGAACAGATCACGATGCTTGCTGTTTGTTTTGCTGCTGCTGAGCGCCGGCGTCAGCGCCAATATTCCACAGCCTGTGGCTGACGGACTGGTGCTGTGGCTGGACGGCAATGACCCGGCCGCAATGACCCTCGAAGGGCAAAATCAGGTCGTACGCTGGCTGGATAAATCCGGCAAAGGCAATGACGTCGTCGTCGACAACCGTGCGGCAACGACGTTGCCGACGCGCGTCGACAACGCCCTCAACGGCCACGGCGTGGTGCGTTTCAGCGGCACGGCGGCGTTCATGGGCCAGGCCATTCGCACAAGCAAAGGCCCGGTGACAGTGTTTGTGGTCTCGCGGCGCTTGCCCGAGCAGGCCGGTGGCAAGGCATGGCAGCGCCTGTTCAGCTCGCGACCGCAACTGGCGGATAACGATAACGTCGCGCCGAATTTCGGCATCAGCGTGCAGCAGACCACGGCCTACGAACCGGCCCTGGCGGTGTTGGAAACCAGTGACGTGCCGATCGGCCCGTTCGCCGTGGCGCGCAACGTCGTCGGCACCTCGGAGATCCTGCGTGGCGACATTGCCGAAGTACTGGTTTACGACCGCCCATTCAGCAACCAGGACGAACGCCGCAACGTGTTCGAGTATCTGGCGCAAAAGTGGGCGGTCGCCCTACCGCAACAGGCCGATGCCTGGACTCGCGTTGGCCCGTTGGGCCCGACCCCGACGCACGTTACGCCCGACCTGCCGTTATCGGACCAGGCCAATGCCGGCGGTTGGAAACGCGATACGCGGCTGTCCGACGAATTCAACGGCAGCGCGCTCGATGCCGAACGCTGGCACGTCAACAACGCCACCGGCACCGACTCCCTCGGGCGCAAACCGGCGCTGTTTTTGCCGGAGAACGCCAAGGTCGGCAACGGCAATCTGAACATCACTTTCCGCAAACAGACCCTCCCGGAAAAATATGTCGCCCTGGGCTACAAGGACTACAGCTCGGCGATGGTGCGCACCCATGAACGGGGCATGTACGGCTATTACGAAGCACGCGCGAAACCGATGAACTCTGCCGGTTCCAGCGCGTTCTGGCTGGCGTGGACGGGGCTGCCGGACAACGCCACGGAAATCGATATCTTCGAAATCGGCGGCAAAACCCTTAACGAAGCGTTTGATCGCCGCTACAACATGAATGCGCATGTCTGGGCCAGACCACAGAACGATCAACATCTCAGTTCCGGCAGTACCTGGATTGCGCCGTGGCGGCTGGCCAACACCTTTCATGTTTACGGTTTCGACTGGCAACCCGAGACCTTGCGCTGGTATGTCGACGGCGTACTCGTTAGGGAAGCGAAGAACAGCTACTGGCATTTTCCGATGCAGATCGTCTTCGACAGTGAAGCGATGTGGGACTGGTTCGGCGTGGTCGACGACGCGGACCTGCCGTCGGTCTTTCGCATCGATTACGTCAGGGTCTGGACCCGCTCAACGCAATAGGGCTGCACTCAGCGGTTATGCACCATCGCCTGCATCTGCCACAGCGTGCGAAACCGTCCCTGGCTCTCGCGCAGTTCTTCGGGAGTGCCGTCCTGCACGATCTCGCCGTCCTCCAACACCAGCACGCGGTCGAAGTTGGCGATGGTCGAGAGGCGGTGGGCGACGGCGAGCACCGTGCGGCCGCGCATCAAGTTGCTCAGTGCGCGCTGGATGATCGCTTCCGAATCGGAATCCAGTGCCGAGGTGGCCTCATCAAGAATCAGGATCGGTGCGTCCTTCAAAAACGCCCGCGCCAGCCCCAGGCGCTGGCGTTGCCCGCCGGACAACGTTACGCCGCGCTCCCCTACCGGGGTGTGATAACCCTGCGGTAGCGCCTGAATGAATTCATCGCAAAACGCCTGGCGGGCAGCCTCGATGATCTGCTGCTCGGTAGCGTGCGGTTGGCCGTAGCCGATGTTTTCCAGAATGCTGCGGTTGAACAGCGCCGGCTCTTGCGGCACCACGGCGATCTGCCGGCGCAGGCTGTCCTGGCTGACCGAGCGGATGTCACGGTCGTCGATCAGAATCACCCCGCTGCGCACGTCATCCAGACGTTGCAGCAAGCCGAGCAAGGTCGATTTGCCCGCGCCCGAGGTACCGGCAATCCCGATACTTTGCCCAGCCGGGATATCCAGAAAAAAATGCTCGAAGACGTTGCGCCCGTCCGGGTAGGCGTAACTGACGTCGAGCATTTTTATGTGCCCGCGCGTTGGTGCCAATTCTTCTGCGGTGTCGCTGAGCTCGTGGGGCTGGGCGACGATGCCCAGCGTTTCGCTGATGACGCCCATTTGCTGGCTGGTTTCGACCAGCGCCAGCGCCAGTTCGCGCGAACCATGCAGGATGCGGAACGTCAGCGCGCTGACCATCACCACATCCCCTGCGGTCACTTGCCCCGTGCGCCAGAGCACAATCGCCCAGCCGAGCATGCCGCCGGCCATGAGGGTCAGGCAGATGTCGTGCAGCACCCGGGCCTTTTCCATGTAGATCCAGCTAAGGCGGTGCGATTGCGCCTCGATGCCGATCTCGCGCTCCAGGCGCAGCCGCTCGCGTTCACGCCCGGAGAAAGCCTTGATCGTCCACACGTTGGAGACCAGGTCGACAATTTCGCCACCGACCCGGGCTGACTGCGAAGCGAACGCGATGTGCCGGCTGCGGCCGCGCACGCCAAAAAGGGTAATCAGCGCGGCGACCACGATGACGCAGCCGATCAAGGCCAGTGCCATTGCCGGATGGACCGTGACCATCACCACTACAGCGCCAATAAAATCCACGCACGGCGGCACGATGCGCCACGTCAGCCCGCCGTAGACCTTGTCGGCAGCGGCGCCGATCGCCGAGACGCGGTTGGCCAGCGAGCCGGAGAAATGCCGCCGGAAATAACGCATAGGGTGGCCAGTCAGATGATGAAACAGGTCGACACGCAGATCGGCACAACTGCCGACGATGGTGTAACAGCCCACCCAGCCGCCCAGACGCCAGAGCACGTTCTCCAGAATGATCAGTGCCATGAACAGGCCGAACGCGCGCCAGACCTGATCCGCTGCTGATTCGCCAGCCATGGCATCGACCAGCAGTTTCATGCCGTACTGCACCACCACCGCGCAACACGCCGCGCCAATCACCAGCGCCACCATTGCCATGAAATGCGCCGGGCGCACTCTGACGTAGCGCCACAAAAACGCGCTGGATGCGGCCGGCAACGGTTCGTCACGCAAATGCTGGAAGTTCATGTTGGTCGCCCCTCCAATCGCCCGTCATTGAGCCTGCGCAACCGTGCGTTGATCCGCTCCGGAACTCGCGCAAGCTCGACATGCAACGGATGAAACGCCGCGCGCGCGCCCTCGCCATCCGCGTAGCCAAACACGCCGGTCGGGCAATAACGGCCGTCGTCCCAACCGGGATAATCGAGAAACGGATACCAGCAGATGCCTTGCACCGGCACACCGCGCTCCAGCGCACTCCCCACCTGATCGACAACGTAGCTCAGCCACGGCAGGCGTTCGTCATCCTCGGCGCCGGTCTCGGCAAGCAGCACCGGCCGCTGGTACCGCAGGTGCAATTCCTTGAGCATCCCGGCCAGCGGACGATAGTCCGCTTCGCCGCGAACAATGCGCCGCCCCTGGAAATACCATTGGTTATGCGGGTAGAAGTTCGCACCGATGATATCCAGGTAGCGTTCCTGCCCGCCCAGCCCCGGCCATTGGCGACCGGTGAGCAAATCCCACGCCTGGAACTGCGACAGCCGATACGCTTCGGCCGCTTCGACTTCATCGCTGCGCCGGGATCCGGCGATCACATGGATCAGCGGGTCGCACTGGACGAAGCGTGCATTCGGCGCCTGCCCGCGAATCGCTTCGATCGCAGCAATGCTGGCTCGCACCAGTTGATGCTTGAGTTCCTGCGCACGCCCGCGCGCGTTCGGGTTGAAGTAAGCGACATCACCCCCCGCCCAACTCCAGAACGAAATCTCGTTGATCGGCGAGTAGAACGGCACGCTCACGCCCTCGTCAGTCATCAGCTTCGCAACGGCTCCAGCGAAACGGGCGAAGCGTTCGACGAACGACGGGCGCCAGATGTCCAGATCATCCGGATAACCGTAGTGGCACAAGTCCCAGACCACTTGCACCTGCCGCGCTTGCGCGGCTTTGAGCATGGGCACAAAGCTACTCCAGTCATACCGCCCGGGGCTGCGTTCGATCAAGTGCCAGCGCAAGCCGTCTCGGGCGCAACGAATGTTCAAGGCGCCCAGGCGCTGGTAATCCTCTTCCACCCAACGCGCATGCCCGGTGTCTGCCAACAGGTCGAGACGCCGACCGTCCTGGCGGCGCTGACTGGAACACTCAAAACCGGCCATCACGAAGCTGCTGAACATTGAAGGTGCGCCTGCGCCGGGCTCGGGTTCGTCGCGTTTGGGCTGCACGCTCATGAGATATCGATCTCGGTTGCGGCAGTGACTGGTGCGTTCGCCGCTTGAATATCCCGATACAAGGCCAGCGCCTGCCCCACCACCTGATCCATGTTGTAGTACTTGTAGGTGCCCAGTCGTCCGAGAAACGTCACGTTCGGTGTCTGCTCAGCGAGCGCTCGGTAGCGTTTGTACAGCTCAGCGTTTTCCGCGCGGGGCACTGGATAATACGGATCGCCGTCATCACAGGGATATTCGTAGGTGATGCTGGTGCACGGGTGTGTCTGGCCGGTCAGATGTTTGTATTCGGTGATGCGCGTGTACGGCACGTCGGGGTGCGGATAATTGACCACTGCCACGGGTTGATAATGTTCCTGCTCGAGGGTCCGATGCTCGAAGCGCAGCGACCGGTACGGCAAGCGGCCCAACTGGAAATCGAAGTACTCGTCGATCGGGCCGCAGTAGATCAAATGCGCGTACTTCACCCCTTCACGCACCGCCGTGAAATCGGTGCCCAGCAGCAAATCGATGTTCGGATGATCAAGCATGCGTTCGAACATTTTCGTGTAGCCATCGGTGGGCATGATCTGAAAGGTGTCGCCGAAATAGCGGTCGTCTTCGCTGGTTCGCGTGGGGATGCGCGAGGTCACCGATTTGTCCAGCGCCGACGGATCCAGGCCCCACTGCTTGCGCGTATAGCCACGGAAGAACTTCTCATAAAGTTCGCGACCGATCTGGTTCACTACAACGTCCTCGGACGTGCGAATGGTCGCCACCGGTTCGGCGCGTTCGGCGCGTTCGGCGAGAAATACCTCGGCTTCCTCAGAGGACATCGACAGACCGTAAAGCGAATTCAGCGTCGTCAGATTGATCGGGATCGGCACCAGCTTGCCGTCCACCTGCGCCAGGACGCGGTGCTCATAGGGCCGCCACTTGGTAAAGCGCGACAGGTAATCGACGATCCGCTGCGCGTTGGTATGGAAGATATGCGGGCCGTATCGGTGCACCAGCACCCCGGCCTCATCGTAATGGTCGTAGGCATTGCCAGCGATGTGTGGACGCCGATCAATCAGCAACACACGGCGACCCAACCCTTCAGCCAGACGCTCGGCGATAACGCTGCCGGCAAACCCGGCACCGACGATCAGGTAGTCGTAGGACTGGGCGGACTTTGCGCTCTCCAGGCTTATCGTAGGCATTCGATCTGCTCCTGCATGAAGCGACTGGTGTTGTCCCACGACATACCGGCGATGGCGGCATCGGCGCGCTGCACAAATTCAACCGTACTTTTGAGCGGCAAGGCTTTTTCGATGGCTTCGACGAAAGCCTCGACGGTGTCGGCAATAAACACTGCGCCACTCTCGCCGTAGCCGCTGATGACATCGTGAATCGGCGTCGACACCACCGGGCAGCCGCCGGCGAGATATTCCGGGGTCTTGGTGGGGCTGATGTATCGCGTGGATGCGTTGAGAGCGAACGGCATCAGCGCCACGTCCCAGCCAGCGATGTAGTCCGGCAGCTCGGCATATTGCTTGCCGCCCAGATAATGAATGTTCGGCCGTTGCGGCAGCGTCTGCGGATCTATTTTCACCACTGGCCCGATCAGTACGATTTGCCAGTCGGGACGCATCGTCGCCACTCGCTCGATCAACTGGAGATCAAAGCGTTCATCAATCACGCCAAAGAAACCCAGACGTGGCCGCGCTACGGATGCCTGGTCTGGCGGCTCCGGCAATGCCTGCCGCGCCGCCGCGAAATGCGCAATGTCTACGCTGCTGGGCACCGGATAAGCATTGCCGTGCTGGCGCTGCTTGACCTCCCACAAACTGACGCCGCCGGTAAACACCACGTCGGCTCGGGCCAGCAGTTGCTTTTCCATATCAATCAATCGCGCCGGTGCGCCCATGAAAGCCGAGAGTTCATCCATGCAGTCATAAATCGTGACGCGAGGGTCGAGGTGCTCGGTAAACAGCAGACTCATCGGCGTGAAATACCAAAGCAGCAGATCACCCTGCACACGGCCCGCGAGGTGTTCGTCGAGCAGTTTTTTTTGCGCCTGCTCAATCGCTTCGCCGCTCATGCCGCCAGGCAAATGCGGTACAGCGACTTCTATCCCGGTTGCCGGATTCGAGAGTTCAAGCCGGGGCGTCGTGTCTTGGGAAAATACCGGTTCTTCGAAAAACACTACGTCGTAGTTTTTTGCCAGTCGCGACATGACGTGCTGCGGCCGCTGATAGACAAACCCCCAACGCAAGTGCGAAAGGCACACCAGCGTCGGCCGCACCTGTAGCGATGCTTCAACAGCTTTTTGCACACTCGCCAGTGCGAGGACCTCGGGTTGTTCTGCAAGGTTCATAGCCAGTTCCTCATCAAGAAAAACAAGACGACACAGTGCCGAGCCACCGGACCGTCACACTTGTCGACACAGCAAGTGCATGGCATGTCTCGATGAGGCCGTAGGGCTCTTGATTGTTGGAATCGCGGCGTTCACACAGCGTTCATACGAACGTTGGTCGCAGCCGATGAACTGCACATACCGGTTGGCAAAGCAGGTTGAACTCGCCGGCCATTCCATCCCCTACCGTCCAGGACAACCATGGTTTTGGCCGCCACACAGGCGCACCGAAACCATCCACATCGCCATCGCCATCGGCCGATGGCAGCACTGGTGAGGGCGGACGCATGATCTTGATTACGGGTGGTGCGGGATACATTGGTGCGCATGTCGCACTGCAATGGCTGGGCAACGGTGAGGATGTAGTGATCCTCGATAACTTGTGCAACAGCCAGCGCGCGGCGATCGAGCGCATCAGCACGCTGGCCGGAAAACGACCGGAGTTCATTCAGGGCGATGTGCGCAATCGACGACTGCTCGACAATCTCCTGCATGACTATCCGATCGATGCCGTGGTGCACTGCGCGGGTTTGAAAGCCGTTGGCGAAAGCGTCCGTGAACCACTGCGTTATTTCGACACCAACGTCGGCGGCAGCCTGACGCTGTGCCAGGCCATGGCCCAGGCCGGTGTATTCCATCTGGTGTTCAGCTCGTCGGCCACGGTCTACGGCGACTGTGCCACTCTGCCTATCAATGAAGCCTGCGCCACCGGCCAGCCGACCAATCCTTACGGGATGTCGAAACTGATGTCGGAAAACATCATGAAGAGCGTGGCCAGTTCCGACCCGCGCTGGTCGATTGGCCTGCTGCGCTATTTCAACCCGATCGGCGCGCATCCTTCCGGCCTGCTCGGTGAGGCCCCCACCAGCACGCCGAACAATCTGTTGCCCTACTTGCTGGAAGTCGCCAGTGGCCAGCGCGCGCAGCTGTCAGTATTCGGTAATGATTACCCGACCCCGGATGGCACCGGCATTCGTGATTACCTGCACGTCGTTGACCTGGCGCTGGGGCATGTCTGTGCGCTCGACGCGCTGCGCGATCGCCACGGCGTGAGCGTCTGGAACCTCGGCACCGGGCGCGGCTATTCGGTGCTGGAGGTGATCAGCGCCTTTGAACAGATCACCGGTATCAAGATCCCGATGAGTATTGAAGCGCGGCGGCCCGGCGATATCGCGCGTTGCTGGGCAGACCCGCAAAAAGCGATCGAAGAACTGGGGTGGCAGGCGAGCCGCTCACTGCACAGCATGCTCGCCGATGCCTGGCGCTGGCAGTGCAACCAGCGCGGAAATGTCGATGTTCGCCAAGCCAATTGAACGTTGCGCGCGGTCACTCATTCTCGTGGCCGTGCGCGTCGGCACAGGACAATCGCCCGGACTCGCCGCCGGCGATTCGCTCTGCCTGGTCGATACCGCGCTTGAGCGCGTCTTCGACTTCCCATTCCACGCCCGGCAATTTCCTGATGCGCTCATAGGCGCACTCGCCAGTCGCGGTGTACACGCTGATAAACATTTCTACGTCGCCATCATCGGCCTCCCGCGCCCGAACTTCGATATGGCAACCATTTTCAACTTCTTCGGTATGGCACTTCTCTGCCTTTTCCGTCGCTTTCCATTTGTTGTAGGTTTCGCCGCGTATAAACATGTCGTACTCCTGAAGTCACTCCGCTTTCTTCAATGACCCACCCTCTGGCTGGATGATTCCCGCTTTTGCCGAGAGGCATTTGCAGCATAGCCCGCAAGTTGCGCTTCGCCGTTTCGCTAGTTCAACCGTTCGTCAGCTTGCGAAACATTTTGTCAAACCAATGCCAGAGCGCTTATTCAAAAAGTTCGAGACCCAGACGAGTTCATCTCAACTCATCTCCGACAAAGGGTGGCAGAGCGGCCGCGCAAACACTGTTTTGCAGCCGACAGGGACACTATTGCCTGGAGAAATATCTCGGCAACTTCGCTTCGCTTGAACAAGCGCAACGGTATTTGCCTTTCAACATGGCGCGTCGCAGTCCCGGCGTAAAAAAAGGATCGCTCTGATAAACAGGAGCCTGTATGAAGCGAACAATCAGCTATTGCCTGGTCTACCTCGCTACCAGCGTTCTGCTCGCCGGTTGCAACCTGGTGGTGTTCAACCCCAAGGGCGATGTCGCCCGCGATGAACGCGACCTGATCATCCTCGCCACGGGCCTGATGCTGTTGGTGGTCATTCCGGTCATCGTCATGACTTTCCTGTTCGCCTATCGCTACCGGGCGACCAACAAGAAGGCCCGTTATTCGCCGCGTTGGGCCAGTTCGCACAAGATCGAAGCGGTGGTCTGGGGCGTGCCGTTCCTGATCATTTGCGTGCTCGGCTGGGTCACCTGGGAAACCACCCATGCACTCGATCCGTACCGACCGCTGGATTCCGATGTGCCGCACCTCAATGTGCAAGTGGTGGCAACCGACTGGAAATGGCTGTTCATTTACCCCGATCTGGGCATTGCCTCGGTCAATGAACTGGCGATACCGGTGAATACGCCGGTAAGTTTCACCGTCACTTCTGACGCTGCCATGACTTCATTCTTTATTCCTGCACTCGGTGGGCAGATATATGCCATGGCCGGCATGCAGACCAAGTTGCACTTGATCGCCAATGAAATCGGCCAGTATCGCGGGATCGCCGCGAACTATAACGGCCACGGTTTCTCCGACATGCACTTCAGCACCCTGGCACTCAGCGGTGCGGATTACGAAGCCTGGGTCAATAAAGTCAAAGCGGCGCCCGGCCAACTTGATCAGGCCAGTTACGCCGAGTTGGCCAAGCCCTCTGTCGCGCACAAGATTACTTATTACTCGGCTGTGCAGGAGCGACTGTTTCTCGACATCGTCGACAAGTATGAAGGGATGAACAAAGCACCACGCAAGAAGCAAACCCAAGTGCAACGCAACAGCGACGATGTGCGCGTCAATCAACAACCGAGTCTGCTGGCCGAGGAGCGTTAAATCATGTTCGGGAAACTTTCATGGGACGCGGTTCCACTGCATGAGCCGATTGTCATGTACACCCTGGCTATCGTCGGCCTGATGGGCTTTGCCCTGGTCGGCACCGTGACCTGGAAACGCAAGTGGGGTTACCTCTGGCGCGAGTGGTTCACCTCGGTCGACCACAAGAAAATCGGCTGCATGTACATCATCGTTGCGCTGGTCATGCTCCTGCGCGGTTTCTCCGACGCGATCATGATGCGCACCCAGCAAGCCATGGCATCCAGTGGCGGGCCGGGTTATTTGCCGCCGGAACACTACGACCAGATCTTTACTGCTCACGGCGTGATCATGATTTTCTTCATGGCCATGCCGTTCGTGGTCGGCCTGATGAACATCGTCGTGCCGCTGCAGATCGGCGCCCGCGACGTCGCCTATCCGTTCCTCAATGCCCTGAGTTTCTGGCTGTTCGTGGTCGGCGCGGCGCTGGTGAATATCTCGCTGGGTGTCGGTGAGTTTGCCCGCACCGGCTGGGTCGCCTACCCGCCCCTTTCCGAGCTCGGCTATAGCCCGGGAGTCGGGGTGGATTACTACATCTGGTCATTACAGATATCCGGCATAGGGACGTTATTAACCGGGGTCAACTTCTTCGTGACCATTCTGAAGATGCGCACCGAAGGCATGACCCTGTTCAAGATGCCGGTGTTCACCTGGAACGCACTGTGCACCTCGATTTTGATCCTCGCCGCGTTCCCGATCCTCACCGCGACACTGCTGATGCTCACCCTCGATCGTTATCTGGGCATGCACTTCTTCACCAACGAGGCCGGCGGCAACCCGATGATGTACGTCAACCTCATCTGGGCCTGGGGACATCCGGAGGTGTACATCCTGATCTTGCCCGCGTTCGGGATTTTCTCCGAGATCGCCGCGACCTTCAGCAGCAAGCGCCTGTTCGGTTATGTGTCGCTGGTATGGGCGACGATTGCGATCACCATCCTCTCGTTCATCGTCTGGCTGCATCACTTCTTCACCATGGGCGCGGGGGCCAACGTCAACGCATTCTTCGGCATCATGACGATGATCATTGCCGTGCCGACCGGGGTGAAAATCTTCACCTGGCTGTTCACCATGTACCGCGGTCGGGTGCGCTTCGAAACGCCGATGCTGTGGACGCTGGGCTTTATCGTCACGTTCAGCATCGGCGGCATGACCGGCGTGCTGCTGGCGGTGCCCGGTGCCGACTTCCTGTTGCACAACAGCCTGTTCCTGATCGCCCACTTCCATAACGTGATCATCGGTGGCGCGGTGTTCGGCTACATGGCCGGGCTGACTTACTGGTTTCCCAAAGCCTTTGGCTTCCGCCTCAACGACCGCCTCGGGCGCATCGCGTTCTGGTGCTGGCTGGTCGGCTTCTACTTCGCGTTCATGCCGTCTTACGTGCTCGGCTTCATGGGTATGACGCGGCGTCTCAACCATTTCGACAACCCGGCCTGGCAACCGTGGCTGCTGCTGGAACTGGTCGGTGTCGGCATCATTCTCTGTGGCGTATCCGCGCAGGCGCTGCAGCTCTACGTGAGTATTCGCAACCGCGCGAAATTACGCGACCTCACCGGCGACCCATGGGACGGACGCACCCTGGAATGGGCCACGGCCTCGCCTCCACCGTTCTATAACTTTGCCGAGCAACCGAAGGTCAACGATCTCGACGCCTATTGGGGCATGAAGGAGCGCGGCGTCAGCACCCTCAGCCACACCGACTACCGCGCCATCCACATGCCACGCAACACCTCGGCGGGCCTGGTGATCAGTGTCTTTGCGCTGATCTGCAGCTTTGCCCTGGTGTGGCACATCTGGTGGCTGGCGATCTTTGGCCTGGTCGCTTCTGTGGTAGCGATGATCGTGCGCAGCTACGACGAAGACATCGATTATTTCGTCCCGGCAGAGGAAGTCGCCCGGATTGAAAAAGCGCGTCTCAAAGATTTGGCGGAGGCCTGAACATGTCCAACATCATTCTGGATAAAGACATCGCGCACAGCCATGAACAGGGCCATGAAGACGCGGGATCGATGCGCATTTTCGGCTTCTGGATCTACCTGATGACCGACTGCATCCTGTTCGCAACGCTGTTCGCAGGCTATGCAGTACTGCGTGACAGCGTGGCTGGCGGGCCATCGACCGTCGACATTTTCGAACTGCCCTACGTCCTTGCCGAAACCGCGTTGCTGTTGTTGAGCAGCATCACCTACGGCTACGCCATGCTGGCGATGAACCGCAATGACACATCCCATGTATTGCGCTGGCTGGGTGTCACCTTCGTGCTGGGTTGCGGCTTCATCGCCATGGAAATCAATGAATTCCATCATCTGATCGAAGAAGGCTACGGGCCGGATCGCAGCGGTTTCCTCACTGCGTTCTTCACCCTCGTCGGCACCCACGGCGCGCACGTACTCAGCGGTCTGGTGTGGATGGCGGTGCTGATGCTGCAAGTGCGCAGCCGTGGCCTGACCAACACCAACACCACGCGGCTAAGTTGCCTGAGCCTGTTCTGGCACTTCCTCGATGTGGTGTGGATTTGCGTGTTTACCGTGGTTTATCTGCTGGGGGTGGTGTGACATGTATAACCAGAGTCCGATTCATAGCAGTGCCGGTACCAGCCATGGCACCAGTCGTTCATACATGGTGGGCTTCATCATTTCGGTGATCCTGACGGTGATTCCCTTTGGCCTGGTCATGTACCCGACGTTGCCGCGCAGCGTCACCGCGTGGGTGGTGGTCGCACTCGGTGTAGTGCAGGTGTTTGCCCACCTCAAATATTTCCTGCATCTGGACACCGCCAAGGAGCAACGCTGGAACCTGATCGCGCTGATTTTTTCCGCCGTCATCATTCTTCTGCTGGTTGGGCTTTCGCTATGGATCATGGACAGCATTCACCACAACATGCTGGCGCACTGAAGCAATGGCGGCTGTCGCTGAATGTCGGGCTGGAACTGACCAAGCCCGGCATTATCGTCGGCAACCTGGCGTCGGTGTTCGGCGGCTACCTGCTTGCTGCAGGCGGGCGTCCGGTTACCCTGGCGCATTTATTGGCCGCCTTGCTCGGCACCGCGCTGGTCATTGCTTGCGGTTGCGTGATCAATAACTGCGTCGACCGCGACATCGACCGGCGCATGGTGCGCACCTGCCATCGGGCCTTGGCCATTCGCGCAGTATCGCTGCCTGGAGCGTTGTGCTACGCGGCAGTTCTCGGGGTCGTCGGCTTCGGCTTGCTGTGGGCCGGCACTACGCAATTGGCTTGTGCGATGGCGGCGGTCGGGCTGATTGTTTACGCGGGCGTCTACACCTGTCTGATGAAGCGCCGCTCGCATTGGGGCACGCTGGTCGGCAGCCTGTCCGGGGCCATGCCGCCGGTGGTCGGTTATTGCGCCGTGACAGGCAGCTTCGATGCGACGGCGCTGATGCTGATCGTGGTGTTTTGCTGCTGGCAGATGCCCCACTCCCATGCGATTACGGTCATGCGCCACGAAGACTTTCGCGCCGCCGGATTGCCGACGTTGACCTTGGGTCAAGCCAGACGCGAGATCAACATCTACATGGTCGCTTTTCTGCTCAGCGCGGCGATATTGGGCTGGGTCGCGAATATCAATGTTTCCTATCCGCTGGTGGTGCTCGGGCTGGGCGGATACTGGTTTTACCTGGCCTTGCGCCCCGTGCGAAACGCTACCGCAAAAGCTTGGGCTCGGCGTTTGTTCAGCGTGTCGATCCTGCTGATCCTGGCGCTGAATCTTTCCCTGGCGCTGAACGCTGTGCTGCCCTCGCCCTCTGCGCTCTACCGCTCATCGGGCATGGCGGAAAATCATCAAACGCAGGTGCGTGGCGGGTTATCAGAATCGATAACAACTTCACCAACAGACAGCCCGGAGGAAACCCATGGCTAATGCCCCCTCAACTACCGATTGCGCCTGCCCTGGCTGCAAGTGCAGCGGCGAGCAGACCTTCGAGCGTGACGGCAAGCAGTTCTGCAGCCAGGCCTGCGCAGATCTCCATCCCAAAGGCCAACCCTGCCCGTCCTCAGCTTGCCACTGCGAGCAAAACCTTGGGGCCGATGAGCGCAATGTGAGTGATTCGAAACTGGATGAAGCGGTCGAAGAAACCTTCCCCGCCAGCGATCCGATTTCGCCGTGATCCGGCACTTGCGCTTTCGAAGCAGTCTTTTTTTTCAGCAGGAGACAACGTAATGGACGAGGAAACCATCCGAAAAATCGCCTATCGCCTCTGGGAAGAGCAGGGACGGCCCCACGGTAATGATTTCGAGCATTGGTTGCAGGCGCGTGCCGAGCTGGATGCGTTTGACTCCGATGGCTTGCCCGGCTCGGTGGCCAGCAGCGTCGCGCCACCGGCACCCCGCAAAAAAGCCAAGGCTGCAACCGCTGTTCCTGCGACCAAAACCCGCAAGAAAAGCGCGTCTGCTGCCAAATGACCGATCTTGAAAGCCGCGTGACTACGGGGCCCAAGCGCTCGTGAAACGTGGCATCAACCTTGTTGCGGCGGCCTTCGCGCTGACGGCGTTGTCTTATGGTCTGGCGCGCTTCGCCTACGGATTGCTGCTGCCGCAGATTCGTCAGGATCTGGCGCTCAGCGTGACCGCTGCCGGCTGGATCGGCGGCAGCGCGTTCGCGACTTATTGCGTGGGGATCGTGGCGACGTTTGTCTGCAGTCACAAAGTCAGCCCACGCGGGTTGACGGTCGTGGCCGGCGCGGCGGCTACGCTAGGGATGGGGTTGATCGTGGTCGCGTCGTCCGCACCGGCGTTGGGCTGCGGCGTAGCGCTGGCGGGATTGAGCACAGGTTTGACCTCGCCGCCATTGGCCAGCGCGGTGGCGGCGCGTCTTGATGACGCGGACCGGCCGCGTGCTAATGGTTTTATCAATGCAGGGACGGCGGCCGGGATCGTTTTTTCAGGCTTGGCGGCAATATTGGCGGCCGGGCAATGGCGGCCACTTTATGCGCTGTTCGGATTGATCGGCGTTGGCGTGACGGCCTGGCTTTGGTTTGCGGTACCGCGCCGGGTCGAGCATGACGTTGCGCAACACTTTTCTCTGGCAATGTTGCGTCGACCGGGCGTTATGCCGTTGTGCGCCAGTGCTTTTCTGATGGGGTTGGCGAGCACGGCGGTCTGGACGTTCGGCGCCGACATTCTGCGTAGCGAGGCTGGGCTCTCTGATCAGTCGATGGCCTGGGCGTGGATTGTGTTGGGCGCGGCGGGCATCAGTGGCTGCGCAACCGGTGTGCTGACCGGCCGGTTTGGTGTCGCACGAATGCAGCACCTGGCGCTCGCCGGGATCGCCGTCGGCACGCTGGGACTTGCCGCCACTGGCGCGGGTGCCATTTACGGCCTCGCTGCGATGGGCCTGTTTGGCGCGGCCTACATTGTTTCTTCAGGCGTTTATCTGTTGCAAGGGATCCGGTTGTTCCCGGATCGCCCGGATCTGGGGCTGGGCATTCCGTTTCTGGTGCTCGCACTCGGTCAGACCGCTGGCACGCCGATGTTCGGTGCAGTGCTGGAAGCTGCTGATGTGATCGTTGCCCTGTGTATTTTTGCGGCGGTCGCTTGCGTCGCCATGCTGCTGAGCCCGAGAGGTGGTGAAAACCCGCGCAGGCAAATGTGCGGCTCGGGAATGACCTGAGGCTTGCAGCGAGAATGATTTTTATCGTCAGGAGTAGAAACCATGGCCGTAAACATCAGCAATCTCACCCTCTCCACTCCGGTTCCCGTCTCGGCGACCAATCCGGTGGCACTGGAGCTCAACGGCGCCGAGGCGATCGCGCAGTTCCCCAGCATCGTCACGGTGCTGCCGGACGGGTCACTGCAACTGTCCGCGCCGACCAAAGGCGCCTCGAGCAAGAGCACCCACCGAACCCGCTGCGAATGGAAGGAATCCTTCTATTGGTCGCTGGCCAGCGCCGCTGACCACCTCAACTATCAAGAGATGACCGTGACCAAGGTCAATTCAGCGCAAAAGGTCGTCATCTCACAGATGCACGTGAAAAACGACGACGGCCCGGTGATCAAAGTGTTCTGGCAGAAAGGCAACATCACCATGGGCTTCCGCCAGAGCTTCAACCAGGCCACGCCAGTCAACACCACGGTGCTCAAGGGCGTGCCGCTGGGCGCAAAGTTCAAGGTGACCATTCGCGCGAACTCTGCCGGCGTCGCCCGAGTCACGGTCGACTACAACGGCGTAATAGGGACATCAGGCGACTTGCAGCTCGATTCAACCTGGAATTCGCAGGTGTTCAACTTCCACGGCGGGGTCTACAACCAGATCGATTACACCGACGCCACCCCGCCTGAGGATGGCTCGATTTGCATCATCAGTGATTTGTTGATTTCACATACCTAGGGCTGCAATGAGCAAGGGCCTGGGTCAGCTTTCGCTGGCAGGCCCTTGTTGGAGCTGAGCATGATGATTGGTCTTCAGCCTTGCGCCTCATGTCAGAACAGCCTGCGTCCTAACGTCGCAGCTTTCAGCTATTGGCAAATCCTGCGCAAGCCTTAGAATCCCGCGCGCTCTTGCTATCGCGCGTCTCGTCAGGGAGGCGGACCTGCAAGGCGGACCTTGTCCGACGCCACCGCCCTGCCCGATCGGCAGACATTTTCACAACACCTGTTCCAGCCTGGCAACCGCATGCGCAGAGGCGCACGTTGCGCTGTTCTATTTCTTGAGGTTTTTATGTCTCCGCGTTTGCTGGCCATGGCGCTGGCGCCCCTGCTCGGGCTGTTCATTATTGCTCTGGGCAATGGTTTTCTTTCCTCCCTGACCACCCTTCGCCTGGACGCCGCCGGTACCTCGGCAACGATGATCGGGATTGTTTCGTCGGCCTATTTCATGGGCCTGACGCTCGGCGCGGTGTTCAATGACCGGCTGATTCTGCGCATCGGCCACATTCGGGCCTACGGCAGCTTTGCCTCGCTGATAGCGGTGACGATTTTGCTGCAGGGTCTGTTCTATGACACTTGGGGCTGGCTGATTCTGCGCCTGATCAACGGCTGGGCCACGGTCGGTGTGTTTCTGGTGATCGAAAGCTGGCTGCTCTTGGCAGGTGACGCAAAAATTCGCGGGCGTTTGCTCGCGCTGTACATGATCGTCCTCTATGGCGCCGGCGTACTCGGACAGGCGACGTTGGGAACCATCACGGGCATGAGCGACAGCGCGCCGTTCATGGTTGCCGGCATGCTCGCTGCGTTGTCGGTACTGCCGATCGTGATCCTGCCACGGGTGTCGCCGCTGCTCGATCACGTCGAGCCGCTCAAGCCACGACAATTGCTGGGCGTGACGCCGACCGGGCTGGTCGGCTGTTTCGGCTCGGGGCTGACCATCGCGGCGATTTACACGTTGTTGCCGTTGTATCTGCAACGCAGCGGGCTGGACGTCGGTGAAGTCGGCAGCATGATGGCCTGGACGATTCTCGGCGCGATGTTGCTGCAATATCCGGTCGGACGCTGGTCCGACCGCACGGATCGCGTGCAGGTGCTCACTCTGTTGGCGGTTGCGTGCACCGTGTTATCGCTGGTGATTGTGCTGATGCCGCTGTCCATGACAATGCTCGCGGTGATGTTGTTTCTGCTCGGTGGCGGCGTGTTCGCGCTGTATCCGGTTGCCGTCAGCCACGCAGCCGACCGCGCGCCCGCCGAAGCGCTGGTGCCGATGATCCAGGGCTTGCTGCTGATCAACTCGCTGGGCTCGGCCATCAGCCCGATGATGATCTCGCCGGTGATGAACTCGTTCGGCGCCAACGGCCTGTTCTGGGTATTCGCAGTGGTCAACCTGAGCATGGTCAGCTTTTTCTTCTGGCGCCGCGGCAAACGCCCGGTGCCGGCCAATCCCGCACCTTTCACAGCGGCAGCAACCTTTTCGCCTACGGGTGCGGAATTGCGGGTCACCGAGGATTTGCGCGTGGCAGCGGAAGAACATCCGGCCATGGTGGATGCGATTAGTGGCGAATGGGTAGCGCAGCGCGGTGACAGTTGATCAGCAACCGCACGGCGGGCTCCGTCTTTGATCGACGCGGCGAAAGCCAAAATAGCGAAGCGTAAACGAACAAAGGCCTGCGTAGCTTTCGCTAGCAGGCCTTTGTTGAAAGATGGTGCCCGAAGCCGGAATCGAACCGGCACGCCCTTACGAGCGGGGGATTTTAAGTCCCATGCGTCTACCAGTTTCGCCATTCGGGCGGTAGCGCGGTGTTGATTGATTCAGCATTGCGGTTGCGATCCTGACAGGATGGCCGCTTGAAAAGCCGAGCGGGGAATATATACATCACATCCCGGTGAAGCAAGTTCGCAGTGGTCGATTTGAAGACTAAATCTTGCTGGCCATGAGAACTAAAAAGCCATTTAAATCATCGTGCTATGTAGCGTGCTTGAAGTTGAGGCTGAAGCTTGAGAAAAAACGCGCTAGCCAAACTCGAAACCGAAGCTAAAACCCAACAAGATCAAAAGGTTACCACTACATTCACTGTACGGGCCAGAGATTTTTCTGCGCTGGCGATCATGAAGAAGCAACCCATGACTCGCCGGGGTGTCTACGCTAAACGATGACGCCGGAATCAGCGACTGCATGTAACCCGCTTACCGTTTTTACACCGCATCCCGCCTCACAGGCGCTGACTTCCACTAAACGTCACCAGAGCTCAGCTCAGGGATGTACAAGCAATCAGGAGATTTAACCGAATGCAAATGAGTGACACCGTTCTCAAAGCGTCTTTGAGCCCCGAGGAGCGCTCGGCAATCGCCGAAATCGAAGCGACCACCAATATTTTGCAGCTAGTCACCCGGTTGACCGGCACGCGCTTCGCTGGCATCGCAAAATTCACAGAAACCGAATGGATAGTCTGTTCGGCCTACGATCCGATCGAACTGGGGATAAATGTCGGCGACACGCTGGATCTGGAGACTACGCTTTGCAGTGAGTTTCGCAGGGATCCTCAAGCCCTCTTCCTTCCACAAATCAGCCAGGACGGAAGACTTTCGTCGCGTCCCGTAGTGAAGCAATATTCAATTGAAAGCTACGCCGGCGCTCCGGTTTTCCTGCCGGACGGACGACTGTGGGGCGCGCTTTGTGCTCTTGATTCGAGGTCTGTTCTGTTTGATAACCCTGACCTGGCAGAGACACTGACGCTGTTCGCACGGCTTATCGGCTGTATCTTTTTCTCGAATCTGACAGTGGAAGGCGCCAGCCATATAAAGACAGGAGCGTGCGTGGCTGAGTGATCTTTTTGAAGGATGCGCAATTCCACTCTTTTTCGAAGACAACAAAAAACCCCGTAAATCATTGATCTACGGGGTTTTTGATAGTGGAGGCCGAGGTCGGAATCGAACCGGCGTAGGTGGATTTGCAATCCACTGCATAACCATTTTGCTACTCGGCCTCAAAGTATTCGCTGTCAGTAGCGCAACAACAAACACTGTACAAATTGGAGCGGGAAACGAGACTCGAACTCGCGACCCCGACCTTGGCAAGGTCGTGCTCTACCAACTGAGCTATTCCCGCTTGGTGTGGCGCATTCTATAGAATTAAGAAGCCCCGTCAACCCCTTGATTCAAAAAACTTTTATTTCTTTTCGACATCCGTCTTCAGGTGCGGCCATGCGGCGCGGAGGTATTGAACCATCGACCACAGCGTCAGCCCTGCCGATACGATCAGCAGCGTATAACCGAGCACGACCCAGAAGTTGAAAGCCTTTGGATGGGCCAGAAGTATGACCAGTGCGAGCATTTGCGCAGCGGTTTTCCATTTGCCCAGATTGGACACTGCAACCTGTGCCCGGGCGCCGAGTTCGGCCATCCATTCGCGCAGTGCCGAAATCACGATCTCGCGACCAATGATCACCGCTGCGGGCAGCGTGAGCCAGAGGTTGCCGTGTTCCTGCACCAGCAAGACCAGAGCAACTGCAACCATCAGCTTGTCGGCGACCGGATCGAGAAACGCACCGAAGGGTGTGCTTTGTTCCAGTCGGCGCGCCAGATAACCATCGAGCCAGTCGGTTCCGGCCGCAAAGGCAAACACCGAGGCAGAAGCCATGTAACTCCACTGGTAAGGCAAATAAAACAGCAGAATGAAGATCGGGATGAGCAGGACGCGGAGAACGGTAATCAGATTAGGGATATTCATCGGCACAACTGGCTACGAGGTGAAGGGGCATTCTACTCACTATGCAGGTTCGCATAAATCGACTCTGCGAGCTTTTTACTGATCCCCGGGGCTTTGGCGATCTCTTCGATGCTTGCACGAGACAGCTCCTGCAATCCACCAAAATGTTTCAACAGGTCACGTCGGCGTGTCGGCCCTACCCCTGCGACACCTTCCAGGGTCGAGGTTCGGCGAGTCTTGCCGCGACGGGCGCGATGTCCCGTAATCGCGAAGCGGTGTGCCTCATCACGAATCTGCTGAATAAGGTGCAATGCGGGCGAATCGCCGCGCAAAGTGAACTCGTGCGCTGCATCATTCAGATACAACGTTTCGAACCCAGCCTTGCGGGTGGCGCCCTTGGCTACGCCCAAAAGTATCAGATCCGGCACTGCCAGTTCGTTGAGCACGTCACGGGCCATAGACAATTGCCCTTTGCCCCCGTCCACCAAAAGGATGTCCGGCAGCTTGCCCTCCCCGTCCTTGAGCTTGCTGAAGCGTCGCGTGAGTGCCTGATGCATGGCCGCATAATCGTCGCCCGCAGTGACGCCTTCGATGTTGTAACGGCGGTAATCCGACTTGATCGCGCCTTCCGGCCCGAACACCACACAGGACGCAACCGTCGCCTCGCCGCTGGAATGACTGATGTCATAGCATTCCAGACGTTGGGGCGGCTCATCCAGATTCAGCACCTCGGCCAGTGCATCGAACCGCGCGGCAGTGTGCTGACGGTTGGCCAGACGCGCGCCCAACGCTTGCTCGGCGTTGGTTACGGCCAGTTGTTGCCAGCGCGCACGGGTACCACGTACCCGATGGCTGATCGCCAACTCGCGACCGCGCAAGGTATGGATGCCTTCGATCAGCGCAGGAAAATCTTCATGAACCACGTTGACGATCAACTCGCTCGGCAGATCGCGTTCAGGGCTGCTGATGTAGTACTGGCCGAGGAACGCCGCCATGACTTCGGAGACGTCCTCCTCGATACCGACCTGAGGGAAGAAATTCTTGCTGCCCAGCACTCGGCCGCCGCGAACGCTGATCAGGTGCACGCAGGCACCGCCAGGGTTGACGAATGCGGCAATGACGTCGATATCACCGGTTCCGCCTTCCATGCTCTGCTGGTCCTGCACCCGGCGCAGCAAGGCAATCTGGTCGCGCAATTCGGCGGCGCGTTCGAATTCGAGGTTGATCGCCGCCTCTTCCATCGCGGTGGACAACTCGTTGGTCAACGCATGACTGCGCCCCTCAAGGAACATCACCGAGTGACGCACGTCTTCGGCATAGACGTCCGGCTCGACCAAACCCACACACGGCGCCTTGCAACGTTTGATCTGGTATTGCAGGCACGGACGAGTGCGGTTTTTGTAATAACTGTCTTCGCACTGACGGACGAAAAAGGTTTTTTGCAGGATGCTCAGGCTTTCGCGGATAGCGCCGGCGCTTGGATACGGGCCAAAATATTTGCCTTTGGCCTTTTTTGCACCGCGATGGATGCTCAGGCGCGGAAACTGCCCGTCTGACAAAAACACGTACGGATAGGATTTATCGTCGCGCAGCAGGATGTTGTAAGGCGGTCGCCATTCCTTGATCAGCGTCTGTTCAAGCAGCAGCGCTTCGGTTTCGTTGGCGGTGATGGTTGTCTCGACCTGAGCGATACGCCCGACCAGTGCAGCCGTTTTCGGCGCCAGTCCGGTCTTGCGAAAGTAGCTCGCCAGACGTTTCTTCAGGTTTTTGGCTTTGCCGACATACAGCAGGCGCGCCTCGCTGTCGAACATGCGATAGACGCCCGGCCGACCGCTCACGGTCGACAGGAAAGCACTGGAATCGAATGTCTCGGTCATGGTCAGGCGCTGGCATCCACCATGCCGTGCCGTACCGCGAGCAGTGTCAACTCGACGTCGCTGCTGATCGAAAGCTTTTCGAAAATGCGGTAGCGGTAGGTGTTCACGGTTTTCGGCGACAGGCACAATTTGTCAGAAATGATCTGGACCTTCTGACAGCCGACGATCATCAACGCGATCTGGATTTCCCGTTCCGACAAAGCATCGAACGGCGAATCATTGGTCGGCTGGAATGATTTGATCGCTAACTGCTGGGCGATTTGCGGACTGATATAACGCTGCCCGGCGAAGACCAATCGAATGGCCTGCACCATTTCCGGCAGACCTGCGCCCTTGGTCAGATAACCGGCGGCCCCTGCCTGCAGCAAGCGCGTCGGGAAAGGGTCTTCTTCGCACACCGTAACGGCAACCACCTTGATGTCCGGGTGGCTGCGCAGCAATTTCCGTGTGGCTTCGAGGCCGCCGATGCCGGGCATCTTGACGTCCATGAGCACTACGTCAGGCTTCAACTCACGGGCTTTGATCAGGGACTCTTCACCTGACTCGGCCTGCCCTACCACCTGCAGGCCATCAATATCGGCCAGCATCCGTGTAATGCCTGTGCGAACGAGATCATGGTCGTCGACCACTAGCACCCTAATCAAGCAGACACCTCGCGATATGGTCTTATTGGGATGCCGGACACCTTAGCAAAAAGTGCCAGACACACCTAGCGGAAAGCCGCATTTAAAAAGTTTCAATTCATCATTCAGGGCTTGCCGGCCGTGGGTTTCAGCGCACAGCCGTACTCAAATCAAGCTGCATCCTGATGAAACACTCGTCCCTGCCCACTCTGTGCAGCCCTTTGCGTGCATACAGTTCTTGCGCCGGGTTGTTCTCGAACACGGTCAGCCTGAGTGCGGGTCGTCTTGCCTGACGAGCCATCTCGATAACCTGGTCTATGCACCAGGAACCGGCACCCCGCCCATGCCAGGCCTGAGCAATTTGCAGTTCGCGTATGTATAGCGCCCGTGCAGCCTGGCTCAGACTGAAAAAGCCGATTGGCGTTTCACCCTGCAGGACTATCCAGTTTTCACGAGACTGCCAGCCTGCGTCAAACGCCTCGTCCTGCCACAGCAGATCATGATCGATGTAATAGCGCAGCATGTTGCGACAGGTCAGATCCCGCGCAAAAGCCAGATCGTCGACCGTGGCATGGCGAATCCAGTAGATCATTCGGTTTTCTCCGTAACCGTAAAATGCGATTCACCCGTCTGGTTTGCCACTGATAGTCGTTTCGGGCACAGGCAATAGCATTTTCTGATTGCTGACGTGTATCAGCGTCGAGTAAGCTCGGCGCATTCAACGGAGACAGATCATGTTCAACGCCCCTTCACAGTCTTGCATCGCCAGCGCCCTGCGCTCGGTTGCGGCTGTCCGGGTGAATGAAACCTGCGCTCCTGCCACTTTTTATTTTGGGTATTGGTTTAGCCACTGGCGCGCCTGATACCCAAACGGCGCCCATGATAACGGGTCGCCTACCAGAGATTTCTCAACCCCCGGTCGGCCTCCCGACCGGGGGTTTTGTTTTTTCAGGCCCACAACTTTCAGCATCACACCAGACACTTTGAGGAATACATCATGAACTACGCCACTTATTACCGTTACGACAGCTTTAGCGCCTGGCGATTTACCAGCTTCCGCTCGGGACAGCCTGCCGCCTCCGATCGGTCACCTACAGGTGGCAAACATACGCGCCCAGCCAGTACGGCCATTTGTCGAACACCCCAGTAGGGCCGAGCGAGCGGGAAATACCCGCCATCCGCCCAGGAAGAACGAATATGAACTCCTCCGCTTCCGCTTTGCCGCTGTCCACCCTCGATTCTGCCAACGAAGCGTTGACCCTGCGTCTGCCCAGCTCGCTGCAGCTCAAACAACAATTACCGCTCGGTCATTCCCTGCTTCAGCAAGTCAATGCCCATCGCCAGGCGGTGCGCGCCATCCTCAACGGTCAAGACCCACGCCTGCTGGTCATCGTTGGCCCCTGCTCCATCCATGATCCGCAATCGGCACTCGAATATGCCAGCAAACTCGCGCACCTGGCCGAGGATGTGAGCAGTGAAATGCTGCTGGTCATGCGCGCCTACGTCGAAAAGCCTCGTACGACAGTGGGCTGGAAAGGCCTGGCCTACGATCCGCATCTGGACGGCACTGACGACATGGCTGCCGGCCTCACGCTTTCCCGCGAATTGATGCTGCAAATGATCCAGCTCGGACTACCGATCGCCACCGAACTGCTACAACCCATGGCTGCCAATTACTTCGATGACCTTTTGAGCTGGGTGGCCATTGGCGCCCGCACCACCGAATCGCAAATCCACCGCGAAATGGCCAGTGGCTTGAACATGCCGGTGGGCTTCAAGAACGGCACCGATGGCGGCGCCGCCGTTGCTGTCGACGCCATGCGCTCGGCAGCCCACCCTCATCGGCACTTCGGCGTGGACAGCCAAGGGCATCCGGCGATTGTGCAGACTGCCGGCAACGCGGACACACACATCGTGCTGCGCGGTGGTCATCAAGGGCCAAACCACGATGCAACCAGCGTAGCCAAAATCAGCGCCGAACTCAGCCGACTAAAGATCCCCAACCGGATCATGGTCGACTGCAGCCATGCCAACAGCGGCAAGGATCCACTGCGTCAGCCAGCGGTGTTCAACGATGTGCTCGAACAACGTTTGCGAGGCAACCATTCGCTGATTGGCATGATGCTGGAGTCTCACCTGTTCGAAGGCTGTCAGTCGCTGAGCTCATCTCTACGCTACGGTGTATCGATCACCGATGGCTGCCTCGGCTTCGGCGCTACCGAACAGTTGCTGACAGACGCCGCGCGGCGCCTGGCTCACGTCAGAAACTGAGCACATGCCGCCCTCCCGCTCATACAGGGCGTGGAGGGCTGACTCTAAAAGGCTATGCCTCTACGCTGATGCGTCTTACCGCCGAAAGTTGACTGACGTCATCCAGTCGCTCAATCGTGTAGCCGATCTCCACCGTCGTGCCGTGGTGCTCACGCCAGAACCGATGGGGAACAATGAAACTCACCGGCTGCCCGGCCATCTCCCGGGTGATTTCAAGATCATCCCGGTGACTGAAGAACTCACCGTCACACTTGAGATAGACCAGTTCCTGCTCCTGCACGTGCGCTTCTTCGATGAGGATGGAAACGCCGTCAACCGAATCCTTTACTGACAACACGTTTTCAACCGCCTCAACGACATCCGGCGCAGCCAGTTGCCCACGCACGGTCGGCCCGATGTAAATCGTCGCAGGTTCCGAAATTCGAACCGTTCCAGAGCGTGGTTCGACACGGTAGGCGACAACCACCTCGCCACCACGATGCGCTTCGATGTAACTGCCCGGCACCCAGAATGACAGGCTTTGCGCGACGGCGTAGGCCTCCACGTTCAACGAGTCGGTAAAGATCTCGGGTGAGGTGTCTCCGTGCCACGACAACATTACCCGGTCGCCCGCCGACATTCTCGCGTAAGGCTGCAGGGTCACCAGGGTGCCCTCGACCACTCGTGGCGGATCCAGCGCTCCGTTTACCGAGTTTTCTATAAGCGGCGCCAACAGTTGCGTACGGACATCGCCCACCGACAGTTGCAGGCGTGCTGATTCGACTGCCTTGGGTGCGAGCGCGGTTTGGAGCGTGCAGTAAACCTCAAGCGAGCCACCCTCCAGCGCAGCTATATGCATGCCCTTGATGACGAAGATAACGTCTTTGCCAACCTGGGCCTGGCTGATGAATCGAACACTTTCGTATTGATACGCAAAGCCTTCGATATCCAGCCCCTCCCAGTACAGAACGAGCTGATCGCCACTGCTCATGTTGGCGTAAGGAGAAATGCGAACGACGGCCCTGACCAGCGAAGGCTCCAGCACGCTGCCCTCCAACCCGTCAATCATCGGCGCAACCAGAGGCTCGACAGACGCTTCGGTAACCGCGAGCTGTCGTATCCGCCAGCAAAACTCGACTTCATGGCTATTCATTTTCGTCTCCACTCCCTGGACAACGTGCCGTCCTGAATGACGACACTGACGCCTACATTGAGCACTTCTTTGAATGTTCCGGATGTCAGCCGAATGCACCGCGACGACGGCGTAACCGCTACTCGCAAGGTAGGCAAATGGGGAGTTCACACTGTTATGACGACAAACGACCCAGCGAACTTCCGATTCGGATTTCACAGCTCTAGGAAATTTCGTACGCCTATTAATCCCTTTTCAAACGCAACGTGAAGCCTCTTCGTACTTCTTCAACGAGATGAGTGTTTTAGAGTGGCTCGGTGATTTCCCCATGAACTTCTACGAAAAAGGTAAGAACATGCAACGGAATGCTACAACTCGTTATCCAATCCTGTTGATCCACGGTCTGTTCGGGTTCGAGCGTATCGGTCATTTCGAGCTGTTCCATGACGTCAAGACCGCACTCAAAGCGTCCGGATGTCGTTTGTTTGTTCCACACCTTTCGGCCACCCACGATAATGAAACAAGGGGTGAGCAATTGCTGTCTCAGATTGCCTGTGTGCTGCGAGGCACAGGTGCGAAGAAAGTCAACCTCATAGGACACAGTCAGGGCGCACTCGCTGCGCGCTATGCGGCGGCGCTTGCACCAGACGTCGTCGCTTCAGTCACCTCCGTCAGTGGCCCGAACCACGGTTCGGAGCTTGCCGACTTCCTGCGCAAGGCTTTGATCCCAGGCAAGCTTCCCGAAGCCGTCGCACAAAACGTGGCGACGCAATTTGCTGATCTGTTATCGCTGCTCAGTGGCAACGTGGCACTGCCGCAAAATGCGTTGGCCGCACTCAACGCGCTGACGACCCTCGGCGTCGGTCAATTCAACGACAAGTTTCCGCAGGGATTGCCACAAACCTGGGGCGGCCACGGCCCTGAGCAAGTCAACGGCGTGCGTTATTACTCGTGGAGCGGGGTTGTAGCGCAATCCAAGCTGCCTGCGTTGGATCCGGTTGAAGCCATCTGCCGGGTGCTGTCGCAATATTTCACCACCGAAGCCCAGCAGAATGACGGTTTCGTCGGACGCTTCAGCAGCCATCTCGGCCAAGTGATCCGCTCCGATTATCCGATGGATCATCTGGCCAGCCTGCGACGCAGCGCGGGCATCAACCCGTCTTCAGCGGATCCGATCGAGCTGTACGTCGAGCATGCCCGGCGCCTGCGTGCGGCAGATCTTTGAATGGAGTCAGCAACTCACAATGGAACTTTGCCGAGAATTCGCCCACTGATTCCGGTAGGCTCCACCTTTTATTGAAACAGTTCGGAGAATTCCCCATGGCTAAAGCCACTGCCCGCCACATCCTGGTTTCCAGCGAAGACAAGTGCAACGAACTCAAGGCTCAGATCGAAGCCGGTGCCGATTTCGCCGAAGTCGCCAAAACCAACTCCACCTGCCCATCCAGCCGTCAGGGTGGTGATCTGGGTTCGTTCGGCCCTGGCCAGATGGTCAAGGAATTCGACACCGTGGTCTTCAGCGCGCCGATCAACGTCGTGCAAGGCCCGGTAAAGACCCAGTTCGGTTATCACCTTCTGGAAGTCACCAGCCGTCAGGACTGATTCCTCGTCCGATTGCTGACAACGGCCCGCCTTCTGGTGGGCCGTTGTGTTTCAGTAAAACATACGGCTGGCGAGTGGCGCGCCGCTCGCGTACAACTTGCGCTTATCGATTTCCGTTCCAAGGCTGACGATGCGACTGGTTTTTCCCACACTGATGCTCACCGCCCTCGCCCTGCTCACGGGTGCCGCCGGTGTGACCGCTGCGCCGCAACACGCACTGACCGTCTACGGCGAACCGGCCAGGTACCCCGCCGGTTTCAGCCACTTCGACTACACCAATCCGCAAGCGCCAAAGGGCGGAACAATGCGTCGATCGGCGATCGAAATCGGTCACTTCGACCATTTGCTGCCTTATATAGACAAAGGCATCGGCGTAACGCAGATCGACGGCATGCTGTATTCGCCATTGGCGCAGCGCTCGCTGGACGAGCCTTACACCGTCTATGGTCTGGTCGCGCAGAAGATGGAACGTTCGGACGACGGCCTGTCGCTGCGTTTCTTTATCAATCCCAAGGCACGCTTTGCCGATGGCAAACCGATTACTGCCGAAGACGTTCGCTACACCTTCAACTTGCTGATGACCCAGGGCAGCCTGCGTTATCGCACGCAGTTCGCCGACGTCAAAGGCGTCGAGGTCGAGGCCCCGCTGACCGTGCGCTTTGACTTCAAAAGCAACGAAAACCGCACGTTGCCGCTGGATATCGCGACCCTGCCGGTGTTCCCCGAACACTGGTGGAAGAGCCGCGATTTCGCCAGCGGCGGTGGTTATGAACCGCCGCTGGGCAGCGGACCGTACCGGGTTGGCAAGGTCGATTCCGGGCGCAGCATCACTTTCGAACGCAATGGCGACTGGTGGGGCAAGGATCTGCCGGTCAGTCGCGGCTTGTATAACTTCGATCATTTCAGCATCGAGTACTTCGGCGACACCGACGTCGCGCGTCAGGTGCTGCGTGGCGGCGCCTACGACTACAACCGGGAGTTCTCCGCGACCGGCTACTCGATCGGCTATGACAGCCCCGCCCTCAGCGATGGCCGCTTGCAAAAAGCCCACCTGGCCACTGAAGCGCCGCAGTCGGCCCAGGGTTTCGTGTTCAATCTGCAAAAGCCGATATTCCAGGACCGCCGGGTACGCCAGGCACTGGCGATGCTCTGGGATTTCGAATGGAGCAACCGGCAGATGATGCGCAACGTTTATATCCGCCAGCAAAGTTACTTTTCCAACACCGATCTCGCCGCCCGGCAGTTGCCCGATGCGCAGGAATTGAAAATCCTTGAACCGCTGCGCGGTCAGGTGCCTGAGGAAGTGTTCAGTAAAGTCTTCGAGGCGCCGAAGACCGACGGCAGCGGCATCATCCGTGACAAGCAGTTGCAAGCCCTGCAACTGCTCGAGCAGGCCGGCTGGAAACCGGATGGTGACCAATTGGTCAACAGCGCCGGCGAGCCGCTGAGCTTCACTTTTCTGGTCAGCCAGAACGGCATGGACCGCCTGCTGTTGCCATACAAGCGCACGCTGAAGCAGATCGGCATCGAGCTGAATATCCGTCGCATCGACGCCTCGCAATACGTCAATCGCCTGATGAGTCGCGACTACGACATGATCGTCACCGGCTATCCCGTTACCACTTCTCCGGGCGGCGAGTTGCTCAACTATTTCGGCTCGGCAGCGGCCAATGACCCGGGCGCGAACAACTACATGGTGTTGAAAAACCCGGCGGTCGATACCTTGATAAACGGACTGATCCGCGCCTCGACCCAGTCGGACATGTTGCATTACGCCCATGCGCTGGACCGGGTGCTGCAATGGAATTACTACTGGATTCCCAATTATTACCCGCCGGGCACCTCGACCGTGTGGTGGAATCGCTTCGGCATCCCCACGGTGCAGGCAAGCAATGACGAAGCCATCGAGAGCTGGTGGGAAATCAGTCGAACGCCGCTGACCAATCAACAAATGACCGCTGAGAAAATCAGTCGCAGCAGACCCGGAGGACCGCACTGATGTGGGGTTACACACTGCGGCGGCTGCTGCTGATCATTCCGACGCTGGTGATTATCCTGCTGGTCAATTTCGTGATCGTTCAGGCCGCGCCCGGCGGGCCAGTGGAACAAGCCATCGCCCATCTGCAAGGGATCGGCGGCGCCAGTGTCGGCGGTGGCGCCAGCGAGACGTCGAGTAACGCTTCGCGGGCCAGCCGGGGCCTGGACCCGCAACTGATCAAAGACATCGAAAAACAGTACGGCTTCGACAAGCCGGCCCACGAACGGCTGTGGCTGATGCTGAAGAATTACGCGCAGCTGGATTTCGGCAAGAGCTTCTTTCGTGGTGCAACGGTCACTGACCTGATTCTGGAAAAGATGCCGGTGACCATTTCCCTCGGGCTGTGGGCAACGCTGATCACTTATCTGGTGTCGATCCCGCTGGGCATCCGCAAGGCTGTGCACCACGGCAGCCATTTCGACATCTGGAGCAGCACGGCCATCATCATCGGTTACGCCATGCCCGCGTTTCTGTTTGCGATGTTCCTGATCGTGGTGTTTGCCGGCGGCACGTCGCTTGACTGGTTTCCGGTGCGCGGGCTGGTCTCGGACAATTTCGAATCGCTGTCGACACTGGGCAAGATCGCCGACTATTTCTGGCATCTGGTGTTGCCCGTCACTGCATTGGTGATCGGTGGCTTCGCGACCCTGACGATCCTGACGAAAAACTCGTTCCTCAATGAAATCACCCGACAGTACGTAGTAACGGCCCGCGCCAAAGGCTTGAGCGAACGCCGCGTGCTGTACGGACACGTGTTTCGCAACGCCATGCTGTTGGTGGTTTCGGGGATACCTCAGGCTTTCATCAGTGTGTTCTTTGCCGGCTCGCTGCTGATCGAAGTGATCTTCTCGCTCGATGGCCTCGGACGCATGAGCTACGAAGCCGCGGTGTCGCGGGACTACCCAGTGGTGTTCGGCTCGCTGTTCATCTTCACGCTGTTCGGCCTGCTGATAAAACTCATCGGCGACCTCTGCTACACCCTCGTCGACCCGCGTATCGACTTCGCCGCGAGGAATGCCTGATGTTCAAGCTCTCGCCTTTGGGTCGGCGCCGTTTCGAGCGATTCAAGAAAAACCGGCGCGGCTGGTGGTCGCTGTGGCTGTTCATCGGTCTGTTCATGCTGACGTTGGGTGGCGAGTTGATTGCCAACGACAAACCGCTGGTGGTCAGCTATCAGGACCAGTGGTACTTCCCGGTATTCAAGCGTCACACCGAACAGGAGTTCGGCGGGCAATTGCCGTTCCAGGCTGATTATCGCAGCGAGTATGTGCAGAATCTGATCCGCAAGGACGGCGGCTGGTTGCTGTTCCCGCCGATACCCTTCAGCGACGACACGCCCAACTACGATCTGGACAAACCCGCACCGAGCCCTCCGACCTCAGTCAACTGGCTGGGCACCGACGATCAGGCGCGCGATGTACTGGCGCGGGTCATTTTCGGTGCGAGGGTCTCGATACTGTTTGCCCTGATGCTGACCTTTGTCAGCGCGCTGATCGGTATCGCCGCCGGCGCGTTGCAGGGCTATTACGGTGGCTGGGTCGATTTGCTCGGACAGCGCGTGCTGGAAGTCTGGTCAGGGCTGCCGGTGCTGTATCTGCTGATCATCCTCTCCGGTTTCGTCGAGCCGAATTTCTGGTGGCTGCTGGGGATCATGGCGCTGTTTTCCTGGTTGGCGCTGGTGGACGTGGTGCGCGCCGAATTTCTGCGCGGGCGCAATCTGGAATACGTCAAAGCCGCACGCGCCTTGGGCCTGACTGACCGCAAGGTGATCTTCCGGCACATCCTGCCCAACGCAATGAATGCGACGCTGAGCTACCTGCCGTTCATTTTGACCGGGGCCATTTCGACGCTGACCGCGCTGGACTTCCTGGGATTTGGCATGCCGGCCGGCAGCGCTTCGCTGGGCGAGTTGATCGGTCAGGGCAAGCAGAACCTGCAAGCGCCATGGCTGGGGTTGACCGCGTTCTTCACCCTCGCGCTGATCCTTTCCTTGCTGGTATTCATCGGTGAAGCGTTACGTGACGCTTTTGACCCTCGATCCTGAAGCGTGACCATGACTGAAAATCTGATCGAAATCCGCAACCTCAATGTCGCTTTCCATGGCCAGACTGTGGTGCGTGACCTGTGCCTGGATATCCGCCCCGGTGAGTGCCTGGCACTGGTCGGCGAATCGGGTTCGGGGAAATCGGTGACCGCGCATTCGATCCTGCAGTTGCTGCCTGAGAGCGAGGCGCAAACCCGTGGCAGCATTCGCTATCGCGGCCAGGAACTGCTCGGTGCTGATCCGAAGGTCTTGCGAGAACTGCGCGGCAATCGCATCGCCATGATCTTTCAGGAGCCGATGACTTCGCTCAATCCGCTGCACACCATCGAAAAGCAGATCGGCGAAACCCTGTTGCTGCACCGTGGCCTCGGCGGCAAACAAGCGCAGCCGCGCATTCTCGAACTGCTCGGGCTGGTCGGCATTCAGAAGCCCGGGGAACGGTTGAAAGCCTATCCGCATCAACTGTCCGGCGGCCAACGACAACGGGTGATGATCGCCATGGCGTTGGCGTGTGAGCCGGAGCTGTTGATCGCCGACGAGCCGACCACGGCGCTGGATGTCACCGTGCAACGCAAGATCCTTGTGCTGCTCAAGTCCCTGCAACAGCGACTCGGCATGTCGCTGCTGCTGATCAGTCACGATCTCAATCTGGTGCGCAGCATCGCGCAACGCGTGTGTGTGATGAAGGCTGGTGAGATCGTCGAGCAGGCACCCTGCGAAACCCTGTTCACCGAGCCGAAACACCCTTACAGCTGCGTGTTGTTGAACGCGGAACCGGAAGGTGAAGCCCTGCCCCGTGACGAACGTGAAAACGTGCTGGAAGTGGCTGACCTGCGCGTTGATTTCCAGGTCGGTGGCGGACTGTTCCAGCGCAAGCAATATTTGCGCGCGGTCGATGGGGTCAGCTTGAATATTCAGCGTGGCAAGACCCTGGGGATCGTTGGCGAGTCCGGTTCGGGCAAGTCAACACTGGGTCAGGCGATCCTGCGCTTGCTCGACTCCGAAGGCAGCATTCGCTTTCAGGGCGAAGCGCTCGACAGTCTTGATCAAAAGCAACTGCGGCCGTGGCGGCGTCAGATGCAGGTGGTGTTTCAGGACCCGTTCGGCAGCCTCAGCCCGCGCATGTCGGTGGCGCAGATCATCAGTGAAGGCCTGGAAGTCCACGGCGAGTCGACGGCTGACGAATGCGAAGAGCAAGTGATTCGCGTACTCAAGGAAGTCGGCCTGGACCCCGAGAGTCGCCATCGTTATCCGCATGAATTCTCCGGTGGCCAGCGTCAGCGCATCGCCATCGCCCGGGCGCTGGTGCTGAAACCCGCGCTGATTCTGCTCGATGAACCGACTTCCGCGCTCGACCGCACCGTGCAGAAACAGGTGGTTGCGCTGCTGCGTGACCTGCAGGAGAAACACGGCTTGACTTACCTGTTCATCAGCCACGATCTGGCGGTAGTGCGCGCCCTCGCCCATGACATGATCGTGATCAAGGACGGTCAGGTCGTCGAGCGTGGCGCCAGTCATGACGTGTTTGACAACCCGCAGCATCCCTACACTCAAGAGCTGTTGTCGGCAGCACATCCGGGGTAGGCATAATCGGCGCTAGCCTCGGCACAGCGGCCCCTTCGCGAGCAGGCTAGCTCGCGAAGGGGCCGGCACTGGCGACACACATCAGGATCAATTTTCATGAACACCACCGAAAGCCTCAAGGACTACCAACGGGTGCGCACCCTGGCGATCCGTTCGCTGTTCGAGATCATCGAGCAATCCAGCGAGGGCACGGTGATTGTCGACCGCGACGCAAATATCGTCTGGATGAACGAACGCTACGCCCGGCGCTTTGGTCTTGCCTCAGCAGCAGGCGCGATCGGCAAACCTTGCGAAAGCGTGATCCCCGGTAGCTTGCTGCGTGAGGTGGTGCGTACCGGTCGGCCCATTCTGCTGGACATGCAGGACACGCCGAAGGAACCGCTGGTGGTGATGCGTCTGCCCATTCACGACGACGCCGGCAGCGTGATCGGCGCCATCGGTTTTGCCCTGTTCGACGAGCTGCGCACGCTGTCGCCGATGCTCAAGCGTTACCTGAGCATGCAGGAAGAACTGGCCTCGACCCGCTCGCTGCTGCGTGCGCGACAGACCAAATACAACTTCGCCCATTTCATCGGTACCAGCGCTGCCAGCCTGGAAGTCAAACGCCGCGCCCGGCGCAGTGCCAGCGCTGATTCGCCGGTATTGCTGCTGGGGGAAACGGGCACTGGCAAGGAGCTGCTCGCGCAAGCGATTCACAGCGCTTCGCCCCGCGCGCACAAGGCCTTCGTCAGCATCAACAGCGCGGCGATTCCCGAGGCGCTGCTGGAGGCCGAGTTCTTTGGCACGGCACCCGGTGCTTTTACCGGCGCCGATCGCAAGGGACGCACCGGCAAGCTGCAGATTGCTCAGGGCGGCACGCTGTTTCTCGACGAGATCGGCGACATGCCGCTGCCGCTGCAAAGCAAACTGCTGCGGGTGCTGCAGGAAAAGGAGTTCGAACCGGTCGGCTCCAACGAAGTGATTCAGAGCGATGTGCGGGTGATCGCGGCAACCTCGACGGATCTGCAGGCGGCGATCAAACGCGGCGAGTTCCGCGCCGATTTGTACTACCGCCTCAACGTACTGCCGATCCAGGTGCCACCGCTGCGCGAACGTCTCGATGACCTCCCGGCGCTGAGCGAGGCGATCCTGGAAGAGCTGCGCAGCCAGCACGAATTGCACCGCGATGCGATGGCGTTGCTGGGCCAGCATGCGTGGCCGGGCAATATTCGCGAGCTGCGCAATGTACTGGAGCGGGCGGCGTTGCTCAGTGATGATTTGCTGCTGACAGAGCAGGATATTCGCGGGGCGATCGGGGCGTTCACGCCGGTTGAGCGACCGGTCGAGCCGGGCAGGCAACTTCCGCTCAACGAGACATTTGCGCAGGCGCGGGCGCGGTTTGATCGGCAGTTGATCGAATCGACGTTAGCGCAATGCGAGGGGAAAGTACCGCAAGCTGCGGCTCGGTTGGCGCTGGGGCGGTCGACCCTGTACAAGAAGATGGCTGCGCTGGGGATCGTTGAGTCTACATAAAGAGACACTGGTCTCATATCATGGATAGCTTTTTAAGATCAGAAGATCGCAGCCTTCGGCGTCTCTTACAGGGTAGATACGTATTTCCTTGTAGGAGCTGCCGAAGGCTGTGATCTTTTCGGTCTCACAAACGAGACAACTTTTCCTGCACAATCTCACTTCTGCAGGAAATATCTACAGATATCAACATGTTAGGTATTTGGCACAGTAATCGCTAACACCTCTCCACACCCGTTCCACCCACAAAAATAACAATCCTGGAGAGACACACCATGAGTGTGATCATTGCCTTGGCAGCCCTGACGCTGCTGATGCTTGCTGCCTACCGTGGCTACAGCGTCATCCTCTTCGCCCCGATCGCCGCCCTCGGCGCGGTCCTGCTCACCGATCCGTCCGCCGTGGCGCCCGCGTTCACCGGGGTATTCATGGACAAGATGGTCGGCTTCATCAAGCTGTACTTCCCGGTGTTCCTGCTTGGCGCAGTGTTCGGCAAGCTGATCGAATTGTCGGGTTTCTCGCGCTCGATTGTGGCTGCCGCGATTCGGTTGCTCGGCACCAAACAGGCCATGCTGGTGATTGTGCTGGTTTGCGCCCTGCTCACTTACGGCGGCGTATCGCTGTTCGTGGTGGTATTTGCGGTATATCCGTTTGCAGCCGAAATGTTCCGCCAGAGCAACATCCCCAAGCGTCTGATCCCGGCGACCATCGCCCTGGGTGCGTTCTCGTTCACCATGGACGCCCTGCCCGGCACCCCGCAGATCCAGAACATCATCCCCAGCACCTTCTTCAACACCACCGCGTGGGCAGCGCCATGGCTGGGCGTGATCGGCACGATTTTCGTGTTCTGCGCCGGCATGCTGTTTCTTCAGCGTCAGCGCAACAAGGCACAGCGTGCCGGTGAAGGTTACGGCACTGAACTGCGCAACGAGCCCGAGACGGCCGCAGACCTGAAGCTGCCCAACCCATGGATTGCGCTGTCGCCCTTGCTGGCAGTGGGCATCATGAATCTGCTGTTCACCCAATGGATTCCGCAGTGGTACGGCAAGACTCACAGCCTGGCGCTGCCGGGGATGGCTGCGCCGGTCACCACCGAGATCGCCAAGCTTACGGCGATCTGGGCGGTGCAGGCGGCGCTGCTGGTGGGCATCCTCATGGTGCTGGCATTCGGCTTCAAGGCGATTAAAAGCAAACTCGCCGAAGGCAGTAAAAGCGCGGTCAGCGGCGCATTGCTGGCGGCGATGAACACCGCGTCCGAGTACGGCTTTGGCGCGGTGATCGCGTCGCTGCCCGGTTTCCTGGTGCTGGCCGACTGGCTCAAGCAAATTCCCAATCCGCTGGTCAACGAAGCGATCACCGTGACGCTGCTCGCCGGCATCACCGGTTCGGCTTCCGGCGGCATGAGCATTGCGCTGGCAGCGATGTCCGAGCAATTCATCAGCGCGGCGCACGCGGCGAATATTCCGCTGGAAGTGCTGCACCGCGTGGCAGCGATGGCCAGCGGCGGCATGGACACCCTGCCGCACAATGGCGCGGTGATCACGCTGCTGGCCGTCACCGGGCTGACACACCGCGAAGCCTACAAAGACATTTTCTGTATTACGCTGATCAAGACCCTGGCGGTTTTCGTGGTGATCGGCACTTTCTACGCCACTGGCATTGTGTGAGGTATTCATGACCACTCTTTCCGGCAAGACAGCTTTGGTCACCGGTTCTACCAGCGGCATCGGCCTGGGCATCGCGCTGAGCCTGGCGAAAGCTGGCGCCAACCTGATTCTCAATGGCTTCGGCGACGCCTCGCAGGTGATCGCCGAGGTCGCCCGGTTCGGCGGCAAGGTCGGCCACCATCCCGCCGATGTCAGCGATCCGGCGCAGATAGCCGACATGATCGCTTACGCCGAGCGTGAATTTGGCGGCGTCGATATTCTGGTCAATAACGCCGGCATTCAGCACGTGGCTGCGGTGGAGGAGTTTGCAGTGGAGCGCTGGGACTCGATCATTGCGATCAACCTGTCCTCGGTGTTTCACAGCACTCGCTTGAGCCTGCCGGGCATGCGCCAGAAAAACTGGGGACGCATCATCAATATCGCCTCGGTGCATGGCCAGGTCGGTTCCACCGGCAAAGCCGCGTATGTCGCCGCCAAGCATGGTGTTATCGGTCTGACCAAGGTAGTCGGGCTGGAAACCGCGACCAGCAATGTCACTTGCAATGCGATCTGTCCGGGCTGGGTGTTGACGCCGCTGGTGCAGAAGCAGATCGATGATCGCGCGGCCAAAGGCGTCGATCCGCAGCAGGCGCAGCATGATCTGCTTGCCGAGAAACAGCCGTCGCTGGAGTTCGTCACGCCGCAGCATCTGGGTGAGCTGGTGCTGTTCTTGTGCAGCGAAGCCGGCAGCCAGGTGCGCGGCGCGGCGTGGAATATTGATGGTGGCTGGTTGGCGCAATAAAGCCGCCCGCGCCTGCGCAGCTATGTGTAATCAAACAAGAAGAGGCAACTGATGTCCGACATCCTCTGGCAACCCGACGCCCAGCGTATCGCTCGTTCGCGTATGGACGCTTTGCGGCGCGAGATCAATCAGCGGCATTCGCTTGAGCTCGATGGCTACCCTGCCCTGTACCAATGGAGCATCGGGCAACGCGCCGATTTCTGGCAAACGGTTGTCGATTTCTTCGATATCCGTTTTCACACTCAGCCCGATGCCGTTTTGCGCGAAGGCGCAGCGATGCCCAGCGCCGAGTGGTTCCCCGGGGCGACACTGAATTTCGCCGAACACCTGCTGCGCCGTCGCGACGATGCCGTTGCAGTGGTCGCCGTCGCGGAGAGCGGCCAGCGTGAGCAACTGACATGGGCCGAGCTGGCCGAACACGTCGCCGGTTTTCAGGCCAGCCTGCGGGCGGCGGGCGTTGCTCAAGGCGATCGCGTAGCAGCTTGCATGCCCAACACCTGGCAAACCCTGGTGGCGATGCTGGCAACCACCAGCCTTGGCGCAATCTGGTCGTGCTCGTCACCCGACTTCGGCACCCACGGCGTGATCGATCGCTTCGGCCAGATCGAACCGAAACTGCTGCTAACCTGCGCCGGTTATCAATACGCCGGAAAAACCCTTGACCAGACTGCCAAGCTCAATGAAATCCTCGCGCAGCTGCCGACACTGCAGCAGTTGGTCATCGTCCCGTACGCCCGAGCGCAGGCGCGCACCGAGGATTACCCAACCCAGGCGGAAGTCACCTTGTGGGAGGACTTTTATCAGCCCGGCGGCGAACCGGATTTCATCCCGGTGCCGTTCAATCATCCGCTTTACGTGCTGTACTCCAGCGGCACCACCGGCGTGCCGAAATGCATTGTGCACAGCACCGGCGGCGTGCTCCTGCAACACGTCAAGGAGCACGGTTTGCATTGCGATCTCGGGCCTGGTGATCGCTTGTTCTACTACACGACCTGCGGCTGGATGATGTGGAACTGGCTGGTCTCGGCATTGGCAGTCGGCAGCGCTGTGGTGCTCTACGACGGCTCGCCGTTTCACCCGGCCCCTCAGCGTTTGCTCGACCTGATCGACGACGAGCGCATCAGCGTGTTCGGCACCAGCCCGAAGTTCCTCGCCACGCTTGAAAGCAGTGGCGTCAGACCCCGCGAAAGTCATCATCTGGCAAGCCTGAGAACCTTGCTCTGCACCGGCTCGGCGCTATCGCCGCACAGTTACGATTTCGTTTATCGCGACTTCAAAACCGACGTGTGCCTGGCTTCGATGTCCGGTGGCACCGACATCGTTTCCTGCTTCGTCAACGGCAATCCGCTGTCACCGGTACGCCGTGGGGAGATCATGGGTAAAAGCCTGGGCATGGCCGTCGAGGTGTGGAACGACGCCGGCCAGCCGGTCGTCAGCGAGAAAGGCGAACTGGTCTGCACCCGGCATTTCCCGGCGATGCCGATCGGTTTGTGGAATGACTCCGACGGCGCAAAACTGCGTCAGTCCTATTTCAGTCTCTTTCCCGGCGTGTGGGCGCAAGGTGATTACGCTGAACAGTTGCCCCATGGCGCGATGATGATTCACGGCCGCTCGGATGCGGTGCTGAATCCGGGTGGTGTGCGCATCGGCACAGCGGAAATCTATCGCCAGGTCGAGAAAATCACTGAGGTACTGGACAGCGTCGCCATCGGTCAGCAATGGCAGGATGATGTGCGGGTTGTGTTGTTCGTGCGTCTGCGCGACGGCGTCGAACTGGATGAAGGGCTTGAACAGCGAATCCGCGACGTGATCCGCGCCAATACCACGCCCAGGCACGTCCCGGCGCGGATTGTGGCGGTGACGGACATACCGCGCACTATCAGCGGCAAGGTCGTCGAGCTGGCGGTACGCAATGTGGTGCATGGCGAAAAGGTGAAGAACACCGATGCCTTGGCCAATCCGCAAGCACTGGAACAGTTTCGCGACCGCGTCGAATTGCGCAGTTGAGCGGAATCAATCCATCAACCCCCACTCACCCGAGTCAGGGTTCCCTGGCGCGCCGTCGGCCTGCAGCTTCAATCGCAGCCGCAGATTATTCACCGAGTCGGCGTGCTTGAGGGCCTCCTCCTCACTGATGGAGCCTTCTATCACCAGCGCGTGTAACGCAGCGTCAAAGGTTTGCATGCCCGACTCGGCAGATTTTTCCATGATGCCTTTGAGCTCGCCCAATTGGTGGCTGCGGATCAAGTCGCTGACGGTTGGTGTGCCGAGCATTACTTCCACCGCTGCGCGGCGCTGACCGTCGCGCGTGCGGACCAAGCGCTGGGACACGCAGGCTTTGAGGTGATTGCCCAAGGCTTGCAGCAGTTGTGGCCTGCGCTCTTCGGTAAACATGTTGATGATCCGGTCCAGCGCTTGATTGGCATTGGTCGCATGCAACGTCGACAACACCAGATGCCCGGTTTCGGCAAACGCGAGCGCATGTTCCATCGTTTCGCGGTCACGGATTTCGCCGATCAACACAACATCCGGTGCCTGGCGCAGGGTGTTCTTCAGCGCCGCATGGAAGCTGCGTGTATCAACGCCGACTTCACGCTGGTTAATGATCGAGCGCTTGTGCCGATGTATATATTCGATTGGGTCCTCGATCGTCACAATGTGCCCGGCACTGTGGCGGTTGCGATGATCGATCAATGCCGCCAACGAGGTCGATTTGCCCGAACTGGTCGCGCCGACGAACAGGATCAGGCCGCGTTTGAGCATCACCGTTTCCAGCAATACCGGCGGCAGCTTCAGGTCTTCGAATCGCGGGATGTCGAGTTTTACGTTACGAATCACGATCGAGACGTCGTTGCGCTGCTGAAAAATGTTTACGCGGAATCGCCCGACGCCCGTTCGGGAGATTGCCAGGTTCATTTCCAGATCCCGGTCGAACTCCCGCCGTTGCTCGGCGTCCATCAGGGAGGCGGCGATGGCCGCAGTTTCGCCGGGTTTGAACGGCTGGTCGCTCAATGCCCTCAGCACACCGTCAATGCGCGCGCTCGGCGCTGCGCCGGTGGAGAGGAATAGATCAGAACCGTTTTTTTGCGACAATATTGACAACAGTGCATCGATTTCCATGGCTGAAAGCACCCGCGAAGCATTGAAACAGCAGATTTGGCCTACGCTTTGCGCGGCTCCTGCAACAATGATAGACCCCGTCTCACAGAACCACGCTCAGGATTGAAACATGAATGCTGTACCCACCACCGATGACGCTCAGGCCCTGATTGCCCGCACCGACTGGAGCCGCAGCCCGCTGGGCGCCGCCGGCACCTGGCCGCAAAGCCTGCGCACGGCCGTGGATATCGTGCTTCATTCGCCGATGCCGATGTTGTTGTTATGGGGTCCTGAGCTGACGCAGATCTACAACAATGGTTTCGCCCTGCTCGCCGGCAGCAAGCATCCCGAGGCGTTCGGGCAGCCGACGCATGAGGTCTGGCCGGAAGTGCGGGATTTTTCCGAACCGATTTATCAGGCGGTACTGCAAGGCCAGGTGCGCAGCTTCAGCGAGCAGCGTTTCAGCGTGCAACGCGACGGTAAAAAAACCGATTTCTGGCTGGATCTGACCTACAGCCCGATTCGTGATGAAACCGCACAGGTGGCGGGAATTCTGATCACCGCCATCGAAACCAACGAACGCCGCCGCATCGCCCTTGAATTGCAGCGCCGCTCCGAGGAAAGCCTCAAGGCCCAGCGTCAGTCCGAAGAGCGCCTGCAACTGGCCCTCGCCGCCACCGACGCGGTCGGCACCTGGGATTGGGACATTGGTGAAGATCGCTTCATCGCCGATGCGCACTTCGCCGAATTGCATGGCGTCGATCCGGCCGGGGCCGGACAGTTGCCGATCAGCGAATATCTGCACGGGGTGCACCCGGAAGACCGCGCCATGGTCGCGCGTGGCATCAAACATTGCATTACTCATGGCACCGAGTACGCCGAGGAATACCGCTTGTTGCAGGCCGATGGCACGTTGCGCTGGGTGTTCGCACGCGGGCGCTGCTACAAGGACCATCATGGTCGGCCGATGCGGTTTCTCGGCGCGGCGCTGGATCTGACCGAACGCAAACACACGGAACAGGCGCTGCGTCAGAGCCAGACCGAATTGCAATTGATCATCAACGCCATGCCGATCCTGATCAGCTACGTCGACGCAGAAGAACGTTTTCGCCTCAACAACGCGGCCTATCTCGATTGGTACGGCCTGACACCGCAGGAGTTGTATGGGCGCACAATCCGCGAAGTCATCGGCGAAGAGGCGTATTTCCTGCGTGCGCCTTATATCGCTGAAGCGCTGGCCGGGCGCTCGTGTTCCTTCAGTTTCTACACCCCCCACCGCGACGGCAGCACCCGTCATGCCCTGATGAACTATCTGCCACGTCACGGCGCAGACGGTGCGGTCAACGGTTTCTACATCTTTGTGATTGACGAAACCGAGCGCAAGAAAACCGAAGAAGCCCTGCGCAATCTCAACGAAACGCTTGAAGAGCGGGTCAGCGCGCGCACTGAGCAACTGGCCCAGGCCAACCAGCGTTTGCAGAACGAGATGTTCGAGCGCGAGCGCGCCGAGGATGCCTTGCGCCACGCGCAGAAGATGGAAGCCGTCGGCCAGCTCACCGGGGGCATTGCCCACGACTTCAACAACATGCTCACCGGCATCATCGGCAGTCTGGATTTGATGCAGCGCTACATCGCCAACGGTCGCGCCGATGAGATCGGCCGATTCACCGAGGCGGCGGTGTCCTCGGCCAATCGCGCGGCGGCGCTGACGCATCGCTTGCTGGCGTTCTCACGGCGCCAATCGCTGGACCGCAAACAACTGAACGTCAACGAACTGGTGCATTCGCTGGAAGACCTCGTCCGCCGCACCAAGGGCGATGCCATCGATCTGCAACTGCGCCTGCCCGAAGAGGTTTGGCCAGTCAGCACCGACGTGAGTCAGCTGGAAAACGCGCTGCTCAATCTGGTGATCAACGCCCGCGATGCGATGCCGGAAGGCGGCACGTTGCTGATCCAGACTGCCAACGTGTATCTCGACAGCAGTGACATCACCATTCTCGAGCCGGTGAAGGCCGGGGAATACGTGATGCTCGCGGTCAGCGATAACGGCACCGGCATGACGCCGTCAATTCGCTCCAAGGCGTTTGACCCGTTTTTCACTACCAAGCCGATCGGCCAGGGCACCGGGCTCGGGCTGTCGATGATTTACGGTTTCGCCCAGCAGTCGGGCGGGCATGTCAGCCTCGACAGCGTGCCGGGGCAAGGCACTTGTGTGCGCCTGTACTTGCCGCGCTTGCTTGAACTGGATGCCGAGGCGGTGTCGGTGAAGAATGCCGAACCGATCGCGGCGTCATCGACTGGTGAAACCGCGCTGGTCGTCGAGGATGATCCGGCGGTGCGCATGCTGGTGCTCGATCTGCTCAAGGAGCTGGGCTACAAAACCGTCGAAGCGCAAAACGCTCAGACCGCGCTGCCGTTGCTCGAGTCTGCGCGGCGCGTCGATCTGCTGGTCACCGATGTCGGGCTGCCCGGCATGAACGGTCGCCAGTTGGCGGAGATTGCCCGGCAGCATCGTCCGGAGCTGAAGGTGCTGTTCATGACCGGTTACGCGCAAATTGCTGCCGAACGTCAGGGTTTCCTTGAAGAAGGTATGGACATGGTCGCCAAGCCATTTGTCCTCGAAGTGCTGGCGAGCAAGATTCGCAAGTTGATCAACCCGACCCCGTGACTTGAGGCATAATCGCGCGCCCCGCCGTCGCCCCGTTATCAGGTATTGCACGATGAAAGCCCAAGCCCGCCACATTCTGGTGAAAACCGCCGAAGAGGCCGAACAACTCAAGCAGCGCATCGCCAAGGGCGAGGCGTTCGATGTGCTGGCGAAGAAGTTTTCGACCTGTCCGTCGGGCAAGCGCGGCGGCGATCTGGGCGAAGTGCGGCCGGGGCAGATGGTCGGCGCGATTGATGCGGTGATTTTCAAGAAACCGCTGCGCACCGTGCATGGGCCGATCAAGAGCAAGTTTGGTTATCACCTGGTGCAGGTGTTTTACCGCGATTGATCACTGCAGCTGTGTAGGAGCTGACGAGTGCAAGGGATTGGATTTCAGATTTTGGGGATCAGTGCTCCGGGCACCTGAATCACCCGACTGGCCAATTCATGTCCCGCCTGCGCCGCCTCTGCCGGGCTGCCGCCGAGCAGGCGCCTGGCCAGATACGCCGCACTGAACGAATCCCCTGCCGCCGTGGTGTCGACGACCTTTTCAACCTTCAGCGCCGGGACTTCAAACGCCTCCCCCGCACAACGAATCAGACACGCCTCGGCGCCACGCTTGAGCACCACTTCCGGCGTGCCGAACTGCGCATAAGCGGCGAACACTTCTTCGCCATCGGCAAAACCGAACAGCGCCTGTTCGTCATCTACGGTGAGTAACGCCAGATCGACGTAAGGCAAAACGCTGCGATACGCCGCCCGCGCCTCTTCCACCGAAGCCCACAGGCGTGGGCGGTAGTTATTGTCGAAAACGATACGCGCATTGCGCTGCCGGGCTTCGCTCAACGTCTTGACCAGGCGAGCGCGCCCCTGCATGCCGAGCACGGCGAGGGTGATGCCGCTGAAATACAGCACATCGTAGTCGGGCAAGGCCGCAAGGACTGGTTCAGCCGCAGGTGTCGTGAAGCAATCGCGCACCGCCGCTTCGTTGCGCCAATACAGGAAACGCCGCTCGCCGCTGGCGTCGGTCTGGATGCAGTACAAACCGGGCAGTCGACCGGGCAAACGCTGCACCAGTTCGAGGCCGATACCTTCGCTGCGCCAGATCTGGCACATGGCGTCGCTGAAACTGTCATCACCCAGCGCTGTTACGTAATCGACTTGCGCCTTGTCACCCATCGCGCGGGACAGGTACACCGCCGTATTGAGCGTATCGCCACCGAAGCTTTGCTGCAGACTGCCGTCGGCGCGTTGCTGCAGTTCGATCATGCATTCGCCGATGAGGGCGACATGTGGAATGTTCGGGCCCTGGGGGCTGAGGGTGTTCATTTTGTGCTGTCTCTGGTTGATCGATGGTGTCTGGACTGGCGTCTTCGCGAGCTTGCTCGCGAATGGCCGCAACGCGGTCTCAAGCCTTAGAAGCAAGTCTCCAGGGTCTCGATGACCGCCAACTGCTCATCTACCAGCAACCCCACCCGCCATTTATCGAACGTCAGGCACGGGTGCGAGGTACCAAAGGAAATGATGTCGCCGACCCGCAGCTCAATGCCCGGTGCCACCGTCATGAACGCATGTTGATCCATCACCGCCGTGACCTTGCATGCACCGACATCCTCACCCGCCGCCGGCACCACGCCGGCCTTGTAGCGCAACAACGGCACGGGCAAACCGGCATCGAATGCAACGTCGCGCTTGCCCAGCGCGATCACCGCGAAACCCGGTTCCGGCAGCGACTGCACATGAGCCCAGACTTCCAGCGCCGGGCGCAGGCCTTCGTGCAGGTCGCTGCGACGGTCGAGCACGCAGCACTGCGCCTCTTTGTAGATGCCATGGTCGTGCGCCACGTAGCTGCCCGGGCGCAACACACTGAGGAAGCGGCCAGCGGCGTTCTGCGTTTCGAAGGATTCGGCGATCAGGTCGTACCAGGCAGAACCGGATGCGGTAATGATCGGTTTGGCAATTGCGAAAGCGCCGCTGTCCTGCAACTGCACCGCCAGGCGCACCAGCGATGCGGCGAACTCGCGGATGCCGCTGACCGCGTGATCGCCGTGGATCACGCCTTCGTAACCTTCGATGCCGGTCAGTGCCAGCGCCGGTTGCGCGTCGATGGCCCTGGCCAGTTCGATGACTTCCTGCTCGCTGCGGCAACCACAGCGCCCGCCGACCACACCGTACTCGATCATCACGTTGAGTTTGACCCCACGCGAGGCGAAGTAAGCCCCGAGGTCGGCGACGTTGTCCGGATGATCGACCATGCAATAAAAATCGAACGACGGATCGGCCAGCAGATCGGCAATCAGCGCCATGTTCGGCGTGCCGACCAACTGATTCGCCATCAACACCCGTCGCACGCCATGAGCATAAGCGGCGCGGGTCTGAGTGGCGCTGGCGAGGGTAATGCCCCAGGCGCCGGCGTCGAGCTGTCGCTTGAACAACGCCGGGGTCATGCTGGTTTTGCCGTGGGGCGCCAGTTCCGCGCCGCTGTCACTGACAAATGTCTGCATCCAGCGAATGTTGTGCTCCAGCGCTTCGCGGTGCAGCACCAGCGCCGGCAGGCTGACGTCGCGGGTCAGCTGTGCGCCGATGGTGGCGTCGCCCTTTTCCACGGCAGAGTTGATGGCAGTCGTCATGGTCCAATCCTCACAGTCGCGGCCGCAGGCAGCCGCGGTTATTCGTTGATACGCCGGGCGAGGCTGTTGGCGCTCTCGATCAAAACCCGGCGATAGTCGTTGTAATTGTTTTTCGCATCGGCCCGTGGGGCGACGATGCACAAGGTACAAATGGCCACGCCTTGCGGGTCTTTGACGGGCGCGGCGAAACAATGGGTGAAGGTGTCGGCGACGCTGTCGAAGGAGAAGAACCCATCGATGCCGGCCTGACGAATCTCTGCCAGAAAGCGTTCCAGCGGCAGGCGTTCGCCGTCGGGCAGGATGTAGTCGTCCTCATCGATCAGGTCGATGATCTGCTGATCGCTCAGATGCGCCAGCAGCAGGCGCCCGGAGGCCGTCCACGGGATCGGCGCGTTCTCGCCGATGTCGGAGGAAATACGGAAATGCCGCTCGCCCTCTTTCATCAGCGCCACCGTGTATTTGCGCCCGTTGAGCAGGCACATCTGCGCGGTTTCGCGGGTCTGGCTGACGATTTCCTGCAGAGCGTGGTCGGCCTCGCGGCTGAGGTCGAAATGACGCAGATGCGCCTGGCCTAAAAAATACAGCTGCCGGCCCAGATAGACGTGACCGTCCTTGCCCACCGGCTCCAGAATCCGTCGTTCGAGCAGGGACGCGACCAGTTCGTAGACCGTGGATTTCGGACCGCCGATGCCGCTGGCGATGTCATTGGGGCGCAGCGGCTGGCCGATTTCCTTGAGAAAATCGAGGATATCGAACGCCCGGTCCAGACCGCGTGCCCGGCGTTTGATGGTGTCTTCGGTCATGTCATTACTCACTCGATATTCCCTGTAGGAGCTGCCGCAGGCCGCGATCTTTTGATCTTGCCTTTTTGGCGCATCCAAAAATGCCAAAAGATCGCAGCCTTCGGCAGCGCCTACAAGAGCCGCGTTGCCTCAGGCCTTCTTCTTGTAGGCAATGCAGTCGATCTCAACCTTGCAATCGACCATCATGCTCGCCTGCACACACGCCCGGGCCGGGGCGTGTTCGGGTTTGAAATACTCGGCGAAGACCTTGTTGAAACTGCTGAAATCCCGTGGATCGTCCAGCCACACACCGGCCCTTACCACATCCTCCAGGCCATAACCGGCCTCTTCGAGAATCGCGATCAGGTTCTTCATGGTCTGGTGGGTCTGCTCAACGATGCCGCCGACAATGATCTCGCCATCCACCGCCGGTACCTGACCGGACACATGCAGCCAGCCATCCGCTTCAACAGCGCGGGCGAAGGGACGAGGCTGGCCGCCGGCGGCGGTGCTGCCAGTGCCGTAACGCGTAATGCTCATGGGTGTTTCTCCTGATTGCAAAAGTGCAGATTCAAAACCGCGTGTTCTTGAGAAATTCAGCCAGACGCGGCGATTGCGGGCGTTCGAACAGTTCCTTGGGAGGCCCCTGCTCTTCGATGCGCCCTTGATTCATGAAGACGATCTTGTCCGAGACCTCGAAGGCAAAACGCATCTCGTGGGTCACCAGCAACATGGTCATGCCGTCCTCGGCCAGCCCCTTGATAACGTTAAGCACCTCGCCGACGAGTTCCGGGTCGAGGGCAGAGGTGACCTCATCGAAGAGCATCAGGCTCGGGTTCATCGCGATGGCCCGGGCGATTGCTACGCGCTGTTGCTGGCCGCCGGACAACTGACCGGGAAAGTGATTGCGCCGCTCCAGCAGGCCGACGCGCTCGAGCCATTTTTCGGCGAGCACCACGGCTTCGTCCTTGGGCATCTTCTTAACCTTGAGCAGGCCCAGCGTGACGTTCTGCAACGCGCTCAAGTGCGGGAACAGATTGAATTGCTGGAACGCCATGCCGGTCATCGCGCGATGACGGGCAATGACTTTTTCCGGATGGCGAACCCGTTTGCCGTTGATCTCGTCGTAGCCGATGGATTCGCCGTCGAGCAGGATCTGCCCGCCCTGGAATTCTTCCAGCATGTTCACGCAACGCAGCAACGTGGTCTTGCCCGAGCCGCTGGAGCCAATCAGCGTGACGACGTTGCCGCGCTGCATGCTCAGGTCGACACCTTTGAGCACTTCCACTGCGCCGTACTGTTTGTGCAGGCCGCGAATGTCCAGCAGCGCCTGATCCGGTGAAGCAACTTGAACTTGAGTCATGGCAGGGCCACCCGCTTTTCAATGTGCCGGCCGAGTAATTCGATGCCGTAGTTGATGACGAAGAACAGAAAACCGGCGAACAGATAGAACTCCAGGGTCATGAAGTTTCGGGCGATGATCTGTTGCGTGCTGAGCAGCAATTCGGCGACGCCGATCACCGAGAGCAAGGTCGAAGCCTTGACGATTTCGGTGGACGAGTTGACCCAGGTCGGCAGGATCTGCCGCAGCGCCTGAGGCAACAGTACGTAGCCGAGGGATTGGTAGAACGTCAGGCCAATGGCTTTGCCCGCCTCCATTTGGCCGCGCGGCAAGGCTTGCAACGCGCCGCGTACGATTTCGGCAACGTGCGAGCCGCAGAACAGGGTTAGCCCTAGAGCGCCGGCCTCAAACGCGCTGATCTGCCAACCGAGCGCCGGCGCCATGTAGAAGCAGGCCAGCACCAGCACGAATACTGGCGTGCCGCGAATCAGATCGACGTAAACCCGGAACGGCGCGCGCATCCAGAATCTGCCGTAAGTCAGGATCAGCCCGGTGACCACACCAAGCAGCGTGCCCAGCACAATGGCCAGCGCCGAAACTTGCACGCTGGTCAGAAAGCCCTGCCACAACGGCTCGCGGGCGAGCCACAATTCATGCAACCAACTGGGAGATTGGTACATTGCAGCCTCCTATCGGCGGATCGCCAGGCGCTGCTCGAGGTAACGCAGCAGCATGGCAATGAAGTAACAGGCCGCGACATACAACGCCGTGGTCACCAGCCAGGTTTCGATCACCCGGTAGCTTTCGACGTTGATCTTGCGCGCGTAATAGGTCAGCTCCGGCACCGCAATCGCAGCGGCGAGCGAAGTGTCCTTGAACAGCGAAATGAAATTGTTCGACAGCGCCGGCAAGACATTACGCAGCATCACCGGCACGGTGACGTAAGCCTTGACCTGCCATTCGCCGAGGCCGATCGCCAGCCCCGCTTCGCGCTGGCCTTTGGGAATGCTCAGCAAGCCGCCGCGAAAAACCTCGGTCAGGTATGCGCCGGCATACAGCGACAGCGTGATGATGAACGACGGGATCTTGTCCAGACGTATCCCAAGGCTCGGCAAGGCAAAGTAGATCAACAGAATCAACACCAGGATCGGCGTGTTGCGCACCACCGTGACGTACACCGAGGCCAGCACCCGCAAGGCGCGATGCTTCGACAGCAAGGCAAACGCCATCAGCAGGCCGATCACGCAGCCGATGGCGATCGACACCAGCGCCAGCTGCAAGCCTAAACCGAGCCCCGCCAGCAAGGTGTCGAAATCGCGCCACACGGCAGCAAAGTTCAACTGATAGTTCATGGTCAGCAGTACCTTGAGCGGGGCGACTGAAATCGCCCCACTCTCACGGGATCATTTGAATTCGACGGGGAAACCGATGGCAGGCGACGGCAGATCAACACCGAACCACTGTTTGAACGACGCGGCGTAAGTCGGAAATTCAACTCCGGTCATGGCTTCGTGCAGCGCGGTGTTGACGAAGTTCAGCCAGTCCTGATCGCCACGTTTGACCGCGCAGGCGTAGGTCTGCGGGCTCCACGCGTAAGCCGGGCTGCGGTAGCGGCCAGGGTTCTGCACCATCAGGTATTTAACCGAGGACTGGTCGGTGGCGGCGGCATCGGCGCGCCCGGAATTCACCGCCTGATACATCAGGTCGACGCTGTCGTACTGGTCGACCTTGGCCTTGGGCAATGCCTGATGCACCAGCTCTTCGGCGTACACGTTCTGCAGCACCGCGACGGTGACGTCATCGCCCGCCGCTTGCAGGTCTTCGATTTCCTTGTACTTGCTGTTGTTCGGCAACAGCAGGCCGACGCCTTCGCGGTAGTACGGCAAAGTGAACGCAACTTGCTGCGCACGGCTGGCGGTGACGGTGATGAACTGGCAGCTCATGTCGACCTTGTCGGTCAGCAGGTTGGGAATCCGCGCATCGGACGACTGCACCACGAACTCGACTTTGCCTGGATCGTTGAACAGCCCCTTGGCCACCATCCTGGCGATGTCGATATCAAAACCCTGCAACTTGCCGTCCGCGCCCTGAAAGTGCCACGGCGCATTGGTGCTGCCGGTGCCGACAATCAACTTGCCACGGGCCAGGACACTGTCGAGCTTGCTGTCAGCCGCCTGGGCCAGGCCCATGACCGAAGAAGACGCTGCAAGAACAAAAACACACGCTTTGATTAACGAAGGACGGCGATGCATGGCAAGCACTCCTGAGAGGTGTTTATTCCGCTATACCGGAACTCGGTTTGTTACTACGGAATGAACAGCAGAAAGTGTGCCACAGCCTGTCAAAGGAATCTGCAGCGCAATGAAATGTTTTTGAAATCAGGTGGATGCGATGAATGTAATGCCGCTGTTACCCGGCACGCCCTCAACGCGCGCTACCTTTGGCTACACGAGGCGGGTATTCGCGCCACATGCAATGGCGCGGCGCACCAAAAACAACCAAGTGCCACGGTCGACTGTGACCGTGGCAATCAAGACAATCTGAACAACTGTCAGGAAGGGATCGCAGGTGCCTGCCAAATTGCATTCGCGAGCAAGCTCGCTCCCATCTGACTGCGTTCAGACATGAGAGCGAGCTTGCTCGCGAAGAGGCCGGCAGCCTTTACAGAACTCGGTATTACGCGGCAGCACGCTCCAGCAAAACCCGTGTCACCCGCCGCTCTTCAACCGCCCTGACGGTCAGCTGCCAGCCCTCGTATTGCAGTTGATCGCCGGTGATCGGCAACCGATCAAGCAGGCTCATTACCAACCCGGCCATGGTTTGATAGTCCTCGGTCGGTTCGGCACCGAAGCCGGTGCGCTGGCGTACGCGAGCCAACGGCAGCGCACCGCTGACGAGGAAACCATTGTGCTCTTCGACCACATCCGGACCTTCGATTTCGCTGGCATCGGGTAACTCGCCGGCGATGGATTCGAGGATGTCGGTCATGGTCAGCACGCCGACAAAGTCACCGAACTCATTGACGACGAAGGCGATGTGCGTCGACGCCGCGCGCATTTGTTCCAACGCATTGAGGATCGAATAGCTGTCGAGCAGATTGATGGTCTTGCGTGCCAGATGCTCAAGGTTCGGCTCGTTGCCGGCCAGGTATTCCTTGAGCAACTCCTTCTTGTGCACGAAGCCCAACGGCTCATCCACCGCACCATCGCGAATCAACGGCAAGCGCGAGTAGGACGAATGCATCAACTTCGTACGAATGGTTTCTGCATCATCGGCAAGGTCAATCAGGTCAACGTCGGCGCGCACCGTCATCAGGTGGCGAATCGCACGCTCCGCCAATTGCAGCACGCCGCTGATCATCACCCGCTCACGGCGGTCGAACAGTTCGGCGACCGGCGCCTCACCGTTATCGAGCAAATCGGAAATCTCTTCGCCAACTTCCTCCACGGCCAGTTTGCGCCCACCGAGCAAACGCATCACCGCATGGGCAGTGCGCTCGCGCAAGGGCCGCAAGCCCTGCATCGAACGCTTGCGGCGTGCACGGGCGATCTGGTTGAACACTTCGATCAGGATCGAGAACCCGATGGCCGCGTACAGATAACCTTTCGGGATGTGGAAACCCAGACCTTCTGCAGTCAGGGCAAAACCGATCATCATCAGGAAGCCCAGACACAGCATGATCACGGTCGGGTGCGCGTTGACAAAACGCGTCAGCGGTTTGCTGGCGACAATCATCAGGCCGATGGAGATGATCACGGCGATCATCATCACTGCCAATTCATCGACCATGCCTACGGCGGTGATCACCGCATCGAGGGAAAACACTGCGTCGAGTACCACGATCTGCGCCACGATCGGCCAGAACAGCGCATAGGCACTGTTGGTCGAGCGCTCGCCGACGTGGCCTTCGAGCCGTTCGTGCAATTCCATGGTGGCCTTGAACAACAGGAACACACCACCGAACAGCATGATCAGATCACGTCCGGAGAAGCTCTTGTCGAACACCTCGAACAATGGCTGCGTCAGCGTGACCAGCCAGGAGATACTCGCCAACAGGCCCAGTCGCATGATCAGCGCCAGCGACAGACCGATGATCCGCGCGCGATCACGCTGATGCGGCGGCAGTTTGTCGGCAAGAATTGCAATAAACACCAGGTTGTCGATACCCAGCACCAGCTCCAGCACGATCAGAGTCAACAGGCCTAACCAGGCCGTGGGATCCGCTAACCATTCCATAAAACGTCTCGATCTCTATTCTGTGAATTCAGGCTGCCGGACACGGCGAAGTGCAACGCGAAGGCTCAAGGGCCGCGTTATCAACGATAGTCGGAAGTCGAAAGACGGGGTGCTGCGAATGGATCAAGATCGCGTGAAGGCGCGTTGGGGAGTGTTGACTGGGAGGCTCCAAGAGGGTGTTCATGTAAATCCTGAATGAAAAATGGCCTTGGAGCGTACAGGTTCAACCGGCCTGCTCCACAGCAGCAAATCATTTCAAAATCTGTATCAACAGCAGGAATCTAATGTTCAGCTCAAACCCAGCGCATCGATATGCTGATACTGCGCTTGCAGCGCGGTCGCCAGTTCCTTTGCTCGGCCCAGTCGTATCGGCCCGCGCTCGATGTCGATCAGCAATCCCGGGCAGGTGAGCACCGGCAGTCCGGACAGTTCTTTCAAGCGACCATCGGTCACGATCAGACAGCGCTGCTGTTCAGCGGGAAAACGCTTGCGCCGCACGGACAACCACTGCTGCGCCTGCGCCAGCGCCGCGAGCAACGGCGTCCCGCCACCGGCGCCCAGCTTGTCGAGCCAGACACGCAGGCCGCTTGAGGCTTTCAAGCCTTGCACCTGCCACTTCGGCGCGGCGCCACTGGCCGTCAGCAAGGCCAGCCGCGCCCGTTGGCGGTAAGCATCGTCGAACAGTTGTGCGAGCACGCCTTTGGCATCGCTCAGGGCCTGATGGCGACGGGTCGAAGCCGAAGCGTCGACGATGACCAGCCAGATTTCATGGGGCGAACGAGTGCGTTGATGAAACAGCAGATCAGCGCGCCGCTGAGGGTGGCCATTGAGCAGCGTGCCCGGCCAGTTCACCGCGCCGCTGCTGGCCGCCTGCCGTTGCCCTTGACGGCCGTTATCGAGTTGTCCGGCGCGGGGTCTGGCATTCGCCCCCGCGTCGGATCGGGGGCGAATGCCTAGGGCTTTTTTGCCAGCGGCGGCCAGCTCGGCACTTCGCGGCGAGCGCCGGTCACTTGCGCTGTCGCCGGCATTTCGCCCCACTGGCCCTGCCCTGCGTCGCAATTGCTTTCTGCGCCCGCCGGCGACGGCGCAGGCGGCTCAGCGCCGGATGAAGATTGTTCGCGACGACGATGGCGCAGGGCGAATTCGGCCACCGCGTCGATGTCCTGCTGGGCAATTGCATCCGCCCCGCGCCACGCGGCATGGGCGCGAGCCGCGCGCAACCAGACCAGATCGGCGCGCAAGCCATCAACGCCAGCAGCGAAACAGCGCTCGGTAATCAACGCCAATGCTGCATCATCCAGCGGGATGTCAGCCAAGCGCTCACGTGCGTTTTCACAACGCAAACGCAAGATGTGCTGCTCGCCTTCCCATTGCGCGCAGAACGCTCGCGGATCGCTATCGAAATCCAGCCGCCGACGGATGATCTGCCCGCGCTCGGTGGGCGCGGTTTGACCGCTGAGCGCGACGTTCAAACCGAAACGGTCAAGCAGTTGCGGCCGCAGTTCCCCCTCTTCGGGGTTCATGGTGCCGATCAGGACGAATTTCGCCGAATGCCGATGGGAAATGCCATCGCGCTCGATCAGGTTGGTGCCGCTGGCGGCGACATCAAGCAGCAGGTCCACCAGATGATCCGGCAGCAGATTGACCTCATCGACGTACAGCACGCCACCGTCAGCCTTGGCCAAAACTCCGGGGGAGAATTGTGCGCGACCGCTGCTCAGGGCTGCGTCGAGATCGAGGGTGCCGACCAGCCGCTCTTCAGTAGCGCCCAACGGCAAAGTGACGAATGGACCGCTGGCGAGCAGATCCGCCAGGCCCCGGGCCAGCGTCGACTTGGCCATGCCACGCGGACCTTCGATCAGCACGCCGCCGATTTTCGGGTCGATGGCGGTCAGGCACAGGGCGAGTTTCAAATCGTCGGCGCCGACCACGGCAGAGAGCGGGAAATGCGGGGTGTCGGTCATTGTGGGTACTCGGTCATGGTCAGTGAATTGCTTCAACTGCGGGCTCGGCCCTACAGGGAATCGCGGTGTGTCAGGTGTCTTCTTCAATGTCCAGCAGGAGGTTTTCAAGCGCCTCTTTATAGGCCCCCGGCTCCTGCCACATCCCCCGCTGCTGCGCCTCGAGCATGCGCTCGGTCATGTCGCGCAGCGCATGCGGATTATGTTCACGTACAAAATCCCGCGTCGCCGGGTCGAGCAAATACGCATCCGCCAGCAAGGCATATTGATGGTCGTCGATCAATTGCGTAGTCGCGTCGAAGGCGAACAGATTATCAACCGTCGCCGCCAGTTCGAACGCACCTTTATAGCCGTGGCGTTTGACTCCGTCGATCCACTTCGGATTCACCGCTCGCGAGCGCACGACGCGGTTCAGTTCTTCCTTCAAGGTACGGATCTTCGGCAGATCCGGCTGGCTGTGATCGCCGTGATAACTGGCCGCCGCCTCGCCGCGCAGGCTTTCCACTGCCGCGAGCATACCGCCCTGAAACTGGTAGTAATCATTGGAATCGAGCAAGTCATGCTCGCGGTTGTCCTGGTTGTGCAGCACCGCTTGCACCTGGCTAAGGCGCTGACTGAATTGCTCGCGGGCGGCGGTGCCATCGTCTGCACCGCCATAAGCGTAGGCGCCCCAATTCAGGTAGACCTCGGCGAGGTCTTCGCGGGTCTGCCACAGGCGCCCATCGATCGCGCCTTGCACCCCGGCGCCGTATGCACCCGGTTTTGCGCCGAAGATCCGCCATCCGGCCTGACGCCGCGCAGTGTCTTCGTCGGCGCCCGCTTGTAACAGCGCCTCGCGTTCGGCACGCACTTTGGCGGCGAGTGGATTCAAGTCATCCGGTTCGTCCAGCGCGGCCACCGCTTGCACGGCGGCGTCGAACAGGCGGATGAGATTGGCAAACGCATCACGGAAAAAACCCGAGACCCGCAGCGTCACGTCGACCCTTGGGCGATCGAGCAGACTCAGCGGCAGAATTTCGAAATCATCCACGCGCTGACTGCCCGTGGCCCAGACCGGGCGCACCCCCATCAGCGCCATGGCCTGGGCGATGTCATCGCCGCCTGTGCGCATGGTTGCGGTGCCCCAGACCGACAAGCCCAATTGACGCAAGTGATCGCCATGATCCTGCAGGTGCCGCTCGAGAATCAGCGTGGCGGACTGGAAACCGATGCGCCACGCCGTGGTGGTGGGCAGGTTGCGCACATCTACAGAATAGAAGTTTCGCCCGGTCGGCAGCACGTCGAGGCGGCCACGGCTGGGCGCGCCGCTGGGGCCGGCGGGGACGAAACGACCGCGCAACGCATCGAGCAGCCCGCGCATTTCGGCCGCGCCGCAAGCGTCCAGGCGTGGGGCGACGACTTCGCGCAGATGCTCGAGTATCGAATCAACCTCAGCCCACCCCGGCCCTTGTGGGAGCGGGCTTGCTCGCGAAAGCGGTGTGTCAGGCAAAGGGTCGTCGACTGAAACTCCGCCTTCGCGAGCAAGCCCGCTCCCACAGGGGAAATCCAGTGTTTGGGAGATCAGGTCGGTGGCAAACAATTCGAGGCGTTCGCGGGTGTCGCCAGCGGTGCGCCAGACTTCATCGCTGACGGACTGCAACTCGCCGGGACACGGGCCGCTCCACGGATCGGCCAACGCGCAATCCAGCGGATCAAAGCCCAGTTCAAACGCCTTGGCCAACGCCCGCAACAGACTCGACTGTGCGCCCTTGCCATCACCGCGCGGAATCCGTAGCAACGCCAGTAACGTGTCAATGCGCAAGCGCCCGCTCGGCGATTCACCAAAAATGTGCAGACCATCGCGAATCTGCGATTCCTTCAGATCGCACAGATAAGTATCCAGACGCGGCAACCAGATCGCCGCATCGGCGTCACTGTCCAGCGCAGCGTCCAATTGCAGTTCGCGGTCGATCTGCGTGTCCCGGACCAATTGCAGGATGTCGCGCTGAAGCTCACGCGCGCGGCGCGGATCAAGCAGTTGCGCCTCGTAATATTCATCGGCGAGCACCTCCAGATTGCGCAGCGGCCCATAGGTTTCTGCGCGCGTCAGTGGTGGCATCAGGTGGTCGATGATCACCGCCTGCGTGCGCCGTTTGGCCTGGGCGCCCTCGCCCGGATCGTTGACGATAAACGGATAGATATTCGGCAGCGGCCCGAGCAGTGCGTCCGGCCAGCAATTGTCCGAGAGGCCGACACCTTTGCCCGGTAGCCATTCGAGGTTGCCGTGCTTGCCGACGTGGATCACGCCATGCGCGCCGTAGGTGTTGCGCAACCAGAAATAGAAGGCCAGATAACCGTGCGGCGGAACCAGATCCGGGTCGTGATAGACCGCGCTCGGATCGACCTGATAACCCCGGGCCGGCTGGATGCCGACAAAGGTCAGACCGAAACGCAGACCGGCGATCATCAGGCGACCGTCGCGGCACATCGGATCATTGTGTGGCGATCCCCAACGCTCGAGCACCGCAGCGCGATTGGCCTGCGGCAACGCGTTGAACATTGCCAGGTAATCGTCCATCGCCAGGCTCTGCTGACAGGGGCGCAGATCGAGGCTGTCGAGGTCGTTGCTGACGCCGCCGAGCAATTGCTGAATCAGCTCGGTGCCGCTGTCGGGCAACTCGGCCGTGACCGGATAACCCTCGCCGCGCAATGCCCGCAGAATGTTTAGCGCTGCCGCCGGCGTATCGAGACCGACACCGTTACCGATGCGACCGTCGCGGGTCGGGTAGTTGGCGAGGATCAGCGCAATGCGCTTTTCGCCATCGGGCACGCGCGCCAGATCAATCCAGCGCCGCGCCAGTTCGGCGACGAAATCCATGCGCTCGGGCTGGGCGCGGTAGCAAACCACGTCGGACTGACTGCGCTCGCTGCGCCAGGCCAGATCCTTGAAGCTGATCGGCCGGCTGATGATGCGCCCGTCGAGTTCCGGCAAGGCAATATGCATCGCCAGGTCGCGCGGCCCGAGGCCCTGCTCGCTGGCGCGCCAGCCGGGCTCGTTGTCTTGGGCGCAGATCGCTTGAATCACCGGGATATTGCGGCGAAACGGGCGCAGATGCGGTGCTTCCGGGCTCGATTGGGCGAACCCGGTGGTGTTTAGAATCACCCCCGCTTCGACTTCATCCAGCCAATCCTCGACCACCGCCAGGCAGGCTGGCTCTTTAAGACTGGCCACCGCGATCGGCAGCGGATTGAGCCCGGCCGCCTGCAAACGCTGACAGAACACATCGATGAACGCGGTGTTCGCGGCCTGCAAATGCGAGCGATAAAACAACAGCGCCGCCACAGGTTGATCGGGCAGCCATTCGGCTTGCCAGTCACTCAGGGCGGCGGTGTTTTTCCGTGGGTGATAAATGGCCGTGCGCGGCAGGGTCTGCGGCTCGCTCCACGGGTAATCGCGGGCGAACCATTGGTTGCCCAGGCAACGGAAGAAATCCAGCGCATTGCCCATGCCACCCTGACGCAGGAACTGCCAGAGTCGATCGCGTGACTGAGCGCTGACCGTGCTCAAGTCGCTGAGCTCCGGGTCCGGACGGTCATCGCCCGGTACCAGAATCAGTTGCACGCCGCGTTCGGACAGTTCGATCAGCCGCTCGACGCCGTAGCGCCAATAGGCGATGCCGCCGTGCAGCGAGATGAGAATGACCTTGGCGTGTCGCAGCACTTCGTCCACGTACAAATCGACCGACGCATGATTCTGCACCTGCATCGGGTTGGCCAGACGCAAGCTCGGATAATCATCCGGCAGCTGCTGCGCCGCCTCGGCAAGCAGCGCCAGGCTGGAATCGCCGCTGCACAGGATCACCAGCTCGGCGGGGGTTTGTCCGAGGTCGGCAATGTTGTCATCCGAGACGAATCCGCCGGGCTGAGTCCTGAGCAGGTGCATGGCTTAAACGCTGAGCGCGGCGCGCAATTGCGCTTCGAGTTGCACGGCATCCAGTGCCTGACCAATCAGCACCAGACGCGTGACGCGCGCTTCTTCAGCGCCCCACTGACGGTCGAAATGCTTGTCGAAACGCGTGCCTACACCCTGAATCAACAAGCGCATCGGTTTGTTCGGGATGGCGGCGAAACCTTTGACACGGAGAATGCCGTGCTGCACCACCAATTGCGTCAGTGCGTCGAGCAGCAGGCTTTCGTCGGCTTGCGGCAGTTCGATGGAGATCGAGTCGAAGGCGTCGTGATCGTGGTCGTCATGATCGTCATCACCGTCATGATGGTGATCATGGTGGCTGTGGCGGCTATCGATGTGTTCTTCGGAGCCAGCGCCGAGGCCAATCAAGACGTCGAGCGGCAAACGACCGTTGCTGGCTTCGATGATTTTTACCGCTGGCGGCAGCTCTTCGGCGACCTCAGCGCGTACGCGAGCCAAGTCTTGCGGGCTGGTCTGGTCGGCCTTGTTGAGGATCACCAGATCGGCGCTCGCCAGTTGATCGGCGAACAGCTCGTGCAGCGGCGATTCATGGTCGAGGTTCGGATCGAGCTTGCGCTGGGCATCGACCTGATCCGGGAACGCGGCGAACGTGCCGGCGGCGACGGCCGGGCTGTCGACCACAGTGATCACCGCATCGACGGTGCAGGCGCTGCGAATTTCCGGCCACTGGAACGCTTGCACCAATGGCTTGGGCAGGGCCAGGCCCGAGGTTTCGATGAGAATGTGATCGAGGTCACCGCGACGGGCTACCAGTTCGCGCATCACCGGGAAGAATTCTTCCTGCACCGTGCAGCACAGGCAGCCGTTGGCCAATTCGTATACGCGGCCGCTGGCCTCTTCTTCGGTGCAGCCGATGGTGCATTGCTTGAGGATTTCACCGTCGATGCCCAACTCGCCGAACTCGTTGACGATCACCGCGATGCGCCGGCCCTGAGCGTTGTCGAGCATGTGCCGTAGCAGCGTGGTTTTGCCCGAACCGAGAAAACCGGTGACGATGGTGACGGGGAGTTTGGCCAGTGTTTTCATCGGTATGCCCTTTGGCAAGCGGCGGGCATACGGGACGAGAACCGGCAGCGCGTGTGCACGCCGGAAGCATTCGCCACCGGATCACCCCGCCCGGTTGTAGTGAGAATCTGTGACGAGGCAGGTCTCCTGGCTGACGGTGTCCAGGCGCTGGGCCTGGCATTCGCTGCGCCTTCCCGCTGGCTCATTGGCTGAGCTGGCAGTGGCGTGGCAACGAACCTCACCGTTCACAGTTGCGGGGGCAGCCGCGGCTTTGACCGCGTTCCCTTCTTAGCTTCGGCGAGTGCCGAAGAACCTCGAAAGCGCAAGGCTACGCATGGGTCCGTCGTGGGTCAATGGTCGGTGAGTCTGAAACTGGGGGTATATCCGTTGCTACGGGTGCAGCGGCGTGCGGTTTCGCTCCAGCGACTCCCTTTTCCAGATGTACGACTGCGTCGTACGGTAGCTGTGATCACACACCCGGAGCGATCCCATAACGAAGCCTGCCGAAGGGGCAAAAGATCAAAAGCAAAAGCCAGATCAAAAGATCGCAGCCTTCGGCAGCTCCTACAGTCGGATCGCGTGCTGCAAGACCAGGTCGGCTGTCAGGCCGCCTTCGCGAGCGGGCTCGCTCCCACAAAAAGCAAAAAGCAAGGCAGCGCAGCTGCCCGCGGCGAAGCCGCCCCACTCAACAATGAGCGCAAGCTCGAGTGCTCTTGATCTTGATCCACCGGCGACGTCGGAAGGCTGAGCGGAGGGATTGATCCGGGCGTGGGAGCGCAGCGACCGTACGACGCAGTCGTACACAGCGAGTGTAGGTGCAGCGAAGCAAACCGGAGCCGCTGCGCCCGGATCAGTCCCGCAGCGAAGGAACCCGAGCCTGCGAGGGCCGAACGTAGGAGCAAGCCTTTTTGGGTACTTTTTCGGCGTTTGGGAAAAGTGCCTCGCCGTAAGGGCGAAACCGTAATCAGCAACACCCGCAGCAACGGATATACACACAAAAACATCAGAAAATGCCCCCACCGCAGCACCGAAAACTCCCCGGAAATTGACTAAAAACCCAAACCCATGTTCTCCTGCACACCTTGTTACGGGTGCCCTTCACAGGGTGAAACGGGAAACCGGTGAATCATGTGCTTTACTCAAAGCCATGTCAGTCCGGTGCTGCCCCCGCAACGGTAAGCGAGCGAAGCGTCAAATCCACTGTGCCCTGGCATGGGAAGGTGACGCTTGCAGGTCGGTGACAAACCAACCCCTCGTGAGCCCGGAGACCGGCCCGCAACACCCAGCGCGCGCAAGCGCCGCTGACCACCAACAAACCCGCGGTGGGCGGGCGCTGTTCGAAATCCCTGCGTGCCCGACTCGCAGGGATTTTCCTGCGCTCTATTCACCCGCTGACATTTCAGAGGGAAGCGCTATGTCGATCATCAGCAATACCGTCAGCCACACTGACCACATCTCCAGCACCACCACTCTCGGCCAACGCGTGGCCGCCGCCCTCTTCGCCTCGATCCTCGGCGCCAGTCTGGTCTGGTTCGCCGGTTTCTCGCACATCGAAGCAGTGCACAACGCTGCCCACGATACCCGCCACAGCGCTGCGTTCCCTTGCCACTGAGACCTGCCGACATGATCAAGCGTATCGCGCAAACGGCGGGGTTCACCGGCTTGCTGGCCGCCCTGCTGCTGACGTTGCTGCAGAGTTTCTGGGTATCACCACTGATTCTGCAGGCCGAAACCTTCGAGAAATCCGAACCGGTCGTGCAAGTTCACGAACACGCCGCTGGCACTGCCGCCCACAGCCACGATGGCGAAGCCTGGGAGCCCGAAGACGGCTGGCAGCGCGTGGTCTCGACCACCGGTGGCAATCTGGTGGTGGCAGTGGGTTTCGCCTTGATGCTCGCTGGCCTTTACACCCTGCGCGCGCCGACCCGGACTTCGCAAGGTCTGCTCTGGGGGCTGGCCGGTTACGCCACGTTCGTTCTCGCGCCAACGCTGGGGCTGCCGCCAGAATTGCCGGGCACGGCAGCCGCCGATCTGGCATCGCGACAAATATGGTGGATTGGCACTGCTGCTTCGACCGCTGTCGGTCTGGCACTGATCGCCTTCAGCCGTCACTGGCTGATGAAGATTCTCGGAGTGGCGATTCTTGCAGTGCCGCATGTGATCGGCGCGCCGCAGCCACAGGTGCATTCCATGCTCGCGCCGGAGGCATTGGAAACCCAGTTCAAAATCGCTTCTCAGTTGACTAACGTAGCGTTCTGGCTGGCCTTGGGCCTGATCAGTGCCTGGTTGTTCCGCCGCAAAAGCGCAGGGCACTATCAGGCATGATCAATGACCGCGCAGCGCCGACGCTGGTTGTTGGCTTGGGCTGCCAGCGCGGCTGCCCGGCCAGTACGCTGCGCGCGTTACTCGATCAAGCCCTGCAGGCGCATCGCATCGAACTGCGAGCCGTCAAGGCGTTAGCCACTATCGATCTGAAGCGTGACGAACCGGGTCTGCTGGAACTGGCCACACAGTTGAACCTGCCCTTGCGGTTTTTCAGCAGTGCCGAACTGGCCGGTTACCAACAGCGTCTCAGCCATCAATCACAGATCGCCTTTGAGCGCACCGGCTGCTACGGCGTGGCGGAAAGCGCCGCGCTGGCAATGGCCGAGCAACTGATCCAGGCGCCGGCGAGACTGTTCATTGCGCGGCAGAAATATGCGCAGGCCACGCTGGCATTGGCTGGCGCTGCATAAAATCCCGATAATCGTCGACATCGATCATGAGCACACTTCATCTGTAGTGCAGCTGCGCCTCTTTACTAGGATTTAACGATGACCGTCTACTTTATCGGCGCTGGGCCCGGCGATCCGGAACTGATCACCGTCAAAGGCCAGCGCCTGATCCGCGCCTGCCCGGTGATTATCTACGCTGGCTCGCTGGTGCCGTCGGCAGTGCTGGAAGGTCACCGGGCCGATAGCGTGGTCAACAGTGCCGAGCTGCACCTGGAACAGATCATCGATCTGATCAAGAGTGCCCATGCCAAAGGCCAGGACGTCGCGCGCGTGCATTCCGGAGATCCGAGTCTGTACGGAGCGATCGGTGAGCAGATTCGCTATCTGCGCGAGCTCGGCATTCCCTTCGAGATCATTCCAGGCGTGACTGCCACAGCGGCATGCGCAGCGCTGCTCGGCGCCGAGTTGACCCTGCCGGACATTTCACAAAGCGTGATTCTGACCCGTTACGCCGACAAGACTGCCATGCCGGCCGGCGAGGAACTGGCCAGTCTGGCGCAACATGGCGCGACCATGGCCATTCATTTGGGCGTCAATCATCTGCAGAAGATACTGGTTCAATTGCTGCCCCATTACGGCGCGGATTGCCCGATTGCCGTTATTCACCGGGCGACATGGCCAGATCAGGACTGGGTGGTCGGCACGCTGGAGGACATTGCCGGGAAAGTCGAGGCCAAAGGGTTTCGGCGTACGGCGCTGATTCTGGTCGGGCGGGTGCTGGGCAGTGAGGTGTTCAGCGAGTCATCGTTGTATCGCGCCGGGCATGCGCACCTTTATCGCCCCTAGAAGCACCTTTGCGAGCAGTTCCGCCGACAGGGTCGGCGAACATTGTCCATAAAAAAACGGCGCTCACGGGGCGCCGTTTTTCATGCTCGCAGCGAACGCCTTAATAGTAGGCGTTTTCTTTCTGCGTATGGTCGGTCACATCGCGAACGCCCTTGAGCTCCGGGATGCGCTCGAGCAGGGTGCGCTCGATGCCTTCCTTCAAGGTCACGTCTGCCTGGCCGCAGCCCTGGCAACCGCCACCGAACTGCAATACGGCAATGCCGTCCTCGACCACATCGATCAGGCTGACCTGACCGCCGTGGCTGGCCAGCCCCGGGTTGATCTCGGTTTGCAGGTAATAATTGATGCGCTCATTGACCGGGCTGTCGGCATTGACCATTGGCACCTTGGCGTTCGGCGCCTTGATGGTCAACTGGCCGCCCATACGGTCGGTGGCGTAGTCGACGACGGCGTCATCGAGAAACGCTTCGCTGAACGAATCGATATAAGCAGTGAAGCTTTTCAGCCCCAGCGCAGTATCTTCAGGTTTTTCTTCGCCCGGCTTGCAGTAGGCAATGCAGGTTTCGGCGTACTGGGTGCCAGGCTGGGTGATGAAGACACGGATGCCGATGCCGGGGGTGTTCTGCTTGGAAAGCAGGTCGGCCAGGTAATCATGGGCGGCGTCGGTAATGGTAATAGCGGTCATAAAAACTCCTCGCAGGCTTGGGCGCAGTTTACGCCAATCGGAGCGCGGGACAAAGTCCCAGTATTTTTGTCGGAAAAAGCCGCACGTGTGCCCTCGCCTGCTCGCTGACGGTGGCGACGATTGAGCGCTTGATCAACGGGTGGCTGTTAACAAATGGAAACCCAAGCACATTCGCCCCCATATATATGTATACCTCTGCCGGTTTTCCATGCCCCTATATTCAAGGCCTTCGACTATTTTTCCAGCCGCTACGGTTCAAAGGCCTTGAATGTCTACTTTGTTATCCAGTTTCTACAACAAGACGCCGCCTCGCAGATTGCAGGATCTCAACCACCTGATCAGTTACCTGCATGGGCTCATCGACGACAACTTCAACACGGATGCCAGTGAGCTCTATTACCACCCGCCCGCCGCCTCTGAATTGGGGCGCGAATGCAAAGAAGCCTTTCGTGTATTGAAAAAACTCGAGGCAGACGAAGATTTCATAACGCACCTTTCCACGCCAGCCACGGTCGATCAATCGCTGTTAGGCAACGACTTCCTGTACGACTTCCTGTCCGTCCAGTTGAGTTCCACGAAGTCGCCGACACCTGACCCGGCGGAAGTTTTCCCGATCGCCGGTCACTCGGTAACGCTGAGAGACGTTCCGATGTATTGGTCGATCGATGTTGATGTCTTGCTCGATATCTACCGTCAAGTCGGCAACGGGGTCAAAAGCGACGGTTCCGTGCGGTTCGACCAGGTTCTGGCCTGGTACGCGCTGATCCCACGGCGTCCCGCCACACAGGCGGACTGGCAGCGCCTGCTGCACAATCTGGTGGAGCATCGCGCGTTATTGTTGCTTGGGCATCACGGGGCCGTCAGTGACTTCGAGCACTTGTTCAGCGCTGAAAGCGACGAAACGATCATCCGGGTTGTCCGCGAAATCGAAGCCGAGACATCACGCTGCCTATTGGCGAATGTCGTACCGGTGAAATCCAATGGCAAATTTGCAAAGTTGAGCCAAACCACGCCGGTAGCGCTGCTGGAAACAGCCCTGCAATCGGCGAGCAACCTGCAACTGGCACAACGTATTGCCGCAGCACTGGATTGGTACACCGCGAAGAACGAGCAAAACCGCCCGGCCAGTGTACTGACCAGGTTGTTGTGGCGAGCGCTCTGGCTGAGCGTAAAACCGGGCCCGCACGGCAACTATCAAAACGAACTGCAGATACTGATCGGGCCCGGTTGTGGCTATTCGTCCATCCACGAATCGTTGATCGAGCACTTCCAAAGATCACTGTCGGTCGAGCGGCCTATTGCCTTGTTAGCGGTGGCCATCATGAAGAGCAACGTGGCCAGCGAAGCGTGGGTTCAGGATATTCCCGACGCACTGCCGTACGCCACGTCCAGCACCTGGGTCAATTTCAGGAGTGGTTTCATGCTTGCCGAATCCGTCGCGCCCGGCTCCTCCCGGCACATGACCTTCGAACAGTTGCTCAATTTGCCGGCGGAGCATTTCCGGGCCTTTGCGCACGATATCGAGCAACAGCGACTGGTTGCCGCCGCCAAAGTCCGCCCGACGGTGGAGTGGGCAGCGGCGATGGGATTGTTCGCCACACGTCAGACGGCTTATCCGGTCAGCGAAATAGAGCTGGCATTGAGCACGCTGGAACAGCATGAGCAAGAAATGCTCGATGCCCTGAAAAACCTCGCGCTGACCCCACCCAGTCGCTTTCGCTATGCCTCGGACGCAGCGTATGACCAGGCGTTTCATGCCTGGCTGGTCACCCCAAGAGAAGCCTATAAGTGTTTGATCAAGACATTGCTCGCCCAATATCTGCCTGCATGCCGGGGTGATCTGGAGCGGGACGAAGTGACTGTTTACTCGCTGCGGCTGCCGCTGAACGACATGCAGGTCGAACATGAGAACAAAGCCAACACCGACGCCGTGCGTGGCCGCTGCGGGTTCATTCTGCGAATGATCAATCCGGTCTATCCGGCAAAGGTCCGCTACATTGAAGTCTTTCCGCGAGCGGGTATCGTGCGCTTGCGCAAAGACATCGACTCGCTGCCAGTTGGCGGTGAGATCAAGGTCGAGAGCGTTGGCTCCAGCAGTCGAACAAGCCGGGGTTCATTCAGAAAAGGCACCCAATTGCCGTTCGATTGGGAAGCCTACCGCGACGGCTCGAAACCCAGAACGGACGAGCACGCCAACCTTATCGTCGAACAGGTTGGCGAAACGTTTGCCGCGGTACCCATCGAAAAACGCTCGCCCGACGTCGCGGCACGCACCCTGCCCTTTGCAGCCAATAACCTGACCTCTGCCCGGGCAGAAGAACTGGCCGCCATGATCGCCCGCGAGCTGTTTTACAAGGATGAGTCGGCCCTGCTCGAAGACACCCGCAAGGCCACACGCAGCACCGACATCGGCCGGGATTTTCTCGAGGACCTCACCTTCTGGGGAAAAATGTTCGTACCGTTCTGGGGCGCCATTGATGATCTGGCATCCGGCGAGCCGCAACGCATCGAGCGCGGCGGGCTCGGCCTGTTCACCGACATCGTTTCGTTTGCGCTGCCCATCGGAAAATACCTCGCCGGTTGTACCCGCCTGGTCAGCCAGGCAGGCACGCTCGGCCTGCGCCTCGCCCTGCCAAAATTTGCCGGTCTGACGCGAACTCTATTGGTATCGACGCTGCGCGAACTCAACCCGCTGGAGTCGGTATTGGCATTGCTCAAGCTCGGTCGCTTTACCCTGCGCAAGCTCGGCGCGGCGGCAATGCGCCAGGTACGCCTGGGCATTGCCCAGTTGCGCGACGGAACGGTCAGCGTTCAGCACTTGATCGCAGTCGACCCGAACACCTGGGCACCGCGCCAACCCGGCGACCGGCTCTGCACCGTCGAAGGAATCGCTGACATTCCCATGCGCAACGTCGGCAGCGTCGGCGCGGCGGATTATCGGCTCATCGATGCGCTGTCCGGGCAGGCGTTCGGCCCTCGCTACCGCGAGCCGGTGAGAGTGATGAGCAACAGCAGTCCGTTGTTGCAGCCCTACGCTGTTCAGCCCCACTGGATTTCCGGCCTCCAGGCCGACTCGCGAGGAATCTTTTTCCGTCCTGAATACAACCAGAAATTCATCTGCAACATCGATGAAAACGGGACTGTCGCCGTTTACCAGATACGTGAAAACTCGTATGGATTCCTTCAGGAAACCGCGCAAAACGGGGAAAACAGCTTCTCGGTCGTGCTAGTCAACCCGAAGAACAACCGTGACCTGTCGATCAACCTCTCATCGGTAAAGCCCGGCCACTGGTACAGCAGGGAAATCCGGGTCAGAGGCGGCGCGCCTGATGACCCCAACGTGACAACGCCTTTGCATCTGCAAAAGTGGTCGCGGTTCAGCGAGCATGTGCTGGAGGTCACCCTTGAGGCGTTTGCGAAAAAACATCGGCTGGACCCGGCCGCCTTCAGGCAATTCGTCCACACAGAAGGGCAGTTGAAACCGCTGGGCCAACAGATACTGGATCGGGCCGACACCGCGCGTACGGTTGTCACCTACGAGCATCTGCGGGAGTGGCGCAGCATGTCGCAGGAAGGCCGCAGCACGCTCAGCCGCGAAGGCTTCGCCGCCACGCACAATCTTGACCCGCAGGACTTCATTACCCACGTCAACACCGATGGCTCGTTTCGGGCACCGGGAAAGGTATTGGAGAAATATGCCCATAACCAGGCGTTCACGCCTTTGACCGCAGAGCACATCGAGCAATGGCGCGTGCGTTACATCGCCACCGGCTCCGCCAGCACCATGGGTACGTTCCTCGATGACAACAATCTCGACCCGGTGCTCTGGTCAACGTTTGTCAATGATCGGGGTGAATTGAGAAGTGCGGTGCCAGAGTGTCTGCAATTGCTCGCTGCCTCGGATTCAGCGCTCATGCGTGCTCGAAAGTCCCTACCCCCCGGCACGGGGATAAAATCCGCTTCCTGGCAGTTACCACAGCCGCCTTCGCCCCGCGAAACAGGACCACTTTCGCCGCCGGTTGCTGGCAGTTCCAAACGACCTCGCCTGGACAATGCTGCGCCTGAAACCCCGCGCGACGCAGACCTGATCCCTTCGCTTGGGCATCACATCAATAACAATGCCCCCATTCTTCAGGACCCGACGGATGTCAGAATCAGCCTCACGAGCAAACTTGAGGGTGATATCGACAAAATCACCATCACCGAAACCAATCGCTTTCTCGCGGGGTTCGAGGGTCCCAGACTCAAGGAAATGACACGAAGAATCACCGAAGACGTCCAGGAATGGATCGCCGATGAAGGCCGCCATCATGACAGGCTGGCCAGTCGACTCGAGGTCAGACGACCGCTCGACGGCCCGGAACGGGGGTTGTCGGTATTTGCCAAAGTCGACATCGAGCCTTTCGAAGTGCTAGGACCTTACACCGGCAAACTGCACCGCACGACCAGATCCGTACGGGCGGAAATGCTGGAGAAATCCACCGAGAAAGTCAGCACGTTTCTCTTCGCAACGGCAACGAAGGGCGCCACTCTGAGCGGTCATGGCAACAGCAACGTGCTGAGCCTGATCAATGCGGTCAATGTGCCCGGCCAGGCCAACATAGGCGTCGAGAACGTTGGCTCGATCTATGTTGGCAAATACATGGTTTTTTTGCTCGCATGGGAGAAGATTCCGGCAGGCACCGAACTGTTCCTCGATTACGGCTCTGATTACTGGAAAACCTTGAGGGCCGCTGGCGTCGCGTCAGCGACCGACCCGACATGAGCGCTGTTCAGCATTGACGCACCCAAAGACGCAGGCCACAAGCCTGCGTCGTTGTCTGCTCAAAGATTCTCGTACCGGTTCATGTCCAGCACACCCTCTTCCACCGGTTCGGTTTCGTGGATGTATCGGCTCAAGTCATGGAAATACAGCCAGAACTGCGGATGACTACGGCGGATGCCCCAGTGCTCGACGATTTTTTCGAACCGGTTGGCATCCCTGGCATTTTCCATGGCATCGACAAACGCCGGCACCTGCTCGGCCGGCACGTTGAACATGAAATTCGGGTAACTGGTCAGCACGCCAGGATAAATGGTCAGGGTGTCGAGCCCCGGTTGATAACGCCGTGATTCGCCGAGCAAAAACGCCACGTTGCTGTGCGCGCGATTGCGCAGCAGGCTGTAGACCTCGCGCTTGCCGCTGGCGGTTTCGACACGCAGCAGGGTTGCTTCGGGCATCTGGTCGATGACTTTCAGCCCCGCCGCCGGCCGCGAGGCGAGACGGCTCAAGGCTTGCTCGGCGTTTTGCAGTGCCGGGTCGATGTTCGGCCGCGAGCAGTAAGCGCCATCGCAACGATTGATCGGATCAGGTCGCGCATTGAGGTCACCGTAACGCGCCAGCAATTGCATCGCAAAATCGCGCTTCGGGTCCTTTTCGTCGAGTTTCAGGGCAGTCGGCTTGTCGTCATCAATGGCTTCATAATCGAGCCACATCTTGAACTGCCCGCCGTCCTGGTACCAATCATTGAGGTAATCCTCACGGGAGTCGGCGGGCATCAGGCGCAGGAAGTTCTGTTCGGCACCGTTGCGGATCAGGTCGAAATACAGGCGCGTCTGCGCCTGATGGGAGACGTTGCCGAACACGTCAAAGTTGACCGCGAGCTGGTAGTAGGTGCGTTCCAGCAGCGGATAGTCGAACAGCCACATCGTCTGCGTTACTTCACCAATCAGGCCTTTGGTCACCGACGCACTGTCGAAGTGACGGAAAATGCTCAACAGCGCGTTGTCGTTGCCGGCCCACAGCGTCGACCAGCTCGGCGCCGGCAGATCGGCGTAGCTGTCGCGGCGCAGGGCTTCGTATTCGTTGCGCTTGTCGCGATAGTTGCGCCACAGGCTCAGCACGCTGCCGACATCGTCGTTCTGCCCCGGCATCGCCAGCAACGGTGTGGCCTGGCCACGGTAGTTCGGGTCGGTGATATAGAGGTCATGTTCCGGTGCCTGAAACAACGCCCAGAAGTTGTCGCGGATCACATCTGTCGCGATCTGCCCCCGACACACCGGCCCGCGAATAAAGGTGCGAACAAAGTATTCGGCGTTATCGAGCATGAACTGATAGCGCGCCTGAGCCGGAATCGCCTCGAAGGTCGCAAACGGGTTGGCGCGGCTTTGCGGGCCGTAACCTGGGAGCGCATTGACCTGCCAGTTACCGCTGTAGAACAGGCTTTTGACGCGGGCCATTTTTGCCGCACTCAGCGCATAGGTGATGTGCGTCTTGTGCACGATCACTCCCTGCACCGGCCACAAGCGGTAATACACCTGCGTGCCGGGGTCGTCGTTCGGGCGGCGCGTGGCGATCAGATCGATCGGCTGGCCGCTCGGCGTGCGCGAACGCACCCACTGGAAATAGTGCCCCGGCTCGCCGTCCTTGAAATAGATGTGCGCCAGATACCAGTGTTCGAACAGCCAGCGCCCGACCAGACTTTGCCGCGCGCCGGGGGCGTTGAGCAGGTTTTCCCACTGCAGGATCTGCATGGCCTCTTGCGCATTGGGCGCCAGACTCTGCTCGTCAATTGGCGCGCCAGACGCCAGCCAGCGCTGCAAGGTCTGATATTGCTGGTTGGTCAGACCGGTGACTGCCAGCGGCATGCCCTCCTTCGGGTGCGCGCCGGCGTAGCCGTCGAACTCGGCGGGCATTGCACAGAGATTGTTGCGATTGAGCCCCAGGACAATGTCCTCGGGCAGCTTGGCGTTCGGCGTCAGCGGCGTGTTGTGGCCGAGTTCGAGCATGCGCGCCATCAGCGCGGCCTGACTGCCCTGAGCGTCGAGCACCGAATAGAAATCTTTCTGCTGCCAGGCGCGCTTGCCGAAGGCGTCGTAAAACAATCGGGTGGTGGGTGCTGCCTGGGTGCGTTCGCCGTCATACACCGGCATCTTACTCGCGCCACGAGCGGCGCCTTCGCCACTGCCCAGATTGAGCTGGCACGCCGAGTCGTAACAGGCATGGCACGCCACGCACTTCTCGGTAAAAATCGGCTGAATGTCCCGGGTATAGGAAATAGAAGAAGGAGCAGCTGGATCCTGCGCCGCAACGCTCCCGCTCAGGATCAGCAACCATAAACTGATGACGCGGTACGGCATGCTGCTGATCCCGATTGTGTAAAAAAGGCGACGATTCTACCGTTATGACGGCCGCACCAACATGAGCGATATTCATGCAAAAGCTGCGGATGCTCCAAAAGCGCACAGGTTTGCTATGATCGCGCTCCTTCGTAATGGTCTTTTCGAGTAGTCCACATGTCCGATCGCAGCGTCCGCCTTCAAGCTCTCAAGCAAGCCCTCAAAGAGCGCATCCTGATTCTCGACGGCGGGATGGGCACGATGATCCAGAGCTACAAGCTCGAAGAGCAGGATTATCGCGGCAAACGCTTCGCGCACTGGCCGAGCGACGTCAAGGGCAACAACGACCTGCTGGTGATCACCCGCCCGGACGTGATCGGCGGTATCGAAAAGGCCTACCTGGACGCCGGCGCCGACATTCTCGAAACCAATACCTTCAACGCCACGCGCATTTCCATGGCCGATTACGGCATGGAAGAGCTGGCGTACGAGTTAAACGTAGAAGGCGCACGCCTGGCGCGCAAGATTGCCGACGCCAAGACCGCCGAAAATCCGGCCAAGCCACGCTTCGTCGCCGGCGTGCTCGGCCCGACCAGCCGTACCTGCTCGCTGTCGCCCGACGTCAACAACCCCGGCTACCGCAACGTCACTTTCGATGAGCTGGTGGAAAACTACACTGAAGCCACCAAGGGGCTGATCGAGGGCGGCGCCGACCTCATCCTGATCGAGACGATCTTCGACACCCTCAACGCCAAAGCGGCGATTTTCGCCGTGCAAGGTGTGTTCGAAGAGCTGCACATCGAACTGCCGATCATGATCTCCGGAACCATCACCGACGCCTCCGGCCGCACACTGTCGGGCCAGACCACCGAAGCGTTCTGGAACTCGGTGGCCCACGCCAAGCCGATCTCCGTGGGCCTGAACTGCGCCCTCGGCGCCAGCGAACTGCGTCCGTACCTGGAAGAGCTGTCGAACAAGGCCAGCACTCACGTTTCTGCGCACCCGAACGCTGGCCTGCCCAACGAATTCGGCGAGTACGACGAACTGCCTTCGCAAACCGCCAAAGTCATCGAAGAATTCGCCCAGAGCGGCTTCCTCAACATCGTCGGCGGTTGCTGCGGCACCACCCCGGGGCACATCGAAGCCATCGCCAAAGCCGTGGCCGGTTACGCACCGCGGCAGATTCCGGATATTCCCAAGGCCTGCCGCCTTTCGGGTCTGGAGCCGTTCACCATCGATCGCAGTTCGCTGTTCGTCAATGTCGGCGAGCGGACCAACATCACCGGTTCGGCGAAATTCGCCCGCCTGATTCGTGAAGACAACTACACCGAAGCCCTTGAAGTCGCTTTGCAGCAGGTCGAGGCCGGCGCGCAGATCATCGACATCAACATGGACGAGGGCATGCTTGATTCGAAGAAGGCCATGGTCACCTTCCTCAATCTGATCGCTGGCGAACCGGACATCTCGCGCGTGCCGATCATGATCGACTCGTCGAAATGGGAAGTCATCGAAGCCGGCCTCAAGTGCATCCAGGGCAAGGGCATCGTCAACTCGATCAGCATGAAAGAAGGCGTCGAGCAGTTCATCCATCACGCCAAGCTGTGCAAGCGCTACGGCGCTGCGGTGGTGGTGATGGCCTTCGACGAAGCCGGCCAGGCCGACACCGAAGCGCGCAAGAAAGAGATCTGCAAACGCTCCTACGACATTCTGGTCAACGAAGTCGGCTTCCCGCCGGAAGACATCATCTTCGACCCGAACATTTTCGCTGTGGCCACCGGCATCGAAGAACACAACAACTACGCCGTCGACTTCATCAACGCCTGCGCTTACATCCGCGACGAGCTGCCGTATGCACTGAGTTCCGGCGGTGTTTCGAACGTGTCGTTCTCGTTCCGTGGCAACAATCCGGTGCGCGAAGCGATCCACTCGGTGTTCCTGCTCTACGCCATCCGCGCCGGGCTGACCATGGGCATCGTCAACGCGGGTCAACTGGAGATCTACGACCAGATCCCGGTCGAGCTGCGCGACGCCGTCGAGGACGTGATCCTCAATCGCACCCCGGACGGCACCGATGCCCTGCTCGCCATCGCCGACAAGTACAAGGGCGATGGCAGCGTCAAGGAAGCCGAGACCGAAGAGTGGCGCAACTGGGACGTCAACAAGCGTCTGGAACACGCGCTGGTCAAAGGCATCACCACCCACATTGTCGAAGACACCGAAGAGTCACGGCAGTCATTCGCCCGGCCGATCGAAGTGATCGAAGGCCCGCTGATGTCCGGCATGAACATCGTCGGGGACCTGTTCGGCGCGGGCAAAATGTTCCTTCCGCAAGTGGTGAAATCCGCCCGGGTGATGAAGCAGGCCGTGGCGCACCTGATTCCGTTCATCGAACTGGAAAAAGGCGACAAACCGGAAGCCAAGGGCAAGATTCTCATGGCCACCGTCAAAGGTGACGTGCACGACATCGGCAAGAACATCGTTGGCGTCGTACTCGGTTGCAATGGCTACGACATCGTCGACCTCGGCGTGATGGTCCCGGCGGAGAAGATCCTGCAAGTCGCCAAGGAAGAGAAATGCGACATCATTGGCCTCTCCGGCCTGATCACGCCGTCGCTGGATGAAATGGTTCACGTCGCCCGTGAAATGCAGCGTCAGGACTTCCACCTGCCACTGATGATCGGTGGCGCGACCACCTCCAAAGCGCACACGGCGGTGAAGATCGAGCCCAAGTACAGCAACGATGCCGTGGTCTACGTGACCGACGCCTCGCGCGCCGTCGGCGTGGCAACCCAGTTGTTGTCCAAGGAGCTCAAGGCCGGGTTCGTCGAGAAGATCCGTCTGGAATACATCGACGTGCGCGAGCGTACCTCCAACCGCAGCGCCCGCACCGAACGCCTGAGCTACGCCGCCGCCATCGCCAAGAAGCCGCAATTTGACTGGGCCAATTACCAGCCAGTGAAACCGACGTTCACTGGCAGCAAAGTGCTCGACAACATCGATTTGAAGGTGCTGGCCGAATACATCGACTGGACGCCGTTCTTCATTTCCTGGGATCTGGCCGGCAAGTTCCCGCGCATCCTCGAAGACGAAGTGGTCGGTGAAGCCGCCACCGCGCTGTACAAGGACGCGCAGGAGATGCTGGCCAAACTGATCGACGAGAAGCTGATCAGCGCCCGCGCGGTGTTCGGTTTCTGGCCAGCCAATCAGGTCAACGAAGACGACATCGAGCTGTACGACGATAACGGCAAGCCGTTGGCCAAGCTGCATCATCTGCGTCAGCAGATCATCAAGACCGACGGCAAACCGAACTTCTGCCTCGCCGACTTCGTGGCGCCGAAAGACAGCGAAGTCACCGATTACGTCGGCGGATTCATCACCACCGCCGGCATCGGTGCCGAAGAAGTGGCCAAGGCTTATCAAGACGCCGGCGATGACTACAACTCGATCATGGTCAAGGCCCTTGCCGACCGTCTGGCCGAAGCCTGCGCGGAATGGCTGCACCAGCAAGTGCGCAAGGAGCACTGGGGTTATGCCAAGGACGAAACGCTGGATAACGATGCGCTGATCAAAGAGCAATACCGAGGCATCCGCCCCGCTCCCGGCTACCCGGCCTGCCCGGATCACACCGAGAAAGCCGCACTGTTCACTCTGCTCGATCCAGAGGCTGCCGAAATGCGTGCCGGGCGCAGTGGCGTGTTCCTGACCGAGCATTACGCGATGTTCCCGGCCGCAGCGGTCAGTGGCTGGTACTTCGCCCATCCGCAGGCGCAGTACTTTGCCGTGGGCAAGATCGACAAGGATCAAGTGCAGAGCTACACCGCGCGCAAGGGTCAGGACTTGAGCGTCACTGAACGTTGGCTGGCACCGAATCTGGGTTACGACAGCTGACATGCTCCAGGCCCGGAAGCACCCTGCTCCCGGGCCTCATCACTCATCCACTCACGGTCGCCATGATGGGCCGGGCTGCGGTGAAGAAGGAGCGGGTTGTGCCGCGCCTTCAACCACCGGCGCCAGACTCTGCATTTGCGCGCGAGACAGCTCTTTCAACTTCTCAACGCGCGCTTCCGCCAGTTCGATCTCCAGTGCTGCCATCGCGTCAAGGTAGCTTTTACGAGTCAGCTCGTTGGCGTCCTTGTCCGGATGAGCGTCCTCAACCTCCTCCAGACGCCGGCTCGCGTTGCTTTCAAGTGTTTCGAACACCTCAGGGTTGCGCTCGCGCAAATAGCGAATCCAGTAATCGCGACCGATCAGATCCTCCAGAAACCTGTCCGACGCTTCATCGGCGAGAACGGCTGCTTGCGCGTCGAGCAATCGCTGCCCGCGAATCGGTGTGGCGTATAGCATGTGCTCGGGTTGCGCTGGCAGTTCCAGGCCATCCGGCCAGCCGCGAGTCATGCCGATGCGGTATTGCAGGCGGACTTCGGCGCGGTCCTTGTTTTTGGCCGCGGCTTCGGCCAGCCGGTCCACCCTTTCCAGGCGAAACAGGCGGCGGGTCAGATCGAGCAAGGCTCTGCCGCGCTGCTCTGGGCGATGCCGCGGAACGTCGCGCAGGGCGTTGTATTCATAGACACGGGTTTCCAGTTCGCTGAACGACAGAATCCGGCCATCGCCGCAGGTGCCGTGCGTCTCGGCGTTGAGAAACAACAGCTCGCGCAGCTCGGTATTTTCCGTGGCAGCCTCGATGACCAGCCACACCCGGTGAGTCAGATCGGCGCCGGACAGCTTGTATTCGAGGGTGTCGGGCAAGGTCGATAGCAAATGAAAGAACGACTCATGGTTCGCCTGTCGGGCCAATTGCAACCATAGCGCTTGCCGCGCGGCCCGCACATCGGCACGCGTACGGGTCATCCAGGTTTCCATCGCCGACAGCGCTACATCCTGCGCGGGGTCGGCAATCACCTCCGCGGCCTCCACACCGGCATGCGTGTCGACGCGCCTGCCAGCGCCACCGCCTGAACCACGTGGATCATCACTGTCGTCGCTATCGGAGTCCGAGCCAGAGTCTGTCCCGGAGTCGGAATCGCTATCAGACTCAAGAATGCGTTCTTCAATTTGACGCTGCAGAAACGCTGTCGAGTACCCCATCACATCACTGCCGCCATGTGCGACGCTGTAATCCCTGAGCTGCTCCAGCGCGTTAAGCGACAGCGAGTTCTCCGACAAGTCAGCACCCGCCACAAGCCTCTCGTGGTTGCCGCCCAACAGCCGGTCCGGAAAGACCAGGATGTTGTTGCCCGAGAGGTCCAGTCTTTGCAGATGCGCCAGATCGAGCACGCCGCCCGGCCAGAAATCCAGACCGTTGTGGCTGAGATTGAGTGTTTCCAGACGGCTGAAGCTTGCGGCGCTGAATTCTTCCAGCTGATTGTGGCTGAGGTCGAGCCAGCGCAGCTGCGCTCCGCCCGCGTGCTGATACACCGTCTGCGCCGCGGCCAGGCGATTACCGCTCAATTCCAGCCGCTCCAGACGGTTCAGCCGACCGACAGCGTCCGGTAGCCGATCCAGTGCATTGCCGTTGAGTCTCAGGGTGGTCAGCTCAGGGAACGCCGGGCAAAAGCGGTTGAAACCTTCAACGGTAAACTTGACCCCTGTCAGGTCCAGTGTTCGTACATGGGAAAACACGGTAGACAACGCAGGCAAATCCCCGATGAGTCCCGCTGAAAGGCTCAGCGTCTGTCCGGCCGACCCGGTAAGAGCGGTAACCCCGTCGCGCCAGCAAGTGCGGATCCTCGTCGCGTCGAACAGTCTCGTGGACGACGACACCCCTTCACCAGGCCCTGGCGCCGGATTGAAAATCCAGCCGTTCAACTCACGCGTCAGCGTCTCGTTAGTCGCTCGCCACTGGTTCAGCCTGTCCGCCATTTGCTCGGGAAGCAGCCCTTCGCTGCGTAAGCGCGCAACGCTGGCTTGCGCTTGGTCAAGCGTCAGCGAAGGAAATATCTCCAGCACACTGGCGCTCATGTCAGAGGCACCGCTGATTTCGGAGACCGGCCGGAGTGGTAACAGCTGACCGGCGCGATTCAGCGCGCTTTCCGGCAAGGTCGCGCTTGAAATGCCCGGCAGTGACGCCGACTGCGCATCGAACTGTTGCAAAGCGCCCTCGGGCAAACCGATGGACATTTCAATCCGGCGCTGCGCGGCTTGAAGGTCTGCCTCGCCTGCGACGCTGAAGCGGTTGTTGAGCAAGCGGGTCTTGAGCAGCACCGTGTCGTTGGCAAGGACATCTTCGGGAAGCGACCCGATGGTGTTATGACGCAAATCCAGCACTTGTAAACGCGGCAGGCTTTGCGCGCCTGTCGGCCATTGGTTCAGTCCATTTGAACTGAGGTTCAGCGTCTTGAGCCCTGTCAGGCGAGAAACGTCGAGTGTGTCCAGCCGATTGAGCCGGGCATTGAGATGCTCTAGTTTATTCAGCGCATCGAATTGGGCCTGAACGTCAGGGGTAACGGCGATACGGTTGAGCGACAAGTCCAGCTGCGTCAGTCGGGTCACATCGGCTGACCGGACCGGCACTTCTGTCAACCCGCAGGCGGTGACTTCCAGGCTTGTAGCGCCACTGAATGCCTGGAGGAAACCGCGAATCTGTTCGATCGGCACATTCAGCCGATCCAGCCGAACGCTTGACACGTGAGCAAACGTACCGGCTGGCAATTGCGGCAGTTCACTGACTGACGCCTCGCCCACTACCCGTGCATTGTCAACCAGCTCAAACACACCGGCATCGCCGATATCCGCGCCGGCTGTCCAGTCCGTGGCATTGAAGGAACGCACGTCGTCGTTCAGGCGATAACGCCTGCGTATGGCTGCGCGCCAGTTCTGTTCAAGTGCACGCACCACCCGGGCATTGGCCGGCGCTTGCCAGCGCGCTGCCGGCATCGCTGTACGTAATTCTCCGGATGCAGTGGCCTCGTAGAACTGGCGGAAAATTGCGTTGTGCTCCACCAGCAGAATCTCCACAGCCTTGAGTCGGGTTTCCGGGGTGTTCCATAGGCTCATGATGCGCTCAGGCAACGGGTTGATACGGCCCGCCTCGCCCGTGAGGAACTGCAGCTCTCCGGCGCAGTAGCGGCGAACCATCGAGTCCAGATCAACCAGATGTTGCCACTGCCCCAAGTAGTTTTTCACATAGTCGTAAGCAGGCTTGAACGCGTCGTGAGAAAACTTCGACCAGTCCAGCGACAAGCCCGCCCAGAGTTTCTCGTGCCCCACATAAAGCGTCTGTGGCAGCGACGCGATAGACGTCTGCGTCAGATCCAAACGTTCCAGTTCAGGCAGTTGCTCGACATAAGCCGGCCACTGCCTAAGGCCTGGTGCTTCGATCTTGAGTTTTTTCAGGCGTCTGAGGGGAGCCAGATCGAGGCCAGGCGGCATGCCCGCGCCGCTGCGAAGGTCGAGATGAAGCTCCTCAACAGCGGTCAACGTACGCAATCGTGTCGACAGATCTGCAGCCATGACCGTGGCCTGGCTTCTAAACTTGAGCTTCGTCAGCGCGGACATTCGCGTCACCGTCAACGGTAGGGTCGTCAGTGCCTGCTCATGCGCCATGTAGGTGCCAAACAGGCTGCCCCGCTCCCCCAGCGACAGCTTTTGCACATTGGCAAACCGCGCCAGGAATGCGTCTGCATTGGCGTCGGTCAAACCGTTGCCGCCAATCGACAGCTCACGTACATGAGCAAAGTCGGCGGTCAGCACCGGCAGAGGGTCGTAGGTGAGAATCGAAAGTTGATCAGCACCCGCGACGCCGGTGGACAACGCGTTGCGCCAAGAGGTTTTCAACGCTTGCGCGGCGCGAAACTTGTGATCTGTACCGGAACGTTCCCAAGGTGCCAGCGTCGATGTCCCTGCCCATTCATCCAGCGTCGCGTTCAGTTGCTCCCACTCACGCCGACGGGATTGCAACAGTTCGAAGATAGCGCTGTCGTCTCTTCCGGCCCGATATTGTTCGAGAATGAAGCCTTGAACCTGTTCGTCGGTCAGTTGCGGATAGACGTCGCGCACATGTTCGATCAGGTGCGTTTGCCATTCCGCGCCGCGTCCGCTGGCGGGGTAACCGATCTGCGTAGCGCTCACCCGCACGGGCGGCTTGATCCACCTGACCTGGGGTGCCAGCAGCGCTGATGCCTCAGCTTGATGCTGATCGGCGTAATCAATGATCCTGGTTTGCAGCTCGGCCGACTGTCCGACCTCAGGCACACCGAGGCTGCGTCGCGCTTCGTCAGGTAAGGCGTGCATGATCGATGCGTAAAAATTGTCGCCGTTGCGAGGCAGGCTGTTGAGTGCCTCACCGCGTTCGTTGAACGCCTGGAACTGGACGCCTTTCTTGATCAGGTATTTTTTCTCAACGCCTGTTTCACTGCCGATGCTGTCAAGCAACGTGCCAGCGTCATGGCCCTCACGAACTTCAATTCGAACGTTGTTCGCCCAACCCGGCAATTGTTCCAGCGTGTGCAACGCCAGGCGTCGGCTGTCCGCGGAAACGATGTTTTCGCTGCGCAGACCGGCATACGCCGCCACTTGTCGGCTTTGGCGCGCATACCAGCGTGCTTCTTCCAGCAGGCGCAGCGGCACCCGCTGACCCGCGCCGAGTTGCTCCAGCTCATCGGGGCGCCCGTGTGCCAGCACCGTTTGTGCCGCCGGCTCGCTGAGTCCGGGGCAGGCCTTCTGCAAGCGCGCAACCTGTGGATCGACAGGGTCTGTCCCCAGAGAGAGGCTGTCGTAGATCGCCGGCTGACGGCTGTTGGCGTAGTCGGCGATCTGCTTCCCGAATTCTACCGGCCGGGCATCGCGCACGCGTGCACCTTGTTCTCCCAGCAGCCGGGTGACTTCGGACTCGTCCAGAGCCGCAAGGATATTTGCTGGCAGGTCACCGCTGAGGACATCGGCCCGCGATATCTGAATCGGCGCCTTGACACCAACGTCGCGGAATCGCCGCTCTGAACCGTACCTGACGGACTTGCCGGACACTGGCTCGCCGTCAAAAACTTCCAGCACCCGGTTTGCCGGCCAGCGTGGCATTTCGGTGATCAGCGGCAACGCGTAGAGATACAGTTCGTCGATCGGTTTCGTCCCGCGCAACTGCTCAACAACCCGTGCCGCACTGCTATCGGCCTGCATCACGCGCATGGCCTGGGTCAGCTGCGGTGGTGGCAACGCATGATCAATGTGCATCTTGCGCAGTGCGCCCTCACTGACACCACTGATATCGGCAGCCTTGATCAGTTGTGCATCGGATAAGGCTTCGGTTGCATGGCCGATCCGCCGCAGCAGGGTCAGACGATCCCAGCTCTGTACACGCTCCAGCGTATGCCGCCAGGCGCCGCGGCCATTGCTGTCGAGTATCGGCTGCCAGGCGTTGGTATCGCTCGGATGCCTGATGCGCCATTTGCCGATCGAGTCATCGAAAAACTGCTCATAGACCTTGCCGCCCTGGCGAATGTAGGTTTTTCCTTCAAACACATGCTGCCCGGCATCATTCGGGCCGGGGCTGTCGGGCAGCGCAACAGCGGACTCGTAAGCTTGTAGGTCTGATCTCCACAGGCGGGTTTCGCCGTTGGGCAACTTCACTGGCTGTAGCTGCTCGATCACCGGCACAGCTTTGGCGCTGGAGATTTTCCGCACCCCTGCCCCTACCCCTGCCATCAGCGCAATCTGCGCCAGATTCTCCGCCACATCGATCAGATGATCCTTGGCGGCACGACGATCGCCCTCACCCCATTCAATCGCACCTTCAAGGGTTTCATAGAGCAGTTGCCCGGCCATTACCACCATCATCACTTCGCCCAGCACCGGTACGAACATCGACACCACGTTCAGTCCGAGCAGGCCGATCTGCATCAGGTGCGCCAGCTTGGCCTCGCGAGCCTTGATATCGACAGCCTCGGTTGGCACGGCGTGGCTTCGAGCATCCGCCAATGCCTTGGTGCGGCTCTCGTCGTAGAGGTACTGCCAAAGATCCTGGTTCTTTTCCCACAGCCCCCGCTGCCTTTGCAAAAACGTGTCGGGAGCAATGTAAGGATCAGGTTCAGGCACGAGTTTCGCCACCGGTGGCGGGGGCAACTGCTTGATTTGAGTGAATGGCGCGCCCGGACCAAAAGAGGTGACGATACGCCACGGGGAGCGCCAGAAATCGCTCGGTGAATCTGCTGCCTTGCGGGTGAATTGACTGAAATAGTAGGGATGTTGGTCGTAAGCCAGAAACTGGCTGAGAAAGCGCTGATATTCAGTCGGCTCTGCGCCTGTCGCCGATGGACTGCTTCGAGCCGTGAGCAGCCGTTTGAACTCTTGCTTGTCTTCATCGCCGCGATAGCATTTGAACGGATGCTCAGGATCATGAGGAATATAGACAATCCATTCGCTGCTGTAGCGGTACTTCTCGCTGACGACAAATACCACACAGCCGGTCATTCTTTTTTTCATCAGGCTGAAGTCGCGAAACCACACTGGCTTGTTGCCGACCCTGGGGTTCAGTTCGCCCTCAATGACCGAAACGATCATGGCGTAATGCGCAGCTTCAATGTCCTTCGTCAACAATGCCTGCTCGGCAGCGGCGCGCATTGTCGCTTTCTGACTGGCAATGAAACGCTGGCGAAGCACTGCCTCCGCTACCCCATCGGTGGGATAGAAAAACCCCCGCAGGTAGTCCTGATACTGCTTGCCGATATCCAGGCGCCGATACAGCCCAAGCAGTTGGCTGACTGTCAACTCGATCTTCACCGACTCAAAAGTGTTTGCGTCAGTGGCGACAACAAACCCTGAAGTCTTGTGGTAAGCCCCGTCTTTGCATTCGTGGCTTTCGAAGTTATGCAGCGCAGCCTCGAGCATCGACAGTTTGAGCACTTCGAAAGAGTCCAGCTCAATCGAAAAAACGCTCACCTGCAACGGCCGACGGAGACATAGCAGGGTCTTGTCGACGTCCACTGTCAGCTGATACTCGTCTTTGAGCGCCTTGATCAGCAATGGCCTGGCAAACGCCTCGACCTGCTGGAACGTGGACATACTTTTGTCCAACGCATTCTGCGCGATGATGCTGGCCTGAAAACTTTGGTCCAGTGCGCGGCGCTGAGCCGATGTCGCAGCCTGGTACCACGCCGGCAGCGTGCTCGGGACCCCCTTGAAAGCCTCACGCCTTTGCGCCGAAGCGCTGGTCAACCAAGGCGGGATCGACTGTTCAAGAAAGGCGCCGTGCAGGCTCTGGGTAGCTTTGGGTTTTACCGGTTGAGCCAGCGAGGCAGGTTGTCGCGCTGGCTGGCTTGTGGAGATAGCGGTCATGATTGCTCCTTTCAATGGAGCGATCAGCAGATCATTTCAAATTGGTGCATCTGCGGTATCCGGATATCGCTCGCCGGGAGTGCGTAACCGGATATGTAGTCAACTCGTGCCGTTCCTCTTCTCAAACCTTGGGAGGGCTCGGGGTAAAGGCGTGCGGCAGCCGAGCGTTGTTTGACTATGCTTGTGAGGCACGACTTCAAGCGGAGGGATTTATGGACGATCCAAACGATAACAAACCGCCGACCTTATGGCAGATGCTGCACAGCGTCATGGCAGCGGCGTTCGGTGTGCAGAGCGGAAAGAATCGGGAAAGGGATTTTACCCACGGCAAGCCCAGCCACTTCGTCATTCTGGGGGTTTTGTTCACGGCAGTGTTTGGCGTGACGCTATTTGCCATCGTCAAACTGGTGCTCCATCTCGCCGGCGTATGAAGCCGCCAGACAATAGCCAGGCACGGGCGTGCAGACAGTAATCCGGGCCGGGAGACGGGCCCGGAAGTTTGCTTACTGATGGCTGACCCAGAAGACCGCTGTCCCTACAACGAGAATGATCAGAAACAAAATCGCCCATGCATCAACGCTGCTGTCGCTTTTCCTGGCTTTGGTCGGGTTGCTCATTGCATCGCCTCTTGTCGGTTTTATCGGTGATTGCACAAACACTCGATCAGAGTAAAGACGATGATTGTCCGCACGACAAATGTGGATTAGCTGCAAGCCACCGCAGTTAGGCGATTTGGTTCTTTACATATACTCAAACATCACTTTTGCGCATAACTGCAAACGGGTATATTGCCCCGGCTCCTTCAGGAGTGCGCGGCCGTGCGCGCAGAATTGCAGAGGCAACATCGGACTCCAGCAAGCGAAAACGCAGCGTTTTCCGAGTAGCCCAAGCCTGAGAACAGGACTTATATGTACGTATACGACGAGTACGATCAGCGGATCATCGAGGACCGCGTCAAGCAGTTCCGTGATCAGACCCGACGCTATCTGGCAGGTGAGCTGAGCGAAGAAGAATTCCGCCCGCTGCGCCTGCAAAATGGCCTGTATATTCAGCGCTTCGCGCCGATGTTGCGCGTGGCGGTGCCTTACGGCCAGCTGACGTCGCGCCAGGTGCGCATGATGGCCAAAATTGCCCGCGACTACGACAAGGGCTACGCCCACATCAGTACGCGGCAGAACGTGCAATTCAACTGGCCGGCGGTGGAAGACATCCCGGACATTCTGGCTGAACTGGCCACCGTGCAGATGCACGCCATCCAGACCAGCGGCAACTGCCTGCGCAACGTCACCACCGACCAGTTCGCCGGTGTCGCCGCAGATGAAGTGATCGACCCGCGCCCCTGGTGCGAAATCGTTCGCCAGTGGACCACGTTCCACCCTGAATTCGCTTACCTGCCGCGCAAATTCAAGATCGCCGTCAACGGTTCGACCAGCGACCGCGCGGCCATTGAAGTTCACGATATCGGTCTGGAACCTGTTTATAACGCCGCTGGCGAACTAGGCTTCCGTGTGCTGGTTGGCGGTGGCCTTGGTCGTACGCCGGTTGTTGGCGCCTTCATCAACGAGTTCCTGCCGTGGCAGGACCTGTTGAGCTATCTCGACGCCATCCTGCGGGTCTACAACCGCTACGGCCGTCGTGACAACAAATACAAGGCGCGGATCAAGATCCTCGTCAAGGCGCTCACCCCTGAAGTGTTCGCGCAGAAAGTCGATGCGGAAATGGAACACCTGCGCGGTGGCCAGACCACGCTGACCGAAGCTGAACTGCAGCGTGTCGCCAAGCACTTCGTCGATCCGGACTACAAGGCACTGGACAACCAGACCGCACAGCTGGCCGATCTGGACAAAGAGCATCCAGGTTTCGCCCGCTGGCGCAGCCGCAACACCCTGGCGCACAAGAAGCCGGGCTATGTCGCCGTGACCCTGTCGCTGAAGCCGACTGGCGTGGCGCCGGGCGATATTACCGACAAGCAGCTCGACGCCGTCGCCGATCTGGCCGACCGTTACAGCTTCGGTCAATTGCGCACCTCCCACGAGCAGAACATCATTCTCGCCGACGTCGAGCAGAGCCAGTTGTTCACCCTGTGGGGCGAGTTGCGCGAGCAAGGTTTCGCCACACCAAACATCGGCCTGCTCACCGACATCATCTGCTGCCCGGGCGGTGACTTCTGCTCGCTGGCCAATGCCAAGTCGATTCCGATTGCCGAATCGATCCAGCGTCGTTTCGACGATCTGGACTACCTGTTCGATATCGGCGAGCTGGATCTGAACATCTCCGGTTGCATGAACGCCTGCGGTCACCACCACGTCGGTCATATCGGCATTCTCGGTGTGGACAAGAAAGGCGAAGAGTTCTATCAGGTCTCCCTCGGTGGCAGCGCCAGCCGTGATGCGAGCCTGGGCAAGATCCTCGGCCCGTCCTTCGCACAGGACGCCATGCCTGACGTGATCTCTAAACTGATCGATGTGTACGTTGAACAGCGCACCGAAGACGAGCGCTTCATCGACACCTATCAGCGTATTGGCATCGACCTCTTCAAGGAACGCGTCTATGCAGCGAATCATTAAGAACAACGAAGTCGTCGACGAGACCTGGCACTTGCTGCCCAAGGACGCGACGTTTGATGGCATTTCCAATTGCGACGACCTGATCGTGCCGCTGTCGCTGTGGCGTGATCATGGTCACGCGCTCAAGGCCCGCGACGGCGGTCTGGGCGTGTGGCTGGACGCTGACGAAGAAGCCGAGGAGATTGGTGAAGACGTCGATTGCTTCCAGGTTATCGCGCTGAACTTCCCGGCGTTCACAGACGGCCGCAACTACTCCAACGCCCGCCTGCTGCGCGATCGTTATGGCTTCAACGGTGAGCTGCGGGCGATTGGCGATGTTCTGCGTGATCAGCTGTTCTACATGCGTCGCTGCGGTTTCGATGCGTTCGCTGTACGTCCCGACAAAGATCCCTACGAAGCACTGGAAGGCCTCAAGGACTTTTCGGTGACTTATCAGGCCGCTGCTGACGAACCGCTGCCGCTGTTCCGTCGGCGGTAAGCCTGCGCACATTTGCTGCGAACACCAAAACGCCGGTCATTGACCGGCGTTTTTTTTGCCTGCGGTTTTACCAGAAGCGTTGTTGGGTCAGGCGGCTCCACCAGCTCAACAGCACACGATCCACCGAACCGCTTGCGGCCATGCCGATGCGTTCCTGCAGGCTTTTGCGTTCGGCGTAGTGCAGATGGTAGACCTCGGCCTGTTTGGCTTTCTGCGCCAGGTATTCATCGCTGGTCTTCAGTTCATCCACCAGTTGGTTTTCCAGCGCAGCGATACCGAGCCAGATTTCACCGGTGGCCACTTCGTCGATCGCCAGTTGCGGGCGATAACGCGCTACAAAGTTTTTGAACAATTGATGCGTGATGTCGAGGTCTTCCTGAAACTTCTCGCGACCCTTTTCGGTGTTTTCGCCAAACACGGTCAGGGTGCGCTTGTACTCCCCGGCGGTCAGCACTTCGAAGTCGATATCGTGCTTTTTGAGCAGGCGATTGACGTTAGGCAACTGGGCGACTACCCCGATCGAACCCAGAATCGCGAACGGAGCGCTGATGATCTTGTCGCCGATACACGCCATCATGTAGCCGCCGCTGGCTGCGACCTTGTCGATGCACACGGTCAGTGGCACGCCGGCGTCGCGGATTCGGGCCAGTTGCGAAGACGCCAGACCGTAGCTGTGCACCATGCCGCCGCCACTTTCCAGACGCAGAACCACTTCATCTTTCGGTGTGGCCAGGGTCAACAGCGCGGTGATCTCATGGCGCAGGCTTTCGGTGGCGGAAGCTTTGATGTCGCCATCGAAGTCGAGTACGAACACCCGGGATCTGGTCCCAGGTTTGTTCTTTTGCTTCTTCGCGCTTTTCTCGGTTTTCGCTTCGCCCTTGCGTAATGCCTTGAGCTGATCCTTGTCGAGCAAAGTTTGCTCCAGACGTTCACGCAGGCCTTTATAGAAATCGTTGAGTTTGCTGACCTGCAACTGGCCCGCCGACTTGCGCCGCCCCTTGCTGCGCAATGCGGCGAAACTGGTGAGCACCACCAGAATGGCGATCACCAAGGTGACGGTCTTGGCCAGAAAGCTGGCGTATTCGGTGAAAAAATCCACAGAGACTCCTCAAAGCAGTGCGTGAAGGTGAGACACACGCGGAATGGCTCCAGCATACCCATGCGCCGGCTCGTCGACCAGCCGTGAAACCTCTCGCAACACGCCTGTAACGGGCATTTCAAACAAGCGTATGTTTTTTCATTGACAGCTCTCCGCCATCCTCATAACCTCGCCTGACCTTCAACGTACCGGGACGACGCGGACGTGGGCAGCATCTACTTGATACGACATGGCCAGGCCTCCTTTGGTGCAGACGATTATGACGTCCTGTCACCGACCGGCGTGCGTCAGGCAGAAATCCTCGGCCAGCACCTCGCCGACCTTGGCATCAGTTTTGATCGTTGCATTGCCGGTGACCTGCGCCGTCAACAGCACACCGCCACCAGCGCGCTGGCGCAATTCAGCGACCGAGGCCTGCCTGTTCCAGCCCTCGAAACCGACTCCGCTTTTAATGAATTTGACGCCGACGCGGTGATCCGCGCCCTGCTCCCGGCCATGCTGCCGCAAGAGCCGGAAGCCCTCGACATCCTGCGCAACGCCGCGCAAAACCGCGGTGAGTTCCAACGCATCTTTGCCCTGATCGTCGAGCGCTGGCTCGCCGGCACTCATGACACCCCGGGGCTGGAAAGCTGGCTGGGTTTCGTCGAACGGGTTCATGCCGGTTTGCATCGCATTCTCGACCTGGCAGAAAAAAACCAGAAAATCGCCGTGTTCACGTCCGGCGGCACTATCACAGCCCTGCTTCATCTGATTACGCAAATGCCTGCCAGACAGGCCTTTGAATTGAACTGGCAAATCGTCAACACCTCGCTAAACCAACTGAAGTTTCGCGGTCGCGAGGTGGCTCTGGCTTCCTTCAACAGTCACGCACATTTGCAACTGCTGAAGGCCCCGGAACTCATCACTTTTCGCTGAGTCCGGCTTACTGTGACCCTGGCTGTAACCACCCAGCTCCCATGACCAAGAAAGGATCGAACCATGACCTCCGTAGCTGATGCCGTAAAAGCAATGCAAGCCAAGTTCAACCCAGCCGCCGCTGCCGGTCTGGACCTGGTCTTCGGTTTCAACATCACCGACGAAGACAAGCAATACGCACTGATCGTCAAAGACGGCACCTGCGACATCCAGGAAGGTGAAAACCCTGACGCCAACTGCACGCTGGTGCTGGACAGCCAGACTCTGAAAGACATCGTCAGCGGCGAAACCGACGGCATGCAGGCCTTCATGGGCGGCAAGCTGCGCGTTGAAGGCGATATGATGCTGTCGATGAAATTGTCCGAGCTGTTCCCTTCGTAAGAAGCAGCTTGGTAACACCCAAATCCCGCTTATTGGCGGGATTTGTCGTTTCAACCATTGAAGTCATGGCAACGTGAGTTAACGCTTGGCTGAAGCGGCCCCATCAAGCTCTTTTCTTACCTGAAGGTATGCCGCCTCTTCATCACTGTTTTCCATCAGATTCGAAGCCATCGAGCGGGCCAAGAGTTTCTTTTCTGTCACGTCCCAATCGATCGTAACGACCACGATCCTGTTTTCAAACCTGATGAAAAGCCAATAGGTATCCACCGGCCTGTCGGGCTCGGCAAATGAACTATAGGCATACCGTATCTGGCGATGCAGGTCCGGCGTATTCAGAATGAGGTGTTCGGTGTCCAACTTTGGAAACTGTCGCCCTATAGCGAACAACGCTTCGGTCAAGAGAACATCATTCTCAATATGTCGCAAATCTTCAGGCTTATTGCGCAGCATGGTCACTGGGCTCTGTTCAGGCGGAGTACCCATGAGACGCGGGCGATACATACCTGAACTGAACCACCGGGTGGCATCGAAACGGTTTTCTTCCGGACTCCACGGGCCGTAATACATCATTACTTTCGCTGGCATCTGGACTTCCTTGGCGTAAATAAATAGTCCTGCAAAGCTGACCGCAATCAACAGGACACATAAGACGTGACGTCTACCTATAAACTTCGGGATCGTCATAGCGGCTTATAGGCAAGCAGGTGTTTGGGTACGCCGTCCGGTGTATCACCTGATCGAACGTCACGATGTGCGCCTAAGGCATCCAGCGGAAATCCAATCTTCCGTTCATACAATGCTCGGCTGTCATCGTGCGCCAACAAATTGCGCTCTTCCTCAGAGACTGTTGGCGTTGGCGCCTGCGGCGCCTGTTCATCAGGTAGTTGCGCCGTTGGGTCTTTGAGGGTCTTGCGATGTTCGATCAGCTTTCGTTCATAAGCGGTTTTTCGACTCAAATAGTTCCGCATCGCTTGCCCATCAGTTGCGTCTCTTTCACGAATGCCCGGGACAGATCCCCGTTCCGCCGCAGTACCGTAAGTTGTGTCGTAGTTGCTGCGCCTTGGGAATGCCCATACGGTGGTCCGGGTCGCATTAGCAAGAATCTGCGCCAGGCTGCGCTCGTAATGAGGATCTTCTGTTTCATTGACCTTGAAGTCGGCATCGATACCCAAACCTGTGCGACAAGCGTAGGAGTGAATTTTCGCACCATAGGCAAACGCTTCGGGCTTGAACATATTCGCTTGGGCATCACGCAGACGATAGCTATCGTTTTTATCCAGCTCGTAGCCCAACTCGATGCTGCCCACCACTCCGTGGGAAAAAAAATCGAGCTGTTTGATCTCGCGCCCGCGGCGTTGCCGAGCTGCGATGAAATCCACAAGACCGGAGATGGAGTCCATCTCCCGGTACTGTGCTCCGTGCTGATTTTCGACAACGTCCTTCAAAGCCGCCAGCAAGTTCGCGGGATAGTCGTTTTTGAAAATCAGAAATACACGCTGAATCGTGAAGTTTGGAGTGCCGGTTGGATACTTTGTGAGTTGGCGGATACCCTGATTGATAAAGCGCATCTTGTTGCCCTTCTGCCCACGAATCTCTTCATAAAGAGACATGTAAGACGCACCCACAACCGTTACGTAATCCTGTGCCAGCGTACCTTTCACTTGAGTCGTTGTATGTTGATCGCTCGTTTGAGCTTGATTCGTTTTGGGGGCTGCCACCTGCCACCTCCCTTAGTAGTCTAGGCCGAGCGCGTCGAGATGGGCGGCGGCTTCCTTACCCCACTGCACAACTATCGAAGTCGCGTTGGCGGTAAACACCCGCGCGGCGTTACCGTGACTATCGGTATGGCCTACGAGACGCTGACCGTCACCCGTTTCGATGCAATAGAGCATGTCGGGAATCGCTTCGCCGGTGGTCTCATCAACCAGTTGGAAGCGCTCGCTGTGTTTAGGAACAGTGATAATCGGGGCGAAAGGTGCGGAACCGACCTGGGTGCCGACAAAAACGTCGCCAGAGCCCGTGATTACCATGCCTCCATGGGCCGTCGCACTGCCCAAGAAAGCAATAGGCTTGCCATTGATCAAAATATTGCTGATGCCTTCGGTGACAGTGTCTCCGCAAGCCGTGGTGTCTCCGACACGCAAAACCGGCATTCCATTGATGTTTACATCACCGGAACCGCTGTTGCTGGGATTGGTGCCATGGCCTGTGATCGGGCATGCATTAAGATCGCTGAGTCGAGCGGCAGGCTTTGCCATCGTTAACTTCCTTGTTGTAAGCGTGGGCGCGAAATGTACCGGATCTTTATATTGGTTGAAAGCCACAATCCAGATGTAGCGTGCGAGCCGCCGCGGATGTAGCTGGCAGCGACTCATCGGCCCTTCATCGCTCCCGGAATCTGGAAGTTGTCGCCTCGGATTCGCAGATGCTCACGAATACGATCAAGCAGCGGCCACCGCCCCGTTCGGCCCCATGCCGCTGTCCCAGGGAAAGGGGTTTTTTGATAAGCCCCGTATTTGATCTGGTTCAGATACTCCTCAACCATACGCATGTCCGCTCAGATCGATCGGCACATAACCGTAGCAGTCATTCGCGCGTTGCTTCAGCCATGACTCGGCCTTGGCTTGTCGCCCGAACACCTCAATGGTCATCTGATCAAAACGCTCCTGTTGCCGTAGGACTGAAACGCAATTTTCAGCGGTTCAATTCGTTGTTGCTTTCAAGTTGGGGAGAGGAACTTTTGACTTACAATGCGCCCACCTCCAGATACCGGCCCCGCCCTATGGACATCGACCTCGCTCGCACCTTCCTCGAAATCGTCCGTCACGGCAGCCTTGCCGCCGCCGCGCAGAAGCTGTTCGTCACGCAAACCGCGATTACCGCGCGGGTGCAGAAGCTCGAGAGCCAGTTGGGCAGCACACTGTTCGTGCGCAATCGCGCCGGGGCGAAGTTGACGGCCAATGGCGAAGCATTCGTGATCTACGCCAATCAACTGGTGCAGACCTGGGAGGCTGCACGCCGCGACTTGCCGCTGCCCGAGGGTTATCACAACGTTTTGCACATCGGTGGCGAGGTCAGCCTGTGCAACCCATTGATGCTCAGTTGGGCGGCGGAACTGCGCGAGAAAATCCCCGGGCATGCTCTGCGCATGGAGATTCGCGACGGCGAAAATCTGCTACGTCAGCTCGAACTCGGTGTGCTCGATGCAGCACTGGTCTATCAACCGGAATACTGGCCTGGGCTGCAGGTCGAGCAGGTGCTGGAAGAAAAGCTGATTCTGGTCCGCGCACCCGAGCGCCCCGAACCGTATGTCTACATCGATTGGGGTCCTGACTTTCGCCGCCAGCACGACGCCGCCCTGCCGGAAAAAGCCAAAGCCGCGCTGAGTTTCAACCTTGGACCGTTGGCCCTGCAATACATCCTCGAACATGGCGGTAGCGGCTATTTCCGCACCCGAGTCGTGCGTACGTATCTGGAAACCGGCGCACTGGAAGCCGTCACCAAAGCGCCGGAATTCGGCTACCCGACTTACTTGGTGTATTCGCGTGATCGCGACTCGGCAGTTTTGCAACAGGCCTTCGATCTGTTGCGAGAAGTAATCCGCACCGATGACGACTGGTCGCAACGTTGGAATCCGTTGAGCTGACCCGACAGCTCCAGTCCAGAGCATGGCGCTTGTGACCTCAAGGTTGACCCTGCACGAGTCAGCGGATCGGCTAATCTGCCGGGTATGACAACGATCCCCGCAGGTGAAAGCGTTGAGGCAGACCACCGAGGCATTCCGCAGCCGCTACCGCGCGGCCATTCATCCTTTGTACAACCCATGGCTGCACGGCTTCTTTGTGCTGGCGTTCGGCATGCTTGCGATCGCTTTGTTCTGGCGCTCAGTGCATTCGGTGAGTTGGCTGCAGTGGCTGACCGTGCCGCTGACCCTGCTGCTGTTCAACTTCGGCGTGTACATGGTTCACCGCCACCTCGGCCACCACAAAAAGCCCTTCGCGAAGATGTTCTACGCCCGACATGCCGGCGACCATCACAGCTTTTTCACGCCCGGCCATATGGCCTACGACAGCGCGCGGGACTGGCGGGTGATTCTGTTTCCAGCCTGGCTCATCGTCATTCATACGCTGGTCATCGCCCTGCCCCTGTGGTGGCTGCTCGCGCAGCTCAACGCCAATGTCGCCGGGCTGTTCGGCGCAAGCATGGTGCTTGGCTATCTGCTCTATGAAGCGTTCCATGCCTGCGAACATCTGCCGCCGCAAAATCCGCTGGCGCGGTTACCGTGGATTCGCCAGATGCGCCGCCTGCATGAACTGCATCACCGCCGCGAGCGCATGCAGACGCGCAATTTCAACATCGTTCTGCCCCTGATGGACTATCTGTTCGGCACGCTGTATCACGAGCCGGAACCCGCCCCTTTGAGTTATCCGAAAATGCCCATGACGCGCATGCAGCACGAAATCGCTATCGCCGGTGAACCGGTTGCCGTGCTGGCCTATGCCGCCAGCGTCAGTCACTGGCCGGACTGGCACCCCTCCTCATTGAAAATTGACGGCCCGCAAGGTCCACTGCATGCCGGTGCGCGTTTCGAAGAGGACATCCATGCCGGCGGACGTGCCGGTCACTTGCGCTGGGAAGTCACTGAATACCTGCCGGGCCGGCGCTGGTGCGCACGTGCGCAAAGTGATCAGGACCTGTCGCTACAGCTGACTTATGAATGCTCGGCGCAGGCTGGCGGCACGCGCTTCGCACGCACGTTGGAATATCGCTTTGACGGCTTGCTCATGCGTCTGGCCAATCACCTGTTGCTCAAGCGGCGCATCGAACGCGAATCTACCGCGTCGATGCTCGCCCTGCGCGACAAGGCTGTTGCGCACATCGGTTCAGCGAGGGCCCGCGCGTGAAATTACGTTTTGGACTGATCCTGTTGGTCGTCTTCGCCATCGCATGGCTGTTATTGCTGCCGACCAAAGTCGAACCGGTGGCCTGGACACCGCCACCGGCGCCCTCGTTGAAGGACGGAGTTTACGCGGACAACCAGCGCCTCAAAGGCGTGGTCAAGATCGGGCCGAGCGACATCGAAGGGCCGGAAGCGTTGCTGCTGGAAGACGAATTCCTCATCACCGGTTTGCATGACGGCAGGCTGATTCGCAGCAGTCTCGACGGCACGCAGCGCAAGGTTCTGGCCGACACCGGTGGCCGCCCCTTGGGTCTGGCACGTCATCCGAATGGCATGCTGGTGATTGCCGATGCGGTCAAAGGTTTGCTGTCACTGGATGCGCAGGGACGCGTGATTCCCCTGACGACCGAGGCCAACGGTGTTCCATTTGGCTTCACGGATGATGTGGCGGTCGACAAGTCGGGCCATTTCGCTTACTTCAGCGATGCCTCGACCCGCTGGGGCTATGGGCAGGACGGCGAGGCAATCATCGAACATGGCGCCGACGGACGCTTGCTGCGTTACGACTTTCAAACCGGCAAGACCAGCGTGCTGCTCGACAAGCTGCAATTTGCCAATGGCGTAACGCTTGGCCCGGACGAAACCTATGTGTTGGTCAACGAGACCGGCGCGTATCGCATCAGCCGCTACTGGCTGAGCGGGCCGAAGGCTGGCACACATGATGTGTTCATCGACAACCTGCCCGGGCTGCCGGACAACCTCTCGTTCAATGGCAGCAATCGCTTTTGGGTAGCGCTGTATGCGCCACGCAATGCCTTGCTCGACGGCACGGCTGAACATCCGTTTTTGCGCAAGATGATCGTGCGGGCGTTGACGGTTTTGCCCAAGCCTGTAGAGAAGCGTGGCTTTGTCCTCGGGCTCGATCTGGACGCCAAGGTGATTGCCAATCTGCAGGATGCGAGCGATGGCAATTATTCGCCGATTACCACCGTTCGCGAATACGGACAGTGGCTGTATTTCGGCTCGTTGAAGGCTACGCATATGGGGCGCATGGGGTTGGATTCGGCCCTGAAGTAAAACGGTAAAAATTTTCACCGTCTGAACCGACGCTATCGCTGGCAAGCCAACGATAGCGATCTGTCAGTTGCTGGACCGGTCAAATTTCTCCGGATCTTCATCCTCTGGCCGTTCTTTTACGGTTTTTTCCGGATGCGCAGTGGTATGCGCCGGGCTGTTCGGTTCAGGACGGGTCGGAATCGGGTCGAAGCCGCCCTGCTCTTCACTGGGGAATTTGGGATCGTTCATGTGGCACCTCGCAACGAGTCGATGGTTTGCGGACTCTGCACATTGGAGGTGCCATTGGCCCCGCCGTTCCCCTCAAAGGGCGACCACGGGTCGGTTGATTACTGTCCCGTCAGCGGCTGCCCGGCCAGTTGGGCGACGATCTGTTCCTTGACGATCACGCGCTTCTCTTTGAGCTTTTTCAGCTCGTCGTCGGTAGGGGCATCTGACTGGGCGTTCTCGGCCTCGACAACCGCTTTATCAACATCGAAATACTTGTTGAGCAACGAATCCAGCTTCGGATCCTCGGAGCGTTTTTGCTCGATCTCTTCCTTCTTGCAGCCCAGGTCCTGATACAGATCATGTGAAACCGGCATGAAACACCTCCATCAATTTGATCGATAACCAGCGCGACCGATGCGCTGACTCATGGTCAGCATGGCCTTGCACAATGGCATCTGTCGACTCCCTGTCAGACCAGCGGTTGCCGTTCGTCGCCCTGTCGTAAATGCGATAAAACCTTTGGCACAGGCGCTCGCTCCATTGGATAACGCTCACAAAAACCTGCGTGGAGACACCCAATGGACGGATTCAACCTGCGTCATCTCGCTCTGGCTGTTGCACTGTCTGCCGGCATGGGCAGCGCCTTTGCCGCGACCGACAACGATTTTGTCGATAACGCCGCCGCCGGTGGCATCGCCGAGATCGAAACCAGTCGCTTGGCCCTCGAAAAAAGCCAGTCTGCTGACATCAAGGCCTTTGCCAACCAGATGATCACTGATCACAGCAAAGCCAACGATGAGCTGGCGGCGATTGCCAAAGCCAACGACATCGAAGTCCCGGACACCACTACCCTGGTCAAGCAGGCCAAGGAAAAGATTCTCGACATGCGCGATGAATCCTTCGATGCGGCCTACGCCAACAACCAGGTCATGGCTCACCAGGAAACAATCGAGCTGTTCAAGAAACAGGCGAACACCGTGACCGATGACAAGACCAAAGGCGCTACGGAGCTGAAAGCGTTCGCGCAGAAAATGCTGCCAGCGCTGGAAAAACACTTGGCCCATGCCAAAGAGCTGCAGGCCAAACACCCGAGCAAGTAACCTTCGGGCAATAAAAAGGCCGCATCTATTGATGCGGCCTTTTTGCGTTTCAGCGATCAACCGCCATCGGTATCGATATCGGCATCGGTGCTTTCGCCCGGTGCAGGGCGATCCGGATCAGGCTTGAAACCAGGGCTGAAGTCGTTGCTGTTGTCACTGTGATGCTGCTTCTGATCGACCTCGGCAGCGGCGCTGTCCGCCTGTCCTTTTTCCGCCGGCGCAGGCTGAGTTTGCCCCGGTATTTGCGGGTCGATCGCTGGATCGTTGCGGTTAATCGACGCTGAGGACTGATTTTGCTGTTGCGGCACTTGCTCGTTCATATCCACCTCATTCATAGTCCTGCCTCACTCTTCCAGCACGACTGGAAAACGTCGGGCATGCAGATTCGAAGCCTGACGCCGTAGATTCGTTCAAAAGATCGTTGCCTGTTGCCTCGCCGACTAGAGTTATCGGGGCGATCGACGCGGCAGGCAGAAAATTCACCGCAGGATGAACAACTATTTCCAGCGGCAAATGTCAGTCAATTCGCGCCGGCCATTTCGCCAGGCCGGCCCCTTATGAAACGGAGCGACACGCACATGGCAGCACTGCAGAACAGCACAGTTGAAGCAATCAAGAACAACCAGACTCAGCTGTTGAGCGAATGGACCAAACGCCTCGAAGCCAGCGGCGCGACGCGCAACCTCAAAGAACATGACGTCACTCAGCAAACCCGCGATTTGCTCAGCCTGCTGCTGGCCGGCCTGGAAAATGGCAACGGCAGCAAAGTCGCCGCCGCAGGCTGGGAAGACACCCGTCAGTTCCTTGAGAAGCTGTCGCAGAGCCGCGCCCTGCTCGGCCAGGATTCCCAGCAAACCGCCAACTTCATCTTCGCGCTGAAGGGGCCGTTGTTCGCCCTGCTGCAAAACCACTATCAAGATCAGCCTGCGCTGCTTGCCGAGCAATTGCTGGAAGTGTCCGAGCTGCTCGACACCGTCGGCATGCACACCATCGGCACCTTCCAGAAATCCCGCGAAGCGGTGATCAAGCGTCAGCAGGAAGAACTGCTGGAACTGTCGACCCCGGTGGTCAAGTTGTGGGACGGCGTCCTCGCCCTGCCGATGATCGGCACCCTCGACTCGCAGCGCACACAAGTGGTGATGGAGTCGCTGCTGCAGCGCATCGTCGACACCGGTTCGGAAATCGCCATCATCGACATCACCGGCGTGCCGACTGTCGACACCCTGGTCGCCCAGCACTTGTTGAAAACCGTCACCGCGATTCGCCTGATGGGCGCCGACTGCATCATCAGCGGCGTGCGTCCGCAGATTGCACAAACCATCGTCCACCTGGGTCTTGATCTGCAAGGTGTCGTGACCAAAGCCAACCTGGCCGACGCGTTGAAGCTGGCTCTGACTCGCCTGGGCATCAGCCTCGGCAAAGCGGTCTGAGCCGATGGAACGTATTCCGATTCTTCAGATGGGCGATTTGCTGCTGGTGACCATTCAGGTCGACATGCACGACCAACTCGCCATGACCCTGCAGGACGACCTGTCCGAGCGCATCAGCCGGACTTCGGCGCGCGGCGTGTTGATCGACATTTCCGCGCTGGACATGGTCGACTCGTTCATCGGGCGCATGATCGGCACCATTTCCGGGTTATCGAAAATCATGGACGCCGAAACCGTGCTGGTCGGCATGCAGCCGGCCGTGGCGATCACGCTCGTTGAGCTGGGCATGACTTTGCCGGGCGTCAGCACCGCCCTCAACGTCGAACGCGGAATGAAACTGCTGCAGGATCGAGTACGCCTGCAATGACCGTACGCAGCAGCGGTACTCAACCCATCTCCATTGAACAGGACGTGGTGTTCGCCCGCCAGACCACGCGCAAGCTCGCCACCGAATGCGGCATGCGCCTGATCGACCTGACCAAACTGGTCACCGCCGTCAGCGAGCTGGCGCGTAACACCATGGTCTATGGCGGCGGCGGCGACATGGACTGGCAGATCATCGAGGAAAACGGCCGGGTCGGTTTGCGCATCACGTTCCGCGACGAAGGCCCGGGCATCCCCGACATCAAACTGGCGATGACCGACGGTTGGACCTCCGGCAGCGGACTAGGCCTCGGCCTGACCGGCGCCAAGCGCCTGGTCAACGAATTCGAACTCGACACTGAGCCGGGCAAAGGCACGCGCATTACGATCACACGATGGACATGAATATCACCGGGTCGTTGACCCAGGTTCTGCCGATCGAGGACAGCAGCCAGATCGGTCACGCGCGGCGCACCGCGCAGAAACTCGCCGAACAGCATGGCTTCGACGAAAACGATGCCGGGCGGGTGGCGCTGGTCGCGACGGAATTGGCCAGCAACGTACTCAAGCATGCCCAGCGCGGTGAATTTCACCTGCGTGTACTGACGAGGCCGGGCAACGGTTTCGGCCTCGAAATGCAGACGGTGGATCGCGCGCAAGGCTTTGATCTGGATGCCTGTCTGGCGGACGGTTTCTCCACTGGCGGTACGCAGGGCATTGGTCTTGGCGCGGTGTCGCGACAGACTGATGTGTTTGATGTTTACGCTGACCACCGTGGCGCTGTGTTGCTGGCGCGGATATTTCCACGCGGTGATCGGCAGGCCGATATCCGTTTCGGGGTAAGCCAGCATTCGTTGCATGCCGATCCCGCCTGCGGCGACGTCTGGCACCTGGCGTATGAGGGCGCGCGGATCAGCGCGCTGGTCGTCGACGGCCTCGGTCACGGCGAAGATGCCGAGCGCGCAGGTCTGGCCGGTGCTCACGCATTCGCCCGGGCACCCTTTGCCGATCCCGTGCCATTGATGGAAGACTTGCATCAGGAAATGCTCGGTACCCGCGGCGGCGCTGTGGCCTTCGCGCAGTTCGACAGCCAGCGCGATAGCCTGACATTCGCCGGTGTGGGCAATATCGGCGCCAGCTTGCTCGACCCCGAAAAGTCACGCGGCCTGGCCTCGCACCCTGGCATCGTTGGCGGCCAGTACCGTAAAGCCAAACCCTTTGACTATGCTCACGTGAACGGACATTTATTGATCATGTACAGCGACGGCTTACAGTCCCGTTGGAACCTCAAAGACTACCCCGGCCTGGTGCATCGCCATCCGTCCGTGATAGCCAGCGTCCTGCACCGCGACTTCTGTCGTGGTCGCGATGACGTGACGGTGCTGGTCGTTGCTCTGGAGGCCGCCCATGGCTGAATCGACAACCCTGAGCCCTGCCGAACAGGCGGCGCTCATCGCTCAGTTGCAGCGCGAAACCACTGCCCTGCGCGAAGAGCTCGATGAAACCAACCAGGGCGTGCTGGCGCTGTACGCCGAGCTCGACACTCAGGCTGAAGAACTGCGTCAGGCATCGGATCTGAAAAGCCGTTTCCTGTCGTACATGAGTCATGAATTCCGTACGCCGCTGGGCTCGATTCTGAGCATCACCAGTTTGCTCGCCGACGAGCTTGACGGCCCGCTCAGCCCTGAACAGCACAAGCAGGTGACATTCGTCAGCACTGCCGCACGTGAGCTCAGCGACATGGTCGATGACCTGCTGGATCTGGCGAAGATCGAAGCCGGGCGCATCAGCATCTCGCCGGCCTGGTTCGACATGTTCGACCTGTTTTCGGCCCTGCGCGGGATGTTCCGGCCAATCGTCGATGCTTCGGCGGTGGATCTGATCTTCGAAGAGCCGCTGGGCCTGCCGCGCCTGTATACCGATGACAAGAAGCTCGGGCAGATCCTGCGCAACTTCATTTCCAACTCGCTGAAATTCACCACCCGTGGCGAAGTGCGCGTGTCGGCGCGACTGGAAGGTGAAGACAAGGTGCGCTTTGCCGTCAGCGACACCGGCATCGGCATCGCTGCCGAGTTGCATGACACGCTGTTCGAGGACTTTTCCCAAGTCGATTCGCCATTGCAGAAGCGTCTGCGCGGCACCGGCCTGGGCCTGTCACTGTGCAAGCGTTTCGCCGCCCTGCTCGGCGGTGAAGTCGGGGTTGAAAGCACGCCGGGCGTCGGCTCGACATTCTTCGTCATCATCCCGCTGGCAATCGCTCTGGAGAACGTCGATGAATCGTGACATCCGCCTGCTGATCGTCGATGACAACGTCGCCACCCGCTACGCCTTGCGCCGGCGCCTGGAGCGCCACGGCTACACGGTGCTTGAGGCCGGCACCGGCAGCGACGGCCTGGCTCTGATCGAGAGCGAAGCCCTCGATGCGTTGATCCTCGACGTCAACCTGCCGGACATGAGCGGTTTCGATATCGTTCGCCTGCTGCGCGCCGACCCGGGCACCGCGCTGCTGCCGGTGATTCATGTGTCAGCGGCGTCGATCCAGACCGGCGACATCATCACCGGCCTCAACGCGGGCGCCGATGCCTATCTGATTCACCCGGTCGACCCGGATGTGCTCTTGGCGACGCTGCGTACCCTGCTGCGGGTGCGCGACACGGAAAATGCCCTGCGCGAAAGCGAGGCGCGTTTCCGCGAGATCTTCGCTAACGTCTCGGCGCCGATCGCAGTACTCGATGCCAATCTGAAAGTGCATGAATGCAATCACGCCTTTGCCCAGCTGATCGTCGATACCCGCGATCCGCAGGCGCTGCGTGAATGCTTCGCCGAAGATCAATGCTCCATCCTCGACGAACTGCGCCTGCGTCTGGTCGACGGCGAGCGCTGGAAAGGCACGCTGAACATGCGCGTGCAGGGTGAAATTCGCGAAACCGAATGGCAGATTTCGCCGTATCGCACGCCAGAGCTCAGCCTGGTGTTCGTCGAGGACATCACCGAACACCGCCACCGTGAGCGCTCGCACCTGGCGCAACTGGACGACACCACCACCCAACTGGCCAAGGAAGTCGCCGAACGTGTGCACGCTGAAGCGCAATTGCTGCAAGTGCAGAAAATGGATGCACTGGGCAAGCTCACCGGCGGCATCGCTCACGACTTCAACAACCTGCTGACCGGGATCATCACCAGTCTGGAACTGATCCAGAAACGCGTGGCCGATGAGCGTCTGGACAAGGTGCAGTTCTATACCGAAGCGGCGCTGAACTCAGCGATGAGCGCGGCCTCGCTGACCCATCGTCTGCTCGCGTTCGCCCGTCAGCAGCCGCTGGATACACGGCCGGTGGACATCAACGAGCATGTTCGCTCGCTGGAAGAATTGCTGGTGCGCACCATCGGCGAGCGCATCACCCTCAAGCTGGAACTGACCAACAAACCGGCGATTGCGCTGGTCGATCCGGTGCAGCTGGAAAGCGCCGTGCTCAACCTGGTGATCAACGCCCGCGATGCCCTGCCCTCCGGCGGCAATATCTGGGTCAATACTTACGCCGCTTATTCCCACGGCGATCCGAATCTGGCCGATGGCGCGTACGTGGCGTTGTCGGTACGCGACGACGGCACCGGCATCGAACACAACGTGATCGACAAGGTGTTCGAGCCGTTCTTCACCACCAAGCCGCTGGGCCAGGGCACCGGGCTCGGCCTGTCGACGATTTACGGCTTCGCCCGTCAGTCCGGCGGTGACGCGCACATCCGCAGTGTCGCTCGGCGTGGCACAGAAGTGACCATCATGCTCCCCGGTACCAACGACCCGACCGGGGCCGACGCGCCTGTGCCCGTGCCTGATGCCAAAGGCAGTGGTGAGCATGTGCTGATCGTCGAGGACATGGCCACGGTGCGATTGTTCGTTACCGAAGTGCTGGAAGACGCCGGCTATCGCTGTACGCAAGTGGCGGATATCGAATCGGCGCTGGAGCGCTTGCAGAATGACCCGTCGATCGACCTGCTGCTGACCGACGTAGGCTTGCCGCGCATGAGTGGCCGTGAGCTGGCGGATGTCGCCCGCGGCTGGAATGAAGGGCTGCCGATCCTGTTCATGACCGGCTACGCCGAAACCGCGCTCAACCGCCAGGTCTTTCTCGGTACAGGGATGGACATGCTGGTCAAACCATTCCAGATCAGCGAATTGCTCGACAAGATCCGCCGCACGATTGATGGCGCCTGACACTCCGCGTTCGCGAGCAAGCCCGCTCCCACAAGGGATCTGGTGTGCGACCAGTTTTCCGGGTAAACCCACAAAACTGTGGGAGCGGGCTTGCTCGCGAAGGCGCTAGCGAGGGCGCCGCCATCATCGGCTTAACGCCCGAGCGAGAAACGGCGCAGTCTTGCTCTTTCTGCTCGCCGCGACTTTTTGCGGTGTGCCGGCAGCGACAATCCTGCCGCCCTGATCGCCCGCGCCGGGGCCGATGTCAATCACCCAGTCGCTCTGCGCGACTACACGCATTTCGTGTTCGACGACGATCACCGTGTGCCCTGCCGTCACCAATGTATCGAGCTGCTCCAGTAACCTGTCGACATCCCTCGGGTGCAATCCCGTGGTCGGCTCATCCAGCACATACAAGGTCGCGCCACGCTGACTGCGCTGCAATTCGGTCGCCAGTTTGATCCGCTGCGCCTCGCCGCCGGACAGTTCGGTGGCCGGTTGCCCCAGGCGCAGATACCCCAGGCCGATATCGCGCAACACCTCCAGCGAACGACGAATCCCCGCCTGCTCGGCGAACACCGCTACCGCTTCATCGACGGTCAATTGCAGCACCTGCGCGATGCTCAAGCCCTGCCAGAGAACTGCCAGGGTCTGCGGGTTGTAGCGCGCGCCATGACAGGTGGGGCACGGCGCATACACGCTGGGCATGAACAGCAATTCGACGCTGACAAAGCCCTCACCCTCGCACGTGGCGCAACGGCCCTTGGCGACGTTGAAGGAAAACTGCCCGGCGTCATAGCCCGCCGCTTGCGCTTCGGGGGTCGCGGCGAACAGCTTGCGCACGTTATCGAACAGTCCGGTGTAGGTCGCCAGATTGGAACGCGGTGTACGGCCAATCGGTTTCTGATCAACCTGCACCAGCCGCTTGATCGACTCCAGGCCGGCGGTGATCTGGCCGGAACTGGGCGGCTGTATGTCATCTTCCAGGCTCGGTTCTTGCGACTCGACCTCGGCCACCGGCCGCCCCAACTGCGCGCCGACCAGTTCCAGCAATGCCTGACTGACCAGACTCGATTTGCCGGAGCCAGACACCCCGGTCACCGAGGTGAAACAGCCCAGGGGGAATTCGGCGTTCAGATTATTCAGATTGTTCCGCGTGACGCCGTCCAGCTTCAGCCAGCCGCTCGGCTTGCGCGCGGTGCGTTCAGGTCGTTGGTTTTCGGCGAACAGATAAGCGCGGGTCTGCGAATCCGCAATCTCGGCAAGCCCCTCAGGCGGGCCGCTGTACAGCACTTGCCCGCCCTTTTCCCCCGCTGCCGGACCGACGTCGATCAGCCAGTCGGCACGGCGCATGGTTTCGACATCGTGCTCGACCACAAACAGCGTGTTGCCGTCCGCCTTCAACCGCTGCAGCGCCTCGAACAGCGCTTCGCCATCCGCCGGATGCAGGCCGGCGGACGGCTCATCCAGCACATAAATCACCCCGAACAACTGCGAACCCAATTGCGTGGCCAGACGCAAACGCTGCAACTCGCCCGACGACAAGGTCGGTGTACTGCGTTCCAGCGCCAGGTAACCCAGGCCGAGATCGGTCAGGGTGCTGACGCGCTCCAGCAGATCTTCAGCAATACGCTGCGCTGCCAGGCGTTTTTCCAGCGACAGGTTCGGCGTGTGGCGCACATCCGGCGCGCTGGCGTGGCCACTGGCGCCATGGGCGACCCGCTGTTTACGGGCCTCGCGAGTCTGCGCATGGCTGAGGGTGTCGCCGCTTCCCTCAGCCTGTTCCAGGTAACTGATCGCCGCCACCGGCCTCAGTACTTCGGCCACTTGCAGCAACGGCATTTGTGCCAGCTGGCCAATGTCGTAGCCCGCAAAGGTCACCGACAACGCCTCGCGCTTGAGCCGCTTGCCCTCGCACAACGGGCACGGACTGCCGCGCATGAACTGCGAGACACGCTTCTTCATCAGCGCACTTTGCGAGTGGGTAAAGGTGTGCAGGATGTAGCGCCGGGCGCCGGTGAAAGTACCTTGGTAGCTCGGTTCCATCTTGCGCTTGAGGGCGACGCGGGTTTCTTCCGGGGTCAGCCCCGCGTACACCGGCACCGTCGGCGTTTCTTCTGTGAAAAGGATCCAGTCGCGCTGCTTTTTGGGCAGTTTGTTCCACGGGATATCGACATCGATGCCCATGGTCACGAGGATGTCGCGCAGGTTCTGCCCCTGCCAGGCCAAGGGCCAGGACGCCACGGCGCGCTGGCGGATGGTCAGGCTCGGATCCGGCACCATCAGCCCTTCGGTCACCTCATAGACGCGGCCAAGGCCATGGCATTCCGGGCACGCGCCCTGCGGCGTGTTCGGTGAAAAGTCCTCGGCATACAGCATCGGCTGTCCCGGCGGGTAACTGCCAGCACGGGAATACAGCATGCGGATCAGGCTCGACAGCGTCGTCACGCTGCCCACCGAGGAACGCGCGCTCGGCGTGCCGCGCTGCTGTTGCAGGGCCACGGCGGGCGGCAAACCTTCGATGGAATCGACATCCGGCACGCCAACCTGATCAATCAGCCGCCGCGCATACGGCGCCACCGATTCGAAATAGCGCCGCTGGGCCTCGGCGTACAACGTCGAAAACGCCAGCGACGACTTGCCCGAACCCGAGACGCCGGTGAACACTACCAGCGCATCGCGGGGAATATCGACGTCAACGTTTTTCAGGTTATGTTCGCGGGCGCCGCGCACACGAACCATGCCGGCGGGTGCTTTGCAATTGCGCTTGGAAGTCATTGACCTGCCTTGATTGGAATATGGGGGTGGCGCTCGGGTTCAGGTGCCGAGCACCTCGCTAATCATCTGCAGCAACGCTTGCGGGCTGTACGGCTTGCCGAGCAGATGTGTATCGGGACTGAGCTGATAGTCGCGGGAAATGATGTCGCGGGTGTGCCCGGAGGTGAACAACACCGGCACCGGCGGCGTCTGCACCTTGGCCCAGGCAGCAAGATCCGAACTTTTGATCAGGCCGGGCATGACCACGTCGGTGAAAATCAGGTCGATCTCGATGCCTTCCAGCAGCATCTGCATGGCGACGTCACCATTGCAGGCCGTCAGCACGCGATAGCCCTCTTCGCGCAGCAATTCCACCACCGAGGCGCGCACTGCGTCGTTATCTTCGACCACCAGCATGGTTTCGTGGCCACCGCTCTTGCGTTCGCCGACGCTCGTGGCCTCTTCACGGACCGGACGCAGACTGCGTGGGAAATACAGTTGCACTCGGGTACCGTCGCCCAGCTGGCTGTCGATCTCGACGTGGCCGCCGCTCTGTTTGACGAAGCCGAAGACCATGCTCAAACCGAGCCCGGTGCCCTGCCCGTCGGCCTTGGTGGTAAAGAACGGTTCGAAGACTTGCTCAAGCATTTGTGGGGCAATACCCACGCCGGTGTCGCTGACCGCCACACGAACATACTCCCCGGCCGCGATGCCCTTGCCGGCGCAGTAGTCGCTGTCCAGGCAGACATTAGCGGCGCTGAGGCCGATAACCCCTTCGCCCTTCATCGCGTCGCGGGCGTTGATCGCCAGATTGAGAATCGCGTTTTCCAGCTGGTTGCGGTCGACGTTGATGTGCCACGGCTGCGACGGCAACTGCACGTCGATCTGAATGGTTTCGCCCAGGGCGCGTTGCAGCAATTCGCCAACGCCTTCGAAAATCTGCTCAGGGTTGCACACGGCCGGTGACAGCGGTTGCCGACGGGCAAACGCCAGCAGTTGCGAAGATAATTTGGCACCGCGCTCGACCGCCGCCAGCGAAGCCCCGACCCGGCGTTGCACATTGGCATTGTTCGGCTCATGCCGAGCGAGCAGATGCAGGTTGCCGGCGATCACTTGCAGCAGATTGTTGAAGTCGTGGGCGACGCCGCCGGTGAGGCCGCCGATGGCTTCGAGTTTCTGCGATTGACGCAATTGCTCTTCCGCAGCCAGTCGCGCATCCACTTCGGCGGCCACGCGCTGTTCGAGGTTGCGGGTGAATTTGAGCAGGGATTCTTCGGCGTTCTTGCGCTCATGAATATCGATCAGCACGCCGGGGAAACGAAACGGCTTGCCGTCTTCATCGAACTCGCAGGCACCACTGGCCAAGACCCACAGATACTGGCCGTCGCCACGCTGCACGCGGTATTCGGCGTTGTACGGTTCGCCAGTGCGCACGCAATGGGCAACCCGCTCCTGCACCCATCGATGATCCTCGGGATGGATGCGCGATTCGGCGATCTCTTGTTGCAGATCGCTCAGGTCCTGATCCGACGGATAGGAAAAGGTGCGGGCGAAACGTTCGTCAGCGGAGAAGCGATTGTTCTTGATGTCCCAGACAAACGAGCCCAGCAGTGCGCCGGCATTCAAGGCCAGACGCACGCGTTCGTTGTCGGCGCGATAAGCATCTTCCGCCGCCTGGCGCAGACGCTCGGAATGCACCAGTTCGGTGGTCTCGACGACCATCGCCATGACGCCGCCGGGCACGCCTTCATCGTTGGCCACCGGGCTGTAATACAAATCCATCCAGACATCTTCGGGGACGCCGTCGCGCAGCAATACCAGCTCTTTGTTGCGATAGGACAAGGTGCCGCCGGCCAGGCAGGTGTCGACGACGTGACGGTTGAATTCGGCGACTTCCGGCCAGCCCAGCTCAACCGGGACGCCGAGTAGATAGGGATGGCGCCCCCCCGCGAATTCGGAATAGGCGTCGTTGTAGATCATGTAACCGGCGTGGCCCCAGAGCATCACCATCGGCAGCGGCGAAGCCAGCATCAGTTGCACGGTGTTGCACAGGCTGGCCGGCCAGTCGGCGAGCGGACCCAGTTCGGTATGGCTCCAGTCGAACGCTCGGATGCGTTCGGCCATTTCGCCCTTCCAGCCGTCACAGCCGTGGCTTTCGGATAAAAACTGCATCGCCTGACTCAGTGTCCTTTTTTGCGGTTTTCCGATCTATCGCAACGCTACAACGACGCGACGCCCGTGTGTTTCGAGGCTCTGAAAGCGTATTGGTTTCATCGCAGGTGTAGCCGATTTGCGACACCGGGCCATTCAGACGCCAATCAGGTGTTTTAGCGGGTGATAGCCGGTTTTCATTTTTGCAGCGACGTCGAGAATCGCCTTCTCGATCCCGTTGAGGTGCGTGCAGGTCAGCTCGATCGCAGCGCTTTGATTGCCAGCCTCGATGTACTCGAGCAAGCGCAGGTGTTCGTCGTCGCGGCAAGCCTGGTGACTGTCGTCGTCGAGCGCGGCGGCATACAGCGAGGCGCGCGAGATCAACTTCTGGAACCAGTCGAGCAGCACCGGATTGTTCAGGCTGCGCGCCAGTTTGAGGTGGAATTCGCCAAGCAAGTGGATCAGACGTTCGTGGTCGCCGGCCGCATGGGCGGCGTCTTCGAGCAACAAGTGCTCGCGCAGGTCCTGCATGGCAACGGTGTCTTTGCGCCGGCACAGCTCGGTGACAATGCCGATTTCGATCAGTCGTCGGGTTTCGAACAGCGAACGCAGCTCTGCGTCACTGGGCAATGATACCGACGCGCCTTTGTTGGGCTCGGTCGTCACCAGGCCATCAGCCTCCAATTGCTTGAGCGCAGCACGCACCGACGTGCGGCTGACATTGAACAATTCGGCCAGCGAAGCCTCGCCCAGCTTCATGCCGGGGCGCAACGAACGCTTGCTGATCGCCGCATAAACCCCTTGGTAGACGCGGTCGACCGTGGTTTCCAGCTTTTTTTCGCTCATTCGAACACTCCTTTGGCATCGGGCAACTCCTCCTGGCAGTGGCTGGCCATGGAGATTCGTCGGGTTCCCGTACCCGTGTGAAGCGCAGAATATCTGCGATCGGCCGAAAGGTGCAGCCTTTTGATTTGTATCTGTTTTGAACGCAGACCAAAACCTGTGAGGCGGGCTTGCCCGCGAAGGGGTTGGCACATTCAACATCGGCATCGCCTGATGCACCGCTTTCGCGAGCAAGCCCGCTTCCACATTGGTTCGGAGGTAAATCGACCATCTTCAGCGCAACCCGAATCCCTGTGGGAGTGGGCTTGCCCGTGAAGGGGTCAGTGAAAGTCCCGGCTTTGCACGTGAATGCCATTAAGCAGTGGACTGAGGTCGCTCAGGCGCCCGGCGATCAAGTGGCGCACATCGCCTTCGCGTTCCCAGCGGCCGTCGACCTTGAGCAATTGCGAACCGACCAGTACCTGTCGCTGCCGCTCAGCCAAGTCACGCCAGACCACCACATTGACGTTGCCAAACTCGTCTTCCAACGTCACGAACGTCACCCCGCTGGCCGTACCGGGGCGCTGTCGGCCAGTGACCAGGCCTGCCACGCTGACCGGCCGGCCGTGTTCAATATCCATCAATTCCCGCGAGCTGCGGCAACGCCGGGCCTGCAACTCACCACGCAACAATGCCAACGGATGCGGCCCGAGTGTGGTGCCCACCGTCGCGTAATCGGCGTGCAGGTCTTCGCCAACGCTGGGTTTGGGCAGGACGATTTTGATTTCTTCCTCGTTGGGCAGGCCGGCGAAGAGGCCGAGTTGTTTCTGTACCCCGGCCACTTCCCAACGCGCGCGATGACGATGCCCGGCCAGGCCGCGCAGAGCGCCGGAGTCTGCAAGCAAGGCCTGCGCACGACTGTCGAGGGCGGCGCGCTCACCCAGGTCAGCGACATTGGCAAAGGCTCCGTGTCGGCGCGCGGCTTCGATACGCCGGGCATCTTCTTCGCGAAACCCCTTGATCATGCGCAGGCCCATGCGAATCGCCGGCTGCCCGGCACTCAGCGGCTCAAGGCTGCAATCCCAGTCGCTGGCGCGCACGTCCACCGGACGGATCTGCAACTGGTGTCGGCGCGCGTCCTGCAGAATCTGGTCAGGGCTGTAGAAGCCCATCGGCCAACTGTTGATCAGCGCACAGGCGAACGCCGCCGGCTCGTGGCACTTGAGCCAGCAACTGGCGTAAGTCAGCAAAGCAAAACTGGCAGCGTGGGATTCGGGAAAACCGTAACTGCCGAATCCCTTGATCTGCTCGAAGATCTGCGCGGCGAATTCCGGTGTGTAGCCGTTTTTTTCCATGCCGGCGGCGAGACGCGCCTTGTGCGGCTCCAGTCCACCATGGCGTTTCCACGCAGCCATGGAGCGGCGCAACTGATCGGCCTCGCCGGGACTGTAGTCGGCAGCCACGATGGCGATCTGCATGACCTGCTCCTGAAACAGCGGCACGCCCAGGGTTCTTTCCAGCACGACTTTGAGCGCCGGCGACGGATAGGTTTCCGCTTCTTCATTATTACGTCGGCGCAAGTACGGATGAACCATGCCGCCCTGAATTGGCCCGGGCCGGACGATCGCCACCTCAATGACCAGATCGTAGAACGTCTGCGGCTTCAGACGCGGCAGCATCGACATCTGCGCCCGCGATTCGATTTGAAACACACCGACCGTATCGGCACGGCTGATCATGGCGTAGGTCGGTTTGTCTTCTGGCGGGATCGTTGCGAGCGTCAGGTTCAGATCACGATGACGACGCAGCAAGTCAAAGCAGCGGCGAATCGCACTGAGCATGCCCAACGCCAGAATGTCGACCTTGAGCAGGCCGACGGCATCGAGATCGTCCTTGTCCCACTGAATGATCGTACGGTCGGCCATGGCTGCATTTTCGACCGGCACCAGGGTGTCCAGCGGCTGTTCGGAAATCACGAAACCGCCGGGATGCTGGGACAAGTGCCGGGGGAAGCCGATCAGTTGCCCGGTCAGGCTCAGCACCCGACGCAGCACCGGGCTGTCGGGGTCGAAGCCACCTTCACGCAAGCGTTCCAGCGGCGGCGTTTCATCGCTCCAGCGGCCGCAGCAATCGGCCAGCGCGTTGATCTGATCCGGCGGCAGTCCGAGCGCCTTGGCCACATCGCGCACGGCGCCGGTGGCGTGATAGGTGCTGACCACCGCCGTCAACGCCGCACGCCGCCGACCGTAACGGTTGAACACGTATTGCAGGACTTCTTCACGGCGCTCGTGCTCGAAATCGACATCGATGTCCGGCGGTTCGTTGCGCTCTTTCGACATGAAGCGCTCAAACAGCAGCGTGGTGCGGTCGGGGTCGATCTCGGTGATGCCCAAGGCATAACACACCGCCGAGTTGGCGGCCGAACCGCGCCCCTGACAGAGGATGTTCTGCATGCGGGCGAAACACACCACGTCGTGCACGGTGAGGAAGTAGCTTTCGTAGCCGAGCTCGGCGATCAGCTTCAGTTCTTTATTGATCTGTCTGAGCACCTTGAAGGGCGCGCCTTTTTCCCAGCGCCAGGCGATGCCTTGTTTGGTCAGGTGCCGCAACCAGGAACTGGCACTCTGGCCCTCGGGCACCAGCTCTTTCGGGTACTGATAACGCAGCTCGCTCAGCTCGAAGGTGCAACGCCTGGCCAATTTGACCGACTCCTCGAGCAAGGCCGGCGGATACAACTCGCGCAGCACTTCAAGACTGCGTAAATGCCGCTCACCATTGGGATGCAGGCGCAGACCCGCTTCGGCCACGGGTACGTGATGACGGATCGCGGTCATGGTGTCCTGCAGGGCGCGGCGCCCCCGTGCATGCATGTGCACATCACCGCTGGCTACTGCCGGGATTTGCAACTCAGCTGCGAGCGTCAGCAATGCCGCCAACCGCTGCTGGTCATTCTGCCCTCGATGCAGTTGCACCGAGAGCCACAAACGTTCACCGAATGTCTGTTTCAGCCAGCGCCCTTCGTTCTGGTCGTTCACTGAATCCGGCACCCACAACACCAGCAAACCGGGCAGCGCTTGGGCGAAGTCTTCGCGCAAAACCTGATACTGGCCTTTCTGCGTCCGGCGCCGGGCCTGGGTGATCAAGCCGCACAGGGCTTGATAACCGGCAAGGTTTTCCACCAGCAGCACCAGTTTCGGGCCGTTATCGATGCGAATTTCGCTACCGATGATCAGCGGCAACTCAACGGATTTTGCTGCTTGCCAAGCACGGACGATCCCGGCCAGGGTGCATTCATCGGTAATCGCCAGCGCTTGATAACCATGCTTTTTCGCCCGCTGAAACAGCTCCAGCGCGCTCGAGGCTCCGCGCTGGAAACTGAAGTTCGACAGGCAATGCAGTTCGGCATATCCGGCATTCATGCGAACCAGCCCTGCAGCCATAGCGGACCGCCCTCACCCACCGCGCGCCAGGCCCAGCCCTGCTGACCGGTGCGGTTCTGGATCAGGTAATAATCACGCCGCACGTCGCCACCGTCCCACCAACCGGACTCGATGCGCTCCGGCCCCATGAGAATCCGCGCTGAACCTTCCGGCACGCTTTGAGGTTCGTTGAGCAACCAGCCCGGGCGCTGCAGGTTGGGCAAGCCTGGACAAGGCTGTTTATCGACGGCGTTCTGCCATGCACACTCGGGGCGGTGATCGGCCTGAAAACGCAGCCCTTGCACCGCGTCATCACCCAACCGTGCGCGCAGGCGCTCGCGCAATTGCTCCCAGGGCAAAGTCTGCTGCGGGCGGTCGTCGAACAGTTCCTGATATTGCGGGACAAAAGTCGGCAGATCCTCGGCGCGCAAGCGAAAACCACGTACCGGCGCCTCGACCTGCACTTGTTCCAGTCGCCCACGGGCCAGTTCGAAGAGCATCGCCGCGTCACGTTCGGCACTGAGCAGGCCGACCTTGATCACCGTGTCCGGCAGCCCGGCATGTTCCAGATGCAGGTCGAAGCGCTGCACTCCGCTGTCGCGTCCACAGAGAAACGCCGACAGATCGCCGGTCAAGCGTCGTAACGGGAACAGCAAGGCCTGATGGGACTGCACATCGAAATTGAGTTCGATGCGGCTATCGAAACGGTCCGGCGGTAGATAGAACGCTAGCGCCAGGGGGCGTGCGCCGAACAGCGTGTCGAGGTGTTTGAGCATTTGAGCTTCGAAACGTCGGGCCAGTGCCTGGCGTGGCAGACTTTGCACCTGACTGAGGTTGCGCAGACCCATGCGCGATAACGCCGTAGCGACATTCGGCTCCAGCCCGACACGATCAACCGGCAATTGCCCGAGGTGATGCTGCAAGGCTTCGCCGTCCGGCACCACCAAGCCATCGTAGGCATTGGCCAACACCCGCGCGGCCACCGGGTTCGGCGCGGCGACGATGCGGTGACGAAAGCCCAGGTCTTTCAACTCCTGGCGCAGACGGGCTTCGAATTGCGGCCAGGTACCAAACAGACCGAGACTGGATTCGATCTCGAACACCACAGTGCGCGGGTAATGCACGCTGACCTGAGCACTGAAACGATAGGCCCAAGCGGCCAGAAACTGCTGCCAGTGCTCGACCTCGGCCAGCTCGTAATCGGCGGTGGCAAAGCCTTTGCTCATGGCTTGCGCGGCAGGCATCGACATGCCGGGGCGCAGGCCGAGTTTGCGCGCCGCCGGATTCACCGCTTGCAGCATCCGGCGCTGGGCCGGGCCGCTGAGCAGGATCAGCGGCTCGTCGGGATCAGGACGCTGACGCAGCACGGCGTCGAGCGCCAATTGCGGAAACAGGATACATACCCAGCGCATGACGATCAGTGCCCCAAAGCAAAGGCAATCGGCGTCGCACGGGCCAGCCCGCCACGGCACTTGAGCACGCGTAGCTGCGCCGGCTTGGCATCGATGGCAATGCGTAACGCTGCCGGTGACGGGTTAACCGCTTCGCTCAACGGGCGCCAGGCAAATGCCAGGGTCTGGCCGGTTTCCGCCGCCACCTGCAAACGCCGCAAGGCTCGGTCATCAGCCTTGTTTGGCCAGCACAGTACCGCGCCGCAGCTGCCCGAGCGCAGGCATTGCTCCGCCGCCCACAAGGCATCGCGTTCGCTGGCCTGAATCACTGACAGCTGGCGCAGATCGACTCCGGCATTGGCCCAGGCCTGCGGGTACGGCACGAACGGCGGCGCCACCAGCACGATGCGTTCACCGGCCGCCGACAATCGCGCCAGGGTTGGCCAGACCAGTTGCAACTCGCCGACACCGGGGCCAGCGAGGAGGATTTCGCTCAATGCCGATTCCGGCCAGCCACCGCTGGGCAGGGCCGCGTCCAATGCCGCATGCCCGGTCGGCTGCGGACTCGCCGCCGGTGGCGCAGGCCGGCCGCGCCAGACCTGGCCGCCATTGAACAGCGTATCCAGTGCAACGACGGCGCCCATCAGCCTTGCCTCACCAGACCACAGAACACGCCCTCGATGGCCAGATCCTGATCGTCACGCACGACAATCGGCTTGTACGCCGGGTTGCGCGGCAGCAGGCGCACCTCTTCCCCCACCCGCTCGAAGCGTTTGATGGTGACTTCACCGTCCAGACGCGCAACGACGATCTGGCCGTTCAGCGCCTCGGGATTGCGCCGCACACCGACCAGATCGCCATCGAGAATGCCGTCTTCGATCATCGAGTCGCCCTGCACCCGCAGCAGGTAATCCGGGGCGCGGGAGAACAGTGCAGGGTCGAGCAGCAAACGGTTATGGATGTCGGCATCGGCGCCTATTGGCGCACCGGCGGCCACGCGGCCCAGCACCGCAATCTCCAGCAGCTCAGGGCGCGGCGGCTGGCCGAGCAGGCGAATGCCTCTGGCCTGGTGCGGATTGACCTCGATGAAACCGGCTTCAGTGAGCGCCAGCACATGCTTGCGCGCCACGCTGCGCGAGGCAAAACCAAAAGCCTCGCTGATTTCAGCGAGGCTGGGGGGTTGACCGTGTTCGGCGATGCGATCGCGGATAAAGGTCAGAATGGCGGTACGGCGGGGAGTCAGGTTTGTCATGGAGTACATTTGTACTCCTGTGGGAATTTCCTGACAAGAACCGCCAGTCGGCGCAAGCCGACGTAGGAGCTGCCGAAGGCTGCGATCTGATCGTTCCCACGCTCTGCGTGGGAACGATCATCGGATAAGGTCAGGAATCCAGTTGCGCCAGGTACTCCCACGGGTAAATCCCGCGCTGATGGCCGTCGCTGAACACCAGTTGCACGCCATAACCCTGCGGGTTGACCTCTATCAGGCGTACACGATCATCAACCAGCGGTGTAACGCCGCGCAGGCGAAACGCGCGGCATTGCGAGCACGGGCATTGTCGGCGCAGATCGGCATGCTTGAGCAGCGATTCACGCCCGTCCGGCCACCTCAGGCGTAACGTGCGCGCACTTTGCGAATTGCCCACCGACAGCGGGTTCACTGCAACTGACTCAACGCGATGCGCACGGCTTTGCGCACTTCCGGGTCGCCATCGTCCTGCGCCGCCTGCAACGCGGCCACGGCGCCGCGATCGTTCAATTCACCGAGGGCCAGCGCAGCTTCCTTGCGCAAGTTGCTGATGCGGTGGCCGAGGGTGTCGATCAGCGCGTCCCGCGCCGGGGCGAAGCGCAAGCGGCCGAGGCTGCGAGTGGCGCGCAGGCGCACTTGCCAATAGTCATCGTTCAGTGCTTCGACCAGAGCCGGGCCGGCGTCGCTGTGGCCGACCTTGCCCAGGGTAGTCGCAGCCTCTTCGCGCACTTGCCAGGCAGGATCGTGCAAGGCTTGGCGCAGCGCCGGCAACACCTCGGCATCGCTGGCCAGACCGAGCGCGCCGGTGGCGGCGCGGCGCACTTCGGTGTCCGGATCGTCGCTGGCCAGTTGCGCCAGGGCTGGCAGCGCGTCGAGCTGTTTGAGCCAGCCGAGCACGCCGACCGCTTCGCGACGAACACTGGCGTCAGCATCCTCCAAGGCGGCGGAGGCCGCCGGCGCGGCTTCGGCGAAGCGCAATTCTCGTAACGCCCGAAAGGCGGCTATGCGCACACTGACATCGGCATGAGTGGTCCACGGCAGAATCACCCGCCCCGCCGCTGCCGTCTTGAGCAGGCTCAGACTCTGCGCCGCGGCCGATTGCACAGCGGGCGCCGGATCCGTCAGTGCCTCGCACAGGGCTTGCACGACCGCTTCGTCCTCCCACGCTTCGAGCAGACGTGCCGCCTCAGCGCGGACGTCCTCGGCAGGATCCTGTCGCAGTCGATCGACCAGCCAGAGCAAGCCATCCGGCTCCTCCAGATCGGCCAGATCAATCAGGGCAATGCGCCGCACGCCGGCGTCTGCAGCCGTCAGACGCGGTTGCAGGGCGAGGATGTCTTCGTTGTCGGTCACAGCAAAAATATCGGTCATAGGGCAAATCGCGGCAAAGGGTTTTCAGGAGGCAGGCCGAGCGGATTGAGGCGCGGCAGCGGGCGTTCGTTGTCGTGGCGCAGCAGGTCGAGGCAATGGCGTTTGAGGCGAGCGAATGCCGGGCTGGTCACCAGTTCGTGGGTGCGTGGACGCGGGAAATCCAGACGCAAGTCTTCGATGATCCGCCCCGGTCGCGCGCTCATCACCAGCAAGCGGTCAGCGAGAAACAGCGCCTCGTCGATGTCGTGAGTGACGAAAACCACGGTGGTGCGGATGTGCGTCCAGATGTCCAGCAGCAACTCCTGCATGTTCAGACGGGTCAACGCATCCAGTGCGCCGAAGGGCTCGTCCATCAGCAACAGGCGCGGGCGATTGACCAGCACCCGGGCGATCTCCACCCGCTGCTGCATGCCACCGGAGAGTTGATCCGGCCAGCGTTCGGAAAAGTCTTCGAGACCGACCAGTTTGAGGATTTCATCAGCGGCGCGATGCCGCTCAGCCTTGCCGATGCCGCGCATCTTCAGGCCGAAGGCGACGTTGTCGCGCACCGTTCGCCACGGGAACAACGTGTGATGCTGGAACACCATGCCGCGCTGTGGTGATGGTCCGGCCACCTCGTTGCCGTCGACTTTCAGGCTGCCGGTCTTGGCGCTCAAGTGTCCGGCCAGAGCGCCGAGCAAGGTCGACTTGCCACAACCGGACGGGCCGAGAATACAGACGAACTGGCCGGGTTCGATCTGGCAATCGAGGCCCTGCACCGCTTCGAAAGCTTCGCGGCCCTGGCCGAGGACGATGGACAACTGGCGGATGTCGATTCGCCCGTCCGGGGTTTGCATAACGCTCATCAGGCTTTGCCTCGCGGTCGATGCCAGGGCGTAAACAAACCGCCCAGGCGTTTGATCAGCCAACTGCTGCCCATGCCCAACACACCGATCAAGAGCATGCCGACGACAATGTCGGCGTAGTTCTGAATGGTGTAGGACTCCCAGGTGTAGTAACCGATGCCGAACTGCCCGGAGATCATTTCCGCCGTTACCAGACAGAACCACGAAGTGCCCATGCCGATCGCCAGACCAGTGATGATGCTCGGCGCAGTGCCCGGCAGGATCACCTCCAGCAGAATCGCCCGGCGCCCTGCTCCGAGGCTTTTCGCCGAGGCAATCAGGCGTGGATCAACGCCTTCGACGCCGTGCACGGTATTGAGCAGGATCGGGAACAGCGCGCCGGTGAAGGTGATGAAAACCATCGACAATTCCGAGGACGGAAACATCAGGATCGCCAGCGGGATCCAGGCCACGGCGGGGATCGGGCGCAGGACTTCCAGTGGCGGCAACAGAAGGTCTTCGGCCCATTTCGAACGGCCGATGGCCAGGCCCAGCGCGATGCCGATGATCAACGCCGCCAGATAACCGGCAAAAACGCGGCCAAGGCTGCTGCTCAAGTGCTGCCAGAGTTTGCCCGAATCGCCCAGGCCCAGCGCAGCTTCGATGACGGCCAGTGGCGTCGGCACGTTCGCGAAGGTGACCAGGCCGAGGTTCCAGTGGTGACTGGCGGCGAGCTGCCAGAACAATAGGCAGAGCAACAGTGAAGCGGCTCTCGGGAACCAACGTAAACAGGATCGATACACAATTATTCCTCTCAACCGGGATCCTTTGTGGGAGCGGGCTTGCTCGTGAATGCGGTGTGTCAGGCAATTATTTATTTACTGATGCACCGCCTTCGCGAGCAAGCCCGCTCCCACAGGGAATCGGGCGTACCGAAGATCAGCGCACGGCAACGGCTTGCGCAGTGGCGTCACTGAAATCGAACACCTTGCCGCCCTGCGCCGTGGCGTATTGCTGGGCCTGGCCCTTGAGCAGAAAGGCGCTCAGGCGGCCCTTGGCGTCGCTGGCAAACCACGCCTGTTCAGCGAGCAACTTGATCCCGCTGTCACTGGCCTGCGCATACACCGCACGAATGTTCTTGCCCTCCTGCTTCAACTCAGCCAGCGCGGTGAATGCCGCTTCAGCCGAGCCATAACGGCGGACTTTTTCCTCGCCACGCACCCAGATTTCCGCGACATGGCTGACGTCGGTGAAGGCTTTGCCCGTCGCCGCATCCACACCCGGCAACGGCGTCTGCGCGTAGTTGGCCAGTTGCGCGGTGTAATCGAGGTTCGCAGCCTTGAACGCGGCGCGGATGTACTGGTCGTCGACGAAGCTGTTCAGGTCGAGCCCGCGATCAGCTTTCTTCAGCAGCTTCAGGGTATCGATGGCGGTACCGACGGCCTGACGGTATTCAGGTTTCCAGCTCAGGTCACGGGTCTGTACGCCGAGCGGGCCATGGAACAGGTAGTTGACCTCGGCATCGACCCCAGTGACTTTGGCGATCAGTTCGCTGTACTTCTCCGGTTCGGCGGCGAGCAGTTGGTTGGCTTCGATGCTCGCACGCAGATAGGCGACGACGATTTCCGGATACTTTTTCGCGTAGGCCTGATCGACCAATGCGCCATGGAAAGTCGGCGCGTTGGCCTGGGCGCCGTCATAGATCTTGCGGGCGAAACCACGGCTCGGGAACAGTTCGGCGAAGGGCACGAAATCGGCGTGGGCGTCGATCTTGCCGGCCTGCAATGCCGAGCCAGCGACTTCCGGTGGCTGGGCGATGATGTTGACATCCTTGAGCGGGTCCCAGCCCTGCTCTGCCATGGCACGCAGCAACATGCCGTGAGCCGTCGAGGCGAAAGGCACCGAAATGGTCTTGCCCTTGAGTTCGCTGAGGCTTTGCACCGACGAAGCGCTAGGCACGACGATGCCGTTGCCGCTGCCCTTGATGCTGCCCGACAGCACGCTGATGAACAGGCTGTGCTTGCCCGCCGTTTCGAACGCCACACCGTTGAACGCACCGGGGAAATCGGCCATCGCACCGAAATCGAGTTTGCCGGCGACCATCTCGTTGGTCAGCGGTGCGCCACTGGTGAAGTTTTTCCACTGCACGTCGTACTTCGCGTCTTTATAAGCGCCGTCGTGGGGCAGGTATTTGTCGAGCAAGCCAAGCTCACGGATCAGCAGCCCGCCGGCGGCGCAGTTGATGGTAGTGTCCTGGGTGCCGATGGCGATGCGGATGGTTTCGGCCGAGGCCGACAAGGTGAATGAAGCCAGTACCAGACCGGCGAGTGCTGCACGCAACATGAGTGTTTCCCCTCGAATCGTTTATTTGAAATTCGTCTCCGCCGCGATCAGGGCGCGGTGGGAAACGAGGGGTTTTCGGTGAATCGAGCGTCCGGGGTTTCCGGGTAGCTAATGGCTTGCCACAAATCCCCTGTAGGAGCTGCCGAAGGCTGCGATCTGTTGATTTTGCATTTCAGATCAACAGATCGCAGCTTTCGGCAGCTCCTACAGGGATCGGGGTTCAACGCAGGAGATAAGGGATGTCGACCTTCACCGCCCCCGTCGGGCAATCCTTCTCGCACGGCATGCAATACCAGCATTCATCGAACGCCATGTAGGCCTTTTGCGTGGCCGGGTTGATCGCCAGCAGGTCCATCGGGCAGACGTCGACACACACGGTGCAGCCCTTTTCGGCGATGCATTTGTCCTCGTCCACGGTGACCGGGGCGTTGGAGCGGAAGAATATTTCCTGAGCTTGATAAGCCATGGTTCGGACTCTCTTGTTTAGTCGTGCATCAAGCGGCGAAGGCGCCCACGCGCAAGCGGTCGTAGGCCTGCATTTCTTCGGCGTCGAGCGGGATGATGTAGGGCTCGACGGCTTTCCTGAAACTGGTCATGGCCCCGTCTTCGCCCTTCATCAAATGGCAATGGCAGAACCATTCGGCGTCGTTGCGCTGCGGATGATCGACGCGATAGTGGTACAGGCCCCAGCGGCTTTCGGCGCGGAACAACGAGGCGCGGGCGGCCATTTCGGCGCAGTCGCGGATCACGCTGGTTTCCATCGCGCGCATCAATTCGTGGGCATTGTTGGCCTTCATCTGCTCGAGATCGCGTTCAATGTCGCTGAAGCGCTGCAGGCCGATCTGCATCTTTTTGGTCACTTTCGGCGGTTGCAGATAGTCGTTGACGAAGCGCCGCAGCTTGTACTCGACCTGCGCCGGCGGCAGGCCGTGTTCGCGATCAAGCGGCGCATAGACCCGGGCTTTTTCCTTGGCGATCTGCTCGCTGTCCAGTGCAGAAAAATCGCGCCCGGCAACAAAGTCCGCCGCGTTGTGCCCGGCGAACCAGCCATAAGTGAACGCGCCGAGCATGTAGTTGTGCGGCACCGCGGCCATGTCGCCGGCCGAGTACAAGCCTTTGACCGACGTCTCGGCACGCTCATTGACCCACACGCCGGACGCCGAATGGCCGCTGCAGAAACCGATTTCCGAAATGTGCATTTCGACCATCTGCGTGCGGTAGTCGGTGCCGCGATTGGCGTGGAACTGACCACGGCTCGGGCGCTCGTTGCTGTGCAGGATTTCCTCGATGTTCTGGATGGTTTCCTCGGCCAGGTGATCGAGCTTGAGGAACACCGGACCGTTGCCGCTCTCCAGTTCCTGATGAAATTCCCACATCATCTGCCCGCTCCAGTAGTCGCACTCGATGAAGCGTTCGCCTTTGTTGTTGGCGGTGTAGCCACCCAGCGGGCCGGTGACGTAGGCACACGCGGGGCCGTTGTAATCCTTGATCAGCGGGTTGATCTGGAAGCACTCGAGATTGGCCAGTTCAGCGCCGGCGTGATAGGCCATCGCATAGCCGTCGCCGGCATTGGTCGGGTTTTCGTAGGTGCCCATCAAGTAGCCCGACGACGGCAGACCGAGGCGTCCGGCCGCGCCGCAGGCGAGAATCACCGCTTTCGCCTTGATGACATGGAAGTCGGCGGTGCGGCAATCGAAGCCCATCACACCGTTGACCGCACCTTCCTCGTCGGTCAGCAAACGCGTGCAGACCAGACGATTGGTGATACTTACCCGTGCACGTTTCAGCTGCCGATACAGGACTTTCTTGATGTCGTGCCCTTCCGGCATCGGCAGCACATAGGCGCCCATGTGGTGGACCTTTTTCACCGCGTAGTCGCCGGTCTCGTCCTTCTCGAACTTCACGCCCCAGCGGTCGAGTTGTTCGATGGTTTCAAAACTGTGGGTCGCATAGGCGTACACCGCTGCCTGATTGACGACGCCGTCGTTGGCGATGGTGATTTCCTTGGTGTACTGCTCCGGCGTCGAATGCCCCGGGATGATCGCGTTGTTCAGGCCGTCCATGCCCATGCTGATCGCCCCGCTGCGTTTGACGTTGGCCTTGTCGACCAGCAGCACGCGCAAATCGGGGTTCTTCTCTTTGGCCTTGATCGCCGCCATTGGCCCGGCTGTACCGCCACCAATCACGACAATGTCGTATTCCTGCTCCAGCGTATTGCGCGTCATGCCTGCTCCCCTTTTTGCCGATCGATCCGCAGGCGGTACTGGAACGCGTCGCCACGGTAATAAAGGTGTTCGAAGTCCAGCGGCTGGCCTTGGGCGTCGTGGGTCAGGCGCTCGATGCGCATGATCGGCGAGCCGGCTTCGACGTCTAGCGCCTGGGTCAGGTCGCTATCGGCCAGCACTGCGTCGATGGCCAGATCGGCGTGGCCGAGGGCGATGCCGCAGTCGTTTTCGAGGATCAGAAAGATGTCGCGAGTGACCAGGTCGGCCTTCTCCAGTCGCTCGCCGACGGTTTTAGGCAGGTAGGTGATTTCCAGCGAGATCGGCTCGCGATTGATCAGCCGTACGCGTTTGATCTGCGCGACGATTTCACCCTCGGCCACCTGCAGACGCTCGGCGACACGCTTGTCGGCTGGAATGAATTTGAAACTGCGCAGGCGGTTGATCACCTCGTAGCCGCGCCCGGTCATCGACTCGGCGAGGCCTTGCAGGCTGCTGACGTTCTGAAAGGTTTTCGGCTTGGCGACAAAAGTCCCTTTGCCGTGGATCTTGAAGATCAGCCCTTCCTTTTGCAGATCACCCAGCGCCTGGCGCACGGTGATGCGGCTGACTTTGAACAGCGCACCCAGCTCGCTTTCGGAAGGCATCTGACTGTCTTGCGGGTATTCGCCATCGAGAATCCGCGCACGCAGCACATCGCGCAGTTGGGTGTGCAGCGGAACGCTGCTGAGGGAGAGAACGTTATCGGTCATCACGGGATCACTTGTTATAACGAGTTATGACGTGATCTTAGAGAGGTTATGACGAGGTTGAGAAATATTGTTTGGGCATAACCTTAGATGCGCCTTCAAAAGCAAAGATCGCAGCCTTCGGCAGCTCCTACAGTTTGAAATGCGATTTCCCTGTAGGAGCTGCCGAAGGCTGCGATCTTTTGATCTTAACGTTTGAGAACCCGGTCCATGACCCAATCGGTCTTGACGGCTTCCTCGGCCACGGCGGGATGCGGTGAATCACCCCTAATATGCGCATTCATCCCCAGCACGTGATGCCACTGAATATGCTCATGGTGGGCAATCTCCAGGCTGATCTGCTCGTCCGCAAACAGTTGCACCGGATGCTCATCAAACACCGAAAAACCGATACGTCCCTGGCTGCCGATAATCTCGACGCGGTCCTCACGCCGGTCCGCAACAAAATTCCAGCAGCCCATGCCCAGCGCCCCGGAGGCGAATCGCCAACTGGCGCTGACCGCATCTTCCGCCGTGTACAAACCCGCCTGATGCGCGGTGAAGCCGGCGACTTCAACGATGTCGCCGAGCAGATACTGAAACAGGTCCAGGCCATGGCTGGCCAGGTCGGCAAAGTAACCGCCGCCCGCCACCGCCGGATCGGTGCGCCAATTATCCCGACCCTCTAGATCAGCCGGCGACGGCGCTTTCGTCAGCGTCCAGCTCAGATGGCGGACATCACCGATGCGCCCCTCCTCCAGCCATCGCCGCACCTGCGCAAAGCGCGGCAGCGAGCGGCGATAATACGAGACGAACAAATGCAGACCGGCAGCGGCAAACGCTTGCTGCATCTCACGGCTCTGCCCGGCATTAAGCGCCATGGGTTTTTCCACGCAGCAATGCTTGCCGGCGGCAGCGACTTTCAGGCTGTAGGCGTGGTGGCTGTCAGGCGGTGTGGCGATATACACCGCGTCAACTTGCGGATCGTTGATCAGCGCATCGACATCGGTGTAGACGCGACTGATGCCGTGGCGCGCGGCGTAGTCGGTCACCGCTTCGAAGCGTCGGCCCATCACCGCGACCAGCGCCGAACCGGGCGCTTTGTAGAAGGCCGGCCCGCTCTTGCGTTCCGCGACACTGCCGCAACCGATCATGCCCCAGCGCACCACGTTCATCTCCAGTCCTCAGCCGATGCGCAGCGCGCGCAGATCAAGGCGTCCGTCCTTGAGTGGCGGGCACCAGTAGTAGCCGCCGGTGATCGGTCGGCTGATCTGGTACAAGCCATCGGCAATGCCGTCCTCCAGACCGCTCATGCGCCGCAGTTGTGCTTCGAAGGCATCCAGCGAGAAACCGAAAGCAAGGAACATCAATCCGGCCCGATCGCCTTCGATCCAAGGCATCGAACGGCGCACGACAAACGCTTCGGGCGCAAAGCTTTCCTGTGCGGTGCGTTTGACGTGGGCGGAGATCGGCGCGTCATCGATTTCTTCGTTATCGCTCAAGCGACGCCCCATGATGTCGTCCTTGGCGCCGGCAGACAGGCGATGAAAGCCCTTGAGGTCATGCTGCCATTGCTGGATCGCGGCGAAGCTGCCGCCGACCAGCCCGTCAGCGCCGGTGCTCAGCAGCGCGGCGGCGACAGCGGCGTCATCGTGCGGGTTTTCCGTGCCGTCCTCGTAACCGGTGAGATCGTGGCCGTCCATGTGGCGGAAAGCTTCCTGCATCTCTACCAGACGCAAGGCCGGGGCCAGCGCCGCCTCGAAGGCACTGCAACGGTTGAGCAGCTCACCACGGTCAATCCCGTGCAGCCAGATCCACAGGGCATGCTGGGTCGACGGGTTATTCACGCCAACGCCGGTCAGCGCCGGGAAGCTGCGCAGGCCAGCGATTTCGACATTCAACGCCTTGGTCAACGACTCACCAAAACCCACCACCGCCGACTTGCCATCTACCAGCATCAGCAGGTTGTCGATCGCTTGCGGCAAGGCTTCAACCGACGCCAGGGCGAAAAACAGATGACGTGCTTGCGCTGGAACAGGGGTGGCGAGAATGCCCGGCTGGTAGTAACTCATGTGAACTCCTTGAAAAAGTGCGCGGAGTTTACCTGTAGCCGGAGGGTTTGTGTGGGTGGCGCGAGCGTTGCCGTTCAGGGTGAACGGTCTTCGATCAACGCCTTCAAAGCCAGCGCATCGGCCGTGGCGGCACCGCTGGCGGTGTTATCGAAGATGCACCAGATACCCTTGCCTTCGGCATTCGCGCGCCGCAGGTTCTGAGCAAGCTGTTGCAGCCAAGCCGCTTCATAGGCGCTGTGATAAATCCGTGGCGAGCCATGCAGGCGCCAATAGTGCAGGCCTTGCCAGCCGCCCGGCGCGGTATCGGTGCTGATCCTCGATGGATCGACCACCGCTTGGGCAATCTGCAGATCCACCAGCATGGCCTCAGCGCCAGTCCACGATTCGTGTCGCGGTTCCAGCACCACGCGGCCCTGGAAGCGCTCGCGCAGGGCACGAAAAAACGCCTCGGCCACCGGCGCATCGAACGCCAGTTTCGGTGGCAGTTGCACCAGCAGGCAGCCGAGCCGATCACCCAAGCCCTGGCACTGCCCGAGAAACTCATCGAGCGCGGCCGCGCTGTCCGCCAGCCGCTGCTCGTGGGTAATGAGCTTCGGCACTTTGACTGCGAAGCGAAAGTCCGGCGCCACCGAGTCGGCCCAGCGCTCATAAGTCTGGCGTCGATGCGGACGATAGAACGAGCTGTTGATTTCCACACAGTTGAAGCGCGCGGCGTAGCGTTGCAGATGCGTGCCTTCGGCAGGGAATGCCGGCCAGTGCTCGCGCCCGAGACTCCAGCCGGCGCAACCGATGAATATCGCTGGTTCGTTCAAGCGCACACCGTCATTTCTTGCCCGGCAACACGGCGCCCAGCACCTGCTTGGCGGTCTGCACGATCACCCCGGCTTCGTCCGGATCGCCTTTGAGCAACGTCGTGGCAAATTTCTTCGCTTGCTCAAGCTTGATATGCGGCGGCAGCGGCGGCACGTTCGGGTCGGTCTTGAACTCGATCAGCACCGGCACTTCCGAGGCGAGCGCCTGCTCCCATGCAGACGCCACGTCTTCTTCGCGATCCACGAAAATGCCCTTGAGACCAATGGAAATCGCAAACAGGTGGTACGGCACGTCGGGAATGCTCTGCGACGCTTCGAACTTGGGATCGCCCTCCATCACCCGCTGTTCCCAGGTGACTTGATTGAGATCTTCGTTGTTGAACACCGCGCAGATCCATTTCGGGCTCTGCCATTGCCGCCAGTATTTGGCGACGGTGATCAGCTCGGCCATGTTGTTCATCTGCATCGCGCCGTCGCCGACCAGGGCAATGACCGGTCGCTCGGGAAAAGCGAATTTTGCTGCGATCGCATACGGCACCGCCGCGCCCATTGAAGCCAGACCACCGGACAAAGAGCATTTCATGCCGCGACGGATTTTCAGATCTCGGGCATACCAGTTGGCGCACGAGCCGGAGTCGCTGGTGATGATTGCCTGCTCGGGCAAGCGCGGTGACAACTCGTAGACCACCCGTTGCGGGTTGACCGGATCGGCTTTGGCCATGGCGCGTTTTTCCAGGGTTTTCTCCCAGCTGCTGCGCCAGCCTTCGATCTTCTTGCGCCATTTGCTTGAGGTCTTCTGATCCAGCAGCGGCAGCAACGCGGCGAGGGTTTCCGCTGAATCACCGACCAGATTGACCTCCATCGGATAACGCAGGCTGAGCATGTCCGGCTGCAAGTCGATCTGCACGCCGCGCGCCTGGCCTTCCTTGGGCAGAAACTCGGAATACGGGAAGCCCGAGCCGATCATCAGCAAGGTGTCGCACTCGCTCATCAGCTTGTAGCTGGGCTCGGTGCCGAGCAGGCCGATGCTGCCGGTGACCCACTGCAAATCGTCGGGCAACGCTGCTTTGCCCAACAGGGCTTTAGCAACACCAGCGCCGAGTTTTTCCGCTACCGCGATGACCAGATCGGTCGCCTCCAGCGCGCCGGCACCGACCAGAATCGCGACTTTCTCGCCACTGTTCAGTACCTCGGCGGCGCGTTGCAGATCGGCCGCATACGGAACGACTTTCGGCTTGCTGTATCCGACGCCGGAATGCGCAGTGCCATGGGCGCGCGCCGGTTGTTCGTAAGGCAGATCCTGCAAGTCATTGGGCAGAATCAGCGCAGTGACGCGGCGCTCGCCGACGGCGGTGCGCACAGCGCGATCAAGCAGATGGCGCACTTGCGAAGGCGCCGAAGCCTGCTGCACAAACGCACCGGCGACATCCTTGAACATCGACACCAGATCCAGCTCTTGCTGGTAGTGACTGCCCAGCGCCGTGCGAGCTTGCTGGCCGACGATGGCCAGCACTGGCATGTGGTCCATACGCGCATCGTAGAGGCCGGTGATCAGGTGCGAAGCACCGGGGCCGGAGGTAGCGATGCACACGCCCAGCTCGCCGGTAAACTTGGCGTGGGCCGAGGCCATGAACGCAGCCATTTCCTCGTGTCGCGCCTGGACGAATTCGATCTTGCCTTTGGCTCGGCTCATGGCGCCGAACACGCCATTGATGCCATCCCCCGGATAGCCAAAAATCCGCGTCACGCCCCACTCGCTGAGCCGTTCAACCAGAAAATCCCCTACTGTCATCGTCATCTTGACCCTCGCCATTTACCGCTGCATGGACATGTAAGGGTCTGGACAGTGCTCTGCGCGATGAAGTTTCGCTGGATTGCGCGGGCACGGGCTCAGGCGCCGTGTTTGCGCGCAAATGTTTTTTTGAGGCGAGCTCCCTGCTCTGTGGTCGATTGAGAAATGATCGAAGGAGGATGGGCCATGACCGAAGTACAAACCCTGCTGCTGAAACGCAATGACTGGGTGCCGAACAATCCGCGTCTGCCGGTGCTGATCTACCGCAGCGCGGTGGCCATTGAGGGCGACGATCCGGCGGCGCGCTTCGAGCAGACGTTCGGTGCCAATGGCTGGCCAGCGCAATGGCGCTACGGCATTTATGACTATCACCACTACCACACCGAAGGCCACGAAGTGCTTGGCGTGGCGGCGGGTCAGGCGCGGTTGATGCTGGGCGGGCCTGATGGGCAGGAGGTGGACGTCAGTGCCGGGGATGTGCTGTTGCTGCCGGCCGGGACCGGGCACTGCAATCTGGGATCAAGTGAGAATTTTCTGGTGGTGGGTGCTTATCCGCCGGGGCAGCAGGCGGATATTTGCCGGGCCGCGCCGAGTGATGCGCAGTTGGCGCGGATTGCGGGGCTGGCGTTTCCTGAGACAGATCCGGTGCAGGGAGTCGGGGGTGCGGTTGGGCAGTATTGGATTTGATGGCTCACTCCTACAAGGGATTCGGGTTGGGGGCTGGCACCCGCCGGAAATTTTCCCTACGGTGTCTACCTGTTCTCTCCCAGCATCGACGAGGTCCGTTTCATGAGCAACGCGTCTTACGTTCCGCCCAAGGTCTGGAAACACGAAGCCCCTTCTGGTGGCCACTTCGCTAGCATCAACCGCCCGGTCGCCGGGCCGACCCACGACAAGGAACTGCCGGTCGGCAAGCACCCGTTGCAGCTGTATTCGCTGGCCACGCCCAACGGTGTCAAGGTCACCATCATGCTCGAAGAGTTGCTCGCGCTTGGGCACAGCGAGGCTGAGTATGACGCCTGGCTGATCCGCATTGGCGAGGGCGATCAGTTCTCCAGCGGCTTTGTCGAGGTCAATCCCAATTCGAAGATTCCGGCGCTGCTGGATCGCAGCGTCGAGCCACCGATCCGGGTTTTCGAGTCCGGCTCGATCCTGCTGTACCTGGCGGAAAAGTTCGGCGCCTTGCTGCCCAAGGATCCGGCCGCTCGCACCGAAACCCTCAACTGGCTGTTCTGGCAAATGGGCTCGGCGCCGTATCTGGGTGGTGGCTTCGGGCATTTCTATGCTTATGCGCCGGAGAAGCTCGAATACCCGATCAACCGCTTCACCATGGAAGCCAAACGGCAGCTGGATGTACTCAACCGCCGTCTCGCCGACAACGCCTATCTGGCCGGCGACGATTACACCATCGCCGACATCGCCGTATGGCCCTGGTACGGGCAACTGGTGCGCAACAACGTTTACTCGGCGGCGGAATTTCTCGCGGCGCACGAGTACACCCATGTACAGCGCTGGGCGGAAGAAATCGCCAAGCGGCCGGCGGTCATGCGTGGGCAGCGAGTGAATCGCACCTGGGGCGATGAAGACAGCCAGGTGCCGGAGCGGCATGGGGCAGAAGATCTGAATTGAACCAGACGCGGTCTGTCTGACCGACCACCAGGCAAAAACTGTGGGAGCGGGCTTGCTCGCGAAAGCGTCGTGTCATTCAACAAATGTGTCGGCTGACACGACGCTTTCGCGAGCAAGCCCGCTCCCACATTCGTTTCCACTAGAGCATCGATTCAATTGTGAAAAAATCATTAACTCACTGACCCGTACGGGTTTATTCCCCAAGAAACTTCCTACATACTAATGCGAATAATTCTTACATGCACTCGCATCAGTTTCGTTTGGGTAATTTTGGGGAAGCAGATAGATGTCGTTTCACACCCTCCACCGCCGTTCAAATCTTTCACCTAACCTGCTCGCGATCGCCATCGGCATGGCGAGCATCGCACCTGTGCTGGCCGAGGAAGCTGCCTCCACTGCACCCGCGAACGGCCCGCTTGAACTGCAGGCGACCGAAATCGGCGCCACGCAGATGAGCAGCACCACCGAAGACACACAGTCCTACACCACCGGGCCGATGCAGACCGCCACCAAGCTGTCGCTGACCATGCGCGAAACGCCGCAGGCGGTGACGGTTATCACCCGTCAGCGCATGGACGACCAGAACATGACCAGCGTCAACGACGTGGTGCGTGGCACGCCGGGGCTGTTCCTCAGCGAGGCCAGCGGTCCGGGCCGACAGACTTACAAGGCGCGCGGTTTCGACATCGACAACATCATGTACGACGGCCTGCCCAGCTCGTATTCGCCGTTCACTCTGGCCGTGCAACCGAACCTGGCGATGTTCGACCGGGTGGAAATCGTGCGGGGTGCGACCGGTCTGGTCACCGGTGCCGGCAACCCGTCGGCGGCGATCAACATGGTGCGCAAGCGCCCGACCGCCGACCAGCGCGTGACGCTCACCGGCGCCGCCGGCAGTTGGGATGACTACCGTGGTGAAGTCGACGCCTCGAGCCCGCTCAATGACAGCGGCACGCTGCGTGGCCGCGTGGTGACTTCGTATCAAGGCGCCGACAGCTTCCGCGACAAGGAAGAAAACGATCACGGCTTGTTCTACGCCATCGGTGAAGCCGACCTGAGCGACAGCACCACCGCGACCCTCGGCTTCTCCCGGCAGAACGATCAGACCAACTATTTCTGGGGCGGCCTGCCGATCGGCGAAAACGGCCACCACCTCGACCTGCCCCGCTCCACTTACCCGGGCACCGATTGGGAAAACCGCAAGCTGCAGGTCGACACCGTGTTCGGTGAAGTCGAACACCGTTTCGACAACGACTGGAAACTGCACCTCGGTGGCTCGACGTCGACACTCGAGGGTGAATTCTCCGGCACGTACCTGTCACGTTACGACGGCCCGCTGGAAACCACCGCCTACCAGTCGCATCACACCGACAAGCAACGCGCCTTTGACGGTTTCGCCAGCGGCCCGTTCGAAGCCTTCGGCCGCACCCACGAATTGGTGGTCGGCGCGAGCAATCGCGTGCACGACGCCACCACCAAGGAATACTCGCCCTACGACACCGGCCTGCCGATCGCCGCGCCCAAGCCTGACTTCGTGCGCAGTGGCAAGTCGCGCAACGTCACCACTCAGGACGCGGTTTACCTGACCACCCGCTTGAGCCTCGCCGACCCGCTGACGCTGATCCTCGGCGGTCGTCTGGACTGGTATGACTACGACGATCGCAGTGCCGACGGTGACTTCAAAGTCACACGCAACCTGACCCGTTACGCTGGCCTTATCTACAAACTCGATGACCATCACTCGGTCTACGCCAGCTACACCGACATCTTTACCCCGCAGACCCAGAAAGACCTCGGCGGCAAAGTGCTCGAGCCGATCGTCGGTGAAAACTATGAAGTCGGCATCAAGGGCGAGTATTTCAACGGTGCGCTGAATGGCAGCCTCGCGGTGTTCCAGATGGACCAGACCAACCGCGCCACCCAGGCAGCGACCCAGCTTGGCTGCCCGGAACTGACCTGCTACGAAACCTCCGGCAAGGTCCGCGCCCAAGGCGTGGACATGGAACTGCAAGGTGCGCTGACCGAGCAATGGCAAGTCGGCGCCGGCTACACCTACACCCGCGCCCACTACATCAAGGACGAAAACCCGGCCAACAATAATCAGAAGTTCGACACCGACATGCCGGAGCATCTGTTCAAGGTTTCCACCGTATACCGCTTCAAAGGCCCGCTGGAAAAACTGCGCGTGGGCGGCAACGTCTACTGGCAGAGCCGGATGTACAACGACATCGCCCTGGCCAACGGCGGCAGCTACCGGCTCGAACAGGGCGGCTACGCGGTTACCGACCTGATGGCCGGTTATGAGGTCAACAAGCACCTCGACCTGCAGGTCAACGCCAACAACATTTTCGATCGCACGTACTACTCCTCCATCGGAAGCGATGTGACGTGGGGCTCGACCGACAACTACGGCACGCCGCGCAGCTACATGATGACGGCCAAGTACAAGTTCTGATCGATAACGATCAGCGCTTGACACACAGGGCGCCGGGAGTTTTCCCGGCGCCTTTTTTTGCATGTTCATTAGGCACGACCGGCAATTACCGATAGTCTTTGTCGACACTTTCGCGAAGCGCCGGCCATGCCCCAGACAGATTTTTCCTCCGACCTCCAAGCCATCGGCAGCATTGACGCTGTGCCGGTGATTCTGAGCATGGTCAAGCACATGACCGGCATGCGCTTCGCCGCCGTCGCGCGGGTCACCGAGAGCAAGTGGATCGCCTGCGCCGTGGATGACTCGATCGACTTCGGGCTGTTGCCCGGCGGAGAACTGGTGCTTGAGTCGACGATTTGTCATGAAATCCGCCAGCATCATCAACCAGTGATCTTCGGCCACGCGAGCCAGCATCCGGTGTTCTCCTCGCACCACACGCCGAAAACCTACGGGCTGGAAAGCTACATCTCGATTCCCATCATCAAGGCCAACGGCGAATTCTTCGGCACGCTGTGCGCCATCGATTCGGTGCCGGCCAATCTCGATGACTCAGCCATCGAAAAGACCCTCACCCTTTTCGCCCAGTTGATTGCGATGAGTCTGGATACCCAGGGCCATTTGCACGCAACCAAAACCGCGTTGGCCGACGCCAATGAAATGGGTCGCCTGCGCGAGCAATTCATCGCCGTACTGGGCCACGACTTGCGCACGCCACTCAGCGCCATTCGCATGAGCGCCGACCTGCTGCAAAGCAAAGCCGAGGACAAGCGCTCGCGCACGCTGCTATCGGCGATCCGCACCAGCTCGGTGCGCATGGGCGTGCTGATCGAAAACATCCTCGACTTCGCCCGGGGTCGTCTTGGCAGTGGCATTCCGGTGCAGCGCAAACTGGTCGACGATTTGCAGCAAACGCTGCGCCAGACCCTTGAAGAAATCCAGGTGGCGTACCCGCAGGCGAAGTTTATTGATTCGCTTGAGGTGCCGGCCGGGGTCTATTGCGACCCGCTGCGCATCAGCCAGTTGTTGTCGAATCTGCTGGGCAACGCCGTGACCCACGGTTCCACCGCCGAACCGATCGTGCTCAAGGCCTGTGCCGAGGGCGACGAGATCGTTATTTCGCTGACCAACCAGGGCACGCCGATCCCGCCCGCGCTGATGCCGCTGCTGTTCGAACCGTTCTCGCGTTCCGAAGCGGGTCAACGCAACGAAGGGCTGGGACTGGGCTTGTACATCGCCGGGCAGATTGCCAATGCGCACAACGGCACCTTGAGCGTGACTTCCGACAGCGAAGCAGGCACCTGCTTTGTCGCGCGCTTCCCTGCCCGCTTCAAGTGGGTCTGAGCGCCGCTCTAAGTGTTCAGTGGCGTCTGCGGCGTGTCGGGGTTGAGCTGGCGACGGCGAAACTGACCCGGTGGCTGGCCATGAATCTGGCGAAAACGCCGGGAGAAATACGCTTCATCGGCAAACCCGCACAGCCGCGCCACTTCGCCCACCGAGCGCGTACTGTTGAGGAGGAAATTGCGCGCCGCGTGCATGCGCCGCTCCAGCACCAGCTCGGTGAAGGTCTTGCCGATTTCCTTGCGCAGCCAGTGCGTCAGGTAAGTCGGTGACAGATAAGTCGCAGCTGCAACCTTGATCAGATTGAGATCAGGATCGGCGATGTTCTTCCGCAAATACTCGAACATTCGGCTCAAGGCGTCGCGACGGCTGTTCTCGGCCGCATTCTCTTCTGCCAGGCGCTTGAGCGGCTCGGCGTAAAGAAAACACACGCTGCCAATCATTTGCAGCAACAAGCCCTTGAGCATTTCGCGCGTACCGAACTGACGGTTCTCATCAAGACTGCGCATCTGCTCGATCAAACCACAGACCTGAGCGAAATCCTCATCGCCCAGAATGAAATCCAGGTGTTCCTGAAAGCGGAACGGCGACAGCTCCGGCGCGAGCAGGATCGACACCTCTTCCAGGTCCATCGGGTCGCATTGCAGGTGCGGCAAGAGGAACGTCTGGGAAAAATTGATGACGATGAAGCTGCTGTCCTCGGGATGCGGAATCACATGCACCCGGTGCGGCAGAATGAACGCCAGAGTGTTGTGCGGGAACGGCCGCTGCACCCCGCCGATGTGCTGCACCGTGTCACCACCGAGGTTGATCTGGATCTGGAAATACTCGTGCCGGTGAGGAGCGGTTTCGGCGCGCCGGCCCTTCTTGTCGCGAATGTAGAAATCGGTCAATTCGCTGCGTTGCTGCATGACGTAGGTCGGAATACGGCTGGGTGAAGACATGGGCGGGAAGTCCTCCGGGCAGTGAGGTGGCGCTTGTCATCTTGCAGGGTCGAGCGCTAAGCAGCAATGAGTCATACGATGACGGTGGCGCCAGGCTTATTTTTTGAAAGAGCGCTCGCGATTCGCCTGTCCAAAAACAGAATCGCTCTGAAAAACCACCAATCCGTTCATATTCAGATGCTTACTGACTAATTCAGATGTTGATTATCAAGACAAATCGTATTTATTTTTTTGGACAGGTTCGCCCAACCCGCTTTTTTGAAGAAAAAACGTTCTAACCCATCGGTTGATTTAGAACCGTTGTACGACCACTGTAATGACCAACGCAGCCCAACCTCTTTCAAAAACAATCAAAGGTGCGCACGTCATGATCCTGCTATTTCCCCTCGCCGCCCCGCCCGACCTTCCCTTCGAGCCAATCGCAGAAAGTCGTTCCTGAACGTCTGAAACCCGCGCTGCAACCCGTTCGATTGCCTTGCTCCACACGTTGCGGGCAACGGCATCGGCTGCTCGAAAAATCTCGACTCTTCTAACAATAACGAGGTCTCCGCATGTCCAACTCCCATTCCTCAAGTGCCACTGTCCCGCCGGTGATAGCCGGCGCACGCGATGCGGTTACGGCGCAGCGCCTGCCAACGCGGCGGCGCTGGTTCATGCTGTCGTTGCTGCTGATCGCGACGATCATCAATTACATCGACCGGGTGAACATCTCGATCGCCGCGCCATTCATGGCCAAGGATCTTGGCCTGGACAAGATCGAGATGGGCCTGATCTTCTCTGCATTCGCCTGGACTTATGCGCTGGCGCTGGTGCCCGCCGGATTTATTGCCGATCGGTTTGGCTCGCGCTTTACCTACGGCGTATCGCTGATCAGCTGGTCGACCGTCACCGTTTGCCAGGGGTTCGCGACGGGATTTGCCTCGCTGTTCGGCCTGCGCCTGGCGGTCGGCGCCATGGAAGCCCCGGCCTTCCCGGCCAACAGTCGTGCCGTGACGGTGTGGTTCCCGGCGCGGGAACGCGGAATGGCCAGCAGTATTTATGTGTGCGGCCAGTACCTCGGCACGGCGCTGTTCACCGGCGCGCTGTTGTGGCTGGCGACCACCTTTGATTGGCGCCACGTGTTCTATAGCACCGGCGCGCTTGGCATCGTCTTTGGTGTGTTGTGGCTGTACCTGTATCGCGATCCGCTGAACTGCAAAAAAGTCAGCCAGGAAGAATTGAAGTACATCGAAACAGGCGGTGGTCTGGTCAAGAGCAGTCAGGAGCGCACCCGTTTCAACTGGCGGCAGATTGCCGAGTTGTTCAGCTATCGGCAGATCTGGGCAATCTGCATCGGCAAGTTCGCCAGCACCTCGGCGCTGTACTTCTTCCTCACCTGGTTCCCGACCTACCTGATCGAAGAACGCAAACTGACCATGATCAAGGCCGGGATCTTCGCCGTGCTGCCCTTCGTCGGTGCCACGGTGGGGATTCTGCTGGCCGGCATCGTTTCCGACCTGCTGATCCGTCGCGGCTACTCGATGTCGTTTGCGCGCAAGTTGCCACTGGTGGTCGGTTCGATGCTGGGCATGTCGATCGTGCTGGTGAATTTCACTGATTCCAACCTGATCTGCATCGCCGTGCTGACCATCGCCTTCTTCGCCCAAGGCATCGCATCCTCCTCGTGGGCGGCGGTGTCGGAAGTGGCGCCGAAAGAGCTGATCGGCCTCACCGGCGGGATCACCAGCCTGGCCGCGAACATTGGCGGCATCGTCACGCCGATCGTGATCGGCGCCATCGTTCACGCCACCGGCACCTTCGCCTATGCGTTCTGGTTCATTGGCGGCGTGGCGCTGATCGGCACCCTCTCCTACTCGTTGCTGCTCGGGCGCCTGTACCGCATTGAGCTGAAGGCGCGCTGAGCGCAATAACCCGGATTTGTCCAAACGCAGGCGGCTTTCGTCCAACTTCGCCGATGCCAGCCGCCGTACGCTGCCCTTTCAAACAGGATGACCCGCAGGATGAACATGACCGAATACGTCTTTACCCCGGATCTGCCCGTGACCTTGCCGGTGCTCGGCACCGAGCAGCGCTTCCCCGTTGGCCGGGTGTTCTGTGTCGGCCGCAACTACCCATGGCCGGACTCTCAAGGCCAGTCGCGCCAGCCGCCAGTGTTTTTCATGAAACCGGCAAGCTGCGTGGTCGATGCCGTCGGCGACGTCGCCTTCCCCTCAGTGTGCGAGGACTTCGTCCACGAAATCGAACTGGTCGTCGCCATCGGTGAAGGCGGCGCGAATATCCCTGAAGATCAGGCTCTGGCCTACGTGTGGGGCTACGCCGCCGGCCTCGACCTGACCCGCCGCGATGTGCAACGCGCAGCCAAGAGCAACGGCTTGCCGTGGGAAGGCGCCAAGGTGTTCGACGGTGCCGCGCCGATGACTGCCGTCGTCCCGGTGAGCCGCAGCGGCCATCCCGAGGGCGAATTGTGGCTGAACGTCAACGGCGAAGAACGTCAGCGCGACAACCTCGACAGCCAGATCTGGTCGGTCAGTGAAGTGATCGCGCGCATTTCGCAATCGGTGGCCCTGCGCGCTGGCGACCTGATCATGACCGGCAGCCCCGCCGGTGTGGATGGCCTGCAACCGGGCGACGTGATCAGCGCCGGCATAGACGGCATCGGCCACCTGGAAATGCGCGTCGGCCCACGGCCCTGATTCCAGCGGATTGAGAAAAAAGGAGAACAACACTATGACGACCTCTTTGAAAGTTGCGCTGGTCACCGGCGCCGGCAGTGGCATCGGCCGCGCCGTGGCGCTGGGCCTGATGGCGGACGGTTTCATCCTCGTGCTCGCCGGACGCCGGCCCGAGCCCTTGCAAGCGCTGGTCGAACTGGCGCAGAGCCAGGGTCATCAAGCCTTGGCCGTGCCCACCGACGTGCGTGATCCGGCCAGTGTCGATGTGCTGTTCGCGACCATTGCCGAGGTCTACGGGCGCCTCGACGTGGTTTTCAACAACGCCGGCGTCAACGCCCCCGCCGTGCCGCTGGATGAACTGACCTTCGAGCAGTGGCGCAACGTGATCGATACCAACCTCAACGGCGTCTTCCTCTGCGCCCGCGGCGCGTTCGGGCTGATGCGCAAACAACAGCCGCAGGGCGGACGGATCATCAACAACGGTTCGATTTCCGCACACACCCCGCGCCCGTTCAGCAGCGCCTACACCGCGAGCAAACACGCCGTGCTCGGCCTGACCAAATCGCTGGCGCTGGACGGCCGCGAATTCAACATCGCCTGCAGCCAGATCGACATCGGCAATGCCCTGACGGAAATGTCGGTGCGCATGACCAAAGGCGTACGCCAGGCCAACGGCAGCATCGCCGTCGAGCCAATGGTCGACGTCAAACACGTCGCCGACGCGGTGCGCTATATCGCCGGGCTGCCGCTGTCGGCCAACGTTTTGAACATGACCGTCATGGCCAGTGCCATGCCGTTTGCCGGCCGCGGTTGAGCCGGCCTTTTTATTGCGTAACGAGGTAGCCATGAAGCCAGAAATCCTGCAACTGAGCCCGATCCTGATCCCGGAAATCAACGCGCGCCTGGAAGAACTGTTTACCGTGCGCCGCTACTTCCAGCAGACGGACAAACCCGCCTATATAAAGGAACACGGCGCCACCATTCGCGGCGTGATCACCGGCGGCCACACCGGCATCAGCCAGGCGCTGATGGCGCAACTGCCGAACCTGGAAGTGGTCGCGGTCAACGGCGTTGGTACCGACGCCGTTGACCTCGCCTACGCCCGCGACCGCGGCATCCGCGTCACCGCCACCATTGGCGCACTCACCGAAGACGTCGCCGATCTCGCCATCGGCCTGCTCATCTCGGTGTGTCGCGGCCTGTGCACCAGCGACCGCTACGTACGCTCCGGCCAATGGCCGCAAAGCCCAGCCCCTCTCGCGCCCCTGCCGCTGGCGCGGCAAGTGTCCGGCATGCGCATCGGCATCGTCGGCATGGGCCGCGTCGGCCGCGCCATCGCCACCCGCGCCGCCGCCTTCGGCTGCCCGATCAGCTACACCGACCTGCAACCGATGAACGACGTCCCGCACACCTTCGTCGCCGACCTCAAACAACTGGCCCGCGACAGCGACGCCCTGATCCTCGCTGCGGCGGCGGACAAGGGCGAAGCGATCATCGACGCGCAAGTGCTGCAAGCGTTGGGCAAGGACGGTTATCTGATCAATGTCGCCCGGGGCAAACTGGTGAATGAGACGGATCTGGTGGCCGCGCTTTCAGCGGGAGCGATTGCCGGGGCTGGGCTGGATGTGTTTGTCGATGAACCGACTGTGCCTGAAGCGTTGTTTGCTAATGAACAAGTGGTGCTGCAACCGCATCGGGCCAGCGCCACCTTGCAGACCCGCACGCGGATGGGGGAAATGGTGGTGGCGAGTCTGGTTGATACGTTTGCGGGGAAAGTGCCAGTTGGGTGTGTGACGGGGTGAACCGGTTCTGGAACGCTGTTCGTGATCGCGGCACATACCGCCTTCGCGAGCAGGCTCGCTCCCACAGAAAAGCAAAAGCAAACCAAGCAGGCCGTCCCGCCACCCAACACGATGAGCGTTAGCTCGAGTAAAGCTTTTGATCCTGGAGCCCGTCGGCAGGCTGAGTGGAGGGATTGATCCGGGGGTGGGAGCGCAGCGACCGTTCGACGAAGTCGAACACAGCGGAAGGAGGTGCAGCGAAGCAAACCGTAGCCGCTGCGCCCGGATCGATCCCGGAGCGAAGGAACCCCGAGCTCCAGCGAGCGGGCCGAACGTCAGGGCGAAGACCTTTTGGTTCCTTTGGGCTGGGCCGGCATTCCGGCGTTTGCCAAAAGGGACTCGCCGTAAGGGCGAAACCGCCAGCCGCAACACCCAAAAAAACGGCTATTCACCCAAAACCCCCAAAGCATGGTCGGCCCAGGCCGCCAAGACCAAAAAAAAGCCCCACAACCGAAACCAGTGTGGGGCGAAAAAATTGGTTGGTTGCGGCCAACCAAAGGAGCTCTGTCAAGAAACCATCCGGGCGCTCAGATCAAATGCACTCCTGAGCGGCCCGCTCAAAACTCGACGGCAACAAATTCGACGCCAGCAAATGCCGCTCATAAATGAACACCTTGCCGCCCTTCCCCGCCTTGTACGCCTCCAGCACGTTATCCGCCGCGACCTTGCTCGGCACCACAATCCGATAACTGCGCTGACTCTGCGAAACCGTCGGATTCAACGCACTGCCCTGCAGCTTCGGCACTACGCATTCGGCGAACTGCGCTGGTGTCTTGCTGGTCTGCAAAGTCAGGGTCGGATCGTTCGGCGCCGAAGCGCAACCGGCAAGCAACAGGGAAACAAAAGCCATGGCAGGCACGAATAAAGGACGCATCGGGGTAATCCTGAAAATAAAGGTTCGGTTCAACCGGCAACGGTTCGACTTCACGGCGCCGCCGTTGCCATTTACGTTTTAAGAGTCAGCTCGACGCCACCAGGGCCTTGAGCGACACATCGAATTGCTTCAGCGCATTGAGCTGCAGGTCACGCTGCTGATTGATCTGCGCGGCAATATGCGGCGCCGCCTGGTTATGCACCCAGACCGAAGGCAACTCTCGCTCGATCGCCCCCTCGGCCTTGCCGATGTACTGCAGATCGGCGTCGTAGAACCGTGCCGAAAAGCGCGCCTCGACCAGACTATTGCGCTGGGTCAGCAAGCGATTGAAGGTGTCGAGCTTGACTACCACGTCCGGGTGAGCCTGAAGCAGGTCATCCAGGTTGTCGTAAACGATGACCGAGACGAACTGCTGCTGCAGTGAACTCACCAGCCAGTCCAGCGCCAGTTGCGGGTCGGAGCTGCCGATAAAGGCGTCGCGGATTCGCGAATCCAGTGCGTCTTTTGCGCCGTTCAGCGCCATGTCGTGGTAGCGCTCCAGGTATTGCAGGTTCTGCAAAGTGTTTTCGCTCAACAACACACCTACAGTCTGTGTGTGCTGCAGGGCTGAGGCGCTGGCGGCGATAGGTTGCAGGTGACACGACCGGGCGTCGTCCGCGTAAGCCGGTGCAACCATCACCCCGCCCATCAGCAGGGCGATCATTGCCAGTCGAGTCAGAGTTTTCATCGCGCAATTTCCTTGAGCTGCGTCTTCGATGGAGGCGATTTTCCGCCCAACGCCGACAAAGCAGAACTTGCGTTTCTTGATGGTCACTATTACTTCTAGCAATAGTTGCTTGACGAGCTGACTGATGCACACTCGACCTGCCTGGAAAATATGATGAGGGTCTCGCCTTGAGAACGTTTGATCTGATCCGTGATGCCGTGCTGCCCGAATATCGCGAGCGCGTGGCGGAATACCTGATCCAGTACGAAACCGTCCTGCTGGACAAAAACATTCGCGATGCGCAATTGGTTCGCGACACTGGCCAGCAATTGCGCGGTTACCTGCGCGGGCTTAACACCACGCGAGTGCTGGGCATGGCCTATTGGGAGGAGCTCGATCGCCGCGTTGTAGACACTTGGCTGACCGTGCAAGAGTGACAGCTGCAACGCCAGTGGTCTGCCGGACAACGCGCCCCCTGCGAAAAACCTGACCAAACGCTTACAATCGCAGGCCTATTGCCATACAGACAGGCCTGCCCGGAAATGCCGCTCGACCCGCCAACGATGCTGACCATCACAATCGCCCTCGCAGCCGCTGCCGCGCTGTACCTGGCGGTCGAATGGCGCAGCATCCGTGAGCCTTCGCTCCTGTTCTGGAGCGCCGGTTTCGCCACCATCACCCTCGGTTCTACCCTCGCCTTGCTGCGCAGCAGCGGTTTTATGCTGCTGGGCATCTGGTTCGCCAACGGCCTGTTGGTGACCGCGCATTTCTTTTTCCTGCTGGGTGTGGCGCGCTTCACCCAGACCCGACTGTCGCCGGCGTGGTACCTGATTTTCGCGACGTGGCTGATCATGTTGCTCTTGCCGGAGGGGCCGTTGTGGTCGAAAGCCATGCTGGTGGCCAACTCGCTGCTGGTAGCCATTCCCACGCTGAAGGCCAGTTCGCTGCTGCGTCCGCACGGCAAGTCATTGAGCGTCGGCGCGGTGCAACTGCGCTATGTGCTGCTCGGCCACGGCCTCTTTTATGTGGCCAAGGCTTTGACCGTAGTGATCCCCGGTACGCTGATCGATCTGGCGGCGTTTCGCGGCGAGATCATTCAGATCTCACTGGTCGAAGGCGCGATGGCGATCATGTTGATTGCTCTGTCGATGACCGGCACCGAGCGATATCGCCGGGAAAAGCAGATCGCCCGCCTCGCCGAGCGCGATCCGCTCACCGCCCTTTACAACCGCCGCGCCCTGGAAAAACGCACGCCACGCCTGTTGGCCGGTGTATCCGCGCAAAGACCGGGTGCGCTGCTGTTGATCGATATCGACAACTTCAAACTGGTCAACGATCAGTACGGGCACATCGCCGGCGACCGCTTGCTGATTGCCTTGAGCGAGATGATCCGCGCCCAGCTGCCGGCCAATGCGCTGACTGCGCGCTTGGGCGGCGATGAGTTTTTGATGCTGCTCAACAACGCGTCGGCCGAGGCTATCCTTGAACTGGGCAATGCCTTGCGCGAACAGTTTCTGGCCTTGGCGTCGCACAGCTATCCCACGTCCGCTGCGGTGACCTTGAGCATCGGCGCCACCCTGTTCGACAAACCACTAGCCAGTCTGGATGCGCTGATCGAACTTGGCGATGCCGCGCTCTACGAGTCCAAACGCGGCGGACGCAACCGCGTGCGCCTGTCCGGCCTCGCCACTCCAGGATGAACTCAACCATGACCAGCCACGACACCCCGCTGCAAGATCTCGCCGCCCCCGAAGGCGTTTGTTACGGCTGCGGCGGGCGCAACCCGCACGGCCTGCACGTCAAAAGCCGCTGGGACGAAGACGGCAGCCATGTGGTCGCCGAACACTTGCCCGAAGCCCATTATTGCGGCTGGCCGGATCTGGTTTACGGCGGGCTGATCGCCATGCTGGTCGACTGTCACTCCAACTGGACCGCCATGGCCTGGCACTATCGCGCGCAAAACCGCGAAGCCGGCAGCCTGCCACGCATCGACTGCGTCACCGGCAACCTCGGGATCAAGTTCATCAAACCGACACCGATGGGCGTACCGCTGCTATTGCGCGCGCGGGTTGAAGGTGAAGTCGGGCGCAAGACCCGGGTGATTTGCGAGGTGTATGCGGGGGAGGTGCTGACGGCAGTGGGCGATTCGGTCTTCGTGCGGGTGGATACGGGGCAGTTGGCGGATGCAGCGCATTGCCGCTGAGCTTGGCTCGATCTGTAGGAGCTGCCGAAGGCTGCGATCTTTTGATCTTGCTTTGGTCAAAAAAAATCAAAGTCAAAAGATCGCAGCCTTCGGCAGCTCCTACATTTGGATCGCCTGCTCTCAACGCGACAAGGTTGTCGCATTCGCCCGCGCCGCATGCAGCTTTTTATAGCTCTCGATCAAGCGCAAATGCCGATCCAGCCCTTCCAGCTTCATGCTCGTCGGCGTCAAGCCGTAAAACCGCACACTGCCATTCACCGAACCGATCGCCGCGTCCATGCGCTCGTCGCCAAACATCCGGCGGAAGTTGGCTTCGTAATCCTCCAGCTCCAGGTCGTCATCCAGCTGCATCTCCAGCACCACATTCACAGCCTGATAAAACAAGCCGCGCTCAACGGTGTTGTCGTTGTACTGCAGGAACGCCTCAACCAGATCCTTGGCCTCGTCAAACTTCTGCAACGCGAGATAGATCAGCAAGCGCAGTTCCAGGATCGTCAGCTTGCCCCACGGCGTGTTGTCGTCGAACTCAATGCCGATCAGCGTGGTGATGTCGGTGTAGTCATCCTGTTCGCTGCGTTCCAGGCCCTGAACCAGGTTGCGCAGGCCGACCTTGCTGAGGTTGTGCAGGTTGAGGATGTCGGCGCGAAATTGCAGGGCTTTGTTGGTGTTGTCCCAGATCAGGTCTTCGATCGGGTAGATCTCCGAGTAGTCCGGCACGAGGATGCGGCACGCCTTGGCACCGATGTGCTCGTAGACCGCCATGTAGACTTCCTTGCCCATGTCTTCGAGGATGCCGAACAGGGTCGCGGCTTCTTCGCCGTTGGAGTTTTCACCTTCGCCGGAGAAGTCCCACTCGACGAATTCGAAGTCTGGTTTGGCGCTGAAGAAGCGCCATGACACCACGCCGCTGGAATCGATGAAGTGCTCGACGAAGTTGTTCGGCTCGGTCACCGCCTGCCCGGAGAACGTAGGCTGCGGCAAGTCGTTGAGGCCTTCAAAGCTGCGGCCCTGCAGCAGTTCGGTCAGGCTGCGTTCCAGCGCGACTTCCAGGCTCGGATGCGCGCCAAACGAGGCGAAAACGCCACCGGTGCGCGGGTTCATCAGGGTCACGCACATCACCGGGAATTCACCGCCCAGCGAGGCATCCTTGACCAGCACCGGGAAGCCCTGTTCTTCCAGGCCCTTGATGCCGGCGAGGATGCTCGGGTATTTCTCCAGCACCTGCTGGGGGACGTCCGGCAGGGCCATTTCGCCTTCGAGAATTTCGCGTTTGACCGCGCGCTCGAAGATTTCCGAAAGACACTGCACCTGCGCTTCGGCCAGCGTGTTGCCGGCGCTCATGCCGTTGCTCAGGTAGAGGTTTTCGATCAGGTTGGAGGGGAAGTACACCACTTGACCGTCCGATTGGCGCACGAACGGCAATGAGCAGATGCCGCGCTGGGTGTTGCCGGAATTGGTGTCGTACAGGTGCGAGCCGCGCAGCTCGCCGTCGCGGTTGTAAATGCCGAGGGTGTAGTCGTCGAGAATCTCGCCTGGCAATTCATCCTTCGGCCCCGGCTTGAACCACTGCTCATCCGGGTAATGCACGAATTCGGCGTTGGCGATTTCTTCGCCCCAGAACTGGTCGTTATAGAAGAAATTGCAATTGAGGCGCTCGATGAACTCGCCCAGCGCCGAAGCCAGCGCGCCTTCCTTGGTCGCGCCCTTGCCGTTGGTGAAGCACATCGGCGAATGCGCATCGCGGATATGCAGCGACCAGACGTTCGGCACGATGTTGCGCCACGAGGCGATCTCGATCTTCATGCCAAGGTCGGCAAGGATCTTCGACATGTTGGCGATGGTCTGTTCCAGCGGCAGGTCTTTGCCGGCGATGTAGGTGCCTGCCTGGGAATCGGACTGCGGCATCAACAAGGCCTGGGCATCGGCGTCGAGGTTGTCGACTTCTTCGATGATGAACTCGGGGCCCGTCTGGACCACTTTCTTGACGGTGCAGCGATCGATGGAGCGCAGGATGCCCTGGCGATCCTTGTCGGAAATATCGGCGGGCAATTCGACCTGGATCTTGAAGATCTGGTTGTAGCGGTTTTCCGGGTCGACGATGTTGTTCTGCGACAGGCGAATGTTCTCTGTCGGGATGTTGCGGGTGTCGCAGTACAGCTTGACGAAGTAAGCCGCGCACAAGGCCGACGACGCCAGGAAGTAGTCGAACGGCCCCGGTGCCGAGCCGTCGCCCTTGTAGCGGATGGGCTGATCGGCGATCACCGTGAAGTCGTCGAACTTGGCTTCAAGTCGAAGGTTGTCGAGAAAGTTGACCTTGATTTCCATGCGGGATTACCAGAATACGGCTAAACGAATGGCGGCCATTATCCGGTTTTTGTGCGCGAAGTCTCGCCCTTTCGGGATTCGCCGCTGACCGGCGCTGCTGGAAATCTCGCAAGATTCGCTACACTTTGAACAAATCCCGGCGATGCCAATAACATCAATCTGAACATTGTGCCCGCGCCATTGTTCTAGATTCAGAAGACACCGGATCAAGGACGAGCACATGGCCGTAACTCACGCTACGCCGCCAATCCCCACCCCACAACGCGCTGTGACCCGTCGTTTGGCAATCGCCGTGGGCGCGTTGTTCGTCGCCGGCGTGATTGCCGCCATCAGCACCTTGCTGGGCATCGCCAAGTCCCTCGATGCCAAAGACCTGGAACAGAACCAGTTCTATTCCGTGCGCGCCGTGGAAAACCGCATCACCACTTCGAAAAACTACATCACCAGCTACGCCTACTGGACGCGAGCCTATGAGGCCTTGAGCGGGCCGATCGACGTCAACTGGGCCTACACCGAGCAGAACATGGGCAAAACCATGTTCACTACCGACGGCTACGACGGCGTATTTGTCCTCGACCGCAATCGCACCAAGTACGCGGTGATTCGCGGGCAGATGGTCGAAACCGACGTCTCCACGGTGCTGCAAGCGCCCGCCCCGGCGCTGGTCGAGCAGGTGCTGAGCCAGCCTGATCTGACCAAGCCGGTCAGCAGCTATTCGCTGTTCGAAGGCTGGCCCGCGCTGATTACCGCTGCGGCGATCATTCCCAACGATGAACGACCGCTGGACGAACTGCGCAACACTTCCGTGCTGGTGTTCGTCGACAAGCTGACTCCGACCAAACTGCGCAAGATCGGCGCCGGTTATGGCCTGACGAACCTGACCCTGGTCCCGGACGACACCATTGAAAAAGGCCATCCAAGCGTGCCGCTCGACAGCACCGGGTACAGCCTGGTCGCCGACCTGCAACGGCCCGGTCAGCAATTGTTGTGGACGCTGGTGCCACCGCTCGGCGCGACGTTTCTGGTGCTGATGTTGCTGACCGCGTACTTCTTCCGCCACGCCTTGCGCTCGTCGCAATACGTCGACAACAGCATTGAAGCGATGCAGGCCTCGAATCAGGCGCTCGAAGCGGCCAATCATGCGCTCGAAGCCAGTGAAGAACGCTTTCGCGCCGTGGCCGAAGCAGCGTCGGACTGGATCTGGGAAGTGGATGGTCAGCTGTCGCTAACCTACCTGTCAGCGCGTTTCAGCGAAGTCACCGGCTATCCGCAGGCCTTTTGGCTTGGGCAGAACATCGGGGAGTTGCTGACCTGCGATACCACGCCGCTGGCGTTGTGGCTGCGCAAACTGAGCGATGAAAACAGTGCCGGCGACTTACGCTGCACCTACCGTGACGAGTCCGGGCAGCCGCGTCATTGTCGTCTCTCTGCGCGGCCGATTTTCGACAAGAACAGCGTCGGCGGATATCGGGGCACCGCCAGCGACATCACTGACGAAGTTGCCGCCCATGCGCAGATCCAGCATCTGTCGATGCATGACGCCCTGACCGGTCTGCCCAACCGCAACAAGCTGGCGCGTTATCTGGATGAAGTTCTGCTTTTGAAGGAACACGCACCGCCGCTGTCGCTGCTGATGATCGATCTGGACAACTTCAAACCGATCAACGATTCCCTCGGCCATCCGGCCGGTGACGCGGTGCTCCAGGAAGTCGCCACGCGTCTGCGCGAATGCACCCGCGAGCACGACATCGTTGCGCGCCTGGGCGGTGACGAGTTCGTGGTGGTGCTCAACGGCATGGACAGCCATCACGAGATCGACAAATTCTGCACACGCTTGATCGGCAGCCTCCATCAACCGATCAATTACGAGCACCATCCCTTGCATATCGGCGCCAGTATCGGCATCGCCCTCAGCCGTCGTCACGGCTTCGTCGCCAGCGATCTGATCCGCTATGCCGACATTGCGTTGTATCAGGCCAAGTCCGACGGAAAAAATACGTGGTGCTACTTTGAAGCGCACATGAGCGACCAGATCCAGACGCGCCGGCAGATGGAAGATGACTTGCGCCACGCGCTCAAGCACAACGAATTCGTCCTGCACTATCAGCCGCGCTACAAGGTCGACGGCAAGCACATCGTTTCAGTCGAAGCGCTGGTGCGCTGGCAGCATCCGACCCAAGGATTGCTCGGGCCGGACGTGTTCATTCCGCTCGCCGAGCAGACCGATCTGATCGTGCCGCTGGGCCGCTGGGTATTGCGCGAAGCCTGCGAAACCGCGCTGGACTGGCCGCCTGACATTCTGCTGTCGGTCAACCTGTCGCCTGCACAATTTGCTTTGAGCGATGTGGTCGAGGACGTTCGCCAAGTACTGGTCGATACGCGTTTCCCGGCCAGTCGTCTGGAGCTGGAGATCACCGAGAACGTGATGCTCAACGACACCGATGGCGCGCTGACCACCATGAACCAGCTCAAAGAACTCGGCGTACGCCTGAACATGGACGACTTCGGCACCGGCTATTCGTCGCTTGGATACCTGCGTGCTTATCCATTCGACGGTATCAAGATCGACAAGCGCTTTATTGCCTCGATCAGCAGCGGCACCAATGACCGTGCCGTGGTGCAGGCGATCATCGGTCTGGGCAAAGCCATGGGTTTAACGGTGACTGCCGAAGGCGTCGAGACCGAGGAACAACTGGCGATTCTCGGCAAGGACCAATGCAATGAGGTGCAGGGCTACTTCATGAGCCGGCCGATCGACAAGGCGGCTTTTGCTGACTTGTTGCGGGCTTCGAGGCTGTCGCCGATGGGCAAAAAAGGTCGGGTGACATGAAGTTCAGCCGTTGACCGCAACGCGCACCTTGCCGCTGAACACGCGAAAGCCGAAGGTGTTGTAAGCCAGAGTGATCGGTATGAGCACGGCGAAGCCGACCAGCATGAAGATCTGACTGTTCGGGCTGGAAGCGGCTGCGCTCAAGGTCAGATCCGGCGGAATGATGAAGGGATAGAGCGCGGCCAGCATCACCGCGAAGGCCAGCACGAAAACGCCCAAGGCGGCGAACAGCGGGATGAAGTCAAAGCGGCTGCGAAAGCCTTTGGTGAACATCATCGATAAAGCGCCGAGGATCAATCCTGCTGGCAACCACAGGCGAATATCGGCAAGCCGCCGAGCGTATTGCGGCTGCAACGTAGCCGTCCATGCGATCAACACCAGCAATAACACCGTGACAACCACGGCCAAGAGGCGGGCCTGGCGTGCCGAGTGCCGCTGCAGTTCATCCAGGGTGCGCCAGTACAACCAGCAAGTCCCCAGCCATAGGTACCCCAACACCAGCACCAGGCCACAGAAAACCGGGAACGGATTCAACCAATCGAGGCCATCGCCAATGTACTGACCGCCCTGATGCGCAACGCCTTGCACCAGGGTGCCGAGCACCATGCCCTGAACAACACCGGTCAGCAACGAAGCCAGCGCAAACACGCCGTCGACGATTCTTTTGCATTGTCCGTTCGCTGCGTAGTCGCGAAACTCCAACGCCATGGCCCGCGCAATCAATGCGAGGAACATCACGATAAAAGGCACATACAGCGCCGGCAGCAAGATCGCATAAGCCAACGGAAACAGCGCCAGCAGCCCACCGCCGCCGAGCACCAGCCAGGTTTCGTTGGCATCCCACACCGGCAGAATCGTCACCGCCATCGCCCTGCGCTGCTGGCTGCAGCCGGTCAGGCCCATGAGCATGCCGACGCCCAGATCGGTGCCGTCGAGCAATACGTAATTCATCACCGAAAACGCCAATGCGGCGGCGCACAACAGCGTCAGCCAGTCCGTGTCCATGTCTGTGATTCCTCAGTGCCCGGTTTCGTCGGCAAGCGTGGGCTGCGGCCCCGGTTGGTCCTGCTGCGGCGGCTCACGCAACAGGCGCAGCAGCACCCACAGGCCGATGCCGAAGATCAGCAGATAGAACAACAGAATCAGCCACGTCGAGGCGATGACTTGAGCCCTGGACACCGACGACAGACTGTCCGCCGTGCGCATCAGTCCGTAGACCGTAAACGGCTGCCGTCCCACTTCGGTGACCACCCAGCCGCTGAGCATCGCGACAAATCCGGCCGGCGCCAGCAGCACGCAAGCGCCCAGCCACCCGCGCGCCGTGAACAGGCGATTGCGCCGACGCAGGAAGAGGCTGACCACGCCCTGCCCCAGCATCAGCAGCCCCAGCCCGACCATCAGCCGGAACGCGAAAAATACCGGTGCCACTGGCGGGATGTCTTCAGGCGGGAATTCATCAAGCGCGGCGATGGTGCTGGTCAGGTCATGCTGCAAATACAGCGAACCGACCCGGGGAATGGCGACTTCCCAATGATTGCGCCGCTCTTGCCTATCCGGCCAGGCGAACAGCCGCAGTGGCTCCCCGGCCCCTTGCGCGGGGCGCGTCCATGAAGCTTCGATTGCCGCCACCTTCTGCGGCTGGGCCTGCAGGGTGTGTCGGCCATGCAGATCGCCGACGACAATCTGCACCGGCATCAGCACCGCAATCACCCACAGCGCCATGGAAAATTGCAGGCGAGCGCGCGGGTTTTCCGAAGCCTTGCGCAACTGCCAGGCGCTGATCCCGGCAACCAGCGTCGCACTGCCGATAAACACGGCAAGCAGCATGTGCGCCAGACGATAGGGAAACGAGGGGTTGAAGATGATTGCCCACCAATCCTCGGCCAGATAACGTCCATCCGCGCCAATCGAATAACCGGCGGGGGTTTGCATCCATGAGTTGGCGGACAGTATCCAGAACGCGCTGATGACTGAGCCCACCGCCACCGCGCAAGTGGCGAAAAAGTGCAGACGGGGGCCGACCTTCTTCAGGCCGAACAACATGATGCCGAGAAACCCCGCTTCGATGAAAAACGCCGCCATCACTTCATAGAACATCAGCGGCCCGAGGACATCGCCGGCCTGCACCGACAACCGCGACCAGTTAAGGCCAAACTGATACTCCAGAATCAATCCCGACGCCGTGCCCACCGCGACGTTGAGCGCAAACACCTTGAGCCAGTAGCGATAAACGTCCAGATAAACCTGGCGCCCGCTCTTCAACCACAACGCCTCCAGCACCATGAGAAAATTCGCCAGACCGATGCTGAAAGCCGCCAGCACGATGTGGAAGCTGATCGTGATCGCGAACTGGGCGCGGGCCGCCATCAGGGCCGAATCGACAGGCTCCATCCATCAGCCGCTGTAGAACACAGCAAGCTTGTTGCCTTCGGGATCGCGAAGATAGGCCACATAAAAGTCCGGCGTGTAGGCCTCGCGGGTGCCCGGCGGGCCTTCATCGCTGCCGCCAGCGTCGAGCCCGGCCTTGTGCACTTGGTCGACCTTTTGCCGGGAGTCGGCGCGAAACGCCGGCATCATGCCGTTGCCCGGCGTTGCCGGCTCGCCATTGAACGGTTGCGAAATGTGCACACTGCCGGGGCCGTTGGACTTGTCGATGCAATTGGGCAGGTAAAAACAATAGTGTTCTTCGCGATCATGCCGGTAGCCGAGCGGCGTCAGGATCGCTTGGTAAAAAGCCGCCGAACGCTCGACATCGTTGGCGCCGATAAACAGATAACTGAGCATGGCATGTCCTCCAATGGCAGTTGTCAGCCGTGCGTCTCTTCTTCGTTATGGGTAAACACGTTACCGGCGTCGCGCACCAACTGGCGCCACTCAGCGCCAGTGATCAGGCCCTGCTCCTCCATCTCGTCGGCAGCCTTGAGCAGGTCGTCATATTGCTGCTCCGGATCCACAACAGCCTCGGTCTGCTCCGCCATCCTGCGCCATGCCGCCAGTGATGCCTTTTTTTGCTGATCGAACATACGGGTATTTCCTGAGGGACTTACCCGGTAGAAAAATCAGTGCGACAGAGGTTCAGAGCAGACGACGGATGGAGTCATCTAGTGGCCCGGCGACTCGACTCAAGCAATTGCCGTCGCCGGCAACGCGCGGTCCACGCAGATGCCGCCCATTGGATGAGGGGTCGCCACACCACTGCCGATCAGCGACGTCAGCAAAGTCGAATCAAGCCGGTGTGCATCGCGGGCGAAACCCGTGGCATCGAGATCAAATCCTTGTTTATTCGAAGGGTGGCAGCGATTACGGCTCGGTCTGAGGTTGTGGCAAAGGCGCGGGCTGTTCCTGGAACAGGCGCTTGGGCAGGAACACCGGGGAAATATGGATGATCGACATCCTCACGACGTGGTTGAGCATCACGAACGCCGGGTCCAGCTTGAGCAGCAACGCGGCTGCGGTCATGACCTCGACGCCGCCCGGCACCCAGGACATGAACAGGGTCAGAAACGGCTTGCCAGTCAATTTGCTCATCACAAACGCGACCAGCAACGTGGTGCAGAACGTCAGTGCCGTGACCACCAGGCCGGCACGGATATAACGCACGACATCCTTGAAGGTGATGTCCTTGAGTCGAATGCCGATCAGCCCGCCCAGCAGGATCAGCGCAACCACTGCAAACGGATCGGGCACATGCAGATCGGCCTCCGGGAAGCCAACATTTACGGCTGCGGTGCACAGCAGGCCAGTCAGCATGTACGGCGCCGGCACGTCGAATCGCTCCAGCAGGTAGCCGGCCAGCACCGCTGCAATGGCCGGCGGTACCACGCTCAGCCAGTTATCCAGCGTGCCCAGCGTCGGTGCAATGCTGTCGGAATGACCGCCGGCAATGAGGGTGACCACAGCCAGCAGTGCGAGCAGGCGCACAATGTGCACAAAAGCGATGCGCCCTGAGGCCGGTCCCTGCTCGCCCGATACCGTCATCACGGCTGCCATCGCGCCGGGAATCGAGCCCAGCAGACTTTCGATGTGCCCCCACTTCTCCATGCGGCGCAGCCAGTTATAGCCGACGAAGATCTGCGTGGTCATGCAAATCAACAGGCCGAGCAAAATGCTGAAGTCAGTCAACTCACGCATCATTGCCCCGGTGACAATTGAGCCGACACTGATCCCCAGCAGCAGTTGCACGGTGGCCACGAAGGGATACGGCATGCGCATTCGCACCCCCAGTTTGCTCAGCGCGGTCACTGCGCAGATGGCGCCGATCAGGTCGCCGAGCGCAAACCCGGTGAGGTAACCGAGCCAGGCGCCAAGGGCGGCCACCGGAATCGGAATAAGGCTTTCAATCAGCTTGTTCATGGCGATCCACTTTTTTCAAGGCATGACCATCCCGTCCAGCGACGGCAGTCAGCGCTGTTTGATGTCATCCGGACACGGGGGTGAGCGCTAGTGCGCATTACTTCAGCCTTGCGCTGGAGGTACTCGATGAAGATGTCCTGCGCAGCGGACTGCACGACCGCTACGCCCATCGCCTCGACAAACCCATCGACGGCGGGTTTTCGACCAACTGCCGAAGAAGGTGCGCAGGGAGGCGGCGCTATGATGGCGCGCAGTCAGCGTCTTGAAAGAACGCTCGATGTCGACCAGCTCTGCCACTTGACTGCGAAACGCCTCGACCAATGCGTGCTGCAGAACACCGGCAGGCATGTCGTCGAGCACGGGCTCTATCACGGACAATAAAGCGCTTTGCAGCGGCAGCAGGTTACTCACGGTCATCTGACATTTTCCTTGTTGGATGATGAATCAAGCGCTTTGACGCAGAAGCGCCGGGCATGACCGGCAGTGCGGGAACCTTCCAGCCGCGACGAATCGCCAGCAGCGGGAGAATCTGGAACACCATGATCAGGGCGACGCACGCCGGCCAGCCGCCCAGCTCCCATAGCGTGCCCGGCACGAACGCACCGAAACTGCCGCCCAGGTAGTAACTGGTCAGGTACAGGCCCACGGCCCCGGCCTTGTCGACTCGGGCATGGGCAGTGATAAATGCATTGGCAGCGGCTTGGGCGAGGAACACGCCGGTAGAACTGAGCGCCAGCCCGGCGATGGTCAGCCACAGCGAAGAAGTCAGTGTCAGCAGTGAGCCGGCGATTCCAAGGCATGCGGCGGCGGTGATCAACTCGCTACGCGGCCGGGCCTTGCCCAGGCGTCCGGCGATCGGTACCACCACCAGCGCCAGCAGGAACACCGAATAGATCGCCCCCAATGCGCCGGTGCTCAGGGAAAACGGCGCGCGACTCAGGTGCAGGCCAACGTAGGTAAAGGTGGCAATTTGCGCAAAAAGCACGCAAAAGCCCACGGCATAGGCGGCCAGCAAGGGCTTGCTGAAACGTTCGGCACGCCCGCCAGGGCGGTACGCCGGTGGCAGAACAGAGGTGCGTGAATTGGGCGGCAGAAACCAGGCAATGGCCAGACCGAGGATCAGGCCCAGACCCGCCAGCAGCGCCAGAGCGAGGCGCCAATCAGCAAATTCGGTGACCCACCCGGTAAGAAATCGTCCGCAGAATCCGCCGAGCACGGTGCCGGCAACGTAGACGCTGGTCGCTTCGGTCACCGCGCCGTCTCTCCAACGCACACCGATGTAGGCAATGCTGGTGGCAAACACCAGCGGTATCAACAGCCCCTGAACCGCTCGCCACAGCAGAAACTCAGCGAAGCTGCCTGACCAGGCTGTCAGCAGCGCAGGCAGCGCCAGCAGGATCGCCGCCACGGCAATTACCCGGTGCTGCTCGGCCCGCGCGGTGAGCCGGCCAACGAACAAGGCCGCCACCGCCACCGCCAGCGTGGTGACGGTGATGCTCCAGCTGGCCTGTCGGGCGGAAACATCGAACGCTGTGGCCAGCTCATTAAGCAGCCCCTGCGTCGCATACAGGTTGATAAACGCCGCGCATCCCGCCAGAAACAAGGCGATCCGCGGACAAAACATGCGGAGGCTCACAAGAAATGCTCGTAATATTTTCAAACACTTTTATAAGATGGACAGGTTTCAGGATCCAATACCGATTTCCGACCGATTGATACCAGGGATGAACATGATCGATCTGCGCCGTCTGCGTTACTTTCTCGTCGTGAGCGACGAATTGCATTTCGGCCGCGCTGCGATGCGTCTGCATATCGCCCAGCCGCCGCTGACCCGGCAGATTTCGGCGCTGGAAACGGAATTGGGTTTTCGCTTGTTCGACCGCAGCACGCGCAGCGTCACGCTGACCTCGGAGGGCCGACATTTTCTGCCCTACGCAAGGGCCGTGCTGGAGCAAGTCGACCTGACAGCGGCCATTACCAGCAAACTGGCGGCCGGCTCGGCTGGGCATCTGGCTGTCGGCTATGCCAGTTCGATCGCCCTTTCGGACGTTTTCAGCCAGACCATCCAGACCTTTTGCTCGTCGTATCCCGACGTGCAACTGACCGTGGAAGAAGGCGCTTCAAGCATGCAATGCGCGCAGATCGTTGAAGGACGCCTGGACATCGGCATGAGCCGAATGCGACCGGCCGACGCGAACCCGGACATTCAAGTCATTTGCCTGGATAACGAACCATTGATGGCGGCCGTTCCCAGTGACAGCGCCCTCGCTGGGCAAAGCCACGTGACGCTCACCGAATTGAGTGCATTTCCACTGATCGCATTCCCGAGCGACTACGGCTCAGCCCTGAACGACATCATCGCCGCGCTGTACCGGCGCAACGACCTGACGCCACGCCCCGGGCCGAGCGGCAAGCAGATAACCTCTATCATTGCGCTGGTTGCCGCTGGCCAGGGCGTTGCGGTTGTGCCGCAATGCACACAAGCCCTGGTCAAGCACGGCGTGACCTATCGGCCCCTCGCAGAACCCAGTGCCACGGCGCCTTTATTGGTTTTAACGCGCAAACGCGAGCGCAGCCCGCTGGTGAAGGCCTTTGTGGAGGTGATCGAACAGTCCCTGCGGACCCGGTGAACAATCACTGCGCGGCAACAAGGTGAGGTCTGGAACGCTTCGTCAGAATTTTTCTGCAACGCGCTTGTACGGATAATCCGGCTCCCGGTACTTGCCCGGTTTCTGCCGCTTCGGCAATTGGACCTTATCGCGCTTCACCTCTTCATAAGGGATGCGACTCAGCAGATCAGTAATGATGTTCAGGCGTGCGCGACGTTTGTCATTTGAGTCAGCAACCATCCACGGCGCTCGATCGGTATCGGTGTATTTGAACATCTCGTCCCGCGCCCGTGAGTAGTCGTACCAGCGGCTGTAGGATTTGAGATCCATCGGCGTCAGTTTCCATATCTTGCGTCCGTCATTGATGCGCGCTTCGAGCCGGCGGGTCTGTTCCTCTGGACTGACTTCGAGCCAGTACTTGAGCAGGATTACTCCCGAATCGACGATGGCGTTTTCCACCCACGGAATCGACTTGAGAAATTTGTCGGCCTGTTCCTCCGTGCAAAAACCCATGACACGCTCGACACCGGCGCGGTTGTACCAACTGCGGTCGAAGATCACCACTTCGCCGCCTGCCGGCAGATGCGGCAGGTAACGCTGCACATGCATCTGGCTCTTTTCGCGATCGGTCGGCGCCGGTAATGCCACCACGCGGAACACCCGTGGGCTGACGCGCTCAGTGATCGCCTTGATCACCCCACCCTTCCCCGCACCGTCGCGGCCTTCGAACACAATACAAACCTTGACACCTTTGGCGATGACCCACTCCTGCAGCTTGACCAGTTCAATATGGAGTTTGCGCAGTTGCGCAAGATAGTCCTTGTTTTTCAAGCTCGGGCGTTCGAGGGCCTTTGCAGGTTTCTTGTAGTTTTTCGCCATGAATACGTCCTCGCGCTTCAACAGCCCGGTGAAATTGTTTATTGACCCGAAGGGCCTGAGCCGTGAGGTTAGCCCACGCCCGGCTGTTTGCCATCGTGGGGCAAAAAAGCCGGGCCGCCATGTGTTTCCTGCGTTTGTTCCGACGTCGCACTGTTCATTGCCCGATCCCCTGTTTGCTGGAGTTTTTCGATGCCGTCGCCCAAATCATTGCCCACAGCCCTGCTCGGTCTGGCCCTGGCCTGCCCGGCGATGGCCGAGACCCAAGATCTGGAACTGGGGCAAGTGCTGATTTCGGCGGAACAGCGCAGTGGCACCGATGCAACGGTCGAAGAGGCCAGGGCACGCCTTGAACAGGTGCCGGGGGGTACCAACGTGGTCGACATGCGCCAGCCGTTGCAGGGCCGCGTTGCCAGCAATCAGGATGTGCTGGCCTATCAACCGGGGGTGTATGCGCAGTCGGCAGGCAACGAAGGTGTGAAGATTTCCATCCGTGGTTCAGGCATCAACCGCGCACCGGGCGCCCATGCATCCGGGTTGTATACGATGCTCGACGGCCTGCCGCTGACCGGTCCCGGCGGCACACCGTATGAATTGCTCGAGCCGCTGTGGGTCGACCATGTCGAAGTCCTGCGGGGTGCCAACGGTTTTGATCGCGGCTCGCTGGCGCTGGGTGGCGCTGTCGATTACGTCAGCCACACCGGTTACACCGCGCCGAAGCTGCAAGTGCGCTACGCCACCGGTAGCCATGGCTATCAGCAGCGCCAGATCAGCTCCGGGCAAGTGCTGGGGGATTTCGATTACTACGTGTCCATGACCGATGCCAACGCCGACGGCTATCAGGATCACACTGCCAGCGAGAGCAAAGGCCTGATCGCCAACTTCGGCTATCGCTTCAACCCGAACCTGGAGACTCGCTTCTACTTTCGCTACCGGGAAACCGACAACGACCTCGCCGGCCGCGTGACCAAACATTCCATCGAACACAGGCCTCGGGCAGCCAACCCGGCGTATGTCACCCGCGATGACAGCCGCAAACAACCCGGTAGTACCTTCATCGGCAACAAGACCACCTTCTACCTCGACGACGACTCGAGCATTCAGACCGGCCTTGTCTACCACGACTACCCGATGGATTTGCGCGAAGGCCCGAACCGGCTGAAAGTCGCTTACACCGATGTCAGCGGCACCTTCGACTACAAGCGTCGCGACACCCTGTTCGGCATGGAAAGCCGCAGCAATGCCGGCCTGCGCGTGACCAAGCATCTGCCCAACGATGGCGCCAGCGAGTTCGTGCGCATCCCGAGTGTCAATACCGCCAACCATGCGCCCGGCACACGGATGCGCAACTTCACTTATCAGGGCTCGGATACCGTGCTGCATTTCGGTAACGACCTGGAAATCGCTGACGACCTCTGGCTGACTACCGGCCTTGCCGCCATCTACACCCGCCGCGAAAGCGCCGTGACCTATCCGCAAGGCGGCGGCAAAACCAGCCTCAACGACTGGGACTACGCACCACGGATCGGCCTGCGCTACCAGATCACCACGGACGTGCAAGTGTTCGGCAATCTCAGCCGCTCCGTCGAAGCGCCGCATCCGTGGTCACTGATCTACAGCTCCAACGTACGCTTCCCTGCCGGCAACGGTGCTGCGACCGGCACCCAGCGCGACCCGATCGAACTGCAAAACCAGACTGCGACGACCCTGGAACTCGGCGGCCGTGGCGACAGCAACCTGGGCGAATGGAGTCTGGCGTGGTATTACGCGCAAGTTCGTCACGAACTGCTCTCGGTGCTGCCGGATGCCAGCGCCGTCACGCCCTACGAACTCAACGCCAGCCCGACCGTACACCAAGGGATCGAGGCCAGCCTCAACAGCAAACTCTGGACCGCCGCCGACGGCCGCCAGCTGAGCTTGCGCCAGGCCTACACTTTCAGCGACTTTCACTACCGCGACGATGAGCGCTTCGGCGACAACCGCCTGCCGGGCCTGCCGATGCATTATTACCAGGGCGAACTGCGTTACGACTGGCCGCAGGGTTTCTTCGCCGCCGTGAACACGCAACTGGTCTCCAAAACTGCAGTGGACTACGCCAACAGCTACTACGCCGACCCGTACGCGCTGTTCGGCGCAACGCTGGGCTACAACGCCCCGAAGGGTGACTGGCAAGGCTGGGTGGACATGCGCAACCTGACCGGCAAGCGTTATGCGGCAACGGTCACGCCGGGGTATGACGACAAAGGTCTGGATGCTGCGCGGTCGACTCCGGGTGAAGGGATGGGGGTTTATGTTGGGGTTTCGTGGAGTTTGTTGTGAGGCCTGTTGGCTGTAGACGGACAACTCCAGCCAATCTGCACTACGCTGGCTAGCGATATGAGACAGCTTGCGGAAGGTTCGCTCAATGACAGTCTGCTGCCCTGATTGTGGGTTCACCACCGATAACCTTCCGCCCACGCATAAATGCCCTGAGTGCGGAGAGTTTTCCCACGATTGGTTGATTTACGACTGGGAAGAATTTGTTGCGATCAAACGTCGGCACATCAAGTACAACGTCGCGATTCTTGGGGCATTGCTGATCAATGTGCTTCTGGCCCTCGCGCTTCAGTCCAGCAATGCTTTCCAGTGGTTTCTGACGCTATTGGCGATACCGGCGATCATCAGCTGGCTTCGTTGTAGCAGACAATTGCGGGCGAGGTCAGCGTATAAAGGCCACGAAGCTGGAGTGGTTTTTCCGTGGTTTAGCGGGTTGGGTGGTCTTTAATGGCTGTGCAATAAGGAGCTCTTGCCAGCCCGACGTCCTCTTGCAATACGAATCCGAAACGCAACAAGCAGTGGCAAGCCCTTCAAGGAAGATGTAGATGCGCGAACGCAACGCAGCACGATTACTGGTCATAAGTCCTTCGCAAGAAGTTCTGCTTTTCAGATTCATCCATGAAAACGGCGCCTTGGCCGGCAGAAATTACTGGGCAACCCCAGGAGGCGGCCTTGAAAGCGGCGAAACGTTCCATGACGCTGCGATACGTGAGCTGCTTGAGGAAACCGGCATAAAGGCCAGTGCCGTTGAGGGGCCTGTAGCACACCGGGATTTTCCCATGCTATTACCCAGCGGCGAGACTGTACTCGCAGTCGAACAATATTTCGTCGTGCACGCACCCAGCGAACGGCTTTCCAGAACCGGCTGGACTCTGCAAGAAACCGAGGTCATGGTCGATCATCGTTGGTGGTCCGCTGAATTACTACGTGGCACCGATGATCAGATATGGCCCGAGAGGCTGGATGAAATGCTGGTGAATGAAGGCATCTTCGAACCGGCCAGGTAATCATCGTTTTCCATAGAAAATAACGGATTAGTCTCATGGATACTTCCCAAGAAAACCCATTGGAAACATCACTCCGGCTGGCCGCGGACGAACCCGCGCATCGCCCTGAGTTCTATCGAACCCTCCTGGACTCGACCGTCTACATCCTCGGCACCGCCGGTGCGGCGCAAGGCCATGTCAATCTCGAAGCCGGCAGCAACATCAGCATCGCCCATTGGCAGAAGCCCGATGGCACGCCGGTCATTCCGTTCTTCTCCTCGCTGCAAACGCTGCAACAATCCATCGACAGCGAGCAGAGCTATGTAGAGATACCGGCCCGATCATTGTTCGAAATCACGCTGGGCGCGCTGCTCTTTCTGAATCCGAAGTCGCCGTACGGCAAGGAATTCCTTCCGGAGGAAGTGCAACGCCTGCTCTCAGGCGAAATCGGCCGGCCCGCCACGCAGCGCACCGTTGAAAAAGAAACCAACGTCTTGCTTGGACAGCCTTCGGACTACCCATCGACGATGGTCCATTCGCTCTCGCAACTGCTGGCCAAACACTCCAATGTGAAACGCGCGTTCCTGGCGCTGATGCACGACGCCTCGGTTGATGAAAAACCGCACCTGATCGTCGGCATCGAAGCGGATGGCGATATCGAACAGGTCATGCGCGAAGCCGGCAATGTCGCTGGAGACACAGCCCCTGATGGCGGGCCGGTTGATTTTTGCCGCGTGCTGACGGGACAAGCCGGGCTGAGTGATTACTTCCTCAGGGAGACCAAACCGTTCTACGAACGCAAGTCACCGGGCAAGCTGCGTTCGTTCTTCGGGTTTGGTAGAGCGTGATGATCAATCCATTGAAAGCCGCACTGACGGCCTCGCTTGTCATCGTCCTTTCCACCAGCGCACTGGCTGACATCAGCGCCATCGGTTTCCAGACCACCACCCTGCCCGACCCGCAACACAATCGTCCGCTGGAAATGGCCGTCTGGTACCCAGGCACGACGACAACCACCGCCCAATTGATCGCCGATGACGCAGTCTTTGTTGGTGTCTCAGCCGTTCGTGATGCGCCACCCGTTGCGAGTGAGCATCCATTGGTCGTGCTATCCCACGGTTACCGAGGCAACTGGAGTAATCAGGCCTGGCTGGCGAGTGCGCTGGCCCATCAGGGTTATATCGTCGCAGCCGTCAACCATCCCGGCACCACCACTCATGACCGTAGCGCGCAGGCGGCGGCACAGTTGTGGCAGCGCCCCGTCGACCTGAGCCGCGCCATTGACTCAGTCACCTCCCAACCGGATAAATTCGGCGCCGTCGACAAGGGTCGCATTGCGGTGGTCGGCCACTCCCTCGGCGGCTGGACTGCGCTGGAAATCGCCGGATCACGGTTCGATCCGGACCTGTTTGCGGGCGATTGCAAAATCCATCCGCAGCTCTCCAGTTGCAAGGTCTATCAACAGATGAATCCGGTAAACACACCGGAATCGAAGACTGCACTGGCTGGTGACCTGCGCGACAAGCGCGTCACCGCTGTGATTTCGCTGGACTTGGGCCTCTCGCGCGGCATGACCAGCCAAAGCCTGGAGACATTGCCGGTGCCAACGCTGGTTATCGCCGCTGGTGCGCCGTCACAGGATCTGCCGGCAGCACTGGAGTCAGCTGATCTGGCCAAGCGCCTGCCTCAGGCATCGACCGGATATATCGAAATCGCCGACGCCAGTCATTTCACTTTCATGTCACCGTGCAAACCGGCTGCGGAGGCTTTGCTCGAAGAAGACAGTCCGGGTGACGGCATCATTTGTCGCGATGGTGACAATGCGCGGCCACGTGCGGTGATACAGCAACAGGTAACTGCGCTGATCAGCGAATTTCTGACGAAAACTGCAAGTAATCCCGCCCATTGATCCAGATCGCATTCGGCAATGACCTTGGAATCGGCAAACACGCCCTCATAACAAGGCATATCCCCATCGTCTCCGAGAGGAAGGACACACCATGACCACTCAAACCGAAACTGCCATTCTCGCCGGCGGCTGCTTCTGGGGCATGCAGGATCTGTTGCGTCGCTACCCGGGCGTGCTCAATACCCGAGTCGGCTACACCGGCGGCGATGTGCCGAATGCGACCTATCGCAACCACGGCAACCACGCCGAAGCCATCGAGATCAAGTTTGATCCGGCAGTGATCAGCTACCGGCAGATCCTCGAATTCTTCTTCCAGATCCATGACCCGAGCACGCCCGACCGTCAGGGCAACGACCTTGGCCCGAGTTATCGTTCGGCGATCTACTACCTCAACGACGAGCAGCGCGCCGTCGCCGAAGACACCGCCGCCGACGTCGACGCTTCGAAGCTATGGCCCGGCCGCGTGGTAACGGAAATCGAACCGGCGGGTCCGTTCTGGGAAGCGGAACCCGAGCATCAGGATTACCTGGAGCGGATTCCGAACGGCTACACCTGCCACTTCATCCGGCCGAACTGGAAACTGCCCAAGCGCAATTAACAAGATGAAATCGGCGGGGCTCAGTGCCCCGCCACTGCCGCTGCTCCGGTCGATCGCGGTCCCGGTCTGAAACCGTGGGCTCGAGCCCCCCAAGCAATGGCAAAGCCGATAGCGACCAACACCAGCATGGCCCATGGAAAAGAGGCCACTCCCCAGTGATCCAGCAACACTCCGCCGACCACACCGCTCCCGGCAATTGCGCTGTTCCACGCCACCACGTTCAGCGACAAGGCCACATCGGCGCCAGCACCCGCTGCGTCAGCCAGGGCCGTTTGCAACAGCGTCGCCGCGCCGCCAAAGGTCAATCCCCATACCGCCACGCCGAAATAGATCACCTCTGCAATCCCTGCGCCAAAACCCAGCGCTACGCAGACAGCGGCAAAGGTTGCCAGGCTCAGCAACACCGTCGAGCGCAGCAGCGGCTCGACCAGTTTCGCCGTCAGCCATATCCCGACCAGCGCGGCGACGCCAAAGATCAACAATACCGCATCCACGCGCTCGGCCATGCCCGCCGGCGCCACAAACGGGGCGATGTAGGTGTAGAGAATGTTGTGCGCGAGCATCCAGCTGATCACGACGGCCAGCACAGGACGAACGCCCGGGGTAGTCAGGACTTTGCCCAGCGACAGGCGTTGATCGGCCGGTTGCGGCGAATAGTCGGGCACTTTCACCAGTACCCAGACGATCAATACCAGGGTCAGCGCCGACATAAGGCCGAACGTGGTGCGCCAACCGACCAGCCCGCCGAGCCAGGTACCCAGAGGCACGCCCAGCGACAGCGCGATCGGTGTGCCAACCATCGCCAGAGCCAACGCCTTGCCCTGCTGCTCAGGCTCGACCATGCGTCGCGCGTAGCCGGCCAACAGACTCCACGCCAGACCCGCCGCTACCCCGGCGAAAAACCGTGCGACCAGCGTCACGCCGTAGTGCGACGACAGCGCGGTAATTGAATTGAACAGCAGGAAACCGACAATCGTTAGCAGTAACACGTTGCGGCGCCGCCAGCCACGGGTGGCGATGGTCATCGGGATCACCGCCAACACCGAACCCAATGCATACGCGGTGACCATTTGCCCGGCCATGGAGGGCGAAATTGCCAGGCCTTCGCTGATCAGCGGCAGCAAGCCCGCCGGCAGGGTTTCAGTGACGATGCAGATGAAGCCAGTCATGGCCAACGCCAGCAAAGCACCGACGGGCAAGCCTTTTGGCGTAGCCGTTAACGTTATTGAAGGTGTCACGGGAAGCTCCTCGAAAAAACCGACTCAGATTTAAATACCGATCGATCTAAATCCTGAAGGCGCATGTGCAGCGTTGTCAACAATTTCTGTATCGACTAGTCTGTATTTGAAATCAACGAGGAGTTTGCTCATGGCGAGAACCGGTCGCCCCCGTCAGTTTGATCGCGCCGAGGCTGTCGATCAGGCCTTGCAATTGTTCTGGCAACACGGCTACGACGCGACATCGCTGGCCCAGTTGAAGGCGGGCCTGGGTGGCGGTATCTCGGCGCCGAGCTTCTACGCCGCGTTTGGTTCCAAGGAGGCATTGTTCGAGGAATGCGTGCAACGTTATATGGCCACCTACGCGCAAGTCACCGAATGCCTGTGGGACGAAAGTCTGCCACCGCGCCAGGCGATCGAGACCGCATTGCGCCAGTCGGCACGCATGCAATGCGACGACGCGCACCCCAAGGGCTGCATGGTGACCCTCGGTATCATGAGCGCGCCGAGTCCGGAAAACGCCCATGTGGCGCAAGCCCTGACCCGCTCACGGCAGCGCACCCGCGCCGGTATTCAAGCCTGCGTCGAGCGTGCTGTGAATGCCGGTGAGCTGGCGAGCGGCACAAGTGCAGCAGTGATGGCGACGGTATTCGACAGTTTCCTGCAAGGCATATCCATCCTCGCCAGAGACAACACCGCACTGGAAAACATCGATGCTGCCATCACGCAGATCATGCGAACCTGGGACATCGCCGCCACTCGTGCAACACCTTGATCAAATCACAAATGCACGGGCGCCGCTGCCGGCGAGCCTGGCTCCGGCACATCGACATTGACCTTCAATGCGATCAGTAACGCAGCCAGCAACATCAGCATTCCGGCCCCGACAAATACACCGTTGATGCCGCTGAAACTGAACACTGAACCGCCAGCGGCAGCACCGGCGGCAATAGCAGACTGCACCGACGCGACGACCATGCCGCCCGCGCTTTCGGCCTGATCGGGTACTGAACGCGCCACCCAATTCGACCATGCCACCGGCACGCCACCGAAGGCCATCCCCCACAGCGCCAGGAGCAACGCCTGCCCGGGGACCGAAGCCTCGAACGCGACCAGCGCCAGAGCGGCAACGCCGACCAACACCGGCATAAGCACCAGCGTTGCCCGTGGATTGCGCTGCAACAGCCAACCGGCGAACAACGTGCCGGCAAAGTTTGCCACGCCGAAACCAAGGAGCATCAAGGCCAAGGTCTGCGCGCCGACGCCGGTAGTGCTTTCCAGAAACGGCCGGATGTACGTGAACAACGCGAAGTGCCCCGTGTGCACCAGTACGCAGCCGAACATGCCGATGGCAATGCCCGGTCGCAGCAACACCTCGAGTACCGTACGCAGGCGTGACGGACGATGCGGCGCCAGACTGGGTAGCGTGAACATTTGAAAGACCAGCGTCACCACGCCCACCGCTGCCGCCGCGAAAAACGCACTGCGCCAGCCAAACTGGCCGCCGAGATAACTGCCCAGCGGCACCGCCACCACCGTACCCACGGCGATCCCGCTGAAGATGATCGACAGCGCGCGCGGCAGCAGCGCCGCCGGCACCAGGCGCATCGCCACCGCCGCCGCCATGCTCCAGAAACCGCCCAGGGCGATGCCCAGGAGGATTCGCATGATCAGCAGCACCGCTAGGCTGGACGACAACGCGACCAGTAGATTCGAGGCAATCATCAGTGCCGAAAACCCGAGCAACACCCGCCGCCGATCCAGGCTACGCGTCAACCCCGGCACCAACAATCCGGCAAACAACGCGACCACCGCTGTCACCGTCACGGCTTGCCCGGCCAGCGCTTCGCTGACGCCAAGATCCAGCGCCATCGGGGTCAGCAGGCTGGCCGGCAGATATTCGGCGGTGAGTAATCCGAACACTCCCATCGCCAGTGAGAAAACCGCCATCCACGCAGGCACTGTCGGCTCTTCTTCAGCTCGCCCATCACAGACATATTCATTCATTTCAAAACTCCCTCGGACATTTCGTGAGGGCAGTCTATTGACGGCAAACCGGATGATCTATGATGCACAGTCTTGAACTTTTGATCGAAACCCCGAACATGAGCAGCACTGATCCTTTTTCTGTGTCCTCAGACCTCATCACTGAGTTGCTGCGCAGCATGCGTCTGCGTGGCGTGCAATATCGGCGGATCCACGCCGGTCCGCCGTATGGCCTGGGTTTCAGTGAAAAATCCGGCCATGCGTATTTCCACTTCGTTGCCGCGGGTTCAACTGTCTTGCGGCTAAAGGATGGCAGCCTGTACGAATTGTCGACGGGCAATGCGGTATTCATTGCCCATGGGGCCTCGCACCAGTTGCTCTCACACCCAGGCGCCGAAGTGCAGGACATTGACAGCGCCGTCGCCGCGCCACTCGGCGACACAGTCTGTGCGCTGCAGGTCGGGCAAAGCAGCGATTCGCCCGATAGTGCTCTGCTCTTCAGCGGCTGTATGGAATTCGAACTCGGCAGCCTGCACGGCCTCGGTCGGCTGATGCCTGGGCTCATGTTGATCGACGCCGGTGGCCAGCGCTATCCGGGACTTATGCCAATCCTGGCGACCATGGAGCGCGAAGTCAGCGCGGCGCGCATCGGCTTCGCCGGGATCCTCGCACGCCTTGCCGATGTGGTGGCTGCAATGATTGTTCGGGGCTGGGTCGAATGTGCTTGCGGCAATGCCTCAGGTCTCGTCGCCGCCCTGCGTGACCCGCGTTTGGCAAAGGCCTTGCTTGCCCTGCACGAACAACCGGGCCGCGACTGGAGCGTCGCCGAACTCGCAACGCTGTGCAACACCTCACGTTCGGTGTTCGCCGAACGCTTCCAGACCACCCTCGGCACCCCGCCGCTGCGCTACGCCACCGAACTGCGGATGCGCCTGGCCAGTCAATGGCTGACGCTGGAAAGACTGCCGATTGAAGAAGTGGCGCAACGTTTGGGCTACACCTCCCAAGCGGCGTTCAGTCGTGCGTTCAAGCGCATGACGGGAAGCTCGCCGGGCGCGAGTCGGCGGCAGCGCTCAAGATGAGCATGGCAGCACAGGCGGCAATCAACCTGTGCCGCCTCCTTCGGAAGTGGCTGTCTCGCCGGCTTAGCGTGCGCAACTTATCGTTTCCCCCACGTCGCTGCCTGAAGTTGAAAACGCTGGGCACATCGCCGACGCGGCTGTGAACGGTTTAGGGATTGCGGACCTGCCTGAGGACGAGTTCGGTGCGCATCTGGCTGAAGGGCGTTTGGTCAGAGTGCTGCAAGACTGGTGCGAACCGTTCGGTGGCTTCCACCTTACTATCCCAGCCGCCGCCAGCCTCCCTGCTCGCGATGGCGCCAGACCCGCCACATCATCCCTGCATGCCAGCCCCGCGCGCCTCTCACAACTTCGGCACGTCCCCGGTCGCCTCGGCAATCGTCGCCAACGTTTCCTCGATGCTGGCGATGTCTTCATGCAGCTTTTGAAACACCAGATCCAGCGACTCGGGGGCGTCGACGGTCTGATGGCCACGCAGCGACTCGACGCTAGCGCTCTCCACGTGCTGGAGAATGTCCACACTTTCTCGCAGTGCCAACAGCTGATCGAAGATCGCGACAATCTGCGCCTGGCTGCGGGTGCTCATTATTTCCACCCGAGCCTGGCAATGATTTCACGGCGATACGGCGTGTCGATCTGCGCCGGCACCTGCTCGATATAATCGCGCGCTTGTTCGTGGGCTGCGCCGCTCAACCCGGCCAGATAAGAAACCGCGTCGTCGACATTGGGCACCAGCCCTTCTATGTTTTTGAATCTGCCGGGCAGCGCTGTCCAGATCACCGCGTCCAGTTGCCGAGGCATTGCCCATTCGGCGAGCAGGCCCGTCGGCGAGGTCCCGACGGTGAAGCTGCCGACGCCATCCTCCCTGCTCTCAGGGATGCCCTCTCGAATACGCAGGAGTTCACGGGCCTGATCGAGGTCGGTCACGTCCAGTACCGACCACAGCACTTTGCATGGCGGAGCGTTCGCGCTGATTGCCGTAGTCAGCTCGCCGCTATCACTGACGCGTACGAAGTCGATCGGTACCCGCGGCCCGTCTGCAAACCATTCGCTCGCCAGCGGCAAACCGTCCGGCTTCCAGATCAGCGAGCCCCATCCCAGACATGCAATGACCATACTCAAACCCTTCTGAAGAGACGTTGATCACAGAGCAGAACAGGCGCCTCAACCTTTGGTTTTTCGCGGATCGGCGGCGCGCGGAAAGGTACGTTCTTCCTGAATCGTCCCGTCTTCTTTATGGATTTTCAGAGAAGCGGTTTTGCCCTTCAGATAATCGCTGGCGATCTGCGTAATCTCGGCTTTGGTCGCAGCCGTTTTCGACGCACGCTGCGCGCCCTCTTTGACCAGTTCCCAGCGCTGCTCGTTTTTACTGATGTGGTAGTTATCCATTCCTTCACCTCTGATGTGAATGATCGAGACCGGTAATGGATTGACCTTGGGCGCTTGTGAGAGTTTGAAAGAATTAGCGGTGCCCTTCTGTCGGTCCACGTTTGAACCCGGACCAAGTAATCACCAACGATCAGTTCGATCTCGATCACTTCGGCGATCGATAGCTAGCGCATGAAATGCCTTGGTATCGAAGAAATCTGCTGAAACGAAAAACCCGGATTTCTTATACAAAACCTTTCGCCCCTGTTGCGCTTGTTGATTAATACCTTCGCAGATAGGCGACAGCGCTATGCATCGCGGGCCATTCCGAGTGGGAATATTAGTTTGCCATTATCGATCAAGACTCAAATTGCCCTTTTTCGCCAATCGCTTTCGCCAATGTTTAAAACGACACATTTTGTTTCATCCAGTCACGCGTTGGATCCAACGTTCCGACAAACGGTAACCTATTCAGAATCGTTGTATTTCATAGACTTAATCGTAGTCAAAATGCCATAACGGGCACTCGCCAAAAATCAGGCAGCCTCTTTTCCTACTCCCTATCTATGGTTTTTAAAACCATCCGTGGACGTCCGCCCAGCCAATTACAGGGAGTAGTAATGGACAACATCGTCATTGCCGACAAAGCCAATTCTCAGCTCACTGCCCAGAACTGGGGCAATGTTCAGCTCAATCAGCCGTCAGTTGTACAAATGCCGGTCCGTCCCGACCAATTGGTGTCAACCAGTCGCAGCGGTCAGGATTTGATCGTCAATCTGAAGTCTGGCGAGCAAATCAAAATCTCCAATTTTTTTGTCACCAGCGCCGACGGTGTGCCCAACGACATTGTGTTTCAGGGTGACGACGCGACACTGTGGCAGGCCCGCTATAACGCCGAGCCATTCAATGGCTTTACCTTTGAAGAAATCAATTCGCTGGATGAACTGATCGCCGGCGTTGGCGTGGTTGACGGCGCGACACCGGCCTGGGCGATTGCCGGGCTGGGCTTGTTGGGCGCGGGTGGTGCGGCGGCCGCTACGGGCGGAGGTGGCGGCGGAGGTGGTGGTGGTGGCAGCGGTGGTGACGCGACGCCCCCTGCTCCTGCGACCGGTTTGACCTTGTCGGCCGATGGCCGCGTACTAAGCGGTTTTGGCGAAGTTGGCAGTGTCGTTCAGGTGCGCGATGCGGTGGGCAATCTTTTAGGCTCCGGAACGGTCGGCGCCGATGGCAGTTTCCAGGTCGACCTGGGTACGCCGCAAAACAATGGCCAGCCGCTCGACGTCACGCTCACTGACCCTGCGGGCAATGTATCGACGCCGGGCTCGATTACCGCGCCGGATACCACCGCGCCCGCCGCGCCGGGCAATCTCAGCGTGAGCGCCGATGGCACGCAGCTTGGTGGTACCGGTGAAGCCGGCGCGACCATTCAGGTGCGCGCGGCCGATGGCACCCTGCTCGGCAGCGCCGTTGTGGCGGCTGATGGCACGTTCAGTGTCACGCTCAGCCCCGCGCAAACCGGCGGCCAGCCGCTGACCGTGAGCGCCACCGACGCGGCGGGCAACACATCCACCGGCGAAACAGTCAGTGCGCCGCAAATCATTGAACCGCAGACGCCAACCAACCTCGGTTTGAGCAGCGACGGCAGCCAACTGAGCGGCACCGCACGGGCCGGGACGACGATTGAAGTGCGCGCCGCCAATGGCGAATTGCTCGGGCGCGCGGCGGTGGCTGCTGACGGCAGTTTCCTGCTGACGCTGATCCGCGCGCAGGCCAACGGCGAAATCGTCAGCATCGTCGCGGTCAACAGCGCCGGTGCGCAATCGCCGACCGTGACCTTCAATGCACCTGACATTACCGGTCCCGGCGCTGCAACGGATCTGGCCGTGAGCAGCGATGGCCTTTCGGTCACCGGCCGTGGCGAGCCCGGCGGCACAGTCAGCATCACCAATGCCCAAGGCACGTTGCTCGGCACGGCGTTAGTCGCTGCCGATGGCTCGTTCACCGTGCAACTCAACGCCGCGCAAATCGATGGTCAAGCGCTCAGCGTGCAGGTCACCGACGCCGCCGGCAACCCTTCGCCAGCAGCCACCGTTATCGCCGTCGACCTCGATGGCGTGACTCAACCGAGCGACATCGCGGTGAGCGTCGATGGCACCCAGTTGAGTGGGCGCGGCCAGGTCGGTTCGACCGTGACGGTGCGCGACGCCAACGGCAATGTGCTCGGTTCGGCCGTCGTAGCAGCGGATGGCACGTTCAGCCTGCAACTGAGCAGTCCACAGAACAATGGCGAAACGCTGCAGATCAGTGCCAGCGACGCCGCTGGCAACACCTCCGCGCCGCTGAGCTACGTCACACCTGACACCCAAGGGCCGACGGCCGTCTCCGATCTCGCGCTCGACGCTCAGGGGCAGACGCTCACCGGTAAGGGTGAGTTGGGTGCGTCAGTCACCGTGCGCGATCCGGCCGGCAATATCATCGGCACCGGCACGGTGGGCGCCGACGGGAGTTTTACCGTTCCACTTTCCACACCACAGACCGATGCGCAACAACTGCAAGTGATCCAGACCGACGCGGACGGCAATCCTTCGGCGCCGGTCAACGTGATCGCACCCGATCTGACTACACCGGTTGCCGTGACCGATGTAAGCATTTCCGCCAATGGCGCCGTGGTCTCCGGCGCGGGTCAGATCGGTGCCACCGTTACTGTCACTGACACCAATGGGACCGTGCTGGGAACAGCTGTCGTCGGCAGCAACGGCCGGTTCGAAGTCACCTTGTCCTCGCCACAAACCAATGACCAGAACCTCAGCGTCGTGCAGAGCGATGGCTCGCCTTCAGGCTCGCCGGCAGTTCCAGTTGAAGCGCCGGATATCCAGGCTCCCACTGCCCCTTCGGATCTGACGCTGAATGCAGGTGGCACTGAACTGAGTGGCACCGGCGAACCCGGTGCCACGGTGTCAGTCAAGGATTCGGCCGGCAATGTGTTGGGCACCGCGATCGTCGACGCCACAGGCGCCTTTACAGTGCCGCTGAACAGCCCGCAGATCGAAGGCCAGCAACTGCAAGTCAGCCAATCGGATGGCGTGAACGTTTCCCCCAGCACACCATTGACGGCGACGGACACCACCGCGCCGCTGGCGCCGGACAATGTCGTGCTCGCCAGTAACGGCGTGACCTTGACCGGCACCGGGCAAGCGGGCAGCACCGTAACCGTCAGCGCGCCCGACGGCACGGTGCTCGGCACTACGGTGGTCGCCAGCGACGGCAGTTTCAGCGTCAACCTGAGTCCGGCTCAGCTCGACGGCCAGGTATTGAGCGTGATTCAGACCGATGCGAGCGCCCTGCCCTCGCCGGCCACTCCAGTCACCGCACCGGACATCACCGCCCCGCCAGCCCCGGCCGGTCTGCTCATCGATCCGGCGGGTGCCACGGTCACCGGCACCACGCAGCCCAATAACAGCGTTGAGGTGCTGGATGCCGACGGCAACGTCATCGGCACCGCTACCGCTGACGGCACGGGCGCATTCACGGTCAGTCTCGATACTGCTCAGACCAATGGCGAAGCCTTGCAAGTCGTGGTGTCGGACGGCACCAACAGTTCGCTTCCCGGCAGCGTCACCGCGCCGGACAGTACCCCGCCGGGTCCGGTCAGCGATCTCGCGCTCAATCCGGCCGGCACGCAGGTATCCGGCCTTGCCGAACCGGGCGCGACCGTTACCGTCAGCATCGCCGGCGGTGGTCTTGTGCTAGGCACCGTAAAGGCGGGTGCGGATGGCCGCTTCGTCGTGACCCTGAGTCCACCGGCCGAACCTGGCGGTGATCTGGAAGTGTTCAGCACTGACGGTGGTGGCAATGATTCGCCCGTTGTTCCGCTGGCAGGTCTGGACGGTACCGAAGTCGCGACCCCGACCGATCTGGCCTTGAGTGCCGACGGTTTCACCCTCACCGGCGCCGGAACGCCCGGTTGCACCGTGACGGTAACCAGCAGCAGCGGCGCTGTACTGGGTTCGGGACTGATCAACAGCTTCGGCCGGTTCACCCTGCTGCTCAGTGCCAAGCAGATCAATGCGCAAGTGCTGCAGGTGACGGCCACCAGTCCCGACGGCGACGTATCAATACCGGGCACCGTGACGGCGATCGATGGCACGGCGCCGGACGCCGTGACCAATTTGGCGCTGAATGCCAACGGCACGGCGCTGACCGGTCGAGGCGAGGCCGGTGCGACCGTGACCGTCACCGACAACGCAGGCACCGTGCTCGGCACGGCGCTGGTCGCCAGCAACGGCACGTTCAGCCTGACGCTGACGCCGGCGCAGCTCAATGGCCAGGCGCTTACCGCGATCCAAGGCGACGCCGCCGGCAACCTGTCGCAACCCGCCGGCATCATCGCCACCGATTTGCAACCGCCCGCCGCCGCAACGGGCGTCAGCATCAATGACGTCGGCACCGTGGTCAAAGGCCAGGGCGAAGTCGGCAGTACCGTGACGGTTCGCGACGCCGCCGGTAATGTTCTGGCGACCGGTGTGGTCGATCAGAGCGGCAACTTCCAGGTCACTCTGCCCAACGCGCAAAACACCGGCGAAACCCTGCAGGTCAGCCTGACCGACGCCAATGGCAATACCTCGACTTCTACCGGCGTGGTCACCCTCGACGGCACCGCGCCGGCCGCTGTGCAGAATCCACTGATCAGCGCCGATGGCAGCACCCTCAGCGGCACGGGCGAGGCTGGCGCAACAGTGAATGTCACCACCGCCAACGGCACTGTGCTGGGCAGCGTCGTGGTCGGCGCGGATGGCTCGTTCAGCGTGACCCTGGCGCCCGCGCCGACCAATGGCGAGGCGTTGGCGATCAGTCAAATCGATGCGGCCGGCAATGCTTCACCGTCGACCAGCGTCAATGCACCCGACATCAGCCCACCCGCCGCACTCACCCAAGTGGCGGTGAATGCCGACGGCGTCACCCTCACCGGCCACGGCGAACCGGGCGCCACCGTTTCGGTGCGCAGCGCCGACGGCACTTTGCTCGGCAGCGCGCAGGTCGGCACTGGCGGCGCATTCACGGTCACCCTGAATGCAGCACAGCTGAATGCCGAAGTGTTGACCGTTACTCAGGAAGATCCGCCGGGCAACGTGTCCACGGCGGTTGAAGTCATTTCGGTGGATTTGACTGCGCCGGCGATCCCGAGCGCATTGACCCTCAACGCGGCAGGCGTGCAACTGGCCGGTAACGCCGAGGCCGGCAGCACGGTGACCGTGCGCGACAGCCAGGGCAATCTTCTTGGCACCACCACGGCAGCGGCAAACGGCACATTCCAGGTGACGCTGAACAGCCCGCAAAGCAATGGCCAGGCGCTGAACGTGATAGCCACCGACGCGGCCGGCAATCCGTCCGCTCCTGCGCTCGTCAATGCCGCCGACTCCACGGCGCCGCTGGCAACCAGCGATCTGGCGGTCAGCGCCAATGGCGCAACGCTCACCGGTATCGGTGAGGCTGGCGCCAGCGTGGAAGTTCGCGATGCCGGCGGTGTCTTGCTGGGTACCGCGACCGTTGGCAGCAACGGCAACTTCAGCGTCACGCTGTCCCCGGCTGCGGTGGCGGGAGCGAATCTTTCCGTTGTGCAGATCGATGCTGCCGGCAATACCGGGCCGGCCAGCCCGGTGACCGCGCCGGGCGATCTGGCGGAAAGCGCACCGACCAGTCTGGCCCTCAGCGCTGACGGTCTGACCCTGACCGGGTCGGCCACCGCCGGCAGCATCGTGAGCATTCGCAATGCGTCCGGCGTGTTGCTCGGCAGCGCGCTGGTGGCGGCCAATGGCAGCTTCAGCGTCACGCTCAATGCCGCGCAACTCAACGGCGAACAGCTGACTGCCGTGGCGACGTCGAGCACCGGCATCAATTCGTCCCCAACTGACTACACCGCCGCCGATATCGCTGCGCCAACGCCGCTCAGCGAACTGAGCCTGGCACCGAACGGCACGGCCCTGACAGGGCGTGGTGAAGCCGGTGCCACCGTCACCGTGCTCGGCACCGGCGGAGCCGTCCTCGGCAGCGCCGTGGTGGCGGCCAACGGCACGTTCAGCGTCACCCTCAGCCCGGCACAGACCTCGGGCCAGACCCTGAGCCTGAGCCAGGCCGACGCTGCCGGCAACGAATCCAACAGCGTCAATCTGACCGCCCCGGACCTGCTCGCGCCCAATGCGCCGGCGGCGCTGGCGGCAAGTTCGGACGGCACTGTGCTGTCGGGTACCGGTGAGGCTGGCACCACGGTCAACGTTTACAACGCCGCCGGTACGCTGGTCGGCACCGGCACCGTAAGCATCGATGGCACGTTTGCGATCACTCTGACCACGCCGCAAGCCAACGGCCAGGCGCTCACCGTGTCGCTGACGGATGCGGCGGGCAACACCTCAGCCGCCACTCCGTTCACTTCAGTCGACAGCACACCGCCTACAGCTGTCTCGCAACTGAACATTGATGGCGACGGCGCAAGCTTGACCGGGCGCGGCGAACCGGGCGCGCAGGTCCGGGTCATCGACAGCGACGGCAATGTGCTCGGCATTGCTGTGGTCAGCCCGACCGGCACCTTCACCCTGACGCTGTCGCCAGCGTTGACCAACGCTGAAGTGATCACCGTGGTCCAGGCCGACGCGGCGGGCAACGACTCGCCGGCAGTGAACCTGACCACACCGGACTTCACCCCGCCCGACCCGCTGGACAATGTCGACATCAACCCTTCGGGGGCCCTCGTCATCGGCACCGGCGAACCTGGCGCAACCGTGACCGTGCGCGATGCCAACGGCACCCTGCTCGGCACCAGCGTGGTACTCGGCGACGGCACCTTCAGCGTTACCCTCAATCCGCCGCAGATCAATGAACAGATCCTCAGCGTCCAGCAGGCCGACCCACCGGGTAACGTCAGCGCGCCGGTGACGGTCGTCGCACCGGATCTCACCCCGCCGGCGACACCGGCCGATTTGCAGTTGAATGCCAATGGCGACGAGCTCACCGGCACCGGCGAAGTCGGTGCCATTGTCCGCGTGACGTCGGCGGACGGCACCGAGCTGGGCACCGGCACAGTGGGCAGCGACGGTCGCTTCCAGGTTACCGTGAGCCCGGCGCAGACCGATGGCCAAGCGCTTTTCGTGGTGTTGGCGGATGCGGTCGGCAATGCCTCGCCTGCCGGCACCCTGACGGCGCCTGACAGCACGCCTCCCGCCGCGCTGACCGATGTCGACATCGATGCCAGCGGCAGCCTGATCACCGGTTCCGGTGCGGCTGGCTCGCAAGTGGTCGTCACCAACGCGGTGGGCACCATCGTCGGCACCGGCACCGTGCAGGCCGATGGCAGTTTCACTGTCACTCTGGATCAGCCGCTGCTCAATGGCGAAGCCTTGTCAGCGATCCAGCGTGATGCGGCGGGCAATCCGTCGCCTATCGTGCCCGTTACTGCACCGGACACCACCGTGCCTGCCCCGCCTGCCGGCCTTGCTCTCACGCCCGATGGCGTGACGCTGACCGGTACCGGTGAAGCCGGCGCCACCGTACGTGTGCTCAGCGCGACTGGCACGGTACTGGGCTCGGCAATCGTGGCCGCCAATGGATCATTCAGCGTGACCCTCGATCCGCCGCAAGTGAACGGTGAATCGTTGAGCGTCAACCAGACGGATCTGGCGTCAAACACATCGCCGACAGCGCCCGTGCTTGCAGGCGACACCACCGATCCGCTGGCAGTCGCCGATCTCAACGTCAGCCAGGACGGACTGATCGTGACCGGCACCGGCGAGTCCGGCGCGATCGTCACCGTGCGCGACGGTGCGGCGGTACTCGGCACGGCGACGGTGGCCGTCGATGGCACCTTCAGCGTCACGTTGTCCGCTGCGCAACTCGATGGCCGTACGCTCTCAGTGGTTCAGGCCGACGCGAAAAACAATCCTTCCGAGCCCGCCCTGGTCGACGCGCCGGACAGCACTGCACCGCTCGCGCCGACGGTTACATCGTTGACCGGCGCCGGCACCGTTCTCGCCGGTACCGCCGAAGCGGGCAGCACCGTCACGGTATTGTCGGCTGACGGGACCGTGCTGGGCACAGCGGTGACGCTGGGCAATGGCACCTACACCGTCGAGCTTGATCCACCTCAGGCCAATGGCCAATTGTTGTCAGTGATCGCGACAGACGAAGCGCAAAACTCATCGCCGACATTTGTCTTCCCGGCACCTGATACCACCGCTCCCGATGCGGTCACTGGTCTGACCATCAACGGCGATCTGACTCAACTCGCCGGTCGTGGCGAGGCCGGTGCAAGTGTCGAGGTGACCGATGCGCTGAACAATGTGGTCGGCACTGGTACGGTCGCGGCCAACGGTACGTTCCTGGTCAATCTGGCGCCGGGCATCACTGCCGGCCAGGTGCTGACCGTGACGCAGAAGGACCTCGCCACCAATGTGTCCGCAGACGCCAGCCTGACTGTTCCGGCAGTTCCAGCCCCGGACGCACCGGACGATCTGGTTCTGTCCAGCGACGGTGTGACGCTGACCGGCACGGCTGCCATCGGCACCACCATCAATGTCTTCGCTGCGGACAACAGCCTGATCGGCACCGGCGTCACCGGCCCGGATGGCACGTTCAGCGTGGTGCTGACGCCTGCGCAAACCAACGGCCAAAGCCTGGAAGTCACTGCCAACACTGCGTTGGGCGGCGCTTCGCTGCCGACTGAAATCACAGCCGGTGACACCTCGGCGCCCGCGCCACTCAGCGATCTGGCAGTCAATGCCAGCGGCACACTGGTCACCGGGCGCGGCGAAGTCGGCGCGTCGGTGACCATCACCGGCGCGGGCGGCGTGGTGTTGGGCAATGCGACGGTCGGCGCCAATGGCGCCTTCAGCGCGCAGCTCAATACGCCGCAGGTCAATGGTCAGGTGCTCAATGCGACACAGACCGATGCGTCCAATAACACCTCTTCCGGGCTTAACGTAACCGCGCCAGACATCACCCCTCCGGCGGCTCCGACGGCGCTGGTGCTCAGCGGCGCCGGGCTGGTGCTCGGTGGGCTCGGTGAAGCCGGCGCCCTTGTTACCGTGCGCGGTGTTGGCGGCGCGGTGTTGGGCACCGCGACGGTGGCGGGCAATGGAACCTTCTCGGTGACCTTGTCATCGGCGCAACTCAACGGCCAGCAACTGAACGTCACGCAGAGTGATGCGACGGGCAACGTTTCGCCGGTTACCAACCTCAGCGTTGCAGATACCACAGCGCCGGCGCCGCTGAGCAATGTCAGCCTGAACGGCACCGGCCTGGCGGTCAGCGGCACGGGTGAAGCCGGCGCCACGGTCAGCGTGACCAACGTGGCGGGCACCGTGCTCGGCACTGCTGTGGTCAATGCTGGCGGCACCTTCACCGTGCAACTGTCCAGCGCGCAACTGAACGGCCAACAGCTCAACGTCCAACAGGCCGACCCGACGGGCAATCTGTCGCAGGTCTTCAATCTGACGGCAGCCGACGTGCAGGCGCCGATCGCGGCCAGCGGTCTGACGCTTGCAGCCAATGGTCTGACCTTGAGCGGTACGGGTGAAGCCGGTGCAACGGTCAACGTCTACGGCCCGGGCGGCGGGCTGCTCGGCAGCACCACGGTGGGCAGCGGCGGCACCTTCAGCTTCAATTTGAACACCGCGCAACTGGACGGCCAGTTGTTGACCGTGCGCCTGGTCGACCCGGCCGGCAACCTGTCGCCCAATGCCAGCGTGACGGCGCCGGATATCACCGCACCCGGTGCGCCGACTGGTGTCAGCGTCAATGGCAGCGGCACCTTGCTCACCGGCGTTGGTGTGCCCGGTTCGACCATCAGCGTGCGTGGCGTCGGCGGTGTCGTGCTCGGCACCGCCACCGTCGCCGCCAATGGCAGTTTCTCCGTGGTGCTGGCCTCGGCGCAGATCAACAGCCAAGTGCTCAGCGTCACCCAGGCCGATCCGAGCGGCAACGTATCTGCTGCGGCGAGCGCGACGGCGCCAGACCTCACGCCACCCGCGGCCGCCACGGCGCTACTGGTCGGCGCCGATGGTCTGACCGTCACCGGTACCGGTGAGGCTGGCGCAACGGTGACCATCAAGTCGGCCACCGGCGCCGTTCTGGGCACTGGCACGGTAAACAACCTCGGTGTGTTCACCGTCGCTCTGAGCAGCGCACAGATCAACGGCGAAAAGCTCACCATCAACCTCAGCGACGCACGCGGCAACGTATCGATCGCCGCCAACGTCACCGCGCCGGATGTCGACGTCAATGCGCCGGTGATCGCCAGCGATAACCTCGTCGTAGGCACCGTCACCCTGGCCCCGGTCACCGCGTCTCAGACGTTCAACGACTCGTTCACCACACTGCTGGCCGGATTCTCGAAAACCTTCACCTTCACCGTGGCCGGCGGCACGCAGCTTGATCCGACCCTGACGTTGACCACCAACAGCCTGATTTCCCTGCTCGATGGCGTGGTCTATACCCTGCAGGTAAAAAATGCGAGCGGCACCTGGGTGACTCTGGATGTCAACGGCAGTGGCGGCCTGCTCGATCTGATTGCCTTGACCGGCCAGGGCGTGCGGGTCGACATCGGTAATCTGCTTTCAGGCGATTATCGCCTGACGGTATCGAGCACCGGCATCGGCGTGCTGACCACGGTCAACACGCAACTGCAACTGGACGTCAGCAGCCTGACGCAGTTCAACGGCATTGCCGGACCCGCGGTGACCGGCAACGTCATCACCAATGTCGGCGTCGATGGCACGGTCGATCAGACCGGTCCGGACAACGGCGCGCAATTGCAGATCTTCAAGAACGGCGCCTGGGTCAGCGCCGGGGCCGGCACCACGGTGCAAGGGCTGTACGGCACGCTGACCATCGACGCCAACGGCACCTACAGTTACAAGCCCAACGGCAGTGTGGGCAGCGTTGGCAAGGTTGATGTCTTCAACTATCAATTGGTGCACCCGAACGGCTTGAGCGACACCGCCAATCTCTACGTGCGCATTGACAGTCCGCAAGCCACCGAAGTGTGGAACGACGCCAATCTCGGCAGCCCGGCGCTGGTGGTCGATGCCACGCCGGACATTGCCTCGACCGACGTCACCCTGATCAACCGCGAAGTCACCACCAACTCCGCCCTCGGCACGTTCAACGTGCTACTGGGCGGCGGCAGCGGTAACTACAACACGGTGGTCGCGGCCGATACCGTCAGTGACCTGACCGTGGTGGTCAACTCCAGCAACCTGCTGGCGCTGCTCGGCTCGATGACGGTGGGCCTGTACAAACTCAACACCGCCACCAACCAGTACGTACTGGTCAAGAGCTACGGTGGCAATGCCCTGCTCAATCTCGGCGGCGGCAATTACGGGATCAAGTTCGACGACCAGACCGCCGGTAGCTATCAGGTGCGGGTGGCGGTGGGCGGCCTCGGTCTGCTCACCAGCGTCAACACCAGCCTGATCAACGCGGCGACCTACACCAACCAGTTCGTGGTCGGCAGCTACACGCCCGTCTCCGGCAACCTGCTCACCGACACCGCGGGCGGCGGCGCCGATGTGCTCGGCTCGGTCTACACCCTGCTCAGCGTGCTGGTCGCCGGCAGTTACGTGGCGCCGGGTTACAACGGCGTCTCGCTGGTCGGCAACTACGGCACGCTTTTGGTCCAGGCCAACGGCAATTACACCTACACGCTCAAGGCCGGGCTGACCGATGCGGTGATCGGCCAGGAAGACACCTTCACCTATCAACTCACCCACCCGAACGGCACGGTCGATACCGCGACGCTGACCATCGACCTGAACAACGCCGGCGCATTCGCCAGCACCGCGTTCTCGGCGCTGGCCAGCGATGACCTCGGTCTCGCCCATGCCACTGGCGGTGAGTTGATTCAGGGCACTGAGGGCAACGACACGCTGGACGGCTCGCACGGTGGCGCTGTCACGCTGCAAGGTGGCGGTGGCGACGACACGCTGATCATCGCCGATCAGCAATTCACGTCGGTAGATGGCGGTAGCGGCACCGACACCCTGCTCTGGGCCGGTGGCGACGTATCGATCAACCTTGGCGATCTGCAGAGCAGGATTCACAACGTCGAAATCCTCGACCTCAACCATTCCAGTGCGGTTGCGCTAACCCTGAACCTCAACGATTTGCTGGCGATCACTTCGTCTGACAACAACACCCTGCTGATCAAGGGTGACGAGAAGGACAGCGTGCACATGACCGATGGCTGGTCAGCCGATGGCACGCAGCAGGCCGACGGCATCGATTATGTTCAATACACGGCGCAGGAGGATCCGAGCCACCACTTGTGGGTGCAGAACGGCATTCAAGTGGTTTGAAACAAGACATCAAACGTCAGTCTCTCAACAGTAAGGGAAGTCTGTGGAGTCAGTTTTTCGCCAGAAATGGCCGGTGGTCCTGTTGACCATCGGCCTCTACCCCGCTTTCACCGTCGGCGTTCGCGCCGACGACAATCTCGACAGCAGCTTGCGGAGCATCAGCCCGTCGCAACTGCAACAACCGGCAGGCAAGGACTATCGTCAGCGCCCTGCCCTTGCTTCCAAAGCGTCTGCCGATGCGTTGGGGCTGGAACAAGCGGTCAGGCTGGCCGTGGACTGGCACCCACGCATCGGCGAAGCCATCGGCACCCTGTTCCAGCAAGGCGAAGGGGTCAATGTCGCCGAATCCGGCTATTACCCGCAGGTCACCGGCGGCATCAAGGGTGGTTACACCAGCGGTTACGGCAGCGATGCTGGCAGCCAGTCGGTGAACATTTCCCTCAAGCAGATGCTGTATGACTTTGGCAAGGTTTCCAGTTCAGTCGACGCCGCCCGGGCGCGGGTGGCGCGCAGTCAGGCCGGAATTCTGCTGGCGATCGACGACATCGCCCGCGACACCGCCAGGGCCTACATCGAAGTGCAGCGTTATCAGCGTCTGCTTAAGGTTGCGCGCGAACAGATTCAGGGCATCGGCGGCATCGTCGACCTGGCCAAGCAACGCAGCGACATGGGCGCCAGCACCCGCTCCGATATGGTTCAGGCGCAGTCGCGGGCCGAAGGCGCGACGGCCACGTTGCAGGAATTCAAGGCGCAATATGCACGCTGGCAAGCGACCCTGACCAGTCTGCTCGGACGACGCACGCCGCCAGCAGTCAGCGACGCCGCCGCGCCGACGCTGACTCAGGCCTGTGACGCCTCGCAAATCTCCGACACCCTGCCCGCCGTCCTGCAAGCTGCCGCGCAGCGCACCCAGGCCCAAGCCGAGCTGGCCCAGGCCAAAGCCGAGGCCTACCCGACGCTGTCGCTGCAACCCTCGGTCAACCAATACCTTGATAACAACTACGACGAGCAAAACTCGCGCGCCGATCGCACCCAGGTCGGGATCTTCCTCAATCTCGAAGTGCCGATCTATCAGGGCGGTGCGATCAGTGCGCGCAGCCGCGCCGCTGGGCATGCGCTGACCGCAGCGGATTCGGCCGAAGACTTCGCCCGCCTGCAAGCGCGCCAGGGTCTGGCTGAAGCCCAGGCGCAAACCTCGGGCTTGAACCGTCGGCTGCGCTCGCTGGAATTTCGCCAGACCAGCATCACCGAGGCGCGCATGTTGTATGGCCGCCAGTACCTGGAGCTGGGCACGCGGCCGCTGCTCGACCTGCTCAACGCCGAGCAGGAAATCCATCAGTCGCGCTTCGATCTGGTCAACACCCAAGCCGATCTGCAACGCCTGCAGATCGACTGCTTCTACAACAGCGGTGCGATTCGCCGGGTCTTCGGCATCGACCACAGCGCCATCCAGAATGTCGAGATCCTGCCATGACCGATGCCAGCATCACTGTTCCCGAACCCGCCGCTGCCGAAGCTCGCGAGGATTATTCACCGTGGCTGGAAGCGGTGCTCAAGGTCGCCCGTCACTATCGCCTCGACGTCTCGCCGGAAAGCGTGCGTCTGGCCTCGGTGCACAGCGAAGGCCGCGTCGAAGAAGTGGTTCGGCACATGGCGCGTCAGGCCGGTTTGAGCGTGAAATTCGCGGTATTCGACAACAAGAGCCTGAGCCGCTGGCGCACGCCGCTGGTGGTGCAACTGCGCGACGGTCAGGTCGGCGTGCTGGAAAGCATCGGCGAAAACGGCGAACTGGGCATCGGCTTCAGTGGCGATCAAGGTTTGCAGAGTCGCATGGAGGCTGGCGCGCTCGCCGAGCAGGCGCTGCGCACGGTGATTCTGCGCCCGACGCAACCGGTGGCCGACGTGCGCACCAACGACTACATCAAGCCCTACGACGAACACTGGTTCCGGCGCATCGTCCTCACCGATCTGCGCCCTTACAGCCAAGTGATGATCGCCTCACTGGTGGCCAACCTGCTGGGCATGGCCGGGGTGCTGTTTTCCATGCAGGTGTATGACCGGGTGATTCCGGCCGAATCGCTGCCGACCCTGTACGTGCTGTTCGGCGGGGTGATGCTGGCGCTGCTGTTCGATTTCGTCATGCGCATTCTGCGTCTGCGCATTACCGATGTGCTGGGTAAGCGCGCTGACTTGCGGGTGTCCGATCTGGTCTTCGGTCATGCGCTGCGCTTGCGTAATTCCGCCCGGCCCAAGTCCACCGGCTCGTTCATTTCGCAACTGCGCGAGCTGGAGCAGATCCGCGATCTGATCACTTCAAGCACCGCCACGGCGCTGGCGGACATGCCGTTTTTTTTGCTGTTCCTGCTGGTGTTCTATTTGATCGGCGGTCCGCTGGTGCTGATTCCATTGGTGGCGCTGGTGTTCATGCTGTTGCCCGGAATCATCGCGCAACCGCGTCTGGCCAAACTGGCCAATGCGTCGATGCGTGAAGCGGCGCTGCGCAACGCCATGCTGGTGGAAAGTATTCAGGGCCTCGACGACATCAAGGCATTGCAGGCCGAGCAGCGTTTCCAGCAACAGTGGAATCAGTACAACGCCGCCTCGGCGGACAGCAGCTTGCGTTTGCGCTCCCTGACCAACAGCCTCGTGGCCTGGACGCAGAATGTGCAGGGCGGCGTGTTTGCGGTGGTGATCGTGTTCGGCGCGCCGATGGTGATTGCCGGCGACCTGACCACCGGCAGCCTCGTCGCGGCGTCGATTCTGTCGTCACGGATGATGGGGCCGATGGCACAACTGACCCACGTGCTCACCCGTTGGCAGCAGGCCAAAGTCGCGCTCGAAGGCTTGAACCGGATCATGCAGATGCCGGTGGATCATCCCGAAGGCAGCCAGCGCGTGCACCTGCCGGCGATTCGCGGCGACTACCGGATGCGCCAGGCGAGTTTCCGCTACAGCGAAGAATCGGCCCCGGCGCTCAACAGCATCGATCTGACCATCCGCCCCGGCGAGCGCATCGCCCTGCTCGGCCGCAACGGCGCCGGCAAATCAACGTTGCTCCAGGCCTTGGGCGGTGCAATGGATCTGAGCAGCGGCGAAACCACGCTGGACGGCATCGCCCTGGCGCATCTGGATCCGGCCGACCTGCGCCGCGACGTCGGCCTGCTGTCGCAACAGGCACGGCTGTTTCACGGCACCCTGCGCGACAACATCACCCTCGGCGCCGGTCAGGCCAGTGACCAGGAAATCATCGCGGCGTTGAACGTTACCGGCGCACTGGATTTCGTTCGTCAGTTGCCCAAAGGCATGGATCATCTGGTGCTTGAAGGCGGCCTCGGCCTGTCCGGCGGTCAGCGCCAGAGCTTGTTGCTGTCGCGCTTGTTGTTGCGTCAGCCACAAGTGCTGTTGCTTGACGAACCGACGGCTGCACTCGACGACGTCACCGAACGTCTGCTGCTGGAAAAACTCGCGACCTGGACCCAGGGCCGAACGCTGGTGGTCGCCACGCACCGGGTCAGTGTGTTGCAACTGGTCGAGCGGATCATCGTCCTCGACTACGGCCGCATCGTCATTGACGACCACCGCGACGCAGCGCTCGCGCGGTTGCGCGCTCCCGGCAAAGGAGTGGCGGTATGAAACCGATGCTGACCGATGTGCCAGACCCGATGTCCTATCTCGACGGCCACGATGAGCGCGCGCTCGCCGGCGGCGCGAAAGTGATCTGGGGGTGCGCGTTGATGCTCGCCTGTTTCATCGCGTGGGCGGCGTGGTTTGAAATCGTCGAGGTATCGACCGGCACCGGCAAGGTCGTGCCGAGCTCTCGCGAACAAGTGATCCAGTCGATGGAGGGCGGCATCCTCGAGCAGCTCAATGTGAGCGAAGGTGCGTTGGTCGAGCGCGGGCAGATTCTGGCCCAACTGGACCCGGTGAAAAACCAGTCCAACGTCGGCGAAAGCGCGGCCAAGTACCGTGCAGCGCTGGCCAGCGTCAATCGCTTGCAGGCTGAAGTCAGCGAAAAACCGCTGACGTTTGATCCCTCGTTGCAGGACTTCCCCGATTTGATCCGTGCCGAAACCGAGCTCTACCAGACCCGGCGCAAAGGTCTGGCGCAAACCCTCGACGGCATTCAGAGTTCGCTGAAACTGGTGCGCAGCGAACTGGCGATCACCGAAAATCTGGCGAAGATCGGCGCCTCCAGCCGGGTCGAAGTCTTGCGTCTGACCCGCCAGCGCTCGGAGCTTGAATTGAAGGCCACCGAAGCGCGTTCCGATTACATGGTCCGCGCCCGCGAAGATCTGGCCAAAGCCAACGCCGAGGCGCAGATGCTCGAAGCGGTGATCCGTGGTCGCACCGACTCGCTGTCACGCCTGACCCTGCGCTCGCCGGTGCGCGGCATCGTCAAGGACATCGAAGTCAGCACCATTGGCGGCGTGATTGCGCCCAACGGCCAGGTCATGCAGATCGTGCCGCTGGATGAGCAACTGCTGATCGAGACACGCATCTCGCCGCGCGACATTGCCTTCATTCATCCTGGCCAGGCAGCGAAAGTGAAAATCACCGCTTACGACTACTCGATCTACGGCAGCCTCGACGGCGAAGTGGTGACAATCTCGCCGGACACGATTCAGGACGAAGCCAAACCGGAGATCTTCTATTACCGCGTATTCATCCGCACCGCTTCGGATGAACTGCGCAACAAGGCCGGCAAACGCTTCGCCATCGTGCCCGGGATGATCGCCACGGTGGACATCCGTACCGGCGAAAAAACCGTGCTCGACTACCTGATCAAACCGCTCAATCGCGCCCGCGAAGCGTTGCGCGAACGCTGATCAACGGCTGGCCAGCTTGGTCGCTGGTGGCGCTGCCGGGGTGATGCTGGCCTGATAGCGCGACCATTCGCGATTGATTTCCGCGTACGGCAGGAAAATGCTTACGCGCGGTTGATCGATCAGGTCCGGGCGTTTGAGCCGACTGACGTCATCACGGGTGAGGAATGCCACGTTGATGCCAACCACTTTGCCATCGGCGGAAAATACCGGCCCGCCGGACATGCCTTTGGCCAGCGCGCCATTGTGGGTGCCGTAAAGCACGTTGCCCTCTTTGACGTCGAGGCGAACCATGGCCGGCAAGGCCTGGCCGGTGCCCTTGACCGACATGTACAGCGAATTGAACCCCACCGAGGTCAGCTCTTCGCCCGGCTTGTAACCGCGCCACGCCGGCACGCTATTGGCCTTGTGGCGGAAGAACTGCACGTCTGCCTGGCCCTGGAACACCGTGCCCGACAAGTAAGGAATGTGCTTCACCGTCACCGCGAAATCTTCATTCCATTGCACAGCCGAACCCATCAGCAGGTAAGGCAAAGGCGCGCCGGAGTGAACGACAAAGGCTTGGTCTAAAACAGGATCCTGAACAAAAGCGACTGGCATTCCATTGCACCCGCTGAGCAGCATCGACGCTGCAACAAGTGACTTGAGGGGGCGCATTTTCGGTACATCTTGAAGTGAGGAAAGGTGCTGCAATATGTCATTGCGCCATCACTTCTAGCAATAGCCTGAGCCTACCGTTTGTCGGCGAGCGATATAGTGAGTCAATCATTGGATCCAGGATCCGAAACGAAAGCGTTGCGAGCGTCTATTTTGATATCACCTCTGAACGGAACGACCACTGATGTGCAGAGTCATCTGCAACGCCCTGCATAAGCGTACAGAGGAACACGATTCGCTGAGATCGTCCTGAGGAGATTCATATGACAGACAAGGCCGACCCAAAAACCACGCCTACGCTCAACCCACCGGTTTTTTATACATCGGGGATCATCCTGCTATTGCTGGTTATCTATGCCAGTGTTTTCCAGGCCAACGCTCAGTTGGTGTTTGCCGAAGTTCAAAGCTGGATCATCACCAATGTCAGCTGGTTCTACATTCTCGCTGTAGCGATCATCCTTGGGACCGTGGTGTTTCTCGGTATCAGCCGATACGGCGATATAAAACTCGGCCCCGACCACAGCAGCCCCGATTACAGCAGCACAACCTGGTTCGCCATGCTGTTCTCGGCCGGTATGGGGATCGGCCTGATGTTCTTTGGCGTGGCCGAACCGGTCATGCATTTTCTCAACCCGCCAGTCGGCGACGGCAACACCGTCGAGGCTGCACGCGAAGCAATGAAGATCACCTTCTTCCATTGGGGCCTGCATGCCTGGGCAATCTACGCCATCGTGGCAATGATTCTGGCCTATTTCAGTTATCGTCACGGCCTGCCGCTCACGCTCAGATCAGCCCTTTATCCATTGATCGGAGATCGTATCTACGGGCCGATAGGTCATGCCGTCGACATCTTCGCCATCATCGGCACGGTGCTCGGGGTCGCGACGTCCCTGGGTTTCGGTGTTGCGCAAATCAACACAGGTCTGAACGCGCTGTTCGGCGTCCCGATCAACACCACCGTGCAGATCATCTTGATCGTCGTCACAACCGGGCTCGCCACTGTTTCGGTTGTCACCGGTCTGGACAAAGGAGTGCGCCGCCTCTCGGAACTCAATCTCGGATTGGCTGTGCTGCTGTTGTTGATGGTGATCGTACTCGGCCCTACGGTGCTCATCCTGCAAACCTTCGTGCAGAACACCGGTGGCTATCTCACCGAAATCGTCAGCAGAACGTTGAACCTTTATGCCTACCAACCCACCGACTGGATCGGCGGTTGGACATTGTTCTACTGGGGTTGGTGGCTGGCCTGGTCGCCCTTTGTCGGGCTCTTCATCGCACGCATTTCCCGAGGCCGCACCATCCGCGAATTCGTCATGGGTGTGTTGCTTGTTCCCGCAGCCTTCACGCTGTTGTGGATGACCGTGTTCGGTAATACCGCCATTCACATGATTCTCACCGAAGGCATCACCGACCTGGGCGCAGCCATTGATAAGGACACCTCCCTCGCGCTCTTCGCCTTCCTTCAGCATTTCCCGTTTTCAGGAGTGATCTCGCTCGTCGCCGTCGTGATGGTCGTGGTGTTCTTCGTCACCTCGGCAGACTCCGGCGCGATGGTTGTCGACATGCTGGCTTCGGGCGGATCGGCAAACACGCCGGTATGGCAGCGCGTGTTCTGGGCTTCGAGCATGGGCCTGGTTGCCATTGCTCTGCTCCTGGCAGATGGTCTGAAGGCTTTGCAGACCGCGACCATCGCCAGCGCCCTGCCGTTCACCATTACCCTGCTTTTCAGCATGCGAGGTCTTCTCAAAGCCTTGAAACTTGACGCGACCAAACGCGGACTGCGTTATCAGTCGATGTCGCCCGGGGTAAGCCGCAGCCCGGGAAGCTGGCAACGCAGGCTGCGGACCATGGCCATGTTCCCGCGGCGTTCACATGTGCTTCGCTTCATTACCGAGACGGCGAAACCGGCGTGTCTGTCGGTGGCTGAGGAATGGCGAAAGCAGGGCTACGTGTGCAATGTCGAAGACCTGGAAGACAGCAGCGTCCGACTCAGCGTCGGCAGTGCCGACAACCCCCAGTTCATTTATGAAGTGCGCCCACACCCCTACGCAATGCCGAGTTTCGTCATGGGTGACACTCAGGATGAGGATCGCAAATACTTCAGGGCCGAAGTGCATTTGCGAGAAGGTGGGCAAGACAAGGACATCATGGGCTGGTCACGCGAAGAGGTGATCGGAGATATCCTCGATCAATACGAGCGGCACATGCAGTTCCTTCATCTGGTGGGCTGAACCAGGCGGTGGCAGCAGGGGCCAGGCGCCCAGACCTGTGAATCAACCTGCCGCCGCGCCTTTACATGCCCCGTAATTTTTACGCAAATTTTACGGGGCATAACCGCGAGCCGGCCGATACTGCGCGGCGTTGATTTTTCGGGCTACCTTTCATGTCACTCGCAGCACTGCGGCTCATCGCCTTTATCCTGGGTATTTTCCTGATCACGCTGGCGGTAAGCATGGCCATTCCGATGGTCACGCTGCTCGTTTTCGATCGCAGTGACGATCTGTCGGCGTTCCTTTGGGCCAGTCTTGTCACATTCACCTGCGGCATTCTGCTGGTCGTTCGGGGCCGACCCGAGACCGCTCAGTTACGGCCCAGAGACATGTATCTGCTGACGACCGGCAGCTGGGTAGTTGTGTGCACTTTCGCGGCATTGCCCATGGTGCTGATCAGCCATATCAGCTACACCGACGCCTTCTTCGAAACGATGTCCGGCATCACGACAACCGGCTCTACCGTCCTGTCCGGACTGGATACGGCCTCACCGGGTTTGCTGATCTGGCGTTCGATGTTGCATTGGCTTGGAGGCATCGGCTTCATCGGCATGGCAGTGGCCATCCTTCCCCTGTTGCGCGTGGGGGGCATGCGGCTGTTCCAGACCGAATCCTCGGATTGGTCAGAAAAAGTCACGCCACGCTCCCACGTCGCCGCCAAATACATTCTCATCCTGTACCTGAGCCTGACTGGCATCGGTGCAATCGCCCTCTGGGCTGCCGGGATGACGCCGTTTGAAGCGCTCAATCACGCCATGTCGCTAATCTCCACGGGCGGCTTCTCGACCTCCGATGCCTCACTCGGGCATTGGACGCAGCCAGCGATTCACTGGGTGGCCGTTGTCATCATGATTCTGGGCAGCCTGCCGTTTACTCTTTACGTTGCGACCTTGCGTGGACACCGGTTTGCCTTGATCAAGGATAAGCAGGTGCGGGGTTTCATTGGATTTCTGGTCGCGACCTGGCTGGCCGTGGGGACATGGCTATACGTACACAGCGAACACTCATGGCTGGATGCGTTTCGGATTGTCGCGGTCAATGTCACCTCGGTGGTCACGACGACGGGTGTTGCCGTGGGCGATTACACGCTATGGGGCAGCTTTGCCGTTCTGCTGTTCTTTTACCTGACGTTTGTTGGCGGATGCTCAGGTTCGACGGCTGGCGGCCTGAAAATTTTCCGTTTCCAGGTCGCTGCGGCCCTCTTGGTCAGTAGCTTGAAGCAACTGATCCACCCCCGCGCCGTCATTCAGAAAAAATACAACGGCCACCCGATCGACGAAGACATTCTGCGCTCGCTCCTGACGTTCTCCTTTTTCTTTACCATCACCATCGCCTTGATCGCACTGGGGCTTGCGCTGATCGGGCTGGACTGGACCACCGCATTGAGCGGCGCCGCCACTGCGGTATGTAATGTCGGGCCCGGCCTGGGCACGATCATCGGCCCCGCCGGCAACTTCTCATCGCTACCCGACGCCGCAAAGTGGCTGCTGACAGTAGGCATGCTGTTGGGACGGCTTGAAATACTGACTGTTCTGGTGCTGATCACTCCGGTTTTCTGGCGCTACTGAGCGAAGTGGAGCGAGCGGATTTGCCTGCCGGCGTTCGTCGGAACGGCGAGCGACGAAACGGGCGATGAGCAAAGTGCGTGCTAGGCTATCTGACCCACGCACGCTTCAATCCAGAAAAAAATGAGGAGGATTCATGCCACTTCATCCCATTCTGTTCATGGGCGGTTCCGGCGCCATCGGCCACCAGACGGCCCGCGCATTGCGCGCGGCGCACCCGAACGTTCCGTTGCTGATCGGCGGACGCGACCTCGCCAAGGCAGAGCAAGCCGCCGAGCAAATCGGCAATGCCCAAGGTGTGGTCATCGATCCTCGCGCAAAAGACCTTGGGCTGGGTGATCGTCCCGTCAGCGCCATCGCCCTCTTCTACATGGACCATGCCCTCGCCGGGCTGCGCTTTGCACAAAACCGCAAGGTGCCACACTTGAGCATTTCTTCCGGTGTGTTCGAAATCGCACCGCAAATCGCCCGTTTCATGCACACACCCGACGCGTCGCCGATTGTGCTCGGCTACGAATGGATGGTCGGTGCGACCACCGTGGCAACGCTGCACATCGCCAAGGTGTTCGCCCACGTGCACGACATCTGCATCCATGCGCTGGTTGACGAACAGGACGGCGGTGGCCCGACTGTGGCCGTCGATTTCGAACACCTGAACAAAATGCTGCCCGCCGCACTGACTCGTCGCGACGGCGAGTTCATCTGGCGTGAAGGCGACGATGCCAAGGTCAGTTTCCGCGCCGTCGACGGCACGACCCTGCACGGCAGCGGCTTTTCCTCCATCGACGTCACCGGCCTCGCCGCTGCCACGGACGCTGCGAACGTTGAGTTCAACCTCGCCAGCGGCGTCAGCTCGACCCGGCGCCAGGGCCAGCCGATGTCGACCGAGATACTCATCGAACTCGCGGGAACGGACCACGAAGAGCAACCCTTGCGCACACGGCACGCCCTGGTTCATCGCTCAGGTGCGGCGGCGTTGACCGGGCTCAGCGTGGCCATGCTGCTGGAGCGACTGCTTGGGCTGGACGGGCAGCCACCGGTCGAGCCGGGGCTGTATTTTCCGTATCAGTTGCTGGATGCACAGGCGTTTTTGCAGCGGCTGACAAAGGACGGTGGCGAACTGATCGAATTGGCCGAGTGAGACGAGAAGCGGCCGCACTGTCTCAGACGGCCGCCCTTTCTGCGTAACCAAACGGTTTATGCGGCAGCAGGCTTGCCCGCGAAGAGGCCAGCCCAGAGACCTCGAATCATCTGCTCAGGCAGTTTTTACAGTGTCCGAATGCCCCTTGTTCTCAGGCCGAATCCTGAACCAGATCGCATACATTGCCGGCAGAAATACCAGTGTGATAATCGTGCCGACAAACGTGCCGCCAATCAGCGTGTACGCCAGCGTCCCCCAGAACACCGAATGGGTCAGCGGAATAAACGCCAGAATCGCCGCCAGCGCGGTCAACAATACCGGCCGCGCCCGTTGCACTGTCGCTTCGACCACGGCATGAAACGGCGCGAGGCCTTCCTGCTCGTTGTGATGAATCTGCCCGATCAGGATCAGCGTGTTGCGCATCAGAATCCCTGACAGCGCAATCAGCCCGACCAGCGCATTGATGCCGAATGGCTGGTTGAAGATCAGCAGCGTCGGCACCACACCGATCAAGCCTAACGGCGAGGTGAGGAAGACCATGATCATCCCCGAGATCGAACGCACCTGGACGATGATGATCAGCAAGGTCATGGCGATCATGATCGGCAGCAACGGCAGGATCGCCTTGCCGGCCTTGCCGGACTCTTCGATTGCACCCGCCTGTTCAATCCGGTAACCGGACGGCAATTGCGCGATGATCGGCTGCAACTGCTGGATGATCACGCCCGAGACGTCCGGAGGCTGCAGGCCTTCGGCGATGTCGCCACGCACGGTGATGGTCGGCGTGCGATCGCGGCGGCGCAGGATCGGGTCTTCCATGCGCACTTCGACCTGGCCGATCTGCGACAACGGGATGCGCTGCTCCGCCGCACCGACCAGCGTAAAGCCTTGGATCTGCGCCGGGTCCAGACGGATATTGCCCGCCGCACGGCCAACGACCTGCACGGAACGGATATCCTCGCGCACCGCCGTGATCGGCACGCCGCTGAGCAGAAATTGCAATTGTTGGGCGACTGCGCTGGACGTCAGCCCCACTGCCTGCAAACGATCCTGATCCAGGTTGAAATGCAGCGTCGGCGTCAGCGGGCCCCAGTCGGTGTTGACGGTTCTCATCATCGGGCTGGCCTGCATCACCGCCCTGACCTGCTCGGCGATGTCGCGCAATTTCGCCGGATCAGGCCCCGTCACCCGGTAGGCCACCGGAAATGGCGAATACGGCCCGAACACGATCTGCGTTGCCCTGACGCGAGCCTCTGGCGCGAGACCTTCGGCCACCGCTTCGCGCAAGCGCAACTTGAGGGTTTCACGAGCGTCCTGGTTGTCGGTCAGCACAACGATTTTGGCGAACGATGGATCCGGCAACTCCGGCGCCATCGCCAGGAAAAACCGCGGCGCGCCCTGGCCGATATAGGCCGTGACGATTTTCGCTTCATCCTGCTTTTGCAGCCAGGCCTCGACCTTGGCCGCTGCGGCGCTGGTCTGCTCGATGGACGTGCCGTAGGGCATCTGCACTTCGATCATCACTTCGGGGCGGTCAGAGGTGGGAAAGAACTGTTTTTTCACCAGCCCCATGCCCGGAATCGCAACCGCAAACAGCGCAACCACCATGCCCGCCACCAGCCATTTGCGCGTAATCACCCACGCCAGAATCCGCCTAAAGTGGTTGTAGCGCGGCGTGTCGTAGATCGCCGCATGCCCGCCCTCGACTGTTTTGATGTCGGGCAACAGCTTCACCCCAAGGTAAGGCGTAAATGCCACGGCGACGACCCACGAAGCAATGAGCGCGATGCCGACAATCCAGAACATGTTGCTGGTGTACTCGCCCGCCGTGGACTGCGCAAAGCCGTTCGGCAGAAAGCCAATCGCCGTCACCAGCGTACCGGCCAGCATCGGCGCCGCCGTGTGGCTCCAGGCATAAGCGGAGGCCTTGATGCGGTCGTAGCCCTCCTCCATTTTCACCACCATCATTTCAATGGCGATGATTGCATCGTCTACCAGCAGCCCGAGCGCGAGGATCAGCGACCCCAGGGTAATCCGGTCAAAGTTCTTGCCGGTGGCCGCCATCACCACAAACACGATCGCCAGGGTCAACGGCACCGCCGCTGCTACCACTACGCCGACACGCCAGCCCATGCTCAGAAAGCACACGAGCATGACTACCAGCAGCGCGACAAAGAACTTGACCATGAACTCGCCCACGGCCGAGTCGATGTTCACCGCCTGATCGGTGACTTTGGAGAGGGTCATGCCGAGGGGCATTTCCCCATTGATTTTGACCGTCTCGGCATCCAGCGCCTTGCCCAGATCAAGACCGTTCCAGCCCTCGCGCATGATTACGCCAAGCAACAGCGCTTCTTCGCCATTGTTGCGCACCAGAAAGGTCGCGGGGTCTTCATAACCGCGCTCAACCGTGGCCACGTCAGACAGCGTGAGCGTTCGCCCCTGCGCGACAACTGGCGTGTCACGGATTTTCTGCAGCGTGTCGAGCGCACCATCGACGCGTAGAAACACCTCTGGGCCTTTGGTTTCGACGGACCCTGCGGGCGTCAGTACGTTCTGATTATTCAGCGCGGCGAAGATGTCCTGCGGCGACAGGCCCAGCGTCGCCAACCGATCATGGGAAAACGAGACGAAGATCCGTTCGGCCTGCTCGCCGATGATGTTGACCTTCTTCACCCCGGGAACGTGCAACAGGCGCTGGCGTAATGTTTCCGCGTCGCGCACCAGCAAGCGCTGCGGCTCGCCCTTGGCTTTCAAGGCGAACAGCGCGAAGGTCACATCGGAAAACTCATCGTTGACCATCGGCCCGATAACACCCGCCGGCAGCCTGATCGCTTCATCGTCGAGCTTTTTGCGTGCCTGATAAAACTCTTCCTGCACTTGCGACGGCGGTGTGCTGTCGAGCAACGACACTACGGTGAACGCCAGCCCTGGGCGGGTATAGGTTTCCGAGCGGTCGTACCACTTCAGTTCCTGCAAGCGTTTTTCGAGGGGTTCGGCGACCTGGTCCTGCATCTCCTGCGCGGTCGCTCCGGGCCATGCGGTCATCACCGTTAGCTGCTTGACCGTGAACGGCGGATCTTCCGCCCGGCCCAATTTGAAGAACGACAGGACGCCGGCAACGGCGATGAGAAAAATCAGGAACACCGTGATCGCGCGCTGGCGAACGGCGATAGCAGAGAGGTTGAACCGGCCCTCGCTCATGGACGGCTCCCGGCAACCTGACCATCGTCGCGCGCTGACAAGCGCACTTCTTCGCCATCGCGCAGCAGATGCGCACCCAGCGCCACAATCGGCTCACCGATGTGGAGCGCGCCGGCAACCCGAGCCGAGTCATCGCTAAGGCCCAGGACCTCAACCGGGCGCCAGCTCACTTTTGCCGGTGTGCCGGCGATGACCCACACGCCGGGGCCTTTGCCCGGGTTGTAAATGGCGGCGATGGGCACTTTCAACGCCTGTTCTGGCGCAGAACCCTGGGCAATTTCGACGGTGACCGTCGAGCCGATCGGCGCATAGGCCAGCTTGCCTTCCAGCACATAGCGCGCCTCAAAGGTGCGGGTGGTGCGGTCGGCCGAATCGGAAAGCAATCGCAGCCTTGCGCTGACCGCAGCCGACGTATCGCCATACAGTTTGGCCTGGGCGGTGGAGCCTGCTGCGGGACGCAAGGTCTCGGGCAAATGGACGATGGCTTCACGCTGGCCGGCGCGTGCCAAGCGAACCACCGGTTGACCCGGGCTGACGACCTGCCCGGGCTCGGCGAGGGTTTCCACCACCACGCCGTCAGCATCCGCCACCAAAACCGCGTAACCCGAGGCGTTGCGCGCTACGTCCGCTTGCGCCACAGCGGCATTGAGTTGCGCCTTGGCGGTGTCAGCGGCGGCTTTGAACTGATCGTAGGCCGATGCCGAAATAGCGCCGGCGGCGACGAGTTTGCGATTGCGCGCTTCGTCATCGGCGGTCTGTCTGGCGCGGGCGCGAGCGGCCGCAACGGCCTCTTGCTGCGCTCGCGCCTGAAGGCCAAGGTCGATCGGGTCGAGGCGCATCAGCGGCTGGCCGCGCTTGACCGTTTGACCGGTATCGACCAGCCGCTCGAGCACCTTGCCCGAGACACGAAAGCCCAGATCGCCCTGGATGCGCGCCGCTACGACGCCGGTGAATGATCGAGATCCATTTTCTGCCGGTTGCACCGGCGCCGATCTGACAATGGGCGCCAAGGTGCGCGGATCTTTTGCGTTGGAAGAATCCCCGCACGCCGTCAGGGCCAAGGGCAACAAACATACCGCGAGGGGGAAAGGTCGGAGCCGGCGCATGGAATTCCTTTACTGAAAATAGGATGATCATCATATTCTCAGTCTTGTGACCGATAACGTCAACAGTCACTAAAGGCTCGTTTTTTTGCGCTGAATCAGAAGCGATAGCTGACAGAAGTACCGAGGCCGCTGGCGCTGTTTTTGTATTTGGCGCTGTACGAACCTTTGCCTGTCGAGCTGTCATTGATCTCAACGCTCTCTTCCCAAAGATAAGAGTAGGCGACATCGACGGTGACATTCTCCGCTGGCGTCCAACCGGCGCCGAGGCTGAAGACCTTGCGATCGCCCGTTGGGATACGCGGCCCCCGATTGGTGTTGTTCGCCGGAGACTGATCAACCGAGAATCCGCTACGCAGCACCCATTGATTGTTCAACCGGTACGCCGCGCCGATGGCGTGGGCCCAGGTGTCGTGCCAGTTCTGCTCTTCGCTGATCGTCCCCAACTGGCCGCTGAGCAGCGGCGGCAATCCACTGTTTTCGATCGTCAGCTCTTTGAAGCGACTCCAGCGCGTCCAGGTGCTGCCGGCATACAGCGTCCAGTCGTGATTGAGCTGATGAGTCACCGAGAAGTCCACAGACTCGGGGGTGTCGACGTCCAGCGATGCGTCATAGCTGCGGCCACTGACGCCGAGCACGTTGAAGATGCCATCGGTAAGTTTGGTTTTCGCATCGAGGTGGTAACTGACCTTGGAATGATAGGTCAGGCCCAAGCGGGTCTGCCCGGTCGCCTGCACCATGACGCCTGCGTTAAAGCCCAGCGCGGTATCGTCGCCGGTGCTTTTGACTTTGCCGTCATTGCGCCCGGGGCTCAGCGGATTGGCCACCATCCCCGACAGCTCGCCGCTGATGCGATTGATGGTCGGGCCAAAGCCGATGGACACCTTGTCGTTGAAGGCATAGCTGATGGTCGGCTGGAACGTCAACGTGGTGACTTCGCTTTTATTGGCGTAATAGCGGCCCGCGAAGCCACTGCCATAGTCGGTGATCAGACCAAACGGCACGTAGAATCCGACGCCGAACGCCCAGTGCTCATCGATCGGCTTGACGTAATAACCCATCGGCACCGTGGTGGTCGGCACCATGTCGCCGTCTTCCTGGCCGCCAAACGTGCTGCGGGTCTGGCTGATATCGGACTTCGCGAACAGCGTGGCCTGCCCCACGCTCGCCTGCTTGCGCTTGAGCCGCGCCATGCCCGCCGGATTGCCGAAAACGGTACTGGCGTCTTCCGCCGAAGAAGAGCGACCGGCAAAACCCGATCCCATGCCGCTGACGCTTTGTTCATTGAGTGCGAAACCGCCCGCCATGATGTTGGAGGACGCAAGAACAACAGCCAGCCCAACCGGGCGCTTGAGCATTGTTTTTTTCATTGTGTGAACTCTAGGGTTGTCTCGGAAATGGAATATCTGCACAGCAGCGGCCATGCTATCCGAGTGACCATATCAGTCAATAGTCACGCTCTGGCCATTTGAAGGTTTTCTCGAAGCCGACGCATCAAGACGGGAACGGGTGTGGGGCGACTGATCCGAGTATTCGGATCAGCAGAGGGTCAAGGCATCAAGCTGCGCAAGATGAGGTTGGAAGTCAGCGCGGGCGCCACTTCGACAAAATCGAGGTTGTGTTGCAACAGCAGCGGATTGACGAAGGGCCGCAGGGCCAAGTGGATCGATTCGACAGTCTCGTCCAACGGCGTGCGGCGCTCGAACTCACCGGCCTCGCGCCCTTCACGCACAATGTCGGTGATAAAGCGTTTGATCTGCGCATCGTAACGCTGCGCACTCGGCCAATTCTCACCCGCTGCAAAGGCTGCGATGTCGTAAAGCTTGCGGTCGTTGAAGAACAGGTTCACCCCGGTGGCGATCACGGTTTTTACCAGCCGGCGAAAGCGCTCGGTGGGCGTCAGGCCCGCTTCGTTGATCGCTATCTCGACCGCCGCAACGATCTGCCCCAAACAGTTCGCGCAGATGGCTTCGCCAATCGCCTGCTTGGAATCGAAGAATTTGTAAATGTACGCCTTGGAGAAACCAATGGCCTTGGCCAGATCGGACACCGTGGTTTTGGCGTAGCCGTACTGGCTGAAGTGCTCGTTGGCGGCCGCGACAATCTGATCGCGAATGTCGTGATCGACGGGACCACGCGGGCCGGGAAATGATGGGGAAGCGGAGGTCTGATTCATGTCGGCAGCTTACTCACACGCCCGCAGACTGACAATGAGTGTTGGTTCATGAATGTTGCCAGCCCGCCCACCACTGTGGGAGCGAGCCTGCTCGCGGAGACGCTCGCACAAACGACACCAATCCATCAGACCGCCGCACTACCCGGCCTTACTGATCGCGGAAAAATTGATGCGAGAACAGCCGTGCAGCAACATCCCGACAATGATCAACGCCCCCGCCCGCAACCAGGTCTCCCAACCCTGCTGACTGAGCAACACCAGACACGACACGATCGCAAGCACCGGGACAAAGGTCGGCACACGAAAGTGATCCTCCTCGACCCTGTCGCGCCGAAGGACAAGTACCGCCACGTTGGTACTCAGAAACACGAACAGCAACAACAAAACCACCGTCTCTGCCAGCGTTGCCAAAGTACCCGTGAGCGTCAGGGCAATGGCCACAAGGGTGGTTGCGACAATGGCCGCCCACGGGGTTTTTCGCTCAGGCAGCACCGCACCCAAAACGCCCGGCAACAGCCCCAGATTGGCCATGCCATACGTCAATCGACTGGCCATGATCATGGTTAACAGCGCACCGTTGGCCACAGCGATCAGCGCAATAAAGGAGAACAGCGCCGGCGGGATTGCGAGGGTCGATGCGCGGACAACTTCGAGCAAAGGCGCCGACGTGGCCACCAACTTCTCGGTAGGCAAAACCGACGAAGCCGCCACACCCACCGCCATGTAAACCACACCAGCGGTAAGCAAAGCGGCGAACAAGGCGCGCGGGTAGACCTTGCGCACGTCCTTGATTTCCTCGGCCAGGTTGGCCGAAGTTTCGAAACCGACGAAGGAATAAAACGCCAACAATGCCGCCCCCAGCACCGCCAGCATGGGACTCACGCCAGGTTTGAACGTGAGCGTTCGGCCAAGATCCGCCTCCCCCGTGCGCAAATACCAGACAGCCGCGACGATCACCAGAATCAACCCGGACAGCTCAATCACGGTCATCACCAGATTCGCCCCGAGCGACTCCTTGATCCCCCGCGCGTTGAGCAGGCCAATAGCCAGAAGAAACACCAGGGCTGCAATCTGCGGTGATACGTCGACGAAGGCGTTGAGGTAATCGCCGGCAAAAGCCAGCGACAAACCCGCTGCGCTGGTGACCGCAGCCGCCAGCATGCAAAAACCGACAAGGAATGAAACAAGCGGTGACTTGAATGCCTTTTCAGCGAAAACCGAAGCCGCGCCAGCGTGGGGGTACTTGGTCACCAGCTCTGCGTAGGAACCCGCCGTCAACATGGCGAAGAACAGTGCAATCAGCAACGGCACCCAGATTGCGCCACCCACTTCTCCTGCGATCGTGCCGGCGAGTGCATAAACACCCGCGCCGAGTACATCGCCGAGAATAAACAGAAACAGCATCGGGAAAGTAATGGCCCGGCGCAGAGAAGGTTTATGAGTGGGAGCAGTCACGTTCATTCCTTGGTTCAGGTGTGATAGTCAGCTGCGGTGCGCGGAGCTGGATGCTTGTCACCTCAAACAATGGAAATGGCGCGCAAAGCAAAGTTCAAAATCAGTGATGAGGCGCACTGGCACGGAGTTCTGAAAATTGCCGACTCGGTACCCGACCTTTACAGCGGGCGCATGACCGGCACGCTCGCAAAGCAACTTCATGCTGTCTGGAACAATGATCTGACGATCAGTCATGGCTGTGGTCGCGAAAATGTAAACAGATACGAAAGCTAACCCAGGCACTACGGCAGCGGCACTCGGCTCATTGTGAGTAATCCAGCAGGTTCGGCACGGCATTGACCGAGACAGCCATTGCCGTAGAATCGCCCGCCCCAAAATACAGCTTGCAGAGCGAGAAGGAGCTTCGATGCAACGCGTGATGATTGTCGGTCAACCAGGGTCTGGCAAAAGTACATTGGCGCGTAAGCTCAGTGAGCGCACGGGTTTGCCGGTGGTGCATATCGACACGATCCATTGGCAGCCAGGCTGGATCGAAAGAAGCCGGGATGAGAAGACGCGATTATGCCTGGAGGTCGAGGCGCGCGATCGCTGGATATTCGAGGGTGGCCATTCAACTACTTGGGAAAACCGCGTGGCCCGTGCCGATCTACTGATCTGGATCGACCGGTCGGCGACGCTTCGCTTCTTGCGCGTGCTGCGCAGAACGCTGCTTCATCGTGGTCAGTCTCGGGCAGATTTGCCGGAAAACTGCCCCGAACGGCTGGCGAACCTGCCAAAGTTTCTCAGGTTCATGTGGCAGACGAGAAACACATCACGGGCCCACATGCGCCAATTCGCGTTAACGGCGCCGTCAGCTTGCCGTGTGGTTCATCTGCGATCTAATCGGGATACCCGAATCTTTCTCTCCAGCATTGGCAACTCGAATGGCCAGGCTTCGCACATTGACTGACGGTTGACTGCTGCACTACGGAACTGCCGGTGCCAGACATCGTCCGAGCTTAAGCGTTTAAGCAAACTGCTCGCCGCGAGGTTTCCGTTTGAGAGCTGCCATCGTCAAAAAATACCGTCTGATCATCAAGACCCTGGGCTACGTAGGCTGGGCTTTGTTCTGGTTGCTGCTCTGGGACATCGCCGTCACCGTAGACTTCATGCTGTTTCTCAACACCAAGTTGAACCTGCCGCTGATGCCACTGACCTTGCTCGGTTCGGCGCTGATCGTGTTGATCAGCTTTCGCAACAGCAGCGCCTACAACCGCTGGTGGGAAGCGCGGACGCTGTGGGGGTCGATGATCAACAATTCCCGTAGCTTCGCCCGGCAGGTGCTGACGCTGCTGGACGATGCCGGCAGCGAGGTGAATCCGGTCAAGTCGACCCTTTTGCGTCGTCACGTTGCCTATGTGAATTGCCTCGCAGCGCATCTGCAGGGCCAACCGTGTCCCGATGAGGTACGGGCTTTCATTCCCGCCGAAGAGTTCGCCCGCAGTGGCACGACCAACAACTTTGCCAACGACATTCTTACCGGCTCGGCGACGTTGCTTGCTCGGGAATACAAGGCCGGGCATCTCGACAGTATTCGCCTGGCACGGCTTGAGTCCACGCTGGTGGACCTGTCCAACAGTCAGGGCGGCATGGAGCGGATCGCCAATACCCCGCTGCCCTACCCTTACGTTTATTTTCCACGACTGTTCATTTCGCTGTTCTGCCTGATCGTACCGGTGGGCCTGGTCGAATCTCTGGGCTGGTTCACGCCGCTGGCCTCGACCGTCGTAGGATTCATGCTGCTGGCCATCGAGCGCATCGGCACCGATCTGCAAAGCCCGTTTCGCCACAGCGAACACCAGATTCAAATGGAAGCACTGTGCGAAACCATCGAAAAGAATCTGCAGTCGATGCAGCGTGATTCGTTGGGTGATGTGCGCAGGGTTGAAGAACACGCTTGAGGCGCTGCTTTGGCAACAGCGCACTAGCGCCTCCCTATTCTTTAGCAGATGCAGCGCGACTATTGATGAGTGTCCGCGTTCTCGGCCGGATAAAACTCGCCCTGCTTGCCCATTTCTTTTAGCCGTTCGCGCGCGATCGCTTCAACACGGGCCACCGCGTCGCGATCGTCAGGATTAACTAATTGCAAGCACAGGCGTTGAACATTCTGATCATGGGTACCCTCGCTGAGCATCTCATGGGTGAAGACTTGTTCAGCGCGCCACAGACATAACTGGGTATGAGTTCCGCCGAGCCATATCTCGTTGATTGATCCCAGATCGGTGGTAGCCAGTTGATCCACGGTGATTGTCTTATCCATTGCGCCGTACCTTGAGATGTTCGTAAACAGGTACGACTTGCGGGCATAGCGAGTCGTTCCAGCCGTCGCCAGTTCACCTGCATGCAGACCTTCTAAATCGCGCGCAAATCGTGAGCATCTTATCCAGAAGCTCCAGCCTCCCTGAGCTGCAGGAGCGCGCGTTCCCATCTCCAGTTTCAGCGTTCGCTGTCATCCGACGCTATTGGCGTCGCTGCTGACCCCGCCAGCAGACCGCCATCAATGTTGAACTCACTACCGGTGATGTACGCAGCTTCATCGCAGGCTAATAACAGGGCCACCGCCGCGACTTCTTCGGGCATTCCGAATCTTCTGAGAGGAGTGTCTCGAACAAGTGCAGCCATTCGCTCTTCACGACCTGCATCAGTGCCCAACATTGGCTCCCACATTGGAGTAAGGATGGCGGCCGGGTGGATCGAGTTGCATCGAACTTTCAATCCCTGCTCGGCGCAGTAAAGCGCCACCGTTTTGGTGTGATTGCGAACGGCAGCTTTGGACGATGCATAGGCAGCCGCGCCAGGAATTCCGACCAGCCCGGAGCGAGAGGAAATATTGATAATGGAGCCAGCCCCGGTACGGCGCATGGCGCGAATGGCGTATTTACAGCCGAGAAACACCCCATCGAGATTAGTCTCATGCACGGCACGCCAGTCCTCCAGACGCGCATGCTCGGGGTCATGCTGGACAACCCCCTGCTCAAACCCGGTAATGCCCGCGTTATTTACCAATACATCAAGGCTGCCGTGTGTCTCCACGACTTGGGTGGTTACTCGCTGCCAATTTTCTTCACACCGCACATCAAGATGCAGATAAGCGGCACGTTTTCCCAATGCGCTCGCAGCCGCTGTCCCCAGTTCGTCGTTTAAGTCAGTGAGGTAAACAAAGCAGCCGTGTTCTATGAAACCTCGAGCAATTGCGGCGCCAATCCCTTGAGCCGCACCTGTAATGACCGCGACTTTAGATGTCAGTTTATTGTCCATAAAAGATATCTCCCCTTCGTATTTGTCTTCCTCAATTCTTTCGAGCCCAACTCCCAAACATCACATCGCCTGCATAAATGCGAAAAAATGAATGAGCACTCTCACAACCCATTCTGTTGCGGCCTTCAAGTGTCTGAGCTAACGTCGATCCAGAGTCTCACCCTCCCTTTGCCTCTTCCGCTTCACGTGCACTCCAAGGACGAACTATGGCCTACAAATCCAGCACCATTGCGGCCGTCATCCGCCGCTTGAATCGTGACTACTACCTGCCAGCTATTCAGCGTCCCTACGTATGGACACCGGAACAGATTGTTCGCCTGTTCGACAGCTTGCTTAAAGGCTACCCCATCAGTTCTTTTCTTTTCTGGGATATAGATCCTTCTCAAGCTGAGAAACTCGATATTTATAAGTTTGTCGAAGATTTCAAATTTGGTGACTTCCATAACGAAGAGGCCAAGATCAACGACCAACACCTGACGTTGGTACTGGACGGTCAGCAACGACTGACGTCACTGCTAATTGGATTGCGGGGCAGTTACAAGGTCAAGCTCAAGGGGAAGCGCTGGCAAAACCCCGACTCTTGGGTACGACAAAATCTATACCTCGATTTGATGAAGGATGCCAGCGACGAGGAGGCCGAATCTGATGTGTCCTTCGGCTTGTCATTCTTCACCTCGCCACCGACCGATCGGGAAAATGCGCACTGGTTCCCTGTCAGCAGCATTATGCAGTTTGCGGACAAGGATCAATTCGACACTTACCTGGAAAAAACTCTGGAAACGCTGGAAGAGAAAGACATCAGTCGTGTGGATCGCAAGATCGTCGAGCGAAACTTGAAGAAGCTCTACCACGCCATTTGGGTGGACGAATCCATCGCCTTTTTTACCGAAAGCAGTCGATCCCTGGAGCGAGTGTTGGACATTTTTGTCCGTGCCAATGAAGGCGGTACCAAGCTCAGCAAGTCCGACTTGTTGCTGTCGACCATTACGACGACATGGGGAGATCTCAACGCACGGGAAGAAATTTATGGGTTTGTGGATTACCTGAACACCGGTCTGGCCCGCAACAACAATTTCGACAAAGACTGGGTCATGAAGGCCTGTCTGGTGTTGTCGGATTTGCCGAACGCGTACAAGGTGTCCAATTTTACCAAGAAAAATCTGGATCTGATCCGCGAGAACTGGGGCAGAATCAAAACCGCCCTCGAAATGACAGTGCGCCTTACCAACGACTTCGGCATTGATCGCGAGACACTGACAAGCGCCAACGCTCTATTGCCGATCGCTTATTATTTTTTCCAGACTTCCATGCGTTTCAATTCCACCGAATCCACTCACGTAGGCGCCGTCCGCGCCATGCACCGATGGCTCGTCAAGGCATTGCTGGCAAGTACATTCGGCGGGTCGTCCGACGGGACCATCAGTCAGTCACGAAAGATCATTCAGGAGAGCATGGCCACCTCCAGTGATTTCCCGGAACAAGCGTTGCTCATCGGTCTACGCAGGCAGAGCCAAATTGATTTCACCGACCCTCGTAGCCTGGACGATCTGCTGTCCCTGACCTATCAGGAATGGACCTGCTTTTTCGCCATTTCCCTCCTGCATCCGGATACCCGCTGGGGGACCTCGCAATACCATATCGACCACATCTTTCCTCAGGGCAGCCTGACCAAGGCGAAGCTGCTGAGCCAAGGTATTCCCGAGTCGGAGGTGGACGCTTACCTTCACGGAAAAGACCGGTTAAGCAATCTGCAATTGTTGCCTTACCTCGACAACATCGAGAAATCGGATACAGCTTTTGAAGTTTGGCTGGCAGACCGCAGCCCTGAGTTCATTAATCAGCACTCGATTCCGGCCGAGCCGGAGCTTTACAAAATCGAGCGCTTCCGGGATTTCCTGGATGCGAGGGAGGGTTTACTTCGCAAGCGCTACGCCGAAATTCTCGGATTTGGTGAGGCATTGCTTGCAGAAACGATCACTCCGTTCGAGGAAGAAGACCAGGTAATCGAATCAAAAAAGTAGTGTCCTCGTCTCTCTTGGTACCGAAAGCAAAAGATGGCTCCATCTTCTCGCCGACATTAAAAAGCGCCGGAGGATTTACCGTAGGGCCCAAAGGAGACGAGCGTAAAATGGCTGACTATGAACAAGCACTTGCGTATTTGAGAGCCCAACCCAAGGCTTACTGGCGGAGGCCTAACGAGAAGGGTAATTGGGGTATCGTCACAGGCGTCTGCTGGGTCAATATCAACGAAACGTAGAACAGCCTAAAAGAATAAATCGAGGAAAAAAATGAAAAACGGGCCCGGAATGCGCCCGTTTTTTTTCAGATATAAAAAATGAAATCCTGGTTGGCGGAGTAATTTTCCATCGGCGTCGCGCCTTTTTTTACCCAGCGCAAACGACCGCTTCCGGCCAAAAGCTGCTGGTCGCGGGCGTCCCCCCTTTGATTGATTGCAGCCTTCGATAACCATCCTGCCGCGCACCCGAAGAGGCGCGGCAGGAGGATGCATATCCACCAGGCCAAGCGCGACGCGGTGGAATCTCAGAACAACGACACCGGTATTTTCGCGATGACCCGCAGCTCGTCAAAGTTGCCCTCGACCTGATGACTGCTCGCGCGATGCCAGGCGTCGCCGGCAAGGATATTGGCCCCCTTCAGTTCGGCTGCCTGGACGGTATAACTGGCGAAAACACCGGTTTCATTATGGTGCTCGTTATCCTGAAGCGGTGAAGCGGTATAAACACCTTTGCTGCCTGCGTTGTAACCCGTGCCGTCAATGCCCCAGCCACGTGTATGCCAAAGTATGCTTTTGAAGCCCGGCACGCCGTAAGCCGCCCAGTCGTTGATATATTTGACCTGAAACGAGGTTTCGTTCGGCCCGTTGAAATAGGAAACCATGGTATTGGGCAACGAAATGGCATTCGATTCTTTGACGTAATCGAAGAACTCATCGCCGACTATTTTCTGCAGCCCAAACTCGACGGTATGGTTCTTGAAGCTGGGGATAACCGTCAGGCCATAGGCCTGCTGATCGATATAACCGGCCTCTTGTTTTCCGCTGGATTGAGTGTTGTAAGCCGACAACTTGACGGAGGTTTTTATCTCTCCTGTCTTGAAGTCCCGGCCTATGCCTAGATATTCCCGGTCCCAGATATCCTGAATACGGGAAACATAGACACTGCTCTTCAACCCGCCCGCACTGGTGTAATCACCCCCCGCGTAGGCGGTCCAGTCACTGCTGACCGGGCGCATTGCATATTGAAGCCCTATAGGCTCTGTGCCGGCCGCATAGCGGGGCGCCATTTTCGAGAAATAACCGGACTTCAATACCAGACCTTTGATGGATGAGTTTTCGAACGACCATCCATCAAAAGACGCCGGTACGGTACGCGTATCGGAAAAGTTCATCACGGGATTGGCCACTTGATGACGGCCGATTTTCAATTCCGACTCAGCCATTCGCAACTTCAGCGCGGCAACGCCCAGGCGGCTCCAGCTCGGCTCGACATCACCGTCGCTGTTGACCAGCATGCGGTTACTGCCGCCTGCCGCATCAGCGGGATTGCGCTCCAGTGCAACGACCGAATACGCAGCGAGATCAAGCCCCACGCCCACCGTCCCAGGTGTATACCCAGAGATAAACCCCAGCTTGAAGCCCTGTTGCCAGGCAACTCGGTCATGCGAAACCCGTGGCCCATCATCGGTACGATAACGGTAGACCGTGTCTCGCCTGCCGATCTCTTTGGAATACCAGTGCCGGGTATCCAGGGTCAGAGAACTTCCCTTTAAAAAACCGCTGTCGGAACTCTCCGCCAGCGCTTCAACACTCAGTAGCATGCCCGGCAAGACACACGCCAGCACAGCTCCACTCTTTACAGGAAGCCACATAGGGATAACCCTCAACTTTTATTATTTTTATATGCCGATAGCGGATTGTTACGAAGCGACCGAAAGTCACTTAACCAAGACTTTATCGGGACAGTTCGGACACGTACTTGACCAGCTTCTCTGCCATCTCGGCGTTGGCCGTGTTCACGGGCGCAAAGTGATTGGAATCACACAGCGCGTCATACCGCGACTGCACGCCGGCAGCTGTTGCGCGCTTCACGTAATCGCGAACGGAGGCAAAGCGGTCACTCTGATTGGTGATGAATACCTGCGGGACTTTTACCAGTGGCATTTGCGCCGGGGAGACTTCCTGCAAACGCTTCTGCAGCGCCTCACCTTGAATGTTGCCAAGCACCTTGGCCTGAACATCGCCGCGGGGCAGGGTCGCATACCAGGCCAGGTCGACCACACCATCGAGCACGACCACGCCGGAGATTTTCAACGGGTTCGCGGCATACAGTTCGGACTCTGGTTTCAACAGACTTCTACCGGCCAGCCACAGCGCGTAATGGCCCCCCGATGAATGACCGATGGTGACTGTTTTCTTCAAGTCCAACGGGTACGTCTTCGCCAGCTCCTGCAACTTGTCCGCCGCGCTCGCGACCGTTTTGAAAGAGTTCGGCCATTCGCCATAACTGCCCACACGGCTGTATTCGATGTTCCACGTCGCGAAACCTGCCTTGGTCAGCAGATCAGCGACCGGCGCCATGTAGTCGAGGCTGACATCAGCGCTCCAGCGTCCACCGTGAACCACCACTACAACCGGAAACGGCCCTTTGCCTTTGGGTAAACGCAGGTCGCCGAAGTTATCCAGGCCTTTGCCATAATATTCACGGTGCACATCGCCCATGACCGCGGGCGCGCGCTTGACCGTTTCCTGAAACAGTGACCATTCATCCTGAGGCGCCGACAGCGGCAGTGGTTTTTCGCAGACAACATTGTTCTCTGCGGCCTGAACACCGAAGGCCACAGAGGCCAGCAATACCGACACGGCAATTTTGCTTTTCATTGGGAACCCTACCTTTTGTTGATTTGAAATTCACAGCCAGGTTGTTCTTGAGTCGGTTTCGCAGAGCATCAATTGGAACGAGCCAAAGCGCTCAGGTGCAAATGAACAGTTACAACCAGGCAGAAATCGCTCTCGGATTCAGGCCCGAGCGTCCAGCTTTAGCCACCGCTTGATCCACTGCACCATGGGCCCGCTGCCTGCCGCCAGGTCGTCGAGAATGTTGAAATGGTCTGAGTCCAGCGCGAGCAGCTCGGCCGGCGCACCGTGCTCTCTGCAGGCGCAGGCATAGTCCGTCGTCTGGCGGCGGAATTCGTCCGTTTCGCGCAGCCCGTAGGCCAGCATCAGGGGCGGCAGCTGCGCCGGGATGTGCAATATCGGGCTCAGCGACTCGACCGATTGCCAGGTGAAATCAATTGTCGAGGCCAGGAAGGTATGCGGCAGCGGACGCAAGTCAAACACCCCGCTGACAGCGATGGCGCCTTGGTAGGGTTGGGCCGGCAGGCCATAGTCGCCCACCCAATCGGTCGCCAGCAGCTCGGCCACTCCGTGGGCTCCAGCCGAATGCCCGACCACCACGATGCGCTCGCGATCAATCCCGAACCGCTCGGCGTTGCGCCACAGGAAGCAGAACGCCGCGCGATGCTGGCGTACGATCTCGGCAATGGTGACTTTCGGCGCCAGGGTGTAGTTCTCGACCACCGTCACCACGCCCAGCGCGGCCAAGCCCTTGGCCACGAAGCTCCACTCCTTGCTGGTGGTCGCCCGCCAGTAACCGCCATGAACGAAGAACACTGCCGGGCGCAAGGTTTCGGGGGTTGCCTGTTGGGGGAAAAACACGTCGAAGGTTTCGTCCAGGGTCGGGCCGTAGGGCACATCCAGCCTATTGGGCAGTTGGGCGCGTGCGATTTGGCTTTGCTCGATGAATTGCTGAACATAGCCATCGAAGTCCTTGACCGAGGCCTCGATGTCGTACTGCTCGTCAAGCTGCGCCGTCGAGGTAAAACGTTGGTAGATCGGGGTTTTCATACGGCATGCTCCGGGAAGTTCTTGGGGGCCAGCGCCATTGGCAATCGTTCGCCAAGAGGTCAGAACGGAAAAACCAGCTTCAGCCAATAGGCGTCGCCTTCGGCGCGATTGCGCACCGCGCGCTCCTGCTGCCACTTTGCAGTCACAAACCAACCTTGCTGACTGCTGTATTTGATCGATGGGCCGATGGCGAACGCACGACCTTTATTGTCCTCGACCCGCTCACCGCGGACATCGTCGTCGGTGGTCTGCCGGTACACGTAGCCGCCCACACCGAGCACCCAGCCATTGCGCAAGCCCCAGCCGATGGCATAGTCGGCGTGCAGCTCCTGGCCGGAACGGTAATCGGTTGCGCGGTTGCGCAGGTTGAAGTCGTACATGGTCTTGATGTCGATGTTCAGCCCGTCCGGATCGACGTAGCTGAAGGCCGCCACCGGTTGCACGGTCCAGTAATTACGGCCGATATTGACCAGATCGTCGCGGTCAAAACGTCCCGTGGGCGCGAAGAAATCGATGCCATAGGCGGCATGCATTTTTTCACTGTAGTGGTAGCCCAGGCCGGGGCCGAACGTGATGTCGCCCAGCTCGCGCTTGCGCTGACTGGCGCCATCGAGCGAGACCTTCAGCTCGACCAGCGGCGCGATGGCATGGAACGCCAGACTGCCGCCCAACACCTTCTGCTCGGTGACCCACACGACGCGCGGCGCGATGACATCGGCGCGCAGGCGGAAGTCCACGGGCAGCTGCCGCCCGTCATTGCCGCGCAAACGGTCGGCGCGGTAATGCTGGGCGTAGACGGTGCCATACAGGCCCGGTGGCGGCATTGCGCCGGACAAGTAGTTCTCGGCACCCATAGGGTACATGGAGCCGCCACCTTCAGTGGCGAGGGTCAGCGCGGCCGGCGCGGTCAGCGAGCAACCCAACAACAGCCGTGCGGTGACGAGAGATGGGCTTACATTACTGTTGTTATTGTTCATCGTGTCTACCCATTGATTGGCGAAAAAACCAGGCAGGCGCATACCTTTCAAAAGCGCAGCCGCCCCTCGGTCAGGCCCGCATCACCTGCGGGCCTTGTCGGAACAACGTGCGAATAGCGCTTCAGGTCTTTTTGAGCATGTCCAGGGCGACGTCGACGATCATGTCTTCCTGGCCGCCGATCATCCGGCGCTTGCCCAACTCGACGAGGATGTCGAAAGCCGACAAGCCGTATTTGCTGGCGGCCGCTTCGGCGTGGCGCAGGAAGCTTGAATAAACCCCGGCATAACCCAGCGCGAGCGTTTCGCGGTCGACCCGCACCACTCGCTCCTGCAACGGGCGGACGATGTCTTCGGCGGCATCGATCAGCTTTTTCACATCACAGCCGTGGTTCAGCTCCATACGCTGGGCCGCGGCGATGAACACTTCCAGCGGTGCGTTACCGGCTCCGGCGCCCATACCGGTGAGGCTGGCATCGATGCGATCACAGCCGTTTTCGAGGGCAATCAAGCTGTTGGCCACGCCGAGGCTGAGGTTGTGATGGGCATGCATGCCGGTCTCGGTAGCCGGGTCGAGCACGTCCTTGAGGGCTTTGAAGCGCTCGGCAATGTCCCACATGTTCATCGCCCCGCCCGAGTCCACCACGTAGATGCACTGCGCGCCGTAGCTTTCCATCAGCTTGCCTTGCGCGGCGAGCCCGGCGGGGGTTTGCATGTGGCTCATCATCAGGAAACCGACGGTGTCCATACCCAACGAACGGGCGTATTCGATGTGCTGGCGGGACACGTCGGCTTCGGTACAGTGAGTGGCCACGCGTACGATACGCGCGCCAGCGTTGTAGGCAGCCTTGAGGTCGTGCACGGTGCCGATCCCCGGCAGCAACAGCGTGGCAATGCGGGCGCGCTTGACCACCGCCGCCGCCGACTCGATCCACTCAAGATCGGTGTGTGCGCCAAAGCCGTAGTTGAAACTCGAACCCTGCAAGCCATCGCCGTGCGCAACTTCAATGCTGTCGACACCGGCGTCGTCCAGCGCCTGCGCGATCCGTGCCACCTGTTCGAGGCTGTAGCGGTGACGCACGGCATGCATACCGTCGCGCAGGGTGACGTCGCAAACGTGGATTTTTCTATTCTTGTCGATCATTTTCCCACCCCTTCAGCGGCGAGTTGCGCTTGGGCAATACGTTCGGCGACGGTCAACGCCGCGCTGGTCATGATGTCGAGGTTGCCAGCGAACGCCGGCAGGTAATGCCCGGCACCTTCCACTTCGAGGAACACCGCGACCTTGATGCCGGTGCTCCAGCCCAGACCGGGAATGTTCTGCCGGTTGTCATCGCCAAAATGCTCGAACTGCACGTGTTGTTTGAGCCGATAACCCGGCACATAACCACGCACTTCAGCGACGCGTGCTTCTACGGCGCCGGCGATTGCCTGGGTGTCGGCATCCGGCGGCACGAAGCAGTAGATGGTGTCGCGCATGATCAGCGGCGGCTCGGCCGGGTTGAGGACGATGATCGCCTTGCCACGGGCGGCTCCCCCCACTTCGACGATGGCGCGAGAGGTGGTCTCGGTGAACTCATCGATATTGGCGCGGGTGCCCGGGCCGGCGGACTTGCTGGAAATCGCCGCGACGATTTCGGCGTAATGCACCGGCGCCACGCTCGCCACTGCATGCACGATCGGGATGGTCGCCTGGCCACCGCAGGTGACCATGTTCAGGTTCGGCGCCTCGGCATGCTCGGCGAAGTTCACCACCGGAATCACGAAAGGCCCAAGCGCGGCCGGGGTCAGGTCGATGACGCGTACACCGTGGTCGCGCAGTCTGGCGTCATGCACCTTGTGCGCACCTGCCGAAGTGGCGTCAAAGGCGATGCGGATTTTCTTGAAATCGGGCAACGCGAGCAGGCCCTCGATGCCCTCTGCGGTGGTGGGCACGCCGAGACGTTCGGCACGGGCCAGACCGTCGGAGGTCGGGTCGATGCCGACCATGGCAGCCACTTCGAGCATGTCGGAATTGCGCAGGATCTTGATCATCAGATCGGTGCCGATGTTGCCCGAGCCAATGATTGCCACGGGAATGCGAGCAAATGACATCTGTTCTTCTCCTGTCGAGTGCAGGCCGCAGCCGAGGCGGCGGCCCGTACTCGGTGAGTGGGTTCAGCGCAATGGCTTGTAAGCCACGGCCTTGATTTCGATGACCAGGTGCGGGTGGGGCAACTGGTGCACGGCTACCGTGGTGCGCGTCGGGCCGTCGGCGTCGAAGAACTGCGCGTAGACCTGGTTGTACTGAGCAAAATCATTCATGTTGACCAGATAGCTGCAGACCTCAACCACGTCTTCGAGGTCGGCATCGACACTGCGCAGAATGTCGCGAATGTTGTTCAGGACCTCGCGGGTCTGCACTTCAATGCACGGGCGCACGCGCCCTGTCGCATCCAGCTCGGCACCGGCGATGCTGTTGTCGGGGCGTCGCGAGCTGGTGCCGGAAACGAACAGAAAGTCACCGGCGCGTTTGACGTGTGGAAAGGCGCCCAACGGGGTGGCTTTGCCCTCGACCACGCGGGCACGGGTTTGCGCTTTGTCACTCATGGCTTTACTCCTCGCGCAGCGTTTGGAACGCCACGCTGCCCAGATGCTGGAATTCACAACGCACCGCGACGCCCAGACGCAACGCCACGGCTGCCGTCGCTGCACCGGCCAGCACCAGGCTGCCGGGCTCCAGCGCTTCGCCGTGCTGTGCAGCCAGGCGCGCCGCCGCCACCAGCGCACGCACCGGGGCCCCGAGAATCGCCGCCGTGCTGCCCATCTCCACCGCTCGGCCGTCGAAGCTCATCACCAGTCCCAGGTTGTCGAGATCGGTGTCGGGCCGCTGCCAGCCACCGACGACGAAACCGGACGACGACGCGTTGTCGGCGACCACGTCAGGCAGCGAAAACTTGAAGTCGCGGTAGCGCGAGTCAATCACCTCAAGCGCCGGCGCGACGGCTTCGACTGCGGCCAATGCCTGCAACGGCGTCACCTGCCCTTGCAGGCGCTTGCCGAGCAGAAAGCACACCTCCGGCTCGACACGCGGGTGCACATACCGCGACAAATCGATGCTGCCGCCCTCCTCGATCCACATGTCCGAAGTCAAGCGCCCCCAGATCAGATCGGAAACACCCATCTGGGCCATTTTCGCGCGGCTGGTGAAGCCCATTTTCATGCCCACCTGACGCGCGCCACGGGCAAGTCGTTGTTCGATCAACTGGCGCTGCACCTGATAGGCCTCGTCCAGCGTAACGGTGTCTTCACCGCTGAGTTGCAGGGTCGCCTGAGCGAGCCGGGCCGCCTCATCGAGGCGCTGGGCAATACGTTGGATTTTCATGCGGATCACCTCAATTGGCGGGTTCGAAACAGGCCCGGACGCTGCCCAGACCCTGAATGCGTGCCTCGAAAACATCACCGGGCGCGACACTGACCATCGGCCCCAGGGCACCGCTGAGCACCACGTCGCCGGCCCGCAGTGGCGTCCCCATTTCGACCAGGGTGCGTGCCAGCCACAACGCGGCATTCAAGGGGTGACCCAGGCATGCCGCACCGACGCCGAAAGATACCGGCTCACCCTGGCGCTCCATGACCATGCCGGCCAGACGCAAGTCCAGATCGGCAAGTTTCACTGGCCGCTGGCCGAGCACGTAGAGACCCGCCGAGGCGTTGTCGGCGATGGTGTCGAGAATGCTGATGTTCCAGTTGGCGATGCGGCTACCGACCACTTCAATCGCCGGCAGCGCATAGGCGGTGGCCGCGAGCAAATCGCTCAGCACGATGTTGTCGCGGTCCAGATCGCGCTCCAGCACCAGCGCCACTTCCGCCTCGCACTTGGCCTGCATCAGGCGTGGCCAGGCGATCGCCTCGCCGTCGGTGACCTCCATGCTGTCGTACAAGGTGCCGAAGTCCGGTTGATCCACGCCCAGTTGCTGCTGCACTGCGCGCGACGTGAGGCCGATCTTGCGCCCGGTGATACGCCGCCCGGCGTGCACCTGGCGCTGGGTGTTGAGCTGCTGCACCCGGTAGGCGTCGGCAATCGAGGCCAACTGGTCACGCACCGGCGGCACTGGTTCGCCGCTTGTGGCCGCCTGGTCGAGCAGATCGGCGACCCGTTGAAGTTGTTCGCTCATTGCTCGCTCTCCTGGTCAATGCGTACGCAGACGTTGGTCAGTTCCGAATAAAAGTTCAGCGAGTGCATGCCGCCTTCACGGCCGATGCCGGACAATCCAGCGCCACCGAACGGCGTACGCAGATCGCGCAGAAACCAGGTATTGACCCAACTGATGCCCACGCGCATGGCCTCGCTGACGCGGTGCGCGCGGCTCAGGTTGGTGGTCCAGATGGTGGCTGCGAGGCCGTAGCGGGTGTCGTTGGCGCGGGCGATGACTTCACGCTCGCTGTCGAACGGCGACACGTGGCAGATCGGCCCGAAGATCTCTTCGCGCACCGAACGGGCGTCGTCGGACAGCCCGGCAATGACGGTCGGCTCGACCCATGCGCCGTTATCGCGTGCGTCACCAAAATGCGGCACGCCACCACCGGCGATGAAGGTCGCACCCTCCTGGCGCGCCAGTTCGAAGTAGCTCAGCACCTTGTCGCGATGCTTGGCCGAAATCAGTGGCCCCATCTGGGTGGCGGGGTCGTGCGGCCAGTCGATTTTCATCGCCTTGATGCGCTCGGCAATTGCCGTGCAGAAACGCTCGAAAATCGGTCGTTCGACATAAACCCGCTCAGAGCACAGGCACACCTGACCGCTGTTGAGAAACAGCGCGCGCATCATGCCGTCGATCATTTTGTCGAAGTCGCAGTCGGCGAAAATGATCGCCGCGTTCTTGCCGCCCAGCTCGAACGACACCGGCTTAACCCCTTCGGCGGCAGCACGCATGATGGTGGTGCCTGTGCGTGATTCGCCGGTGAAGGTGATGGCGCTGATGTCCGGGTGCCGGGAGATGAATTCGCCGGCCGAGTCCGGACCGAAACCGTGCACCAGGTTGAACACGCCATCCGGCACACCGGCGGCTTGCATCACTTCGGCGAGCAGCGTCGCGGTGCCGGGGGTGTCTTCGGAGGGTTTGACCACCACCGCGTTGCCACACGCCAGGGCCGGCGCGACCTTCCAGGTCAGCAACAGCAACGGCAGGTTCCACGGGGAAATCACCCCGACCACGCCGAGTGGCTTGCGGGCGGCATAGTTGAGCGCGTAGGCACCGTCTGGCAGGTCCAGGCGATGGCTGTCCAGCGGCGCGGTGGCGAGAATGTCAGCGAAAGTACGGAAATTGGCGATGCCGCGTGGCACGTCGATCACCGAGGCCATCGCCAGCGGTTTGCCGGTGTCGGCCATTTCGGCGGCGAGAAAATCGGCCTGGCGGCGCTCCATTTCGTCAGCGATCCGGCGCAGAACATCGACACGTTCTGCGGCGCTGGTGCGGCCCCAGGCGCCAGCGACGGCGCGGTGGCCAGCCTTGACCGCCTCGTCCACCAGCTCGCGGCCAGCCTCGTGGACCACGGCGACGACGGAGCCGTCGACCGGGCTGATGTCCTCGAAGGTGCGCGGGCTCTCTACCCAGCGACCATTGACAAAATTTCGATAGTTTTTCATGACTGACCTCAATGACACGGCTGACGGCGAACCTGTGGCCGGCTCGCGAATTCGCAGAGGCCCGGCCCGACAAATCGCGGGCGCAGGCATGCACGGCTTGCGTTGCACCGGCAACGCAAACGGTCTACGGAAAAAGATTGATGCGGCGCGCTTCAGCAGCGGTTTCGAGCGAGATCGCGCACCTGCTCGTTCAGCCCCTCAGGGGTTGAACTCCACGACAGCGGCGCCGCTGCCATACAACGCGCCGTAGTGATGCACTGTGGCGCCCCGGAAACGCCCGCCGAGTGCGCCGAGCAACCAGTGAAAATGCTTGAAACCCATGTCTACCCGCGCTTCGGCGGCGTAGGCCGGCAACACTTCGCGCAGCGCATCGACATTGCCCGCCTCGATCAGCGCCAGAATCTTGCGATTCCAGGCGTCTTCTTCTGCGTGGACGATGCGGTCGTCCTGCGCTTCGATGGGTTTGGTAAACAGGCTCCCGGACAAGCCACCGACGCCCACCACCGCCACGCGTTTGCCTTGTTCGGCAGCGCAGGCCACGGCAATCGCCGCCAGCTTCTCGGTCGCTTCGGCGTTGTCGTAGAGGTTGTTCGACGCCACCACCAGCGGCAACGCTTCGCTGCCGACACCCAGCGCGGTGCTGGCGACGATGGTTCCGGTGTCGATCGGAAAGCCTTGATAATCGGCGCCACGGGCATTCACGCCGTGGCCACGACAGGCCTCGATACAGGCGTTGGCCAGGCTCACATCGCTGTACAAGTCGTAGGGCAGCTCACCGAATTCGTGCCAGTTTTCGTCGACATGAATATCGTCGCTGCGCCGCCGGGTCAGCCAGATCTCATCGAGCACGGCGAACCATTGCGTTGAATAGACGAGCACCACGTCGGGCCGAGAGGCACGCAAGGCGGCGCCGGCCTGTTGCATGGCCTGCTGAAAGCGCTGCCAATTGGGCACATCAGGGCAAAGTTGCGGCAGTGGGCTACCGTGGACCAGAAAAGCCGATACAAGCGTCATGGTTGTTCACCTTGAAAAGAGGTCTGCGAGTCGCGAGGTTCAGGCGGCTTCTGCTGCGGCGCGGGCGAGGCCGGCCTTGAGCAGATTCCATTCCATCACCGCGTTGCCGGTGCCGATCACCGTGCCGTAGCCGTGCAGTTCCGCCGCCAGTTGCGGGTACTGCATGGCCGCGTGCATCCAGGTGAACGCACCGGACTTCACTTCGGCGAACGCCTCGTCGATGAACTGCGGCAGCAGGCGAAAGACTTCATGCATTTCCCCGCGCCGCATCAGCTCGATCATGCGCATGTCCCACTGATAGCCCAGTTGGCTCTGCGGATGCTCCTGGGTCATGTCTTCCGGCGGCTCCGGCTCTTGATGAAAGTGCCAGTGCGACAGGGTATTGGATGCCAGCAGCACCGCGCGCTTGCCCGATTTGGCGATCGCTTCGCGGGTGGCCTTGCCCAACAGATCCATCTCCACCAGGCCTTCTTCCATGCTCAGGTAATAAGGCGTGTTGTTGGCCGAGATCGACACCACCGGAATGTCCCACTGCGGGCGGATCATATGCAGTGCGGTGATGGTGCCGTAGTCGACGCGAAAACGCGGGTTGCGCATCATCTTGGTCTGCAGCCCTGCCCTGCGGCCTTCTTCACAGCAGGCCTCGGCCAGTTCGACGTCGAATTTTATCGAGTAGTCGAAGCGAAACAGGTTGGGAAAGATCGGGTCGACCGAGCGCCCGGCCAGGTGCTGGACGCCGATGAAGTGATGCCCCACGGAGGTGATCCAGTGCGGCGAGTGCACCAGCAATACATCCGGCTTCAACGCCTCGACACTGGCGCGCGCGCGCTCATAGGCCCAGCGCAATTGTTCCCAACCGCCCTGGGAGCGCGGTTCGTTCTGGGGTGGGTTTTCTGCATACAGAATGTGCGGAGGATGAGGGGCCAGAAACCCGCTGATAATTTCACCGTTTGCCATGTCGCTTCTCCTGTTCTTTTTGTGTTGCATCAGGGCAGTGAAGAATCAATCGCGAACTGAAATTCCATTTCAACCAACGCCCCCAGCGGCAGCGCCGCCACCCCTAGCGAAGTCCGCGCAGGTGGAGTACGCCCTTCGAAGAAGGCTTGCCAATGCTGATTGAGCACGCCGAACTGGCTGAAGTCAGCGCAATAGATCCGCACCAACATCAATTGCTCCAGTCCGATCGTCAGCTCCTTGCACATTTCGCTGAGGTTGATCAGGATCTGCTGCACCTCTGCGGCCAGACCGCCGTCTACCAATCCGCCGTGAGCCGGATCGAGACCGACCATTCCCGAGACGTAAACGAAGCCGCCCGCCCGTACCACAGGGCTATAGGCAAAATGCGGCGCAGGCAAGGCGCGGCTGACCAGAGGAGTCCATGTAACAGCCGTTGCCGGGGTCGTTGACCAGATCATCTTGTTATTCTCATTAAGTACGTATACGTCCTTTATGAGGCCGATGCTATGACTGACTATCCAGGCTGTCAACGATTTTTTGAGCCGACCCCCGGAAAAAAATAGTACGTGCACAGTGGTTATTGGCAGGCTTGTATCGCCGTACCGGAACACCAATACTTAACTGGCTGATTTGCCTGACAAATAGTACGTGCACGTACTTATGATTGATCCCCAAGGATCGCCACCGCAAGGAATGACCGGACGTCCAATGCCATCCTCACGCACGCCAGAACCCGCGAAACTTTCTTCCCAAAGCCAGACACTCGTCGACCAGTTTCACCTGGAAGACATCGTTTCCCACCTGCTGCGGCGGGCGCACTTCGTCGCGGAAGAACTGTTCAACGCAGAGTTTTCCGGCGAATCGATCACCCCGCGACAGAAAGCAGCACTGATCGTGGTATCGCAACACCCCGGCCTGACCCAGAACGCACTGGCCGGTCACCTGTTCATGGATCGCAACACCGTCGCCGAAATGGTCAAACGCCTGTGCGCCAATGGCATGCTGATCCGCACCAGCGCCAAAACCGACCAACGCGCCTACCAGCTGTACCTCGGCACCGAGGGTGCCGAATTACTGGATCGCGTGCTGCCGCGTGATGCGGAAGTGGAAAGGAAACTGCTGGAACGCTTGCCGGAGGAATATCGGCCGCTGTTTTTGAAGTGCCTCAAGATGATGGTTGCGCCGGTGAACGAGTCATAACCTGGACTGCGGCGCTCGGTTTTTCTCTGATTTGCCGATTCGAAAAAAAAACCTTTGAATGGGTGCCACGTGACGTCTTAACGTAATTCCTGATTCCAGAGAGGATGATCACTTGCCTGGACAGAAGTCTGGTCTTCTGGGTTGATCGCACAAGCTTCAATGAAACCTGGGTATCGAGGTCGATGATGCTTTGGAAACGGCAGAGCAGACCGAGGTTTAACCAACACTGCGACGGTCTGAGCCAGACCGTCGCTATCCGGCCGATAGCTGACATCGAGAAACTCTCAACGCAGGGTCGGATAGCGGGTTCACTCAAACAATTCGAAATCCGGCAATTCAAAGCTCCTGTCGTTCAGTGCCTCCGTGCCGCCGTAAAAGCGCATGGCCGGTAACGGCCGCTTGCCCGCTGTGGGAATCCAGTTGCTTTCCAGCCCGGCGGGCGCTTTGGGACCGATGTAGATCGTGACGCTGCCGTCGGCGTTTTTCTTCATTGCTTCCAGGTCGTACGAGGACAGGGTTGTACGATTGGTCTCGCTGTAAATGAACGACATGGTGTCGCGGTTATAAACAGTCAACGCCCAGAATTGCTTGACCGGCATTTTTGCCGGGACGTCGATTTTGTAGGTCTTGCCAGCTTCAAGTGGCTTGCCGTTTTTATCGGCCATGGCCATCAGGTATTGCGTTGCCGGCGAGTCGCTTAACTCCTTCGGCATATAGGTGCACCAGAAGTACTCCGTCGCGCGTCCGATCAGATCAATATTGTCTTCGTACTCGAACGAGAAGCGCTTGTTTTCATCGGTCATCAGCAGAGACGCGTAGTGCCGATCTGGCCAGTAGAATTTGTCTTTTGGCAGGTTATCGAACCAGTGCTGAAGGTAAAACCAGGCATCAATGGCCGCCTGGCGCATGGCTTTTTTGGTCACCTCGTCCGGGGCAAACGGCTTGCCTTTCTCGATCCCCAGCGAACGCAACATCCCGAGCATCACCTTGTCCTGCGGGCGTGCAGGCTCGACACTCATGACCGCATGCATGTCCGCGAAATGGCGCTCGTCATAGAAAGGCAGGGTCGGGTAAACCTTGTCGATCGGGTCGATAAAGCGTTGCGGCGGCGGATTGCTCGCCTCGGCCAGGTAATACATGCGCAGCTTCTTTGCATACTGATAGGCATCAGCGGCACTTTTGCCGGGCGCGCGCACAGAGCGAAATGCGAGGGCGATGCGGTAATTGGGTGATGGAACGTGAATGTAGCCAGCGGGTATTTCACCGTTAAACCCCGGAGGCGTGAACAGCAATTTTCCACCCTTGCCCTTGTCCAGACCCGAGGGGCCAACGTCGGCGATGGTCAACTGCCAGGCATCAACGACTTGGCCATAGACGCTGCCGTCTTCGCCGGCGGCAGGGAGTTCCAGAACCACCGGGTCTTTTTGCAGGTCGGTGAATGCGGTGATGTAAGGCGTGCTGCTGTTGGCGGTGATGGCTTCCAGCTTCGGTGTCGCTGGCGCCGAATAGGCAATGATGTCGTTGTCCTTGACCCCAAGATTGTCAAAAGCCGCGCGTCTGAAACTGTAGATGGCGATCGCCGGCATATTCCACAGCACGGCTTCAAAAGCGCGCTGATATTTGATCTGGTAGTCGAAGTCCACAATGGAACTGTGCGAACCGGGAGGCGGTTGTCCACCCTGCGTTTCGATGCTCGTCTGGGCGAGGGCCGGATGCGGGTTGGCCAGCATCGCTAAGTCCAGCAGGCTGACGTTAAGCACTCCGTTGTTGGGCATCGGTTAATCCCCGCTATTGATCCCTGAATTCCAACAAGCGATCAACACTATAGCCAACCGCTGAACCACTGGGGCTGGCATGCCTGTTTGACGCCAAGCAACTCTGTGCCTAGGGTGCTTGCAGACATTCAGCCGTCAGGTCAGTGCTCGAGTCGGGTTTGCCCGGCGCACTTCCTCGTGAAAGGACGCTCGTTATGAATTCATCTCGCCAGTGGTTTCTCTGTGTCTTGCCCCTGTGTGCTGCGCTCGGCAGTGCAATGAATGCACAAGCCAGTACGCCGGACTTGCTCCTGACCACACCTGCCACTCCCGATGCCGTGGAAAAAGGCATGCATGCTGATGGGTACAGCCTGGCGATTTCTGCCTATAACTGGGGCTATCCGCTTGTGCGCATGGAAAGAGTGGTTCGTGAATACATAACCGTCCCCTCGCCAAAACCCGACACCAGCTATCGAGCAGGCCTGAACCAGATCGGCTGGGCCACTTCGCTGGCGTCACCGTCCGCCAAGGACATGCCCACCGCCAACAATGACACCTACTACATGAGTGCGGTGCTGGATCTGACCGAGCCCTACGTTTTGACCGTGCCCGATACACATGACCGCTATTACGTGGTCGATGTGTTCAACATGTGGCAAGAGCTTGAACACTATGTCGGACGGCGCACGACCGGCACCAAGGCCGGCAAATATGTGCTGGTGCCACCTGGCTGGAAGGGCGAGCTGCCAAAAGATGCGACGCGTCTCGACGTTTCAACCAAGAAAATCTGGCTGTGGGGGCGTATCCACGTCAAGCAGGGCGAAGATGTCGCGCCGATCCTGGCGCTGCAAAAACAATTCAGTGTCGTGCCGCTGAGTGGGAAGTCGCACACGGATGAATCCTTGCCAGCCTTACCGAAGACTGGCGACGACCCGCTGGGCTTCTTTACCGAACTGGCCTTGGCGCTAAAGAACAATCCGGTCAAACCTGCCGATGCTGCATTGTTTGCCCAGTTCGCCCGCATTGGGCTAACGGACAGCGGCTTTTCACCCGACAAGCTCAATCCGGCCACTCGCAAAGGCCTTGAGGAAGGTTTGAAAGACGCGCCCTACGTGGCGATTGCGTCGTTGGCCAGCACGTCGCAAGTGCGCAACGGCTGGAATTGGGTGACGGGTCTCGACAGCTTTGGCTTCAACTATCCGCTGCGCGCCATGGTGGCCGGGCCTTATCTGGGCGGTCAGGGTGAGCATGAAGCGATGTATCCGCTGCGCTTTACCGACAGCAAAAACCAACCACTCACTGGCGCCAGTCAATACGAAATCAAACTGGCTTCGGCGCCGCCGGTGAATGCGTTCTGGTCGCTGACCCTGTATGACGCGAGCAACAAGATGCTGGTCGACAACGAAATCGGTCGCTACAAGGTCGGCTCCGACACGCCGGGGTTAAAAGTCGCGGCGGATGGTTCTATCACCATTCCCATTTCCCACAAAAAACCCCAGGGAGAGCATGCTGCTAACTGGTTACCCGCACCCGAAGGCGGTTTCTACGTGATGTTACGTCTGTATCAACCATCGCAGGATGCTCTTTCGGGCAAGTGGCAGCTACCGCAGCTGAACAAGATCAATTGAAGGACCGGATGTGAGGAGCTGTTGATTGGCCAGTAACGGAATGGATGTCCGCTACTGGCCGAAAGCAGACGATTGCCAAGCCTTGTCACCAGACAGTCACGCCCACCCCCTAATCTTCCCGTCTCCACCGTCGCCCCAAGAGCCCGCATTCCAAAATGCCGCCGATCGCCACAACATCCGCAACCCGTCAGAAAATCGTCCTGCGCTCCGACAACCTCACCTCCTGCGACTTCGGCGCCCTCTTCTCCAGGCTTTTCGGCAACCGTTACGCTGACACCCCGCCGCCGCCCTCCCATATCATCATCGGCGGTGTCTATGGGCGGCACGATGGGGTGAGTTTCCGGCGCATGCATTATCACGGCGACTTCAGCGTCACGCTCCCCGACCCGCAGAATGAAATCACCTTCGTCATTCCCACCGCCGGCAAGATCGTTTTCAACCACGCCACTCAATCCATTGGCATGTCGCACGTCGGTCTGGCGATCGACAAGGCGGACATCCGTTCGATGCGGTTTGTTGACGATCACGCGCATCACGGCATTTCGATCAATCGCCAGCAGCTCACCGAACGTTTGGCGGCGCTGCTGGAGCAACCGATCGTGCAGAAGATCGTGTTTGAGCCGAGCGTGGATCTGGATACGCCGGCGTTTCATGGCCTCAAGGCGTTGATCGACCTGGCCACGGGCACTGAGTTCGATGCGCTGATCAACAGCGGCACGTTGATGCCGTCGCGCTTGCGCGAGATGCTGATCGATGCGGTGCTGGAGGCGTGGCCGCACAATTTCACCGAGGCGTTGCGCCGGCCGGCGCCGTGTGTGGCACCGCGGCATGTGAAGGTGGCGATGGAGTTTATTCAGGCACATCCGCAACAATTGGTCAGTGGTGTGGATCTGGCCCGGTTGAGTCATGTCAGTCAGCGCGCGTTGCAGGAAGGTTTTCGGCGTTTTGTCGGGATGTCGATCGTGGCCTATCAGCGTCAGGTGCGTTTGCAGCGCGCTTATGAAGCGTTAAAGCGTGGTCATGCGGGCTCGGTGACGGAGGTGGCGTTGCGTTTTGGCTTCAGCAATGTCGGGCGCTTTTGTCAGTATTTTCAAAGTGCTTACGGTGTGAGCCCAGCGCAGTTGAAAGCCAGGCGTTGACCATTCGATCCGGTGAAATCTGCATTTGATGGAACAGCAGGAATCTCAGGGCGACTAACCCCAGACAGGCCACGTGGCGAAAAAGGGGGTTTCAATGACCGAGGATTTCATCGGATTTTTCACAGCGCACACGATTTTAGGAATTTCACTGGCGAACTGGGTGCTGGCGTTTCTCGCCGCGACGCTCAGTTATCTGCTGACCACCACCGCGATCCGTTTTGTTTTCCGCAAGGTGCAGGCGCGGGCCAGCGCTGGCAACGGGCATCTGACGTATATGGCCAGCGAAGTGCTGGCGGCGACCAGCACCACGTTGCTGCTGTTGGCGTCGATTCTGGTCGGCATCGGGTTGCTGGATTTGCCGCAGCGCTGGCTCGGACGGGTCAGCAGTTTGTGGTTCGTGGTTGCGGCGCTACAGGTCGGCCTATGGACCAACCGCGCGCTGGCGCTGGGGCTGCACCGCTATTTTTCGCGGCATAACGCGACCGGTACTTTTCAGGCGAGCGCTTTGGCGACCCTGAGCCTGTGGGGCGTCAAAGTGTTGCTGTGGGCAGTGATTCTGTTGGCGATGCTGTCGAACCTGGGCGTCAACATCACGGCGTTTGTCGCCAGCCTTGGTGTCGGCGGTATCGCTGTGGCACTGGCGGTGCAGAACATTCTTGGCGACGTGTTCGCCTCGCTGTCGATTGCCGTCGACAAGCCGTTTGAGGTGGGTGATTTCATCGTGGTCGGCACGCTGGCCGGTACGGTCGAACACGTCGGCCTGAAGACCACGCGCATCCGCAGTCTGGGCGGTGAGCAGATTGTCATGGCCAACGCCGACATGATCGGCAGCACCATTCAGAACTACAAGCGCTTGCAGGAACGACGGGTGGTGTTCGAATTTCGTCTGACTTACGAGTGCTCGACCGAACAGATTCGCCAGATCACTCAACGTGTAGAAAGCATCATCAAGAACGAAAAACAGGCGCGCTTCGACCGCTGCCATTTCCGCAGTTTTGGTGAAAGCGCGCTGGAATTCGAGACGGTGTACATCGTTCTGGACGCCAGTTACAACGTCTACATGGATGTGCAGCAACGCATCAATCTGGCAATCATGGAGGCGGTAAGCGAACTGGACGCGACATTCGCCTTCCCGGCGCGCACGGTGCACGTTGCCTCGCTGCCCGAACCCACCGCGCAGCCGGCACGCACACAGCAACCGTCGCGTGCGCAGCATGCCTGAGCTGAGGAGCCCGGTAATCTGCCGGGCTCGTGTCGTTCAAAACGCGTAACTGGCCTTGAGACCGCCATTAAATCCATGGCTGTCACCGCCACCGTTGGCCCCGACCTCGGCGCCCACACTCAGGGCACCGAGGCTGGCCATCAGATTAACGCCGCCGCTGAACTGATCGCGATTATCGAACGCCGCGCGCTGCTCGATATCCAGCCCCAGCAGGTGGCTTTCACTGTCGACTTGCTGATCGCCCAGCGCACGCTCGTAACCTACGCGCAGCCCCGGCACCAGCTGCCACGCACCGATTGTCATCGGTGTGAACGCGACATCGAGATTGGCCACCGCGCTGCGACGAGTCTGCTTGATGCCGTTGACGTCGAGGGCCAGTTCACTGCCCTTCTCCTGGAAGCCCTGCAAGTCGAGATGACTGATGCGAAAGCCCAGGCTCGGTTCAAGTGTCATGCCACTGAGCGGCGCGCGATAACCCAACGCCAGTGTCGCGCCAGTGAGGTTGCCGTGAGTATCGCCTCTGGCTGTGCCGAGGCCGCCGCCTAGCTCGCGTTTGCTGTCGTAGTCGACATAACCGGCGCTGGCGTTGGCGTCGACAAACACGCCGCGCTCCAGGCTGGTAAAACCATAACGCGCGCCGAGGTTGATGAAGGTGAAGTCTGTATCGGCCTCGCCCCCCGCCCCGCCCACGCTGCCCTTGCTGTAACCGAAACCGCCGCGCGCGCTGAGTTGTTGGCTGAAGCGCTGGGTGATGCCGAGCATCAAGCCCTGGCTGTGTTCGTTGCTGCTGTCGGCGTGGGCCGAGCCGTCGGTGCCCAGGTAGCTGGCGAGTGCTGTGCTCCAGAGACGGTGTTGGCCGACCTTCAAATCGCTGCCGCTGGCGAATGCTGCGGCGGCCTGTTCGATCATCGCGCTCTGGCGCAGCAGGTAGCTGGCCGCATCGGCGTGAACCTGACCGCCGACCTGGGATTCGACGCCGCCCAAGGTGCCGGCATCGATCGCCGATTGCAGGTAATAGTTGTAAGCGCTGTAGGTGCCGGACAGCTCGCTGCTCTGCAACTGGCGCAGCAACTCGGCACCCGCAGCGGCATTGCCGATCAGCCCGGCCTGCCCCGGCAAGTTGTTGTATTCGACCAGTTTGCCGCGCAGCACATAGATAGTTTCCTGCGACAGACCGAGGCCCTGCTTGAGGTAGTTGTCCATGCTGCCGTACTCGGCGGCGACCTGGTCGAGGCCGGCCTGCAAGTAACTGGCCTGCACGCCGAGCAGCGGCTCGTAAACGGCGGCCATGCTCGGCGGCAAGGCTTTCAACGTCGCAGCGACACGGGCGGCGGTGTAGTCGTTGGTCGCCAGATAATTGGCCATGATCGTCGCGTCATCGACCCCCGCAATGCTCTGCAACACGGCGGCGGTCCAGCCGGTGCGGTCCTTGCCGGCGGTGCAGTGGAACAACTGCGCGGCGTCGACACTCGCCAGTTCATTGAACAACTGGCCGAACTGCCCGCGCATGCCGGCATCGCTGACGAAAGCACGGTTGGTTTGCTCCATCATCGCCACGGCTTCGGCGGCGCTATGGAAAGAAATGTCGGTGATGTTCGCACCTGAGGTGGTGCTACCGATGATGTCGATGTTGCGATAAGCCGCTCCCGTGATCATCGTGTCAGGCGTAGCGGCGATTTCGCTGGGAGTGCGCAAGTCGTAAATGGCTTTGATGCCGAGGCCATTGAGCGTGGCCAGATCCGCCGCCGAAGGAGTCAGCGCATTGGAGCGGTAGAACACGCCGCTGCGCATCGTGCCGTCGTGGGTTGTGGAGTACGCGATAGTGGTGCCGGCAAGGTCGCGAAAATTGTCGATGCCGGACAATCGCGGCGTATCGAGGGTTACTGGCTCGCCCGCGTGCGCAGCGGCAATGGACAGGCTCAGAACGGACAGCGAACACAGAAGACGTTGGAACACAGTGCAGCCTCATGAAATCAGCGTTGGGCTGGTCACTATGCGCAGGCGAGCGGGAGGAAATATGACAGTTTCGGATGGCAATAAAATGGCCGCGCGAATGGGCCGTGAGGTGCGTGATCTGTCCATAATCTTCGACGTTAGAGATCCTGTGAGCGCGGGGTTGCTCCCGGCAGGGTTGAGCCAACCGTCCTGTTAGCGGAACTTTCCGCGCTCTGCCGCCCGTCCAGCCACTGTGCAAAAAACGAAATTTCTGCCGCGCGCCCTCCTCACAAACTATGCATGCGCCAACGCCCAAAAGGGTCAAGGCGCGATAGCCTGGTCTGAGGAAAATTTGAATGTTCATACATAACAAGCGACTTCAGTACACCGTTCGCGTGGCCGAGCCCAATCCGGGTCTGGCCAATCTGCTTTTGGAACAATTCGGGGGTGCCAATGGCGAGCTGGCGGCAGCGGCCCGCTATTTCACGCAAGCCCTGGCCGAGGAAGATCCGGGCCGTAAAGACCTTCTGCTGGACATTGCCACCGAGGAGTTGAGCCATCTGGAGGTGGTCGGCTCGATCATCGTGATGCTCAACAAGGGTGCGAAGGGCCAGATGGCCGAAGGCGTGCAAGAGGAAGGCGAGTTGTACCGCGCGCTGAACGGCGCCGGTAATGACTCGCATATCACCAGCCTGCTTTACGGTGCAGGCGCACCGCTGGTCAATTCGGCCGGGGTGCCGTGGACAGCGGCCTACGTTGACTCGATCACCGAGCCGACCGCCGACTTCCGTTCCAACATCGCCGCCGAAGCGCGGGCGAAGATCCTCTACGAGCGCCTGATCAACATCACTGATGATCCGGGTGTGAAAGAGGCACTTGGCTTCTTGATGACGCGGGAAATTGCGCATCAACAGTCCTTCGAAAAGGCCCTGCATTCGATCCAGCCCAACTTCCCGCAGGGCAAACTGCCCGGGATGCCTGAGTTCACCCACAAGTACTTCAACATGTCCGGCGAACCCAACGTTCGTGGTCCCTGGAATGAAGGCGGTGCGTGGGAATACGTGGAAAATCCACAGCCGGCAGTCGACGGCGGTGATGGTCTGGCGACCGTCAACCTTCCAGCTGAAGATGAACAAGTGCTTGAGGCGATGAAGATCCGCACGGCCTCCGACCCACTCAGCGAACCGGTGACCGGTGCTGATCTGGGCTCAGGTTACGTACAGGGCAAAGATGTCTGAACCCGGCCCGGCGGCCCCGGACCGGGGTCGCCACTTGCTCAAGGTGAACAACATGAAAAGCAGCAAAGTCACGGCACTGACCTCTGAACATTTTCAACGCTTGATGGAGCACGCGTACGCTGGTTTTGAGCTCGACTGCAAACAGGCCTGTCGAGGAATGAAAGTCAGCATGGCGGTGAATGTATTCGGCTTGGGTACGCTGCTGCCGAATAACTTCGCCGACGAGACCGAAGTTCCGCCTTCCGACGAGCCAGCAACAATCGACGACGCCTCGCCCACGATGCCAGTGGTTGCCAGGCGCGCATTGGCGGCGCGCACCCGATCACTCGACGTGGCTGAAGGATTTCATCGTTAACGGGAGGACTACATGAAAACGCTTGAAAACCGGAAGTCACCCTTCATGCCGATCGTCGCCCCTGGACTCCAGTTTGTGCTGGGCTGCGCGATATTCGCCGGCGGAACGCTGATCATGATGAGCGAACTGGCGGGGAAACTCATTGCGCCGTGATCCTGGCGTCGCGGCGTCGGGCGTAGAGAATTCGCACATTCAGAACAGCACAGCAGCCGCTTCCCTCATGAAGATCTCGACGGTCTTCGGCCCTATCCCCTCGAACTCGGACAGGCGCTTCTCCAGCGCCTTACGATCCGCGCTTGCCGCCACGATGTGACCGACCTTACCGGCGTATTCGCTGTTGAGCTTGTCTGCCAACGCGAGTAATCGCGACGCCGTGCTCTCGTCGTAACGCACGTAACGCGCCTGCCCCAGCATTGACACCAGTTGACGGTGAGTACACTGCGCAAGCTTTTGCGGCGTGTCTTTGTGATGCTGCTCTACTATGACTTGATACGCCTTCGCTGCGATCGCACCTTGAATCCTCTTGCCCATCAGAAAACTGGCAAGCAACCATTTGAACAGGCCGGTTTCGCTGGGGTTTTGCAGATCGATGTTCAAGTCACGGGCCGTGATGATTCCACTCACAAGTCTCACCTCAAAGAGCGCTTCCATTGGAGATATAGACCCGACAAGGCTTGGAACGATCCAACGGCCGCCGCTTGGCCAGGGCAATAGATTGAATTCCAAGGGGAGAAGGAAGGTCATCTTTCAGAGATGCGAGATGACAAGCATAAGGATCTTCAAATGCTCGGTTGCAAACTGCCCGACACGAAAGGGCATGACGCCGCACAACCCGCTCCCATCAAAGCTTCCAGCGAGATAGCCGCTTTCCGCCTGACCGTGATCTTCATGCTGACGGTCATTCTGGCGTTTCTGGGTGTCGAAGGATGGCGGACGTGGCGTGACTACCATTCTGCGTTTTCGTCTGCCCGCAATTCGGTCACCAACCTCGCTCGGGCAACGGCGCAGCATGCCGAGGACGCCATTCGCCAGGTAGACGTGTTGACCGCCGCGCTGGGCGAGCGCGTGGAAGGCGATGGCTTACAAAACATCAACGTGCCTCGCATTCACAAGCTGCTGGTCCAGCAAGCCAAACTGATGCCGCAGTTGCACGGCCTGTTCATCTACGGCCCGGACGGGCAGTGGATTGTCACCGATAAGGAAATTATCCCGGACCCGGCCAACAACGCCGACCGCGATTATTTCCAGTACCACCGCACCCACACCGATCGAAGCGTGCGCATCGGTGATGTCGTCAAAAGCAAATCCACGGATGACCTGATCATCCCGATTTCCCGCCGCTTGAATAACCCGGACGGCTCGTTCGCCGGCGTGCTGCTGGGAACGATCAAGGTCAGTTACTTCGTCGACTATTACGGCGATTTCAAGATTGATGACAAGGGTGCACTGGTACTGGCGTTGCGCAATGGCACCATCCTCGTACGTCGGCCCTTCATCGCCTCGGTGATCGGTCAGAGTCTCGCCGACAGTGAAGTGTTCAAGCGCTACCTGCCCTTATCCAACCAAGGTATTGCCGAGGTCCGGGCCATCGTCGATGGCACCCCGCGTCTGTATGGCTACCGAGCCTTGACCACGTACCCACTGGTGGTGGAAACCGGACTTTCTCGCGAATCGATCATTGCGCCATGGCGTTGGGACTTGATCAAAACCGGATTCGTGCTGTTGTCGGTGATCACCGCGTTCACGGTTTTCGGATTGATTGTTCTGAGGCAACTGCGCCAACGGATGGTGATGGAAAAGGATCTGCGCAAGGCGCACCAGGCGATGAAGGACATGGCGCTGACCGACAGCCTGACCGGACTGGCCAACCGCCGCCGTCTGGACACTGCGCTGGCCGACGAGATTCGCCTGGCCAGACGCCAGGGTTCGTCGATTTCATTGATCATGCTCGACGTTGATCACTTTAAACTCTACAACGACACCTACGGGCATGCGGCAGGTGACGACTGCCTGGCCGCTGTCGGCCAAGCGATTGCGCGAGCGGTCAAGCGACCGGGTGATCTGGCCGTGCGCTATGGCGGCGAGGAGTTTTCCGTGTTGCTGCCCAACACCGATATTCGAGGGGCGGCGCTTGTGGCTCAGGACATACTTCAAACCGTTCGATCCCTGGCGCTCGAGCACAAGGCGCATCCGCTGGGTCACGTCACTGCCAGTGCAGGCATTGCAGTGGCCAAGCCTGCAGACGAGCACGTCACCCCCGCCACCCTGATCGAGTCGGCTGACAAGATGCTCTATGCAGCGAAGCAACGAGGGCGGGATCGCTATTGCAGTGGCGGGGACAGCGGCCTGGAATGCGAAGGGCCGTGAAGGTCAAGCAGTCCGGCTGATCACCCGAATATCCGTCAAACCGACGCGCTCAGCCTGCTCAACAACCTGCTCTGGCGTCGAGTCTGCCGTGGGCATGACCAGGCTGTTCTCCGCATCGCCCAGATGCAGTTCCAGTAGATGCATCGCTGCATCGTGCTCGGCCAGTTGCGCTTCCTTGAGTTCGAGCAGATAAGTACGAGGCTCGCCGTTGAATCGATATTCGATGTGATGGGTGTACATGATGTCGTCCGCGTCGGTGGGTAAATGGCAGTGTTTATCCTGACGCAGCAGTCAGCTTTTAGTTCAACCTCGCTGCCAAATTGCATGTTCAAACAAACTTTTTGCGCAGCGAAGCGTCCTCTTCTTAACTCTCCATAACAGCTGATCACAGCTAAGGACTGGCAATGACCTTTTTCATTTTCCTTCTGGCCTGCGCGGCGGCGGCAACCACCGGCGTGATGTTCAAACCCGGCCCGTGGTACGAATCGCTGACTAAACCCTCTTTCACCCCGCCCAACTGGGCCTTTCCCGTAGCGTGGACGATCATCTACTTGCTGCTGGCCTGGGCCGGTTATCGCCTGAGCCTGATCCCCGGCAGCCAAACGGTGCTGGCCTTGTGGGCCGCGCAAATCGCCCTGAACACGCTGTGGACGCCGGTGTTCTTCGGTGCACATCAGGTGCTGGCGGCGCTGGTGATTCTGGCGGTGCTGTGGGTGGTGGTTGCGGTGATGGTGGTACTCGCCCTGCAACTTGACGTGGTCACCGGGCTGATTCTATTCCCGTACCTGGCATGGCTGAGCGTCGCGGCGGCGCTGAATTGCTCGATCCTGATGAAGAATCGCCTGTGAGCGATTTTCCATGGCCACAAGGCGAGCGCGAGCTGGCGCAGATTCGTGCGTTCAACAAAAAGCTCGCCTGGCTGCCGCGGTTCAAGATCCGCAACCGGCTCACGCCACGGCTGATCCAGGCGTTGCTGCGCGCGGGTCAGGTGGGTGGTGGCCGCAGGCTGCGCCAGCATGGGCTGGCGGCTGAGTGCAAGACCATCGACACGGTGCCGGTGCGGATTATCCGCCCCAAGGGCAAAGCCAAAGGCGTGGTGCTGGATTTCCATGGTGGCGGCTGGGTGATCGGCAATGCGCAGATGGACGACAACTTCAACATTGCCATCGTCAACACCTGCGACGTGGCGGTGGTGTCGGTTGATTATCGGCTGGCCGTGTCGACGCCGATCGAGGGCTTGCTGGAAGACTGCCTGCGCGCCACTCGCGGCATTTTGAACGGTGGTGAGTTTGCGGGTTTGCCCGTAGTTGTCGTCGGTGAATCGGCTGGCGGGCATTTGGCAGCGGCCACCCTGCTCGCCCTCAAATCTTCGCCGCAGCTGCTGCAACGGATCTGCGGTGCGCTGCTCTACTACGGCGTCTATGACCTGACCGGCACGCCCAGTGTGCGCACCGCGCCGGCCGATACTCTGGTGCTTGACGGCCCGGGAATGGTCGAAGCGTTACGCCTGCTTACCCCCGATATCAGCGATGAACAACGACGTCAGCCCCCGCTGTCGCCGCTGTATGGCGACTTCAGTGGGCTGCCACCAGCGCTGCTGTTTGCCGGTGAGCTCGATCCGCTGCGCGATGACACGCTGCTCATCGCCGAGCGCTGGCAACACACGGCGCCGGTGGAAATGTATAGGCTGCCGGAGTGTCCGCATGGGTTCATTCACTTCCCCACAGCCACTGCTGACCATGTGCTGGCTTACAGCCGGCAGTGGATCTCGGCACGACTGGCAAGCTACTTGGCGAAATCCGCCGACATCAGCCCAGCGCTTTCGTAGCTGCCGATCAATTCATCAAACAATGCAATGTCCCCTCGTCATCAGCCGCTCGTGGCCGGCACCAGTTTTTCCATGGCCGATATTGCCGTGTTGGGCGCAATGATCTTCTCGGCGCTGGTTGAGCTGGAAGTCCCCGAAGACTGCACAGCACTGCGCGAATGGCACGCGCGCATGCAGCAACGCCCGAGTGTGCAGCAATGGCGCGCGATGGTTGAGCCCGGCGAACCGCAAACCTGAAACGAGAAAAAAGGCGCCTTCCCTGGCGCCTCACTTGCTTCAGCCCACCTTGATCACAACCTTGCCAAACGCCCCTTTCGCCAGATGCTCATAGGCCTCGCGCGCTTGTTCAAACGGATACACATGGTCGATCACCGGGCGAATGTCGTGCTCGGCGAGGAACACGTTCATCCGGTCGAACGATGAACGCGGTGCTACCGCGATGCCGCGAATCGTGGTCTGGCGGAAGATCAGCGGCATCAGGTTCAGCTCGACTGTCTGCCCTGTGAGAAAGCCGATCTGCGCAATCCGCCCCGAGGCCTTGGTCGCTGCTACCGACTGATTGATGCCATTGCCTCCCGCCACATCGAGCAGCAGATCCACACCCTTGCCGTCAGTGAGTTTCAGCACCTCGTCCGCCCAGTTCGGCGTGGTGCGGTAGTTGATACCGGCGACAGCACCCAGACGTTTTACCGCATGCAGGTTGTCATCGCTGCTTGAGGTTGCGATGACTTTGGCGCCCAGCGCCGTGGCGATCTGTACGGCGAAAATCGATACGCCGCCGGTGCCCTGCACCAACACGGTCTGGCCCGGTTGGATGGCACCGAAATCGACCAGTGCGTACCACGCGGTGAGCGCGGCGATCGGCAGCGTCGCCGCCTCTTCATCGCTCATGTTGGCCGGCGCGCCGACGGCACTGTCCTCGTGGATGATCATGTATTCGGCGAGGCCTCCGGGCAGCGGCGAGCCGAAGCAATAATCCGGCTCATTCGGTCCCGGCTCGCCGTCCAGCCAGCGCGAATACAGATGCGAATTGACCCGGTCGCCAATCTTGAAGCGGGTAACGCCGTCGCCGATGGCAACCACGGTACCAGCGGCATCGCTTACCGGGATCAGCGGTTTCGGCACCAGGTGCGGCTCATAGATGCCGTCAACGATGGCCTTGTCGCGAAAATTCAGCGAGACCGCGCCGACCTTGACGAGCAGTTCGCCAGCCTTGGGCTGCGGCGTTTGCGTCTCGCCCGGTTGCAGATTGTCGAGCCCGAAATCTTTCAGTAACCACGCTTTCATGATGAGTCTCCAAACGCGTTATTGGCCACAAACCCTGAGCAGGTTTGCCTTGGGCCCATGATTGGCTTTTATGCCAACGCAATAAATGCTTGGAAACAGACAGGATTGTTCTACTCTGAGGCAACAAAGCCAGACACTGAAGCTCACCGGGAAAGTCATGGAATTACTGCAATCGATGCGCCTGTTCGCCCGACTGGCGGAGCTGGGCAGTTTCACCAAAGCGGCGCAGTCACTGGATATCGGCCGGCCGCAGGTCACTCGCTATATTCAGGAGCTGGAAACCTCACTCGGCGTGCGCCTGTTCCAGCGCACTACGAGGAAAGTCGCACTCACCGCCGAGGGTGAACTTTTCTATCAGCGGGTACAGGAAATCCTGGCCGAGATCACCGCCGCCACCACGATGTTCGATCGCACCGGAGCCACGCTGTCCGGCCGACTGCGTATCGATATCCCCACCGCGTTCGCGCAGCTGGAATTCATCAAAAGCCTGCGCGAATTCACCGACGCCTACCCCGGCATCGACATGGTGCTGGGCGTCACCGATCGCACGGTTGATCTGGTCGGCGAAGGCATTGATTGTGCGCTGCGCATCGGCGAGTTGCCTGATTCAACCCTGATCGCCCGCCCCATCGCGCAGGCGACCATGGTCACCTGCGCCGCGCCCGAGTATCTGCGCGAGCACGGCACACCCGAAACGCTTGCAGAGCTGGCGAACCATCAAGGCGTTAACTTTTTGTCTGGCCAGAACAACCGCACCTTGCCCTGGCAGTTTTCAGTTGAGGGCAAGCAGAAAACCTGCGTCAGCCGCAAAGGCATTACCGTCACCGAGTCGAACGCCTATGTGCAGTGTGGCGTGTCGGGCTTCGGCATTATTCAGGCACCGGGTATCGCGGTGGCCGAGCATCTGGCCAGCGGAGCATTGGTAGAGATCCTGCAACCGCTGCGCCCCGCGCCTCGGCCAGTATCGCTGCTGTACCCGAGCCGCACGCATTTGCCGGCGCAGGTACAGATGTTTATCGAATGGCTGCAGGTGCGGTTTGTGCAGTTACATGCGGGGTGGGTAGAAGGCTGAATCTGACGTTACCCTGCAAGTTCTGCAGTCAGCACATCTACGATTTGAAATCGATGGCTGTTTTCAATCAGGCAGAATCAGGCAAATCGCCAACAGTATCCGCCTAACGCCACCGGCGTCCTGCCCCCTAATCTGAACCCATGCAGAACACACCACTGCAACGGGTTAACCAGAGACTGATCTGAACGACCCGGACCTCAATCCCATTTGACCGGAGTCACCGCCATGAAAACTGTAAACCGACTGATCGCCGTCGCGGCCTTCGCCCTCAGCGCCAGCGCATTCGCCCTACCGAGCAATCAGGAAGAGCGTTTCTTCACCCGGGTCAGCGAACCACAGCAGACCTTTGCCGCCGATGGTTCGCAGCGTACGCCCCAGGGCCAGGCGGTGGCTGAAGACGGTTATGACAAGACCCCGCAAGGCCAGGCCATCGCTGCCGACGGCTCAGACCGCACCCCATTGGGTGAGGCTCTGGCCGCTGATGGATCGGACCGCACACCGGGTCGTCGCGCAGCCTAAGCGCGTGTTGCCAAGAGGCGAAAGTCCTGCGGGTTTGAGACCTGCAGGACTTTCCCGCTTTCTGGGCGCCAGCGCTAAACAACTGGATTCAGAACCTTGTTGATAGGATCAGGCAATACTTCGATCCGATCCGGCATAGTCCAACAGCGTCATATCACCATGCCGGGGATCGCCTCCCTGGCCGAGGAAGCGCAGATGAGCATGCCGAATTTTCATCTGCACTTTCGCAAGGTCACCGATTCCTCGCCGATGCAGTATTTGAAGTCGACGCGATTGCACCAGGCGCGACTGCTGATGCTGCGTAACGACCTGACTGCGGCAAAAACTGCCTTTCCGGTCGGCTACGAAAGCGCCTCGCAATTCAGCCGCGACTTCAAACGCCTCTTCGGCCGCACGCCGCTCGCGGAAGTGGCGTGGATGAAACAGGCCTATGCGCTGCCGGCACCGACGACTGCTTCGCCGTTTGTGTCGTCGCATTGACGGTCTAACGTTTCAACGTTTTCGCCATGATGATCGTGCGCTCCGTCTGATGAAGTTCATCTCTGATCTTCTTGAAGCCAAGCGAAGCATAAAAGCCTTCTGCGGTGATTGAGGAAGGAACGCGCAGCAGTTCGAAACCAGCGTCCACGGCCAGGGACTGAATGCGCTCCATCAATTGCCTGCCAATACCCATTCCCTGAAAGTTCGGGTCGACAAATACACTTCGAACAACGTCTCGATCGAGACTCGCCGTTGCGACGATTTGACTGTCGAGCGCAGCGACCAGCACCTGACGTTCAGCCAACAAGCGAAGGATCTTCGAGGGCGAAAAACTTTCCATCACTCGATCAAGGATTTCGGCTGGATAGTCGCCAGCATTACTCTCACGGAGCGTCTTGATGATCGTTTTACTGATAGCCGGCGCATCCGCATCTTTTGCGATTTGAATTTGAATATTCACCCGTGGCTCCTTGCCTGTCAGTGTCATGTCTCGCGCACTTATCGCAGTAAATTCCACATACGCATAGTGCTTGCCCCGTCTTGCGATTCCTCGCTCAATCGCACAGGTCAGTCCCCCGTAGCAGGATGGGAACATGAACATCACGGCCATTGCCGAAGGCTTCACTCCATTCACCCGCAGCAGCCCGTTGCTGGATCTGCTCGGCCCGATCTACGCAAGGGGTCAGGGGCTGCAATTGGAACTGGGCTTGCTGACCGACTCCCGCCACGCCAATGGTCGCGGTACTTTGCATGGCGGTGTATTGGCGACTTTGGCCGATGTCGGCATGGGCTACGCCATGGCCTTCTCCAGCGATCCGCCGCAGCCGTTGATCACGGCGAGCATGACCCTGGATTATCTCGGCGCGGTGCACATCAACGAATGGCTCGAAGTGCGTCTTGAGTACTCCAGAAAAGGACGTCAACTGGCGTTTGCTGGCGTCAGTCTGCATGTCGGTGAGCGAACGGTCGCGCGCGCCAGTGCCGTGTTCGCCGTGCCGACGAGTTAAAGCGCGAACCATCAGTCTGACGCTTCAGCAGCGTCCCGCGCCTGCACAGGAATTTGCCAGGAAGGTTTCCTGCCGGTCTGGCTATCGAATGTACGTCGTGCTTCACGGAACCCCTCGACGTTTTCCACCACCCAGGTCCAGATCGGCGACATCCGCACCAGCAGTCCCATACCCAATGGCGTGAGTTCGTACTCGACGTGCGGCGGCACCTGGTCGAGCTCTCGCCGGGTCAGCAGGCCGTCGCGTTCCAGCGCACGAAGGGTTTTGGTCAACATGCGCTGAGTCACGCCGGTCATCTGCCGTTTGATCTCGGCATGGCGCATCGTGCCGTACACACCCAGAGCATGGAGGATGCCCAGAGACCAACGGCTGCCGGCGTGAGCGAGAACTTCGCGACGCACGCCATCATCGTCTCGTCTGAGCGTCTGGCAGATCGCTTCTGCCTCACTGAGCGCTTGCTGATCAGTCATTTCTTCACCTGGTATCACGCGTGTGCCTTCTTCTGAATGCCGCCCGATCGTGCCAGCATTTGCCGATCTTACATGCAGATCCCAGGAGACATCATGACCGAATCGACCACCCCTTCCCCGCAATCCATTCTCGTCCTGGGCGCAGGTGAGCTCGGCCTGCCGGTGTTGCGCAACCTTGCGCGCGTGGCAAAGCGCTCGCCCGGCAGCACGATCAGCGTCCTGCTCAGGGCCTCGACGATCGACAGTCAGGTGCCGGAAAAGAAAGCCGAAATCGATGAACTGCGCAGGCTCGGCGTGCACATGGTGGCGGCAGATCTGGTCAACGATTCGATCGAACAACTGGCCGAAGTCTTCGCACCGTTCGATACCGTCATCGGCTGCGCCGGCATGGTCGCCGGTCGCGAGACGCCGATGAAGCTGGCGACCGCCGCGCTCAAGTCCGGCATCAAGCGCTACTTTCCCTGGCAGTTTGGCGTAGATTTCGAGGTGATCGGCCGGGGCAGTCCGCAGGATCTGTTCGATGCTCAGCTCGACGTGCGCGAACTGCTGCGCGCGCAGGACAAAACCGAATGGGTGATCATCTCGACCGGCATGTTCACCAGTTTCCTGTTTGAGCCAGTGTTTGAAGTCGTTGATTTTGAGAATGGCGCTGTCAACGCCCTGGGCAGCCTGGACACCAGCGTGACGCTCACGACCCCGGGCGACATCGGTAAGCTGACCGCAGAAATCGTTTTTTTCGAGCCGCGCTTGCGCAACGAGATCGTGTATCTGTCTGGCGACACGCTGACCTATGGACAGGTTGCGAGCCTTCTCGAACGCGTGCTCGGGCGGCCCTTCAAGCGTAACGTCTGGACAGTGCCGCACCTGATGCAGGAACTGGAAAAAGACCCTACGCATCACATCAAAAAGTACCGCGCGGTGTTTGCCCAAGGTCGAGGTGTGGCGTGGCCGAAAGCGGGTACGTTCAATGAGCAGCAGACGATACAGGTCACGACGGCCGAGCAGTGGGCGCGGGAAAATCTTGCGAACGAGTGAAAGCAAATGCCGCGCAGCACGCCTATATCCGATGCTGCTCCAGCAAAAAATCCACAAACAACCGCACCCGCACCGGCATCGCTGCGCCGCCGACGAACACCGCATGAATCGGTTCCTCATCGCCCGGGTTAAACGTTTGCAGCAGCGGGATCAGCGTGCCGCGCTGCAAATCCTCCCTGACGGTGAACTCGCCAATGCGCGCAATGCCGGCGCCGAGTCGGGCGAACTGGGCCAGTGCTTCGCCGCTGCTGCATTCAATGTTGCCGCTGACCTTCAGGGAAAATTCCTTGCCGTCGCGGATGAACGGCCAGTTGGCTTCGGCACGGCGGAAGTTGAAGCGCAGGCAGTTGTGTTTGAGCAGGTCTTCGGGTTGCTGAGGCGTGCCGTGGCGTTGCAGATAGTCAGGCGATGCCACCACGACCTGGCCGGTGTGGCCGAGCCGGCGCGCGGTGAGTGGGCTGTCGGGCAGATGGCCGAAGCGGATGGCAACGTCCGCCTGACCGGCGAGGATGTCGACGACTTCGTCGCCAAGGCTGAGGTCGACGACGATGTTCGGGTAGCGGGCGGTGAAGGCTGCGACCAGCGGCACAATGGTCAGCCGTCCATGGCCAAGGGCGGCACTGACACGCAAGCGGCCCTTGGGTACGCCTTGATCGGTAATGGCCCCTTCCACTTCGTCCATATCGGCCAGAATCCGCCGGGCACCGCGCAGGAAGGCCTCGCCCTCGGCGGTGAAAGTCAGTGCGCGGGTGGTGCGCAACAAAAGACGCGTGCCCAGTCGCTGTTCGGCGCGGGCGATGATGCGACTGACCGCCGAGGGTGTCAGCCCCAATGCGCGCGCGGCCGCCGATAAGCTGCCCTCCTGCGCCACGGTGACGAACACGCTCATTTCGCCTGACCTGCCGTTGAAGTCCATTCGTGCCTCTTGCGCAAAGGTGATTGCCAAAATCGCTATCTACCGCCTTAAAACGATGGATCGTAGCATTGGCGGCATAGATGAGGAGACTTTCCATGCGTATCAATCCACCACTTGTTGCACTCGCTGTAGGCGCCTTCGGCATCGGCGTGACCGAATTCGCGCCGATGGGCATGTTGCCCGGCATCGCTGCCGATCTCGGCGTTTCCATTCCCGCTGCGGGGTTGTTGGTCAGTGCCTACGCTTTGGGCGTGCTGCTCGGCGCGCCGCTGATGACCCTGACCACTGGCAAGATCCCCCGGCGCTACCTGCTGATCGGGCTGATGGCGATTTTCACCCTGGGTAATCTGATGTCGGCGCTGGCCACCGATTACTACAGCCTGATGGTCGCCAGGGTGATCACCTCGCTCAATCACGGTGCGTTCTTTGGCGTCGGCTCCGTAGTTGCCGCCAGCGTGGTCGCGCCGCAAAAACGTGCCGGCGCCGTGGCGGCAATGTTCATGGGCCTGACGTTGGCGACTATCGGCGGTGTGCCGCTGGCGGCCTGGTTTGGTGAGCTGTTTGGCTGGCGCACCGCGTTCTGGGGCATTACCGGCCTCGGCGTGCTGACCATAGTCGCGTTGTGGTTCGCCCTGCCCAATCTGAAAGCAGAGCAAGGCGCCGGTGCATTGGCGGAAATTCGTGTATTGGGCCGAGGTCCGGTGCTGGCCGCGCTGGCCCTGACCGTGGTCGGCTCAAGTGCGATGTTCACCGTGTTCACCTACATCGCACCGATTCTCAGCAGCGAAACCCACGCCTCCGCCGCGTTCATCACCGCCATGCTGGTGCTGTTCGGCGTCGGTTTGACCTTGGGCAACATGTGGGGTGGCAAGGCGGCTGACCGGTCGATCGACCGCACCCTGATCGTGTCGCTGAGCGCATTGATTGTAGTGTTGCTGGCGTTCACTGTGCTGATGCGCTGGCCGCTGCCGGCCGCCGTCGCCATTCTGATCTGGGGTTTCGCCAGCTTCGCTCTGGTGCCGCCGCTGCAGATGCGCGTGATGGAAGCGGCCAAGGACGCGCCGAATCTGGCTTCGGCGGTAAACATCGGTGCGTTCAATTTCGGCAACGCGATCGGCGCGGCGCTGGGTGGCGCGGTGATCAATGCCGGGCTGGGTTATCCGGCGATTTCTCTGGCCGGGGCGGCGATGGCCGCTCTGGGCCTGCTGATGGTGCTGGCGTTTGCCTGGCGCTCCAGAGCCAGTGCCGCTGCGCTGGCGTAAGTCTTCGCAGCGCTACGCCCCGCCCTGCTGATATTCGCGGGGCGTGCAGCCGAACTCGCGACGGAACACCGTGTGCAGATATTGCGCAGACTTGAAGCCGCAGGCCTGGGCAATGTCGGCAATCGCAGCATCGGTGTTTTTCAAACCACTGGTGGCCGCCGCCAGTTTGAAACGCAAGATTTCGTCATGCACGCTGCAACCGCGCTCGGCGCGAAAATGCGCTTCCAGTGATGAGCGCGACACGCCGACATAGGCCGCCACTTGCGCGGTCTTGATGCCCTGGCAGGCATATTGGCGGATGAACAGCAGCGCTTGCATCACGTAGGGATTGCCCAGCGGCTGATGCAGGCTCGACACCTGCACATTGACCGCGTCCGGCGGAACCAGGATTTGCGTGCCGGTGGACGGCATGCCGTGGAGCATCTGGTGCAGCAGCTGCGCGGCGGTGCGGCCCATGGTTTCGGTGCCTTGAATCACCGAGCTCAGCGGCACACGCGTCAGGCTGCGGGTCAGCGGGTCGTTGTCGATGCCGATCAGCGCGACCTGCTCCGGCACGGCGATGCCGGCGGTCAGGCAGGCTTGCAGCAACTGCCGAGCGCGGGCGTCGCTGACGGCGATGATACCGATCGGTTTGGGCAGGCTGTGCAGCCAGGCGATCAGTTGTTCGACGGCGCTGTCCCATAGCGGTGCGCTGGTGCCCATGCCGCGATAGACCTCAGCGTGCAGGCCGTCGCGCTGCATCAGTTTACGAAAGGCTTTTTCCCGCTCCTGCGCCCAGCGATTGGCTTGCGCCTGCGGCAGGCTGAAACAGGCAAAGCGCTGCAGCCCCGCCTCGACCAGATGCGAATACGCCAGGCTGATCAAGGCATTGTTATCGGTGGCGACGTAGGGAATCGCTTTCGGATAGGCGCGCGCATCCTCGTAGGAGCCGCCCACCGCCACCACCGGTAAATGAATATCGGCCAGCGCCTCGCCGATCAGCGGATCGTCGAAGTCGGCAATGATGCCGTCACCCTGCCAGCGCTCGATGCCCTTCAAGCGGCAGAGAAAATCCTCCTCCAGAAACAAGTCCCAGGAAGCGCGGGTGCTGCTCAGGTAGTTGCCGATGCCGCTGATGATTCCACGGTCGTAGATCTTGCTGCCGTTGAACAACAGGGCAATGCGGTGCACGGGCGGTAAGCTTTTCATTGTTTTTAGGCTGTTCCGGGCCGCCTTGTCGCGGCGACGATGGACACAGACTAGGCGCGAAGCCGCCGAATCTCAATACGCAAAATCGCACTCGCTGTTGAGGCTTTTCATAATCAGCAGGTGCGGGGCCGTTGCTAGTATCGAGACACCGCCAAGAACAACAAGGACAACGTCCATGCAGTATTTCCCCCATATCGAGCCGGTTCGCTACGAAGGCCCGAACAGTGATTCGCCCCTCGCTTTCCGCCACTACGACGCCGACAAACTGATCCTCGGCAAACCCATGCGCGAACACCTGCGCATGGCCGCCTGCTACTGGCACACCTTCGTCTGGCCGGGCTCCGATGTGTTCGGCGCCGGCACCTTCAAACGCCCCTGGCAACGCAGCGGCGAGCCGATGCAACTGGCCATCGGCAAGGCTGAAGCGGCGTTCGAGTTCTTCAGCAAACTGGGCATCGATTACTACTGCTTTCACGACACGGACGTCGCCCCCGAAGGCAACTCGCTGAAGGAGTACCGCGAACACTTCGCGCAAATGGTCGATCGCCTAGAGCAGCATCAGGAACAGAGCGGCATCAAGTTGCTCTGGGGCACGGCCAACTGCTTCAGCAATCCGCGTTTTGCCGCCGGTGCTGCGAGCAATCCGGATCCGGAAGTATTCGCCTGCGCTGCCGCACAAGTATTCAGTGCCATGAACGCAACGCATCGCCTCAAGGGCTCCAACTACGTACTGTGGGGTGGCCGCGAAGGCTACGAAACCCTGCTTAACACCGATTTGAAACGCGAGCGCGAACAACTCGGGCGCTTCATGCGCATGGTCGTCGAACACAAGCACAAAATCGGTTTCACCGGCGACCTGCTGGTCGAACCCAAGCCGCAGGAGCCGACCAAGCACCAATACGATTACGACAGCGCCACGGTGTTCGGCTTTCTCCAGCAGTACGGCCTGGAGAAGGAAATCAAGGTCAACATCGAGGCCAACCACGCGACCCTGGCCGGTCACAGCTTCCATCACGAAATCGCCACCGCCGCCTCGCTGGGGATTTTCGGCAGCATCGACGCCAACCGTGGCGATCCACAGAACGGCTGGGACACCGATCAATTCCCCAACAGCGTCGAAGAAATGACCCTGGCAACCTATGAAATTCTCAAGGCCGGCGGCTTCAAGAATGGCGGTTTCAACTTCGACTCCAAGGTGCGCCGTCAGAGCCTCGACGAGATCGACCTGTTCCACGGTCACGTTGGCGCCATGGACGTCCTTGCCCTGTCGCTGGAACGCGCCGCCGCGATGGTTGAGAACGATCAACTGCAAACCCTCAAGGATCAACGTTACGCCGGCTGGCGTCAGCCGTTCGGGCAAGCGGTGATGGCAGGCGATTTCAATCTTGAGTCGCTGGCCGAGCACGCGTTCACCAACGAGTTGAACCCGCAAGCCGTCAGTGGCCGCCAGGAAATGCTCGAAAATATCGTCAACCGTTACCTCTATCGCTGATTGCCGAGACCCTCTGCCGACGCAACGACGCTGTGACAATTGCACGACAATTCTGTGCCTGCTGCGCCGGCAGATTCTCTACAGTTCTACCAGCCCGATTCATCGTCAGGCCGTGTCTTTCCAACAAAAATAAAAGGACGCACCACCATGAAGAACCTGAAACGTACGCTGTTGGCCAGTGCCCTGGCGCTGCTGGCCCTGCCGGTAATGGCTGACGCTACCCACCCGAAAATCGGTTTCTCGATTGATGACCTGCGCCTGGAACGCTGGTCGCGCGATCGCGATTACTTCGTCGCGGCGGCGGAAAAAATGGACGCCAAAGTCTTCGTGCAATCGGCGGACGCCAACGAGCAGAAGCAGATTTCGCAAATCGAAAACCTGATCTCTCGCGGCGTCGATGTGATTGTCATCGTGCCATTCAACGCCACGGTGCTGACCAACGCGGTGGCCGAAGCGAAGAAAGCCGGGATCAAAGTGGTGTCTTATGACCGGCTGATTCTCAACGCCGATGTCGACGCCTACATTTCCTTCGATAACGAAAAGGTCGGCGAAATGCAGGCCAGCGGAGTGCTGAAAGCAGCGCCCAAGGGCAATTACTTTCTGCTAGGCGGTGCGCCGACCGACAACAACGCCAAGATCCTGCGTGAAGGCCAGATGAAGGTGCTGCAACCGGCCATCGACAAGGGCGATGTCAAGATTGTCGGCCAGCAATGGGTCAAGGAATGGAACCCGACCGAAGCGCTGAGCATTGTGGAAAACGCCCTGACCCGTAACAACAACAAAATCGACGGCATCGTCGCCTCCAACGATGCCACCGCCGGCGGTGCGATTCAGGCGCTGGCCGCCCAGCAACTGGCCGGCAAAGTGCCGATTTCCGGGCAGGACGCTGACCTCGCGGCGGTCAAACGCGTGATCGCCGGCACGCAAACCATGACCGTATACAAACCACTGAAACTCATCGCGTCCGAAGCGGCCAGGCTCTCGGTGCAACTGGCACGCAACGAGAAACCGGCCTACACCTCGCAGTACGACAACGGCAGCAAAAAGGTCGACACCATCCTGCTGACACCCACGCCGTTGACCAAGGACAACATCGACTTGCTCGAACAGGACGGCTTCTACACCAAGGCACAGATTGCCGGGCAGTGATCCTTTGGTTATGAGGAACCTTGTGGGAGCGAGCTTGCTCGCGAAGACGCTGGTTCAGCTTGCATCGTGAACGAATGTGCTGACGCCTTCGCGAGCAAGCTCGCTCCGACAGGTTCCGTGTTTTCTGAGCCCCTGGAATACGAGCCCTGGTTATGTCCGACTATCTGCTGCAAATGAACGGCATCGTCAAGACCTTCGGCGGTGTCAAAGCGCTCAACGGCATCGACATCAAGGTTCGGCCCGGCGAATGCGTGGGTCTGTGTGGCGAGAATGGTGCCGGCAAGTCGACGCTGATGAAGATCCTCTCGGCGGTCTATCCCCATGGCACCTGGGACGGCGAAATCCTCTGGGACGGCCAACCGCTCAGGGCGCAATCAATCAGCGAAACCGAAGCCGCCGGCATCGTCATCATCCATCAGGAACTGACCCTGGTGCCCGATCTGTCGGTGGCCGAAAACATCTTCATGGGCCATGAGCTGACGCTGCCCGGCGGGCGCATGAACTACCCGGCGATGATCCACCGTGCCGAAGCCTTGATGCGTGAATTGAAAGTGCCGGACATGAACGTGTCGCTGCCGGTTTCGCAGTACGGCGGCGGCTACCAGCAATTGGTGGAAATCGCCAAGGCCCTGAACAAACAGGCGCGTCTGCTGATTCTCGATGAGCCCTCCTCGGCCCTGAGCCGCTCGGAAATCGAAGTGCTGCTCGACATCATCCGCGACCTCAAAGCCAAGGGCGTTGCCTGCGTCTACATCTCGCACAAACTCGATGAGGTCGCCGCCGTATGCGACACCATTTCGGTGATCCGTGACGGCAAACACATCGCCACCACCGCCATGACAGACATGGATATTCCACAGATCATCACGCAGATGGTCGGCCGCGAAATGAGCAATCTTTACCCCAGCGAGCCGCATGAGATCGGCGAGGTGATTTTCGAGGCGCGCCACGTCACTTGCTACGACGTCGACAACCCCAGGCGCAAACGGGTCGACGACATTTCCTTCAGCCTCAAACGTGGCGAAATTCTCGGGATTGCCGGGCTGGTCGGGGCCGGCCGGACCGAATTGGTGACTGCGCTGTTCGGCGCTTACCCCGGGCGTCACGAAGGCGACGTCTGGCTGGACGGCCAACCGATCGACACGCGCACGCCGCTCAAGGCGATCCGCGCCGGCCTGTGCCTGGTCCCTGAAGATCGCAAGCGCCAGGGCATCATTCCCGACCTCGGCGTCGGCCAGAACATCACCCTCGCCGTGCTCGAGAGTTATTCGAAAATGACCCGCATCGATGCCGAAGCCGAGCTGGGTTGCATCGACCGGGAAATCTCCCGTCTGCATCTGAAGACCGCAAGTCCGTCCCTGCCGATCACCAGCCTGTCGGGCGGTAACCAGCAGAAAGCCGTTCTGGCGAAAATGCTGCTGGCCAAACCGCGCGTGCTGATTCTCGACGAGCCGACCCGAGGCGTGGACGTCGGCGCCAAGTACGAGATCTACAAGTTGATGGGCGCGCTGGCCGCCGAAGGCGTGTCGATCATCATGGTTTCGTCGGAGCTGGCCGAAGTGCTCGGCGTGTCCGACCGCGTATTAGTGATCGGCGAGGGCCAGTTGCGCGGTGACTTCGTCAACCATGAGCTGACCCAGGAACAAGTACTCGCCGCCGCGCTCAGCCAGCCCGGCAGCCATAACAATAACGATTGGAAAACCGCGTAAATGAATCAGGTCAAACAACTGTTCACCCGCTACAAGATGCTCGCGCTGGTATTTGCCGTGGTGCTGATCTGGCTGTTCTTCAGCTGGCAGACCGAGGGCGGCTTCCTCACCCCGCGTAACCTTTCCAACCTGCTGCGGCAGATGTCGATCACCGGAATCCTGGCTTGCGGCATGGTGCTGGTGATCATCAGTGGCGAGATCGATTTGTCGGTGGGCTCATTGCTAGGCCTGCTCGGTGGTCTGGCGGCAATACTCGACGTGGTTTATCACATTCCGCTGCTGGCGAATCTGAGTCTGGTCGCCCTGTGCGGCCTGATGATCGGCCTCGCCAACGGCTACATGGCGGCATACTTGCGCATCCCGTCCTTTATCGTCGGCCTGGGCGGCATGTTGGCGTTTCGCGGGATTTTGCTGGGGATTACCGGCGGCACCACCATTGCCCCGGTCTCGCCGGAGCTGGTCTACGTCGGCCAGGGTTATCTGCCCCACGCGATCGGCACTGGCCTGGGTATTGTGCTGTTCGTGCTGACGATTTTTCTGACCTGGAAACAACGGCGCAATCGCGCCCTGCATGGCCTGGCGGCGCATTCACTGGTGCGTGATGTTGTTCGCGTGCTGGTGATCGGCGCGGTGCTCGCCGGTTTCGTCCAGACCCTCAACAGCTACGACGGCATTCCGGTGCCGGTGCTGCTGTTGCTGATCCTGCTCGGGGTGTTCAGCTACGTCACCAGCCAGACCGTGTTCGGCCGCCGGGTCTACTCGGTCGGCAGCAACATGGAAGCAACGCGCCTGTCGGGGATCAATGTGCAGGCGGTCAAGCTGTGGATCTTCGGCATCATGGGCGTGATGTGCGCCCTCGCCGGCGTGGTCAACACCGCACGCCTCGCCGCCGGCTCACCGTCCGCCGGGAGCATGGGCGAACTCGACGCCATCGCCGCCTGCTTTATCGGCGGCACCTCCATGCGCGGCGGTTCCGGCACCGTTTACGGCGCCCTCCTCGGCGCGCTGGTGATCACCAGCCTGGACAACGGCATGTCGATGCTCGATGTGGATAGCTACTGGCAGATGATCGTCAAGGGCAGCATTCTGGTGTTGGCGGTCTGGGTGGATGTGAGTACGCGCACGGCGCGGCGTTGACAGCGATGTCGTGGATTACATTATTGATTTACTGGCCCATCGCATAGGCGTTTTTGTACTGGGTTATTGAGCGGCGGGGGGTTCAAGGGTGAGCGTGGCTTTGCCTGGGTTGGACAGCAATAATTGGCGGAGCAATCTTGTGGAAGCCCTTCGTGGTTTTTATTGCTTGGCTGATTGATCGCAGCACCAACAGTGATCAATAAAACGACAAATCAAAACTGATGGGCATCGGCATGTCCGGCGCCCCGCTTTACTTGAAAGCCGACATCAGCGCTTCGCCGGGGGCTTGAACTGACGGTCAATCACCAGCATCTTCGCGGCGCACAGGGCCAAACGCTCGTCGATCACCCGCTCCTGTTCGGTTTGGAGACAGGTCTCACAAAGCCCCGCATGGCCGGCGCTTGCCTTGTAACGTTCTGCTTGCAGCGAGGTTTTGTACAGCTTATTGCAATTTGTACAAGTTTGACGCAGGTCGTCGTTTTCCATGGCCCTTCTTCCTGTCAAGGCACAATCGGGTCATCAACCATTACATGAGGCGAATTAAACTTGTATAGAAAAAATTTCGATTGCCGCTTCGTTTGCAAGACTTCCTGATTAACAGAACCTTCAGAGTACTTGCACTTGCGTGCCAACTTAGTTGTATCAACTGCGAAATTGCACGGTTCTGCTTAATAAACGCAGCAATATTCATCATGAAGAAAAATAATCTTTAAATGCCACCATCGGCATCTAACTTCATTTGATTTTGTCGTTCCGCTTAGCTTCTTTCCACAAACTAGCTCAGTGAAAAACAAAAGTTCCTTATACCAGAAGCGCGGTCTGTATAACTTATTTTCAACCGATACGAACGCATGTCGAGTTGTTAGAAAAATCTATGAATTTCCTGGCACGAGGGGCATCCCTCTTTCATGAGCAACAGGAGAGCCTCATGAGCCAGACAGATTTGTACATGATCAAGTACCGACTCCACGGTGTGCCCAAATCCTTCATTATCCGCGCCAAATTGATGAACAACGCGGATGCCTGGCAGTGGGCAAGTTGCGACGCCGGGTTGACGCCGATTCCCAAGCCCGGCCGGCCTCCGTTGAAACGGTTCTCGAAACCCATGGCCGAGCGTTTCGGCGTCACCGAGGTGCAATGGCACGAGTCGAAGGCGGTGTGCTGGGACGAGGATCTGGCGATATGAATATCCTGCGCCGCCCGCCTGTCCCAGAGCAGCACAACATCAAAAACGCCCGAGGTGCGTGCAGTGCACAAAGCCCTGCCGACCAGGAGATTCGCCATGTGTGAGTACATCGTTCAACACGCCGCAGCGCACCAAATGGCTTTTCTTCTGGTCACCGGTGAGACGGCGAACGTAGATGCACAAGTCGGGTTGGCAGAAGACGACACTTCAGGCGAAGCACCACCTGAGCGGCGTAATCTGATCAAACCGGGTATGCGGGTCCATGGCATCTATCGCCGCGACGGGACTCTGGACTGCTTGCCGGTACGCTGGGGGTGGTCACCCAACTGGTCGATGGGCACGCTGCCACCGCTGACTCATCTGCCGCTGCATCTGGTCATGCGTTCGAGGGTGTTTGACCGAGTCAAACACAACGGGCGCATGCTCGTCGCAGTGGAAGGCTGGTATGAGGCCCTCGACACCGGAATGTCGATCCATTCGCGCAACCTTGCCTACACCACAGCGCGCGAGCCTCGGCCGATTTTTCTCGCAGCGCTCGCTCAGGTCAGCAAAACCTATAACAGTTGTGATGGCTTGGCACTGATCACCCATGAAGATGCCGAGATGAAACGACAGCGTCTGTTGGCGTTCACTGCTCAGGATGCGCTGGAATGGTTGCGCCCGGATCTTGAGTGGGCGCAGGCACATCTATTGGCCGCGTACAGAGCCGTGCTCGAGCATCAGCTTGAACATGTGCTGACCTCGCAACGGGGACTGCGGTAGCCCGAATGTCAAAGCGTTCACGGCGTTTTTGCTTGAACTGTTCCCAGCAACTACGACATGGGATGAGCTCATCGGAAATATTGTGAAACATTGAGCGCTGAGCCTCGCCTTGATGAGTTAAACCGGATCTCGAAATGCAAGCCGCGTGGCGCAATGTCACGAGGAACGGGCAGCGACTGGACGCATGCCATGTCCTGAAGAGTTCCTGGTTGAAGGCGCGAGACCAACCCTGCGTTGATGTTTTGCGCTTTCTCGCCAGTTTTCCCGGCAAATCAGATATTTCTGCCTAGACTTGAGCATGTCCCGGCATTCGAACGCGTCCCGCGCATAGAGCTGTTACTACAATAAAAAAAGAGGAATAACCCAGATGCTCAGATCTCTGTTCAGCGCACTTGCCTGCGCTTTGGCGGTAAGCAGCATGAACCCGGCCATGGCGGCAGACCCGGTGATCATAAAGTTTTCGCATGTCGTCGCTGACCAGACGCCCAAAGGTCAAGGTGCGTTGCTGTTCAAGAAACTGGTGGAAGAACGCTTGCCAGGCAAGGTCAAGGTCGAGGTCTACCCTAACTCCTCGCTCTTTGGTGACGGCAAGGAAATGGAAGCACTGTTGCTCGGCGATGTGCAGATGATTGCGCCATCGCTGGCCAAATTCGAGCAATACACCAAGACCGTCCAGCTCTTCGACCTGCCCTTTCTGTTTGATGACATCAACGCTGTCGATCGCTTTCAGCTGAGCCCGCAGGGTCAGGGTCTGCTCAAATCCATGGAAAGCAAAAACATCACCGGCCTGGCTTATTGGCACAACGGCATGAAACAACTGTCGGCCAACAAGCCACTGCGTGTACCGGCTGATGCGCGCGGCCTGAAGTTCCGGGTACAGGCCTCGGCGGTACTGGAGGAGCAGTTCAAGGCAGTGCGCGCCAATCCGCGCAAGATGAGTTTTGCCGAGGTGTATCAGGGGCTGCAGACCGGCGTGGTCAACGGTGCAGAAAACCCCTACTCGAACATCTACAGCCAGAAAATGCATGAAGTGCAGAAATACATCACCGAGTCCAACCACGGTGTACTGGACTACATGCTGATCACCAACACCAAATTCTGGAACGGCCTGCCACCGGACGTGCGCAGCGAACTGGACAAGATCGTCGTGGAAGTCACCACTCACGTGAACAAGGAAGCCCAGCAACTGAACGAGGGTGACAAGCAACGCATCCTTGCAGCCAAAACCACGGAAATCATCACGCTCACCCCAGAAGAACGTGCGCAATGGCGCGATGCGATGAAACCGGTGTGGAAGAAGTTCGAAGGCGAAATCGGTCCTGAGCTGATCTCTGCCGCCGAAGCCGCGAACCAGGCGCAATAATCGCACGGCAGGCGCCGCCGGGGCGGAACCTGCCCGTCTTCCACCGACGTGAGATTGCCATCCATGAAAGCGCTTCGGCGAATCTGGGAACACTTCGAGGAAGGCTTCATCGTCTTCCTCTTGGCGGCCATGACCCTCGTCACGTTTGTCTACGTGATCCTCAACAATTTCTACAGTCTGTTTTACTGGCTCGCCGATCATTGGCCGGCGGCCAGTGTTCCGCTGTTCGCCGTTGGCGATCAGATCATGGGCATGGCGCAGGCCATGACCTGGAGCACTGCCCTGACCAAAGCGCTGTTCGGCTGGCTGATTTTTTTCGGCTTGGCTTACGGCGTGCGCACCGCCGGGCATATCGGTGTCGACGCACTGGTCAAACTGGCGCGGCGATCGGTGCAGCGCTACATCGGCATTCTGGCCTGCCTGTGCTGTCTGGCCTATGCCGGGCTGCTGGGCGTCGCCAGCTTCGAATGGATTGAAACGTTGATGAACGCCGGTATCGGCGCCGAGGATCTCGGCCATTTCGGCGTCATGCAGTGGCATATCGGACTGATCGTGCCGCTGGGGTTTGCGCTGGTGTTCATCCGCTTCGCTGAAATTCTGCTGCGCATCCTGCTCAACCGTCAGACCGGCCTCGGGCTGGCCGATGAAGCGGCCGACGCGCTGAAACTCGCCGAACACGAGGATGACAAGCCATGACCATTGCCTTCCTGTTCGTGGCCCTGTTCGCCTTGATGTTCATCGGCGTGCCGATTGCCATTTCTCTGGGGCTTGCCGGCTCGATGACGATCATTTTCTTCAGTCCCGATTCGGTCCGCTCGCTGGCGATCAAACTGTTCGAGACCTCGGAACACTACACGCTGCTGGCGATTCCTTTTTTCCTGCTGGCCGGGGCCTTCATGACCACTGGCGGCGTTGCCCGCCGGCTGATCGACTTCGCCAACGCCTGTGTCGGGCATATTCGCGGCGGCCTGGCCATCGCGGCGGTGCTGGCCTGCATGCTGTTCGCCGCCCTCTCCGGTTCGAGTCCCGCAACGGTCGCGGCGGTGGGCTCGATTGCGATCGCCGGCATGGTCCGGTCCGGCTATCCGCAGGCCTTCGGCGCAGGGATCATTTGCAATGCCGGGACGCTGGGCATTCTCATCCCGCCCTCGATTGTGATGGTGGTCTACGCCGCTGCTACAGAAACCTCCGTCGGCAAGTTGTTCATGGCCGGCGTGGTACCTGGCCTGCTGCTGGGAACGGCGTTGATGGTGGCGATCTACATCGTCGCGGTGAAGAAAAACCTCCCCGCCTTGCCGCGTGCGACCCTTCGCGAGTTCTTGAGTACGGCGCGCAAGGCAATATGGGGCTTGTTGCTGATGGTGATCATCCTCGGCGGCATCTATTCGGGCATGTTCACCCCGACCGAAGCTGCCGCAGTGGCAGCCGTCTATTCGGCCTTCATCGCTCTGTTCGTCTACAAGGATCTGACCTTTCGCGAGACACCCAAGGTTCTGCTGGACTCGGCCAAGCTGAGCATCATGCTGATGTTCATCATTGCCAACGCCATGCTGTTCGCCCACGTGCTGACCACCGAACAATTACCCCAACAAATCACTGCCTGGGTAATAGAAGCCGGCCTGACGCCCGTGACGTTCCTGCTGATGGTCAACATCGTGCTGTTGATTGCCGGCGCGTTCATGGAACCGTCAGCGATCATCCTCATCCTCGCGCCAATCCTTTTCCCTATCGCGATGAAACTGGGCATCGACCCGATTCACCTCGGCATCATCATGGTGGTCAACCTTGAGATCGGCCTGATTACGCCACCCGTGGGCCTGAACCTGTTCGTGACTTCAGCGGTGACGGGAATGTCCTTGCCCGCCACCGTAAAAGCCGCCATGCCCTGGTTGATGATTCTGCTGCTGTTCCTCGTGCTGATCACCTACGTGCCCTGGATTTCACTGGTGCTGCCGACCTGGCTGGGGATGAACTGAAGTGGCGATCACGTTCAGCCGGGACCGACCAGAGTGCAATCACTCTGCTTAAAACCATAACAAGACGGAGAAATGCCCCCATGCGAGTCAAAACACGTTTTGCCCTGCTGGCCGCCGCCACGCTGACCCTTAGCAGCGCTGCGCAGGCCGCGCCCGTGTTCATCAATATTCTCACCGGCGGAACCAGCGGGGTTTACTACCCGATCGGCGTCGGCTTGTCGCAAATCTACAGCGACGGCATTGCCGGTTCGAAGACATCGGTGCAGGCCACCAAAGCGTCGGTAGAAAACCTCAATCTGCTGCAGGCCGGACGCGGCGAGCTGGCCCTGGCCTTGGGCGACTCAGTGGCCGACGCCAAAAACGGCGTGGAGGACGCCGGTTTCAAAGCACCACTGACAAAATTGCGCGCCTTGGGCGGTGCCTATCCCAATTACATTCAGATCGTCGCCAGCAAAGAGTCGGGGATCAAAACCCTCGCCGATCTCAAGGGCAAGACCATCTCGGTCGGCGCGCCTAAATCCGGGACTGAATTGAATGCGCGGGCGATATTCAAAGCGGCCGGCCTGACCTACGAGGACATGGGCAAGGTGCAATATCTGCCGTTTGCCGAATCGGTGGAATTGATCAAGAACCGGCAACTGGATGCCACCCTGCAGTCGTCTGGATTGGGCATGGCCGCCATTCGTGACCTGTCGTCGGTGATGCCGCTGAACTACGTGGCGATCCCGAGCGAGGTGGTGACAAAGATCGGCAATCCGGCCTACCAGAGCGCAATGATCCCGGCCAACACCTACGACGGACAGGCCGAAGCCGTGCCCACCGTGGCAATCACCAATATTCTGGTGACTCGCGCCGACCTGCCTGATGACGTCGTCTACGACATGACCCGGCTGCTGTTCGACAACCTGACGCGTTTGGGTAACTCCCATTCAGCGGCCAAGGACATCAAACTGGAAGCGGCCGCGAAAAACCTGCCGATCGCGCTGCACCCTGGCGCCGAGCGCTACTACAAGGAAAAAGGCGCCTTATAAGCGCTTATGCGCAGTGGCGTGACAGCCGCTGCAGCGTCGATTCCTTTGCGTGGTCATGAGGAAGGCAGCCAATGAGTGACGAGCATCACGGTATTTCCGCGAACCCGCGAGACTGGCCAAAAAGCCTGTTTTACGTAGCGTTGCTGTTCTCGATTTTCCAGATCGTCACCGCAGCCTTTTCTCCTCTCTCCAGCCAGGTGCTGCGTGCGGTGCACGTCGGTTTTCTTCTGTGGGTGGTGTTTCTCAGTTATCCGGCACACGGCACAGACCGTCCGTGGCAACCGCTGGCCTGGCTGCTGAGCTTGGCCGCCATCGCTACCGCGCTGTATCAATGGGTGTTCGAGGCCGATCTGATCCAGCGTTCCGGTGACCTGACGTCGGCCGACCTGGTTATCGGCATCGTGTTGATCGCTCTGGTTTTCGAAGCCGCGCGACGGGTCATGGGCATCGCGCTGCCAGTGATCTGCGGGCTGTTTCTGGCATACGGCCTGTTCGGGCAATACCTGCCCGGCGAACTGGCCCATCGCGGCTATGGTTTCGATCAGATCATCAATCAACTGTCATTCGGCACCGAAGGGCTGTACGGCACGCCGACCTATGTGTCGGCAACCTACATCTTCCTGTTCATTCTGTTTGGCGCCTTCCTCGAACAGGCCGGCATGATCAAGCTGTTCACCGACTTCGCCATGGGGTTATTCGGCCACAAACTCGGCGGCCCGGCCAAAGTGGCGGTCGCCTCCTCAGCGTTGATGGGAACGATCACAGGCTCCGGGATTGCCAACGTGGTGACCACCGGGCAATTCACCATTCCGCTGATGAAGCGCTTTGGCTATCGCGCCGCGTTCGCTGGTGGTGTTGAAGCCACCTCCAGCATGGGCAGCCAGATCATGCCTCCGGTGATGGGCGCAGTCGCATTCATCATGGCCGAAACCATCAATGTGCCCTTCGTCGAAATCGCCAAGGCGGCGCTGATACCCGCCCTGCTGTATTTCGGTTCGGTATTCTGGATGGTCCACCTGGAAGCCAAGCGCTCCAACCTCAAGGGCTTGCCCAAAGACCAATGTCCAAGCGCATGGGGCGCGGTAAAGGCTCGCTGGTATTTGCTGATTCCTCTGCTGGTTCTGGTTTATCTGCTGTTTTCCGGGCGCACGCCGTTGTTCTCGGGAATGGTCGGCCTGGCATTGACCGCCATCGTGATTCTCGGCTCGGCGATCATTTTCCGGGTGCACAGCTTTGGCCTGCGCTGTGCGTTCTGGATTGCACTGGGTGTGCTGTGCACAGGTTTTTTCCAGCTCGGTATCGGGGTGATTTTTGCGGTCATCGCGGTACTGGTGCTGGTGTGCTGGTTCATCAAGGGCGGCCGCGAAACATTGCAGATCTGCCTGCATGCGCTGGTCGAGGGCGCGCGCCACGCGGTACCGGTGGGAATCGCCTGCGCGTTGGTCGGCGTCATTATCGGAATCGTTTCGCTCACCGGTGTCGCTTCGACGTTTGCGGGCTACATTCTCGCCATCGGCCGCGACAACCTGCTGCTGTCGCTGATCCTGACGATGATCACTTGCCTGGTGCTGGGCATGGGCATCCCGACCATTCCCAACTACATCATCACCAGCTCGATCGCCGCGCCTGCCCTGCTGGAGCTGGGTGTGCCACTGATCGTGTCGCACATGTTCGTGTTCTACTTCGGCATCCTCGCCGACCTGACCCCGCCGGTCGCCCTCGCCTGTTTTGCCGCCGCACCGATCGCCAAGGAAAGCGGCTTCAAAATCAGTTTATGGGCGGTGCGAATTGCGCTGGCAGGTTTTGTCATCCCGTTCATGGCGGTCTACAACCCGGCGCTGATGCTGCAAGGCGACAACCTGTGGGCGACTGCCTACATGCTGATCAAGACTCTTCTGGCGGTGGGTCTCTGGGGCATGGCGTCTACCGGTTTTCTGCAAATGAAAATGCTGATCTGGGAGCGGGTGCTCAGTCTCGTCGCCGGCGCCCTGCTGATCGTGGCACTGCCGGTGACCGACGAACTCGGCTTCGCACTGGGGATCCTGGTCATCGTGCAACACGTCTGGCGCTCGCGGCGCGCCGCAGCGGCCAATGCATGATCGGTTTGTGCCTGGGTCTGGCCGGCAGCATTTGGGCGCAGTTGCCCGTCGCGCACTTCACCTTGGCATGGAACCACAGCATCGAAAAAATCCGTTGGGAGGAAGACTACAGCGTCACGGCCCAAGGGCTGGTTCTGGAGCAGGCCCGGGTACGCGGAAACGGTGCTGGTATGGAGATACCCGACGACGCACGGCTGGAAAACGGCAGTTGGCACTTCCGGCGCCATTTGCCGCCGCTGCAACCACTGCGATTGGGCCGAACCCCGGAGGCCGGTGATTATCAGCTATGCATTGATGGGAGGTGCGAGTTCATCAGCCGATGGGTTGGCCCAGCCAGAAGCAGCCACCCGTTCCTGCAACTGTGGGCTTGCGAGACGACCGCGCCATTGCCACCGGATGAACCTCTACCAGGTACGCAGTAAAGCCCTGATGTCTTACATCGAGCGCTTCGCGATCCAGTGCTTGTATTGTCGCGTCCGAAAGAACATCGCCAACTGTTGCGACAGCAGTGCGCGTAACGGCGAGACGTTCGGATCGGGTCGTTGACCGCGACTGAGTTTGCTCAGCTGAAACTTGACCGCCGCCATGTTCGCCAGCGAAGCGACGACTTTGTTTTTCCAGGTGATCGGTGGCATTTGCGGGGCGTTATGCTTGCCCGCCAGCCAGTCACGCGGCAGGTCAGGATCAATGGCCAGTGCCGTTCCGATCCCTACCATGTCCACTCCACTGTGAACGACCTGTTCAGCAATCGCCCGACGACGAATGCCGCCGGTGACCATCACTGGCATGTTCGCAACGGTCTGAATATCTCGGGCAAATTCAACGAAGTAGGCTTCGCGAGCCAGCGTTCGACCATCGCGTGCCTCACCCTGCATGGCTGGCGCTTCGTAGCTGCCGCCGGATAATTCGACCAGATCGACATCCAGCTCATTGAGCAGTTGCACCACGTGCCTGGCGTCATCAACGCTGAACCCGCCTCGTTGGAAGTCTGCGGAATTGAGTTTGACAGCCACGGCAAAATCCCTGGAAACCACAGCTCTGACCGCGTTGACAATCTCGATCAACAGGCGCGCACGATTGTCCAGCGAACCGCCCCACTCGTCCGTTCTTAGATTGGTCAGCGGCGAAAGAAACTGGCTCAACAGATAACCATGGGCTGCATGAATCTGCACACCGCTGAATCCCGCTTGTTCGCCAAGGCGAGCGGTGTTGGCAAAGCGTTGAATAACGTCCTTGATCACTTCGGCGGTCATCGCCTGAGGCGTGGCGAAGCGCCTGGACAGGTTGCCCAGTTCCAGAGAAACCGCTGACGGGGCCCAGGTTGGCTGGCCGAGGTTGGCCTGCATTTGCCGCCCGGGATGATTGATCTGCATCCAGAACTGCGCACCGCCGGATCGGCCGATCCGCGCCCAGCGCTTGAACCTGTCCAGTAGTCGATCGTCCTCCAGCACCACGCCGCCCGGACCGGTCATCGCACGGCCATCGACCATCACGTTGCCGGTGATAAGCAGCCCGGCACCTCCATCGGCCCACGCCTGATAGAGGCGCATCAATTGATCGGACGGCGCTTGCTCGGCATCCGCCATGTTTTCTTCCATCGCGGCTTTGGCGATGCGGTTGTTGATGGTCGAGCCGTTGGGAAGTCGTAGCGTATCGAAGACATTCATGGGGCAATCCTCAGGTCAGTCGGGGCACCTTAAGATTGAAGTGAGGTTGAAGGTCAATGACTTTTTGAATGCTTTCACCGGTATTCAGAATCGGCCAGGGAGCTTCAGTGTGTAGGCGATCTACTGTGGGAGCGGGCTTGCTCGCGAAAGCGGTGTGTCAGGCCATGATGATCTTGAATGTGCCGACGCCTTCGCGAGCAAGCCCGCTCCCACAGGTTTACGGGGGGTTGCCTGGGATTTGTGTTGCGTCAGTTATCTACTGAGGCGCAGGTTTGCCGGGGCGGGAAACGGTTGCAACGCGATTGACAGGCGCATTCACAGGCCCTTCTTCACGCAGACGATTGAGCACCCGCTGTGCATTGTCGGCGCAGGCCATGCCTTCGGGCTTGTTTTCGATGCCCTTGATCACTTGTTGAAGCTGAGCCTTGTTTTGCGCCAGGCGTTCTTGCAGCAGTTCGATTTCTGCCACCTTGTGCTTGAGCCCGCGGAGCAGTTCTTCATGCTGCCAGCCGCCGGCATTCATCGGCATCAACTGACGGATTTCTTCCAACGAGAAACCGGCGGCCTGCGCGCCGGTAATGATCTGCAATACCGACGCTGTGTCTGGCGCATAGTCCCGGTAGCCATTGGCGGTACGCGCGACAGAGCAGATCAGGCCGCTGGCCTCGTAGAAACGAATGCGTGACGGCGCCAGTCCGCTGATTTTTGCCAGTTCGCCTATTCTCATCGCCCCTCTCCAATGGCCGTGGAACTTCGAGTCGACTGTAAACCTGAAGGCGTCGGCTGGCCAATCAGGCCGTCATCTCCCGATTGATTGCAACCATTTGCTCGCGGGTGAACTCGCTGTCCGGCGCCATGAATCGGACCATCAAGGCGTCGCGGTTCAGCGGTGCGCGGGCCTTGTCCGCCGCTTCGAGGGCGAGCTTCAACGCCGGCAAGGTCAACTCGGTGCAGTAAGCCGGCGTGCCCGGTTGTTGACGCCATGAGTCCTGAAGACCACCTGCCGCGAGCGCAGTGAAGCCCGTTTCTTCAACCAGATCCTGAGCGATTGCCTCAGCCCTCGGATCATCACCGGCGACGGGCAGAGCGATACGATTCGCGGATTCAGCAGGTTGGCCTTGATCGGCCAGCGTAGCGGCAAGCACAGCATTCCACGCCTTGATCAGGGGACGGCCGATCTGCTCGCTGACCCAGACGCTTTCGGGTTTGCCCTCGTCCACTTCCCTGATTGCCCCGTCACGCTGCGGGTAGTAATTGGAGGTATCGATGACCACGACCTGCTCGGGAACCTGGCTCAGCGTCTGCTTCAGATCAGGGTATCGGGCGAAAGGGATCGACAGGATGATCACGTCGACGTCGGCCACGGCCTGCTCTTTGGTTACCGCCTTGGCACCGACTTCGTCAGCGAGCGTCTGAATGCTTTGCGGGTCTTTCGAATTGGCCAGTTTGATCTGATGGCCGCACGCCGCCAGCTTGCGCGCCAGCGTCGCACCGATGTGGCCGGCGCCGATGATTCCGATGTTCATTTCAATACCCTCTCTTGGTACGTGTGTTATCGCCCGGTTGAGCGCGCTTCTGGATTGAGTTGTGAACTCAGTCTGCGGCCGGATGGCCAAGCGCATCGAGCGTGAGACGAAGCGCCTCAATCCCCTGTTCATCGAGTTGACAGGCAGATTTGATTTTGCCGGTGATGGCTCTGATGTCGTTTTCCATGGCCCGGCTTTCGGGGGTCAGGTCAATCAGCACACGACGCTCGTCTGCCGGATCGCGCTTGCGCGTGACCAGCCCGGCGCTCTCCAGACGTTTGAGCAGCGGCGTGATGGTTCCTGCGTCCATTGCCAGGTAAGCGCCGAGTTCGCCCACTGACAGTGGCGCACCATCCAGAAGCTGAAGGATCACCAGGTATTGCGGAAAGGTTAAGCCCAGCGGTTCCAGATACGGCTTGTGCAAACGCACGACCCGGTTGGCCGCGGCGTAGAGTGAAAACGACAGCTGCGTTCCCACCTGATTTCGGTTCGGACTCATTTCATAGTTCGCTATTGTATAGTGCACTATATATTTCATGAGAATGTTAGAAGTGTCAACCGAGAAAGGTCGCGCAGTGCTGATCAGCACCTCTGTCGGCGATCCAGATCGTCAACAGAGGGTTGATCGCTTGCGGTGTCTGTGAACTTCAGTGCCAATCCATGCCCGTGAGAGATGCAGGAACGTCCGCTACGCTGCGCCGATTACTTGTGCGCCAGCAGCGCCTTGCGTGCAGCCTTTTCGTGTTTCATGGCAGCGATTTCCCGCTCGCACGCTTCGGCATCGAAGGAATTGTCCCACTTGGCAATGGCAATGGTGCCGATGCCGTTGCCGATCAGGTTGGTTACCGCTCGGGCCTCGTTGAGGAAACGGTCGATGCCCAACAGCAACACCAGGCCCACCAGAGGTATCGAATGAATGGTGGTGAGCGTGGCCGCCAGGGTCACAAATCCTGCCCCCGCCACACCGGCCGAGCCCTTGGAGGTCAGCAGGAACACGCCGAGCAGAATCATCTGATCCATGAAGGTCAGCGGCGTGTTGGTTGCCTGGGCAATGAAAATCGCCGCCATGGTCAGGTAGATGCAGGTGCCATCTGCGTTGAAGGTGTAGCCCGTCGGCAGGACCATGCCGACCACGGATTTTTTGCAGCCGAGCTTTTCCAGTTTGACCATCATTCGCGGCAGCACCGCTTCGGTCGAACAGGTGCCCAGCGTGATCAGAATTTCATCCTTGAAGTAGCGCAGAAACTGCATCAGCGGCATGCCTGACCATCGTGCCACCGCACCCAGGATCACCACGATGAAAATCAACGTCGTGATGTACAGGGCGACCAGCAACTGCCCAAGCGACAGCAAAGTGCCGATGCCGTATTTGCCAATGGTGAACGCCATGCCCGCTCCCGCACCCAGCGGCGCCAGGCGCATGACCATCGCGACAATTTTGAACAGGCCCTGCAGGAATAGATCGATGGTGTTGATCAGCGGCTTGCTGGTTTCGCCCATCTGCACGAGGGCAACCCCCATCAACACCGACAGCAGAATCACCTGCAGCATGACGCCGTTGGAGAAGGCGCCGAGAAAGGTATGCGGAATGATATTGAGGAAGAAATCGACAGTACCGCCCTGCTCGCTCGCGGCCTGGCTGTATTTGTTGATCGCGCTGCTGTCGAGCGTTCCGACGTTGATGTTCATGCCAACGCCAGGCTTGACGATGTTGACTACGATCAGCCCGACGACCAAGGCGATGGTCGAGAGGATTTCGAAGTAGATCAGCGCTTTCACACCGATGCGCCCGACCTCCTTGATGCTGCCCATCTTGGCGATACCGACCACTACCGTGCCGAAAATGATCGGCGCCAGAAGCATCTTGATCAGCTTGATGAAACCATCGGCAAACGGCTGCAGCTTGGCACCGATGTCCGGTACGAAATAACCGATCGCAGCACCGATGACGATACCGATCAGCACCTGCACATAGAGCTGGCTGTACCAGCGCGATTTTGAAGTTTCCACGAAAGCACCTCATTTTATTGTTGTGGTGGGCATGTGGTGTGGGCGTCGACGATGACGCCTGAGGGTGCGGCCTCGGCAACCGAGACCGCCGATAAAACTGAATCAGCCCTCGCCCAGTTCACGCATGACGGCATACAGCGCAGATTTGGCTTCGAAGCCGACACCCGGGATATCCGGCAGACCGACGTAGCCGTTTTCGACGCGGATGCCATCGGCAAAACCTCCGAACGGCTGGAACACATCCGGGTAGGATTCATTGCCGCCCAAATGCAGACCGGCGGCGATGTTCAGCGACATCTGGTGACCACCATGCGGCACCACGCGGCGCGAAGACCAACCCAGCTCTTCCATCACCTTGAGGGTGCGCATGTACTCGACGAGACCGTAGGACAGCGCGCAGTCAAATTGCAGATAATCACGGTCAGGGCGCATGCCGCCGTGGCGCAACAGGTTGCGGGCGTCCTGGTGAGAGAAGAGGTTTTCACCGGTGGCCATCGGCAGTTCGTAATGATTGGCCAGTTCGGCCTGCAGCGCGTAATCCAGCGGATCGCCGACTTCTTCGTACCAGAACAGGTTGTATTTCTTGATCGCTTCGGCATACGCGATACCGGTCTTCAGATCAAAACGGCCGTTGGCGTCGACCGCCAGGCGCTGGCCGTCGCCCACCACTTCCAGCACCGCTTCAATGCGGCGAATATCTTCGTCCAGCGGCACCGCGCCGATCTTCATTTTGACCACGTCATAGCCACGATCCAGATAGCTCTGCATTTCGGCCTTGAGCTTGGTCTGGTCCTTGCCCGGGTAGTAATAACCACCCGCCGCGTACACCCAGACTTTGTCATCGGCGACGCCGTTGCGATAACGATCGGCGAGCAGCCGATACAAAGGCTTGCCTTCGATCTTGGCCACCGCGTCCCACACCGCCATATCGATGGTGCCGACCGCTACCGAACGCTCGCCATGCCCGCCCGGTTTTTCGTTGGTCATCAGGGTTTTCCAGATGGCGAACGGATCGAGGTTATTGTTTTCGTGATCGATCAGTGTTTGCGGGTCGGCTTCAGTGATCCGCGCCAGAAAACGATCGCGCATCAACGCGCCCTGGCCGTAGCGACCATTGGAGTTGAAGCCGTAACCGATGACCGGTTTGCCGTCGCGAATCACGTCGGTAATGACCGCGACGACCGAGCAGGTCATCTTCGAAAAATCGATGTAGGCATTGGCGATCGGGGAAGCGATGGAGACGGTTTTTTCACGGATATCGACGATACGCATGACGGGTTCCTCTTGTTGTGGTGACCCAACGTTATGCTTTGCGACGACACCCGCCCAATGCTATTAATGCCGCGCCCTATGCACAGGAGGCATTGCCCTTGGAACTGGTTTGGCTTGAGGATTTTTCAGCGCTGGCCGAGTACGGCAGCTTCGTCCGGGCCGCTGAAGCGCGCCACGTGACGCAGCCGGCGTTCAGTCGCCGAGTGCGCTCGCTGGAGAACTGGATGGGTGTCGAATTGTTCGTGCGCACCCCGCAAGGCGCGACGTTGACCGAGGCCGGCAGGCAAATTTTGCCCAGTGCCCAGGAAGCAGCCAGACGCCTGTACCGCATGCGCTCCGAGGCGCAGGAAGTGGCTGGCATGGCTGCGAAAACCTTGCAGTTTGCCGCCACTCATTCGTTGTCATTCACCTTCTTCCCACGCTGGTTGCGCAGCGCCGAAAATGGCGCGCCAATCGATGCGGTTCGCCTGCATTCCGACAGCATGGCCGTGTGCGAGCAGATGCTGATTCATGGTCAGGTGCAATTTCTCTTGTGCCATCGCCACCCCGACGTTCCGCCATTACTGGCGCCTGATCAGTTCATTGGCAAGAAGGTCGGCGAAGATGTGCTCGTGCCGCTGGCGAGCGCTTCGGCGCAATTTGGCACTTCGCCCGAAACCCTGCCCTATCTGGCCTATACCCACGAATCCGGTCTGGGCCGAATCGTCTCCCACAGGCTGCATGGCAAGGCAGATTACCTGCATTTGAAACCGCTGTTCAGCAGCCATCTGGCAGCAGTGCTGATGTCGATGGCGCTGGAAAGCAAAGGCGTCGCCTGGCTGCCAAAAAGCCTGACCGAACAGGAAATGGCCGACGGGCGTCTGGTCAGGGCCCTGGATGAAAGCTGGGACATTGCGCTGGAAATTCATCTGACTCGCCCGACGGCACCAATCAGCCCTTCGGCGGAGGAATTCTGGGCGAAGCTGGGGGAGTAATGCGCCACCAAACCCGGGAGCCCGGGCGTGCCAACGGTACGCCCGGGCAGGTCTGAATCCATCAGAATTGCAGCGATGCACCGTCTGCCGGAATGTCCACGCGGCTCTCGATGCCGTGCTTTTGCACATAGCTGCGCAATTCTTCACGAGTCAGCGACATGTGGTTGATCGCATCCATGTGCACGGCAACGATCTTCGCGTCTTTGGCCGCCTGCGCAGCTCGCAGAACATCTTCCTCACCCATGATGATCGAGCCTTCGTAACCGCTCATTTTCGCTTTGCCGGCGTTGAGCACGATGACTTCAGGCTGGAATTTCTCGATGGCCTGATCGACTTCCTTGCGCCAGATGGTATCGCCGGCCAGATAGAGCGTTTTGTAGCCAGGCGCCTGGAACACCACGCCCATGGCTTCGCCCAGCGGTTTGGCGAGGGCCGGCACGGCATACATTTCGTCAGTGCCGTGCTGACCACCGGTTTTGCTGATTTTCACGCCGCCGAACTCGGCTTCATTCTTCAGCACGCGCACATTTTTGAAGCCTTGCGAGCGGATCAACTGCGCATCTTCTTCATGCTGGGCGAACAGAGGGATGTCTTTTGGCAGTGCTTTTTGTGCCGCGTCATCCCAGTGGTCCAGATGCGTATGGGTAACGATCACGGCATCGACGCCGGCAATCACTTGCTCAGGGGACTCGGTCAAATCCACCAGCGGATTACGCAGGTTGCTGCGGTAAGTATTTTCGAACCCAGGGTATGCGCCTTTTTTCGCCAGCATCGGATCGATCAGAAAGGTCGTGTCGCCGTAGGTGATTTTCACGGTAGCGTTACGCACCTGCTGCAGATCAAGCTTGTGCGCAGATTCAGGGTTTGAGCGGGTTTCTGTCTCCGCGAAGGCTGGAACAGTCGCAGCGGCGCAAGCCATGCTCAGGGCAAATGGTAGAGTCTTGAGTGTCATGTGAATCATCCTGTTCGTTGGTGAATGCGTCCATTTTGGCTGAGGCCCGGCGCAGCGAACAGTGGCCTGAATGACATGTATCGTTATAATCGGGCCATCCTGACACCGCGAAACCGAGATCTGTCTTATGTCCCCCATCCATGTTGCCGTTCTGGCATTTGACGGCGTCAGCCTGTTCCACCTGTCCGTGCCGGGCATCGTTCTGGCGACGGCGAATCTGGCGTCCACTGAGCCGCGTTACCAAATCAGTTATTGCGCAGAAGAACCTGGCATGGTCAGCAGTGACCAAGGAATCGGCCTGGCGATAAACCATGGCCTGGAACTGATGGCGGCATCCGACGTCATCATCATTCCGGCATGGGGCGATCAATCGATCACCGCGTCGGCAGGGCTTGTACAAGCGCTGCAACAAGCCCACGCCGCAGGGAAACTGATCGTCGGGTTATGCCTGGGCGCCTTTGTGCTGGCAGATGCCGGACTGCTTGATGGCAAACAGGCAACGACGCACTGGGCGGCGCGCGACGAGTTTGCGCGGCGCTTTCCCAAGGTTCGCTTTCGTCCCGAGGTGCTGTATGTCACCGACGATAATCTGATGACCTCGGCAGGCACCGTAGCGGCTATCGACTGCTGCCTGCATCTGGTGCGCCAGCGCTTCGGTGCTGACGTGGCCAATCACACGGCGAAAATGCTGGTCACCCCACCGCACCGGCCAGGAGGCCAGGCGCAATACGTCGAGCACCCGGTGCCACAACTGTCGAGCGAAACGCATCTGGCTGCGGTTCTGGCTTGGGCGCGCATGCATCTGGGTGAACATCTGTCGCTGGATCTGTTGGCAGAGAAAGCCCGGATGAGTCGCCGCACGTTTACCCGGCGATTCAAGGAAACGACCGGTACTACGGTTGCTAAATGGCTCAACGCTGAACGCGTGGTCAGAGCACAGGCATTGTTGGAAACCACGGATTTATCGGTCGAGTGCATCGCCGGGGAAGCCGGGTTTGGCACGCCGCTGTCGTTACGGCAGCAGTTCGCAGCGCACTTGGGGACGTCGCCGTCGGACTATCGGAAGATGTTTTGTCGAGGAGTGAAGCGCGAGGGGGGTGAACAGACGTGACGCGCCTTTAGCCGGGTTGTCTTGTTCGGGTTCGACTTGGTTGCAGCGGCGCAACTGTCCATCGCCCCAGCCCTCATCCGAGGCAGTGGGCTGGGCTGAGCTGAGCTGAGGGACTTTTGACATCTGACTCGATTCACGCCACCTTGAGCCCCGTCCACGGCTCCGACAACACCCAGAGTTGCTCAGCCAACTCAGCATTCGCCGCCCATTTGGCAATGCCTTTGCGGCCCGATTCAGGCTCAATGTCGCGACCATCGCAGCTTCACTGGGCTATCTGTCCGACGCGGCTTTTGGCGCTGCGTTCCGCCGCGTGCATGGAATCTCGCCGGGGCAATACCGCCGCGATCCGCGGCTATGGAACAAGCGCCTGTTGATCGGGGTTATCATCGCGACAACCGCCGCCAGGAACATGCCGATGCCAGCCATGAAAACCCGCCCTGACCCCGCGCCACTGCTCAAGCCCGGCGAAACCGTGGTGCTGTTCGACGGCGTGTGCAAGCTGTGCAACGGCTGGGCGCGCTTTTTGATTCGCCATGATCGCCAGCGCCGTGTGCGGCTGGCAGCGGTGCAATCGCCCGAGGGCCAGGCCTTGCTGGCGTGGGCCGGTTTGCCGCTGGACGAGTTCGACACCATGGCGGTGATCCGCGACCAGCATTACTGGGAGCGCTCGGATGCATTCCTGCAAGTGGTCGGGCAACTGCCGGGGCGCTGGCAGCCGCTGAAACTGCTGCGGATTTTCCCGCGTCGTCTGCGCGACTGGGCTTACGATCGCATCGCGCTGAACCGCTATCGGCTGTTCGGCAAGTACAACACTTGCCTGCTGCCGACTGCGGATCACGAAAGCCGTTTTCTAAAAGCCCACGGCTGACCCGATCAGTTGCAGCGGCGTCATCTTCGTCACCATCATGAGCACGATGACAAACATTCCGGCGAACCCGGCGACGCCCATCCAGAACCACCAGCGGTACGTGCTCGCGTAGCGAGCATCCAGAGGCAGGCAACCTTCGCCCGCGCTCAGCGCCATGCTCTGCAAACGCTTTTGCAATACCAGCACCGGCAGCCACAACGCGCCGACACAGAAGAAAATGATCAGCGAAGTCAGCAGCCATTCGGTGCTCATCGGAAGCCCCGAGAGCCGCATCAGCAGATAGCCGGTAACAACCTGCACAAACCCGGCCGGCGTGGTGATCCACGTATCGAAACGCACCACCATCCGCGCGACATGGGCGACCACTTGCGGGTTGCCGGTGCGGCTGGCGGCGATCAGGTACAGGTAGGAGCCCATGCCGAAACCGAACAGGAAAACCGCTGCGATCACATGCAAATACTTCAGACAGAGATAGAGCATCTCAACGCTGCCCATCGGCGAACTGGACCGACAGGCTCAAGTTACCCGGATCGTTGATCGCCGCCAGATATTCCTCAACGCTGATTTCGCCCACACACGGTCGCGCGCCGGCCTGCGGTACATAGCCGCGGGCCATTTTGGTTGCGAGGGCGACGGCGGCGCAGCTGGGGATTTCCGGGCCCTTGTCATTCAACGCGGTGAGTTGCGCGGTCATGCTCAGCGGCTGGCCGTCGACACCGATGCCGCAAACATCGATGTACATCGCGCTTTTGCCATCCCCGAAACGCTCGAACCGCGTACCCAGTCGATGCAGGCGCGCCGCCCAGCGCACATGATCGCGCACCAGACCCACGCGCAAGGCTTGCGCCAGCAAAGCATTGGCGACACCGCCGAGTTTCAGACCGGCGCCAGCCTTGAAGCGCAGCGTCTGCGCGCCATAGCGGCGCGCGAAAATATCCATGTCCGGCACATCGACATTGGCCAGCACCCGCGTGCCCAGTTGCGGCATCCTGCGCAAGGTCAGGTCGAGCCAGCCCAATACTTCGTGCACCTGGCCATTCTTTAATTGCCTGATCGGTTTGCCGGCGTAGGCCAGCACGCCTTCGACCGTTGACAGCCCCGGCATCTTCGCCGAGGAAGAAATGCCATGTTCGATCGAATCGATTCGGGCGAAGCGCTCGCGCTGCTGATCAATGATGGCCGAAGACAAGGTCGGCACTGAACTGCAACCACTGAGCACGGCCACACCGGCCTGTCTGGCGCGGGCATCAAGCACATCAATGCCGTTGACGAAGGTGCGGCAGTCAGCCAGATCGCAGTAATTGACCCCGGCACCGATGCAGCTTTCAGCGACTGCGCAGGATTGCCCCTGAAACGGCCCACCGGTGTGCACCACCAACTGGACGTTCAACTCGCGCAACGCCGCTTGAAAATCTGCGCCCATTGCATCGCCGCACCAGCCTTGGCACGTACGCCCCGATTGCACTTGCAGCTCGTCGACCTTGCGCTGCAACTTGCGCGCATCACGGCCCGACAGCAGCAGATCAATTTCTGGCATTTGTGCCAGATGCCGGCAAACGATGCTGCCGAAATTGCCGTAACCACCGACGACCATCACCCTGAATGCCATTGCCTGTCCCTGTCCCTGTTCCTGTTCCTGCCCAAACGTGTGGCGCAGAGGATATAGGCCGCAGCGGCGATCAGACATCTATTTTGCAATCGGGTATCGCCGCGTCCTCGCGTCCCGGGCAAAAAGAATGAACCCAACGCCCCGCTTGTCGCCTAACGCACAGACCATCAGGAGGTAAGCCTATGCAAATCGAAACCGTGTGGATCGTATTGGCGGTCATTCTCGTGCTGATCGAGCTCTGGGCCATCAACCGGGTGCGTAAAAGCGAGGGGAAATCCAGTAATAAAGGTGTGTGGATCGTGCTGATCGTGTTCGTGCCGCTGTTCGGCCTGATCGCCTGGGCGTTGGCGGGGCCCAAGCATATCGGTCGCGGTTCCCCTTCCCAGGCGAATCGGTAAACGCTGTCGCAGGGGCGACTCAAGTATCACTCACAGCCCGGCTTTTGCCGGGCTTGTTATATGCAATGTCGCGCCAGCTGAGATCTTGCAGCCTGCACGAAGGCGTTATGCCTTCTTGTGCGCCAGCCCTTGATTTACGTGGCTTGCGCTTGCTCGGCGAGTTGGCATGAGTCATGCGATAGCCTCTTCCTGAATACACAGCAGCGCGAAAAAAAGAACGCTGTGTTCAATCCGTGAAAAGCAGAGGCCTTAAAAAAATGAATGCCATCGACCTTCTCAAAGCCGACCATGAAAAAGTAAAAGCGATCCTCAGCCAACTGAGTGAATCCACCGAGCGCGCGCTGAAAAAACGCGTGGAGTTGCTGGGCAAACTGGAGATGGAAATCACCCTCCACACCCGCCTCGAAGAAGAGATCCTTTACCCTGCTTTCAAGGAAGCCGGCAGCAAGGAAGAAGAGATCATGTACCACGAAGCCAAGGAAGAGCACCGCACCGTGGATTCGCTGGTACTGCCTGATCTGAAAGAGACCGATCCGGGCACGCCGGAATTTGCCGGTCGGGTCAAAGTGGTCAAGGAGTTGCTCGAGCACCACATCGAAGAGGAAGAAGAGGAAATGTTCCCGAAAGCCCAAAAGCTTTTGGGCAAGGCCAAGCTCGAGGAACTGGGCGCACAGATGGAAGCCATGAAAGCGAGCCATAAAAAGGAAATGGCGGCCAACAATATCGCTGCGTAAAGTATTGAATACACAGAGGCCCGGCAGCGATGCCGGGCCTTTTTGTGCGCCGACATCGATTTCTGTGTTGACGCAAAGGCGAGCACGCCTACAGGGACGGTGGCGACAGCAAATGCTGGTTTTGCTCAGAGGGCCCAGGGTGGCCCGAGCTCGAATTTCGCTTCAATCCACTCCTTGAACGCCACCACTGCCGCTGCCGGGAACCGCGACGACGGCCTGATCAGATAAACGCCGCCCGCCGAATCCAGATGCCAGTCAGGCAGCACGCGAATCAACCGTCCGGCCGCCAGATCGCGGCTCATCAGCCAGTCGCCGGCACCCAGTATGCCGGCGTCGGCCCGGGCTGCTGCGAGTAGGGATTCGCTGTCGCTGGCGGTCAGGTTGCCGTGTGGCGTGATGGTTTGCAGTTCATCGCCGCGATGCAGGCGCCACAGCGGGAACGATGCCAGCCCGCTGAAGCGCAGGCAATTGTGCTGCAGCAGGTCGTGCGGGGTTTGCGGCATGCCGTGGGCCTCGATGTAGGCTGGCGATGCGCAGAGAATCCGTCGATGGTCACTGAGCTTTTTCGCGATCAGCCGATTGTCGTCCAGCTCGCCGATACGGATGGCCGCGTCGAAGCCCTGCTCGATGATATCGACGAGGCCTTCGCTGTAATCGGCGACCAGCGAGACGTGCGGATGTGCCTTGAGAAATTGCGGCAGCAACGGCCCCAGCCACAACCGCCCCATCGCCGCCGGCAAAGCCAGGCGCAAGGTGCCGCGCACTTCGCTGGCGCCCTGCACCGCTTGCTGTTGCGCCTCGTTCATCAGTTCGACGGCCGCGCGCAAACGTTGTTCGAGTTGCAGGCCAGCCTCGGTGATGCGCACGTGCCGTGTCGAGCGCTCTACCAGCCGCACACCCAAACGTTTTTCCATCGCCGCCAGGCGCTTGGAAACGATGGTCGGATGACGCTGCAACAAGCGGCCCGCCGCGACAAACGAGCCTTGCGCGGCGACGGCGAGAAAGGCTGCGATCTCATCGCTGTGCGGATTGCTCAGAACATCCAGATTCATGGTTTTAGAATGATCGCCCCTGATGATCGCCCCGATTCGAGATCGGCATGCGCTAGTGCCGCGTCGGCCAATGCATAACGCGCGCGGATTTGCGGCGTGATGATACCGGCGGCAACAGCGGCCAGCACGTCTTGCGCACGCTCCTGATATTCGGCTGTCGTGGCGGTATGCGCGGCCAGCGATGGACGGGTCAGGAACAGCGAGCCCTTGGCATTGAGCGTGGCCATTTCTACCGCTGCCGGCGCCCCGGTCTGTGCACCGAACGAAACCATCAGTCCGCGTGGGCGCAAGCTGTCCAGCGAGGCTTGAAAAGACACCCGGCCAATCGGGTCATACACCACATCGACCTTGCGCCCCTCGGTGATACGCAACACATCGGCGGCGAGGGTTTCGGCGTCGAATACCAGCACGTCGTCACAGCCCGACGCGCGAGCCTTGTAAACGCTGGCCTGCTTCGACACCACGCCGATCACCGTTGCGCCAAGGTATTTGGCCCACGGCACCATGATTTCTCCCAGACCACCCGCGACGCCGTAAAGCAGCATCGTCGTGCCCGGCCCGACCGGGTAAGTCGCCTTCAGCAGGTACTGCGCGGTGATGCCTTTGAACAACACCGCCGCCGCGTCTTCGAACGACAACTCATCGGGGATTTTCACCAGACGCTCGGCCGGGAACAGCCGCGCCGACGCGTAGCCGCCCAAAGGTCCAGTGGCATAAGCGACTCGATCACCCACGCGGACATTGCTCACACCGGCGCCGACAGCCGCCACCCGACCGGCGCCCTCAAGCCCCAGCCCCGAGGGCAATGCAACCGGCACCGCACCTTTGCGCTGGGTCACATCGAGGTAATTGACGCCAATCGCCTCTTGCTCCAGCCAGACCTCGTCGGGGCCGGGGGACTGCTCATTGACTGTTTGCAACGCCAGGACGTTCGGAGCGCCCGTTTCGGTCAAGCGAATTGCGCTGGTCATGCTCATCTCCTTTCAGTCATTAAGCGTTGATCGGAGTCTGAAAGCTCAACGCTCGACGAACAAGGCAGGCTGAATGCAGTTCATTACTGCACCTGATGCAGCTATGCAGACACAAAAAAGGAGCGACACTTGCTGCCACTCCTTACGGGTAGATCAATCGAACGCGCCGTTAAGTACCTCGTAAATCAGCCCGGTAGCCAGCGCAACGAGGATCAGATCGGTGCCCACCTGTTGCCATTCATAGCCGTCATAGTGGGGCAAATGGCCGAGCAGACGCCCGTCCAGCTTCTTGGCGATACCCGGAGGCAGCGGTTTGCCCCGCGCCAGATTCTTTTGAATGCCCGGCGGCAGGGGCGGCCCCGGATTCCAGTATTCGCCGCGATAGCCGCCGACGATGCCAAGAATATTGCCGTGATCAACACTAGGTCCGCCGCCGCGATTACCGGAGGATGGCTGGCCTTTGTTGCCGTTGCCTTGACCGCTTCCACCCTGTTTCCCGTGGTCCTGCATGTTCTGCGGTTTGCCCTTGCCGTTGCCTTGGCCGCCTTGCCCCCCTTGTCCCTTGCCATTGCCGGGGTCGGCCAGTGCCGTCGTGCTGCCGATTACAAGCGCGAGGCAAGACAACGCGACAATCAATTTGCGAGCTTTTCTCATGTGCGATTCCTTCGGGTTGGGGGGATGCTCTTGAGTATGGGGGAATGTGCTCAGCTTAGTGGATTTCTTCTTGCTGACCACTCGGCCTTGCTTCAGGATTCCCACCCTCTCCACCCGCGATCGAAAAGTCATGAACCGTCAAAAGAAGCTGCAGCAGTTGTTCAAGGAAAAGGCTAAAAAGGCCAACGCCAAACTGGCGCCGAAAAAGCCCAAGTACATCTGCAAGGCCGATCGCCTGAAGCTGGAAGCAGACGCCGCGCAGGCGGCGGGCGAACACACCGAAAGCTGAATCAGCCTTTCTGTCGCGACGTCAGCCAGGTCATCAACGCCGCCAGCACGAGCAACACTGCGCTGGCGGAAAACGTCAGCCGATAACCGCTGCCGTCGAACAGCAGACCGCCAACGGTAGAACCCGCAGCAATCGACAACTGCACTACCGCAACCATCAGCCCTCCGCCCGCTTCGGCATCGTCGGGCAACGTGCGTGCCAGCCACGACCACCAGCCCACCGGCGCCGCCGTCGCGATCAACCCCCACAAACCCAGCAACACGAACGTCGCGATCAGCGAGCTGCCCAGCCCGATCAGCGCCACCGCAATCATCGCCATCAGCAGTGGAATGGCGATCACCACTCTGTACAGACCTGACTTCAGCACCGACCCAATGATCACGGTGCCGATAAACCCGGCCACACCAATGACCAGCAGCATCATCGACAGCAGCGGAACATAGACCTGGGTCACGGTTTCCAGAAAGGGTCGCAGGTACGTGAACAGAACAAACTGGCCCATGAAGAACAGGCCGGCGCTAACCATGCCCAACGCCACCCGGCGGCTTTTGAACAAAGCAAAGACATTGCCTGCGCTGGCCTTGCGCGGCGCAGCGGGAAGCGCGGGCAAGCTGATCCACTGCCAGAGCAGCGCAATCAACGCCACTGGAATCAGGCAAAAGAACGCACCGCGCCAGCCAATCACACTGCCCAGATAACTGCCCAGAGGTGCCGCCACAACGGTCGCCAGTGCATTGCCGCCGTTAAAAATGGCCAGCGCCTTGGGCACGCTGGCGGATGGCACCAGACGCATGGCCAGCGCCGCCGACATCGACCAGAAGCCGCCAATAACCACGCCGATCAATGCGCGACCGATCATGTACACCGTGTAATTGGGCGCCAGGCCGACCACCAGACCGGACGCGCACATCAGCGCCGTCAACAGCAGCAACAGGCGCTTGCGATCCATCGAGCCGGCGAGCCTGGTGATCGTCAGGCTGGTCAGCACCGCGAACGCGCCGGAGATGGCGATGCCATAGCCGGCCAAGCCTTCGCTGATGTGCAAGTCCGTGGCCATTGGCGTGAGCAGACTGACCGGCATGAACTCGGAGGCGATCAGGGCGAAGACACACAAGGTCATCGCGAACACGCCGCTCCAATACGCCGGTTGTTCGCCAGTTGCAGATACGCCCTTGGCCTGGGCCGTCGGGTTATCGATTGCTTGAGCCGTCATGCGAAAACCTGTCTTGAAGAAGAAATCATCGAGGCATTTCTACCCCGCTACTCAGGCTGCAAAGCTTGACGGATCAGGCTTAACTTGATTAGTAGCGATAATCTTCATGTGCTTTTGAGAAAAATTCAGCAATGAGTAGCGGCAAAATCAATGACCTGCAGGCGTTTCTGGCGGTGGCCCAGGAGCAGAGCTTCACCAAAGCCGCCGCCCGCCTCGGCGTAACGCCGTCCGCGCTGAGTCATACGGTCCGCGCGCTGGAGCAGCGTCTGGGTATCCGCTTGCTCGCTCGTACGACGCGCAATGTCTCACCCACCGAGGCAGGCGATCGCTTGATGCATTCTATTGCGCCGCTGTTGGAGCAGATCAGCGCCGAGCTTGAGGCCCTCGGTGAACTGCGCGACAAGCCCAGCGGCACCATCCGCATTTCCTGCACGGACGATCAGATTGAATTGTGCATCCGGCCGATGCTTGCGCAGTTTTTGCAGGACTATCCAGACATCATCCTGGAGTTTTACGTCGATTACGGATTTACCAATGTGGTCAAGGAACGCTTCGATGCTGGCATCCGTCTCGGCGAGTCGATCAGCAAGGACATGATCGCCGTGCGCATCGGTCCGGACTGGCGCCTGGCCGTGGTCGCTTCGCCCGAATACTTCGCCCGCCACACGGCGCCCTCCACGCCGCATCAGTTGATGGAGCACACCTGCGTCAACATCCGCCACCAACCAGCCGGCGCGATTTACGCCTGGGAGTTCGCGCACAAGGGTCAGGATTTCAGCGTGAAGGTCGACGGGCAATTGGTGTTCAACAGCATCATGCATGTGCTCAATGCCGCCGTGGATGGCATCGGCGTGGCCTACGTGCCCGAGCAACTGGTCGCGCCGTATCTGGCCGACGGGCGACTGGTGGAGGTGTTAAGCGACTGGTGCCCGACCTTTCAGGGCTATCACCTGTATTACCCGAACAGGCGCCAGGGCTCGGCGGCGTTTGCGGCTTTCGTCGAAGCGCTGAAGTACAACCGCTGACACCAATATGCGCCGAGCCCAACACCGATTTCCTGTGGAAGTGAGCTCCCTGTAAACGCAGGATCCAATCCAGTTTTCAGCGCAAACGAAACCCCTCCAGGAGTGGGCTTGCCCGCGAAGGCGTCGGCACATTCAGCATCATCATTGCCTGATGCACCGCATTCGCGAGCAAGCCCGCTCCCACATTGGTCCGGAGGCGAATCGACCATCTTCAGCGCAACCAAGATCCCTGTGGGAGTGGGCTTGCCCGCGAAGGCGTTGGCACATTCAGCATCATCATTGCCAGACACTCCGCTTTCGCGAGCAAGCCCGCTCCCACATTGGTTCGGAGGTAAATCGACCATCTTCAGTGCAACCAAAATCCCTGTGGGAGTGGGCTTGCCCACGAAGACGTTGGCACATTCAGCATCATCATTGCCTGATGCACCGCATTCGCGAGCAAGCCCGCTCCCACATTGGTCCGGAGGCAAATCGACCATCTTCAGCGCGACCAAGATCCCTGTGGGAGTGGGCTTGTCCGCGAAGGGGTTGGCACATTCAACATCGTCATTGCCTGATGCACCGCTTTCGCGAGCAAGCCCGCTCCCACAATATTCGAGATCAAATCAAGCATCTTCGTCGTATTCCGATGTGAATTTTCCTGCCGATCTGCCCCCTAAAACTCTGAACGGGCGATACACGTTCGTCGATGTAAGGAGGGTCAGCACGCATGTCGGATAACCAGGCGCCTTCGCCGCGCAATACTCAGCAATCCACCCAGACGCTATTGAGCCGTTTGCTCATGGCGCGCGGCCCCGGCGGTCAGGAAGACGAAGTCAGAGCGATCTGTCTGGAAGAATTGCAGCGCCATTGCGATAAGGTCTGGACCGACCGGGCCGGCAATGTCATCGGCTTGCGCAAGGGCCGCGAACCCGATCCAGACGGGCAGCACGCCGTGCGCATCATGGGCCACATGGATGAGATCGCCATGGTGGTCAAACGCGTCGAGCCGGACGGCACGTTGCGGGTGGTGGCTTTGGGCGGCGCCAATCCGGTGAATTTCGGTGTCTGCCCGGTGAATATTCTTGGCGACGCGCAAACGCTGCCCGGTGTGCTGTCGTTCGGTTCGATGCACGCGACGACAGGCTCGCCACAGGGCCAGGATGTGATGAGCGGCGCGGTCGAGTGGAAAGACGTGCACATCATCACCCGCCATGATCAGCAGACTTTGCAAGCCATGGGCGTGCGGCCCGGCACGCGCGTTGTGCTCAGCCAGCATTGGCGTACGCCGTTCCGGGTGGGTGACGCCACTGCGGCGCACTTTCTCGATGACCGCGCGCCAGTCGTCGCCATGCTCCTCGCTGCCGAGCAACTCAAGCACAGCCCCATCGAATTGCGGCACGACACCTACTTCGTCTTCACCACGCTTGAGGAAGAAAGCAACGCCGGCGCGATGTATGCCGCCGCGCACGTGCCCGGTGACACCACGATTGCTGTGGAAGTCGGCCCGGTGATGAGCGAATACGCAACGCGATTGAGTGTCGACCCGATCATCGATACCGGCGACCAGAAAGGCTATTACTCGCGCGGCGTGGTCATGGCTTTGGCCGACGCGGCCAAGCGTTGCGGCTTCGATCCGCAGTTTGCCCTGCTGCTGGATTTCGCCTCCGACGCCAGTGCGGTGATGAGCTCAGGTATCAGCGCCCAGGCCGGCTGCATTGCGATCCCGACGGAAAATACCCACGGTTTCGAGCTGGTGGTCGACGGCGCGATTGAGGCGTGTGCGCAGACGTTGGTGGAGTATCTGCAAGGCCTGCAGAACGAAGCATCGACCTGACCGTTGCGCAACAAAACGGGAGGCCATTACAGGCCTCCCTTGTTTCTCACCTTCACGACGTGCCCAGACCCTGCGACAGATCCGACGAAGATGGCCGCGCTGGATCGGTTTTGGTTTCAACCTCGGTTTGCTCGGTGGTTCGGGTCACCGTGTCGCGCACCGCATCGTAGCCCTCCTGGGCTTTCTGTTTGGCTTTGTCGACCATCCCGGCGCTGGTGCGGCCCATGTAGCGCTGTTCAGTGGAGGTCGTCGGTAACGCCGCACCGAGCAAGGCACCCAAGGCGACCCCGGCAGCAGCGACCATCAGCGGCTGCTCTTTGAGCATGTGGCTGAATTGCTGCCCGAGCACTTGCGAATTGCGCGACAACCGATCGCCGGCGTCATGCATCGCATGGCTCAGATTTTCCCTGGCGGCCCCGACGTTGTCCCCGAGGTGGCTGGCCTTGCCTTTGAGCGACTGATAGCCGCCCTTCAGCGAGTCAGTGGTGGAGTGCAGATGGGCACGAGCGCTGTCGATGCCGTCCGCCAAACCATCGGCCCATTCACCAGCCTTGTCCTGATCCGGTCCGCTGCGATAGGTCGGTTGCGGCACGGGTGGACGATTCTGGCTCATCATCAGCCAGAGCAGCCCCACGGAGGTCAGCACCGCCGGCACCGGATTATTGCGCACGCTGGTGCCCAGGTTAGTGAAGAACGTCGAGCCATTGCTCTGCATCATTCCCCAGGCCTGATCGATCATCTGCCCGGGGGTAAACTTGCTTTCCAGTTGATCGACGATATTGCCGATGCTCGCGCGTTGCGCATCGATTTCGCGCTCGATCTGCTCCGGACTTTTTTCCGCTTCGATATCCAGTTCGCTTTTCATGAGACTTTCCTCCGCAGCGCTTCCTGATCCTTGTTCAAGGCGTCGAGGGTGCGATCAGGTTTGAAGTGAGACGGCTCGAATTGTTTCTTCCCGGATTGCAGCATGGCGAAGCCGATGATCATCACCACCACGCCAACGATCAGCGCGGCCAGCCACGGCGCCATGAACAGGCTCAGGCCGTACACTGCCGACATCAGCAGAATGATGAAGCCGGCGAGGAACACAATGGCGCCGCCGGCAACCGCACCGATGCCTGCCTTCAGCGTGCTGAGGCTGTTCTGCAATTCGGCTTTGGCGAGTGCCAGTTCCTTGGTGAACAACGCCGGGACCTCGCGAGACAGTTGCCGCAACAGGCCGACCACCGAAGCGTCATCCGTTTGGCCAAGGGGCCTTGCCCCGCTCAGATCAGATTCATCTCTGTTCATCACAGTTCTCCTTTGGTGTCGGGTGCATGCGGTACGGAAGCTCCCGCAAAATCAGCGGGGTGATCATGTTCATCGGGTGAAGTCGGGGTGATGCCGGTGGCCAGTCCCGGATTGGCCTGGCTCGATGGCGGCATTGACGATTCATAGGGCCGCTGCGCGCCGTAATCGGCTGACGGTGGCGTCGATGTCGTGCCCTGCGCCGGATCGTGTTCGGCGCTGACCGTCGCCGCCGCAGCCGTGCCTGCCTTGAGAAACCGCGACAGGCCGAAGCCGATGGCAATGCTGCCGGCGATAAACAAGCCCGGGTTGCTGCGCGCCAGATCCGCTGCATCGTGCAGCAGCTGTTCGGCACTCTTGCCGCGCAGATTGCCCGCCAGCCCGGTCATGGAATCCGCCATGTCAGTCAAGTAATCGGACATGCCCAGCGTGTCCTTGTCCTGCAGTTCCGAGACGAAACTTTTAGCCCCTTGCGCCAAGGCTTCGATCTGCTCGGCCGCCGTATCGCGATACTGGCCGAACTGCGCATCGGCCTGTTGCCGCGCACCGCCCAGCGCTTCATTGACGTCGTCCTTCAAATGTTCAAAACCTTGTCCAGGCTTGCTGTTCGGATCACCTGATTCAAAGCCTGCCCTGCTGTCTGAAGTGTTCATGTGGCCCCTCGCGTTCTGACTGGAAACGGAAAAAACGGAGCTACACGGCAACATTGCCTCGAGCCCCCACATAGAAAAGGACGGAGCAGCTTGCGCGAGAGTTCAAAGAGGTTGATGAGCGTGCAACGTCTGGCCTGGATCACCGACGAAAGGTTGCGCCTGGCGAGATTGCGTTGAGCTTCTGCGCCTGGCCGCGGTCAAGACAAGGCACTAGCTTTTATTTAGAACACGACGCTGAAACCCGCAACAACGTCGATAGATGGCAGAATCCCCACACCCTGATCACTTCGGAGACCGCAATGCTTCGCCTGTTTGAAGAAAGGCTCGACCCCTTCCCGCCCGACGAGGCGCCGCCACCGCCAGTCGGCCTGATGCGTTTTTTGTGGGCCTGCACCCGGGGTGCGCGCGGTTACATCCTCGCCTTCGCCCTGCTCAGCGCCAGCGTGTCGATCTACGAGGCGTGGCTGTTTTCCTTCCTCGGGCAAGTGGTGGATCTGCTCTCGACCTGGCAATCGGGCGGCACCGCGAGTGATGAGGAAAGCCGTGTGCTGTGGGGTATCGGCATTGTGCTGGTAGTCAGCATCGGGCTGGTGGCGCTGCGCACGATGGTTCAGCACCAGATCTTGGCGATCAATTTGCCGCTGCGCCTGCGTTGGGACTTTCACCGGTTGATGCTGCGGCAAAGCCTGTCGTTCTTCTCCGACGAGTTTTCCGGGCGAGTCACCACCAAAGTGATGCAGACCGCGCTGTCGGTTCGCGAGGTCTTGTTCACCCTGATCGAAATCCTCCCCGGTATCGGCGTGTACTTCATCGCGATCATTGCGCTGGCCGGTGGCTTTGCGCTGAAACTGATGCTGCCGTTTCTGGCGTGGATCGTTTTGTTCGGGCTGGCGATGGTGTATTTCGTGCCGCGTCTGGGCAAGGTCGGCCAGGAGCAGGCCGACGCACGCTCCTCGATGACCGGACGGATTGCCGACGCCTACACCAACATCACCACAGTCAAACTGTTCTCGCACTCCAAGCGTGAAGCGCACTTTGCCCGAGCGGCGATGGAAGATTTCAAGCTCACCGGATTCCGTCAGATGCGGCTGGTCAGCCAGTTTGAAATCGTCAATCAGGCGCTGGTGGTCGCGTTGATTCTGGGTGCCGGCGGCTATGCATTGTGGCTGTGGCATCAGGGCGAAGTCGGCACCGGCGCCGTCGCGGCGATCACCGCCATGGCGTTACGCATCAATGGCATGTCGCACTGGATCATGTGGCAGATGACTTCGCTGTTCGAAAACATCGGCACTGTGCAGGACGGCATGGCTACCCTGACCAGCGGCCCGAAAGTCCAGGACGCGCCGAATGCCAAGGTGCTTGAGCCTGCCGGCGGCGAAGTGGTATTCGACAATGTCAGCTTCAACTACAACGGTGAACGTCAGGTGCTCGACGGCTTGACGCTGCAGATCCGCCCCGGCGAAAAAATCGGCCTGGTCGGCCGCTCCGGTGCAGGCAAATCTACGTTGATCAATCTGCTGCTGCGCTTCTATGACGTTGATCGCGGCGAAATCCGCATCGATGGGCAGAACATCGCCGAGGTCACCCAGGACAGCCTGCGCAGCGTGATCGGCATGGTCACCCAGGACACCTCGCTGCTGCACCGCTCGATCCGCGACAACATCGCCTACGGTCGCCCGGACGCTACCGACGAAGACATCCACCGCGCGGCGGTGAACGCCCAGGCAGACGGGTTCATCAGCCAGTTGAGCGACAAGCAGGGCCACAGCGGCTACGACACGCTGGTCGGCGAACGCGGCATCAAGCTCTCGGGCGGGCAGCGCCAACGCATCGCCATCGCCCGGGTGATGCTGAAAAACGCGCCGATCCTGCTGCTCGACGAAGCCACCAGCGCGCTGGACTCGGAAGTCGAAGTGGCGATCCAGGAAAGCCTGGATGAAATGATGCAGGGCAAAACCGTGATCGCCATCGCCCACCGCTTGTCGACCATTGCGGCGATGGACCGGCTGATCGTCATGGACGAAGGTCGCATCATCGAACAAGGCACCCACGCGCAACTGCTGGAGAAGAACGGCACCTATGCGCGGCTGTGGCAGCACCAGAGCGGTGGCTTCCTCGGTGAAGATCGCGGTTTGGTTGAGGTGATGGAGGAGTGATCAGGCTGGAGGGCCGGGGCCCCGGGCAACAGGATCGGCTCGAGGTTCTCGAGAAGGACATCTGGCGGGCGCATGGCTGTAATCCGCGGCAGGAGATGGCCGCTGCGCCGCAACGAACGCCTCTGAAGCGACTACGGCTACGGACTCCTTGCGATGAGAGAAGTCCGTTTCAAGAGGTTATCCGTTGAGAGTCTTCACTCCAGGCATCGCTTGGGCGTCAGTCGAGTTTGCTCGGTGTTCGGCACCTCAGCACTGACATCTGCCTGTTTACGGCTGCTGAATTCAATCGGATAAGGCCCGGTCTGCGCCAGAGCTGCCTGCACACGGCTGACAAAGGCCGCGTCGTCCAGGGTGTAGAAAACCCACACTTGACGCTTTCCGCCGGTGACCGTGCACCCCCACTTTGCGAACTCATCCGCCGTTACAGCCGCCTTAATCAGGCGGTCCACCTGCATCATCCGCGCGGATTCCTTTGAACTCGGCAGGAAGCGATCCGACACGTATTTCCAGCTGATGCGAGCCTTGTAAGGAAACGCTTGGGTATCCTTGAGATTCAGGTCGGAAGGCATGCGAAAACTCGCTGGCATTGGCTCGTCAGGAAAATCAGACGGTTGGAAATCGCTGTCGCCTGGCACGGCCACTTGCCGTTGCGGATTGTCAGCAGGATCATCACTGAGCAGTATTCTGAGCGCTTCAGCTTGGCGCTCTTTCCGCTCGCTCATGCATTTGGCGTAGGCCTTTGTATGCGCTGGACCGGCATCCAGACAAGGATCGCGCTCCACCGGTCTTGGAGAATGGGAGCGCGTGCAGCCGGTCGTGATCAGGCTTGCCAGCAACAATAGAACAACGGCTGGCCAGATTTCAGGGCGCAGGGAAGCGTGGGGAGTGACTTTCAAGTGGCCTTCCTTGGATGAGCAGCAGTACGAGACATATGGAAAACGGCGCATTTTGCCTGCCACCCCTGCCCCATGAACAGGCCAAAGCGGAATTAAAGTGGCAATTCATCACAAGCAGTGCTCGACCAGCCACAGCCGCTTGTGGCGAACAGCCACATACTCCCTCAGATGCCTACGCTGGCACCGCTGTCCGGTACGCCAAAGTCGCCCCCCGGAAAAGCACCACCCTCAATGTGATAGACCCTAGGTTCTGCCGAAAAATAATCCTCAAGCCCCAGCATGAACCGCTGGTGGTCTTCGCTTTCTTCAAACCCCGGCGAGTGATCCTCAAGCGATTGCCAGCGCACGATCAAATTGAATTGCTCGGGGGTTTCAATACCTTGCGCCAGCAAGTGGCCGCCGTAGCCTTTGGCGCGAGTGAGCAACGGTTCGACTTCGGCAAATGCCCTTCGGAAGGCTTCAGTCTGTTGTGGGTGAACGGGCAGCACAGCGATCTCGTAAACCATGATGTTTCTCCAAAATTCAGACGATGAGCGAAGGCTCGACGGCGATGGCGATTTTTCCCAGCAGACCGTTGTTGGCGCTTTCCAGTCGGGCATGGGCGAGCGGGATGTCGGCGAGCGAGTACACCGCGCCAACGTGGGGCCGCAACTGGCCGCGCTCGACCAACGCGCTCAGTTCATCAAGCTTGCCGCGGTTCTGGCGGGTGAAGACGAAGTGATAGCTGGCGTTCTTGCCCCAGGCCTGGACAAGGTTTTGTGGCTGCGCAATGTCGACGATCGAGACGACGCGACCAAGCTGGGCGAGCGCGTCGGCGCTGCGGGACAGGGTATCGCCGCCGATGGTGTCGAACACCACATCGACGCCGTGGCCTGCGGTCTCGCGCATGATCGCTTCGACGTAATCCTCCTGGGTGTAATCGATCACCACATCAGCGCCCAGGCTGCGGACGAACTCGGCGTTGGCCTCGCGCACGGTGGTGAACACTCTGGCGCCCATGGCCTTGGCCACCTGAATCGCCACATGACCGACCCCGCCCGCGCCGCCATGGATCAGAATGCTCTCGCCCACGCGGAGCACGGCGCGCACGGTCAGCGCTTCCCACACAGTACCGCCGACCAGACTCAGACTGGCCGCCTCCAGGTGACTCAGCGAGGCAGGCTTTCTGGCGATGATGCTTTCGGCCGCGACGTGGTACTCGGCATAACTGCCCTGCCCGTCGAATATCTGCGGGGTGTACCAGACTTCGTCGCCCGGCGCGAAAGCGCTGACGCCCGGCCCGATGGCTTCAACCACGCCCGACACGTCGTGACCGGTAATGGCCGGCAGCGGCACCAGATCGGGATAGTCACCGCGCCTAACCTGATAATCCAGCGGATTGATGGAAGTGGCGTGCACTCGGACCAGCACTTGGCCCGCTTGCGGAACCGGTTTGGGCACATCGTTGAGTTCGAACGAATCAGGACCGCCGAAGGATTTCAAAATCATCGCTTTCATGGCAAAACCTCGTATCGACAAAGAGGGATATCGAGAATTCTCGATATCCTAAAGTAAAAAAATTACAGCTCTTTCCCTATGATCTCTGCAAGCGCGCTGATAGCAGCCTCATTGCGTTTGTAGTAGGTCCATTGACCGATGCGTCGCACTTCAACCAGCCCCACGCGCTGCAACGTGGCCAGGTAACTCGACACCGTCGACTGCGACAGGCCGATACCTTCCTGGATGCTGCTGACGCAGACGCCCTCAACAAGCACATCACCCTCATCCTGCGGGGGGAAGTTCTTGACGGGATCCTTCAGGCCTTCAAGGATCTTGAGGCGCGTCGGGTTCGAGAGGGCTTTGAAGATTTCGATCAGTTCCATGCGCCGAGGATATCGAGATTCTTCGATATGTCAATGCAGTTTTTCAGTGTGTTTTTATCAGGAAGCAATCGGAGCCTGGGCAATGCTTGCGTCGGTGCGAGGCCGACTGTCCAGACAGTGCTGTTTGAACTGTGCGCATTCCATGGCTTTCGCGAACAGCCATCCCTGGGCATATCGCACCTGGCTGGCGCGAAGCAATTCGAGCTGCGCCGGAGTCTCAACGCCTTCAGCGACCAGTGTCAGCCGCAACGCGTGGCCCATCTGGATGACGTGAGTGACCAGCAGGGTCTTCTCCTCTGCTTCGCTGATCTGGTCAACGAAGGATCGGTCGATCTTGAGCACGTCCAGCGGTAATTGCTGCAGGTATTGCAAGCTAGAATAGCCGGTGCCGAAGTCATCCAGCGCGACAACAAACCCGGCGCTTCGCGCGCGCTCCAGCGTGATTTTCGCGCACGCCAGGTCGACGAGGCTGCGTTCCGTCACTTCGAGCCATATCTGCGCGGGCTGCACGTCGAGGCGACGGCTTTCATTCAACAAAGTGGGTATCAGTCGCCCAGAACTCACGTCGGCCGCAGCGAGATTCAAGGCCACGTGCAACGAACGATCACTGGCGAGCATGGCGCCAAGGTCTGCGAATACGCGATGGAGCACTTGATCAGTGATCGCTTCAATCAATCCGCTGGATTCGGCCAGTGGAATGAACATGTCCGGATAGACCAGCATGCCGTTGGGTTTTTGCCAGCGAACCAAGGCTTCAGCGCCGATGCAGCGTTGGGTTTCAATTTCAATGATCGGCTGATAATGAACGACGAATTCCTGTCGCCGCACCGCGCGCTCCAGTGCGGCCAGCGGAGACAGCTTGCGACGCCACCAGCGCAGGCTCGCGAAGACCAGGCCTGTGGTGATGGCAAGACCGATCGGCAGCAGATAAAGAACGTGTCGCCCGAGGCTGCGCAACAGTTGCTGTCGAGGGATTGCGGCAATTACGGTGAAGTTGCCTTGGGCCACCAGAGTGTAGAGGAAGCCGTCCTTCAGGCCATGCGTAGGCCCCTCATGCACCAAGGCGAGGAAACTCGCCATGTTCGGGTCCGCCGGGCCGAGCAAGCGGCCCTGACGTGTGCCGACGGCCAGCCTGACGCCTTCATCCAGTACGACTTCGCGAAACTGTTCCGGGTCGACCAGCACGTTGAACGCAGCGAACTGCAAGGCCAGCATCGGCTTGATCAGATCGTTGTCATCGTGCGCATCGATGGATACCTTCACCCCGTCGTCAGTGACGAAATCCTCCGCCCACTGCCTCGAACGAGGCGGCGTGGCGCCCCATGACGTGCAGGCAAACACATCCTCTTCGTAGCCCACCGTCTCGACCGAAAACGTATTCATGGCGATCATGCGCATCTGCTCGATGCCTTGTGGCGAGCAGGGTTCGAGGTCAGTGACGGCAATGCTTTTCAGTGCTTGGGAGGCTTGCGCGAATGTCTGTCTGGCGCGATCGTTGGCAATCGCGGCGAGTGTCTGAAGACGGTCATGGGCCGCGTAGATCGACAGCGTCCAGCTTGCCGCGAAGGTCAAGCCCAACGGGACGATCACCGCAAGGACGGTCAGCAATATTCCCCGCTGCATGATCTTTGAACGCTTCATTTCACCGCCTGAATAAACTGGCCCGTAACGCGCCTTTGCGATGGCTGGACGGTCGCTTGATCGGCACCTGTTGCTGCTTTTAACGTGGATTCGAAGCAGAATCAACAACTCTGCCGATTAGTTGAAAGCCCCGTGACATGCATCAATTGGTTGTCTCATTCGCATGTGCCTGAGGGCAGCGACAGGTGCGACTCCACCCGGTTGCGTCCGCCCTGCTTGGCCCGGTACAGGCATTCGTCGGCTTTCTTGAGCACGATCTCTGCGGTGGTCGGCAAATGTTCACACGTGGCCACGCCGATCGAAGCGGTGATGTGCCCCACCGTCTCAATATCGCTGGTCGCAATGGCCTGACGAATCCGCTCAGCGATGACGCTGGCCGAGGCTACATCGGTTTCCGGCAAAATCAGCAGAAACTCCTCTCCCCCGGCCCGGCAGGCAAGGTCGCCGGTGCGAGAGTGGGTTTGCAGTGTGTGTGCGACCTGCTTTATCGCCAGGTCGCCCTTGTCGTGGCCGAAGGTGTCGTTGACCCTTTTGAAATGGTCGATGTCCAGCGATAAGACCGAATAGGTCCGACCGGCGCGCTCAAGGCCGCGCAACTCTTCATCCATCGCCCTGCGATTGGCCAGTCCCGTCATCGGGTCGGTCAGCACCTGCTGGTTCAGGCGGCCCAGCTTCGCTTGCAACAACTGAACGCCGGCCAGCATCGCCTGGCGAATGGAAAACGCTTCTTGATACCAGGCTTTGACGTGGCGAAGTTGCTCAGTGGCCTGCGGCGCTGACAATTGCCGGGCAATACGCGAGAGCTGGTTGAGAGGGCGACAGACCAGCGAGGTGCCGAACCAGATCAGTACGAAGCCGATCAGAGCGGCAGGCACCATCCCTTCAAAAACATCGCGCATCAAGGTGTTCATGGGCGCCAGACTGACCTCGCGCGGCTGCTGCGCGACCACGGCCCAACCGGCGCCCGGCACTTGAGCGTACCCGGCCAGCATCGCCACGCCCTTGTAATTGCGCACGGTCATTGAACCGCTCTCGCCCCGTAACGCCGCATCCGCGGTTTTGCTCCAGCCCAGGGTGTCGCCAATGCGCGCCGCATCAGGGTGAAAAAGCAGTTGGCGGTCCTGATCGGTGACAAAGACGAAAGTACCTTCGTGCTGAAAATGACGGCTGATCAAGGTGTGCAGTGCGTTGTCTTCGCGCAGATAAACCGAGCCGCCGATGATGCCCACGTAACGCTCAGCTGCGTCGTAAACGGGCTGGGAGATAAACACCACAAGATTGCCGGCGCTCGATGGGTAGGCCGGGCTGATGAAAGGCCGCTGCGCCTCGATGGCCTTGCGAATGGCATCCGAGCTCAACGTCGAACCATTGATTTGCAGGGTGTCCGGGTACGCCTTCAGCACCTTGGCATTGCGATCGATAACGGCGATCGAGTTGAAATCGGCATCCTGTTTTTGCAGGCGCACCGCCTCGGCGCTCATCACATTCGCGTCACCCCAGGCCTTGCCCAGTTCACTGGCGCTGTAACGCAGATGGTTCTGTGCCGAATGAATGAATTCGGAGAGGCTCGAAGCGACCTTTGCTGCATAGGCACTGTTTGATTGCAGCGCATGGTCAATCAAGGCATCGCGCTGCACGCGGTAGGCAGTGACAAGGCTGTTGCCCAACGTCGCCAGAACAGACAGCAATACCAGAGACAGAATGAGCCCACGCAGGTTGAGAGCGACGGCGGGTTGCCTGGCAGCCAGCGTCTCTTCGCTGACTGATTCTTGCGGGGTGTCCGTTCTGTCGATCATCGTCTGCCCTGACAGGTCTGTTTGGGAATGTGCTGCGCAAGCACCTGAGCGAGTATAAGCGCTTGCGCGAGACACGCCTGATCGAGCTCGAAATAAGGAAGTACCTGCCTGCTGCGTCTGGGCTTCAAGCCGGGTCCAGCAACACCCACAACCGCACGATTTCCCCTTCACTGATTGTCGCCACATCAACGCCGCTGACGATTACCGGGCCTGCAGCCAGGCCTGCATGCCAGCGCAGGTAACCCAAGCCGTGTGCTGATTGCTATTTTGCGAATCTGAACCAGACATTATTGAATCCTCGATTGGTCGGTGAAGCCCGGTCGCCCGGGCTCAACGGTTAACCATGCTTGATCAGGTTCAAGGCCGGTAGCGGGCCGCCTGGGAACTGCGCAAGCAGACCCTGCTGCACACCGCCCAGATCGATGCCATAAAAACCCAACTGGTCAATCAGCTCTGCAACCCTGGCTTTGCTGGCGGCATCCTCACCGGAGTAACACAGCACACGCTTGCCGCCCTCGGCAGTCATACGATCTCTGAAACCCAAGCATCGCCCAAGCCATGCCGACAGTATGGTCATTCGAGCTTGCCGCCCCTGCATGATTACGGTACAAATCATGAAGTTGTACGACAACATAATAAAAACCTGAGCCACCTCGAGTGGCTATCACTTTTGAGATCTGCCATGTCCCGCCCTGAATTCGCACCGACCGTACCGCCGCCCTTCCCCCGTTATCTCGCCGTGATCATTCTGTTGTGCATGGGTTGTGCGTTCGCCGGCAACCACGTCGCTGCCCGGGTGGCTTTTGATGATGGCGCGGGGGTGTTGCTGGCGATCCTGATGCGTTCCGGCGGGACCCTGCTGGTGCTCGCGATTATGGTGCTGTGGCAACGACAAAGCCTGCGTCTGCCGCCGGGCGCCTGGCGTTGGCAATTGTTGTTGGGCCTGCTGATTACCGCGCAGAGCCTGTGCCTGTACTCTGCCGTCGCGCGGGTCCCGGTCGCTTTGGCGCTGCTGGTGGCCAACGTATTTCCGATCCTGCTGGCCTTGCTGACCTGGGCATTGGGCGGCCCGCGACCAAGCGCACGCACCGCGATGTTGATGGGCTTGATTCTCGTCGGGCTGGTGTTCGTTCTCGATGTCCCCGGACGACTTTCAGACAGCGCCAGCGTCGGCCCGGAATGGCTGCTGGGCGTTGCGCTCGCCTTCTGCGCTGCCAGCGTATTCGCCTGTGCGCTATGGATCACCGACCACAAGCTGTCGCAGGTGCGAGGCTCGGTGCGCAGCCTGCTGACCATCTTCATCGTCTTCAGCAGTGTCAATCTGGCCGGCCTGACCGGCGCCCTCCCCGGCGGACTCAACCTGCCCGCCACCTCGACCGGCTGGCTGGCCCTCGCCACGCTTGTCGTGCTGTATGGCACCGGTTTTATCGTCCTGTTCATTTCCGTACCCCGACTGGACATGCCGCGCAACGCGCCGGTGATGAACATTGAGCCATTGGCGACGTTATTGATGGGCTGGATCGTGCTGGATCAGATGCTCAGCCGAGGGCAGATCGTGGGCGGAGTGATCGTCGTAAGCGGGATTGTTTTGCTGACGTATCGCAAAGCGGCGGTGAAGGTTGAGGCGAAAGCTGGCGTATGAGGGTTGGCGGCGGTCGCGGAACGCTTCGCGGGTGAATCTCGCTTATCGCCGCCATCTCAATACTGGATCAACAAAATCGCAAGCTATCCAGGTCTATCTGCGCATAGCTTCCTATTTCCCCCTTGTAGAGATAAATCGCAGTCGCCTCCAACTCTGTTTTTAAGAATCCCACCAACGTTCTGAGCTTGGTGCTTGTGGTAATACCAGGGGGCATAACCGTCGCGCTACCGGGTTGGTCATCGTAAGTTCTGACGAGAAACTCATCGACACCGTCCAGAATCAGGTAATTGAAACCCCGATATTCATAGCCTGCGTCGTAGTCGACATCATCGAAACGGTCGACCTTTTCTATTCTCAAGACACCGCCCCGCTAATTCGACTCAGCGAAATTGAAACAGTCTGGCGCATGAAAAGTGGGCGGCGCTCCATCCATGTCATTTACCAACTACCGTACGGGATGCCGAACTTATCAATATATCGCTTGGCCTTCTCGCTCACAGGATAGGCATATTGGCCACCGTTTTTGCCCAACTCCGGCCCCAGCGGTTCCAACTCAGCTTGGGCGCGGGCTACTTTGATCGGGCGTCGACACAGATCCCTCACCCACACCTGGACCACGCCGCCAGGTGCGAGTCCCAAATAGAGTGAGGCCATGAAGCGTGCTGTCTTGTCGGGAGTTTCAGCGCAGCGCTGCTGGGTAGATGTCACCATCACTCGTCTGGCTTCCTCAGGAATATCTACCCAAGCCCGGTAGGTTTTTTGTTCCGGTATAGATTGCCAGCGTACGAAAATTCGCTTGGGCAACTCTGCGCCGATAACCGGTTTCCCCGTACCTCCCACACCTACCCAACCGCGTGCGGATTCTTTGTCGTCATTTGGTTCCGCGCCGCTGGCGTTCCCTCCCCCGGCTCGTAGAAACGTTTTACCGTTTATGTCTTCCACAGAGCTGTCTTCGACCCATACGTTCATGAAATTGGGCTTGATGAACGCCAGTTCCCACCAAGGATATTCGGGATCGTTTTCACCTGAGTTGGAGCTTGTCGCGTGACAACCGGTGAAGGCCAAAATACCCAATAAAGCCAAGAGCAGTCTCATTACCAAAGCTTCCAATCAGCTAGATGAGGGTGTTGCACGCGAATGCCATCTTCCGTTGGTGAATTGATATAAACGGCTTTCAAACCGCTGCCGTCCCGTCTTCCTTGCGGGTGATTCCAGTTGGCAGATGTGTGGATGTATTTCAATTGCAGCAATTGCTCCTCTTCAGAAGTAGTGCTGTAGTCACCGGCGATGAATCTGTCACAGAGCGGTTGCAGTTCCTGGGGAACGGCATACTCAGCGCGTCCGGGAATATCGGTTAGAGGAACACCTTTCTCTTTCGCCAAATGGTACATAACTCTCAAATAAACCGTTGACAGTTTGCCACTGACCGGGCGTTTGAGCTGAAGCCCAGCGTATACACGTTTTTGTTTAGGCCCGAAACGATCTTGCGGATCGGCCGGCAGAGCAAGCGCGGGAGGCGTTACGATCTCCAACAGACCAGCAGGCCATCCTTTTGCGACCCACTGTTTTTTCACCTTCGCGGCGTCCTCAAAGATCGAAGTAGACTGGACGTGAGTGTTACTCCATACATCAAGTGTCTGCATGGGGCTGATCAATACGCACTCTTCGACTTCGTCGAGATAGCTACCACCGATATCCGAATGCACGCCCGGAAAAACAATTTCTGGATAGTCGGGATTGACATTACTGAGGGCGAAATTAGCCCGACATTCATCTCGCGCCACCAAGTGAACGACATGTTGGAAGAACCGACGATCGAGATACAATTTTATGCCCGGAGCAATCGGGCTTTGCACCCTACCTATATTCGTGAAACCGGCAATGGACGGCACGGTCTCGAACAGACCGATGAAGCCCATCCGAATATTGCTGCCGTATTGATCAAGAAAGGTGCGGCTGAAATTATGGGCGTAAGGGCTAAGCAGATCCCTTAACGGCCCCTGCTTGCCCCGTACAATTTCATTGCAGAAATGACGTGCCGCCGCTGCACCTCGACTGAATCCAAAGGTGTCAAAAGTTAGCGAGGCAATTTCACTGTTCGGATTTTCTTGAAGGGCGTGTTCAACAACCTGTTTGATGAATGTAAACGAAGTCTGCACCCGACCGGCGACTCCCGTCTCCCCACGTCCCGTGCCTTGACCGACGATACTGTCTTTCTCGTTGGACTGAGTACCGATACCTTCGATGTATAAGGGGCGTGATACGTGTCTGACCGGCCCTTCCCCTGCAGCAATCGGAGCCTCGTAATACAGATCGGCAAATTTTCTGATATTCGTTGCGCCAGAGCCGTAACTGCTATCCGGATCTCCCATATAGGGCTGACAACTCGGAGGAATATCCTCAGGCGCAATCGGATGCTGAGCACCGCACAACAACCCCGCAGCAGAGTTGTTCGCATTATTCCCGGTGCCATCAAAGAACACCCCAATCCTCAACGCGATCCCGATTTTCTCAGGCTCGCGCGCAGGTTCTTTCCCGTGTTTCTCATACTCGGCCCAGTGTTGGGCGTGTAAGTCGACGGGTTTGGCTTGTTCGTAGCGGTAGTTTTTCGGCGGGTTTGGAACATAGCCACTCAATCCTTGATTCCTTGTTCTGATCCTTGAACAACGGCCCGAAGGGTGACAGTCGAGGCCGGGGGGTGCAAGCCGTGGCCGTGTGCCAGCCATGGCGCAGCCGTGGGTTGCGACGAGGTTTCGCCCTCGTCGCGATGTGGGTTATTTGGCGATTTCGACCTTATCCAAAGCCTGATTTACTGCGATTTCGCCGAGCATGACGACCTGGGCGATGCCGAGCAGGGTTTTGCGGCGCGGGTTGTCGAGCAGCGCGGCGAAGTCGTAGAGCATGGTGGTGGCCGAGCCGAGGGATTCGCTGGCGTTGGCCAGCAACATCACTTGCAGATGATGGGTGGCAGCTGTGTGCGGGTCTGCAAGACCGGGAAATCAGGAACCCGGCAGACCCGAAGGTCTCCCGCACAAAGCAGCCATTGAGCGGACACGAACGAGTGTCCTTTGACGGGGCTATGCGACTGATTTCCGACGGGCTTGCAGACCCGATCACTGGTGAGCAGTGACAGGAATCAAGTTACGGAGGAAACGGCAGACGCACAAGCCGGCGGATTCTGGCGTAGTCGTAAGGAATGACGCAAGGTGTTGTAGCCGTTTGCTTGACGCCTGAGTAATTGTTTAAACGGGCTGAGTGTTTTCTGTTTATTTGGTGATGAAGGGGCTGGCGCCATCGCGAGCAGGCGCGCTCCTTCAAGGGAATTGGAGGCAGACCCATAATCGCCCGGGTGGGCGCTAGCGTTCTCGCCAGCGTATTGACCTGAAGGTGGCGGCATCAACCCTGCGTTAGGAGCGTCAACTTCGGCCAGATCTTGAGCCATCTCTTCGATCGCACGCGCTCCAGAAACACCGCGTATTTATCACTTTCAAATCGAGCGGTCGGCCGCACGTTAAGCGCAAACAGATCCTCAAGCCCCAACGGCGCCGAAACCTCTATGGCCCCCCGCTGATCGAGCCTGACCCCAACCGCCGTCGCTGTTTCGGGCCAATGGGCCATAGCGTCGGCAGACGATTCATAAGGTACATCGGCGTTTCGCTGGTGCATGCGTGCCTGGTTCTTCACCGACCACGACCCGTTCAGGCCGCTACACAACGTTGCAAGCTTGGCCTCCAAGGCTAAGTCCGTTTGCGCACTGATGGCTGCTTTGTCGAACCAGATGACATCAATGTCCTTGGGCAACGGCGAAGAAACGCGTTGATGCAAATGATCCCAAACCAGGCTGCGCACACATCCTGCGGCAACCCAGCTGTCCGGCAAGTTGACTTCCCTGACTGCGTGCAGGATGTGCATCCGGACGGGATCCTCGGCAATCAGATCCCGCAGTAGCGCTTCCAGATTCATCTTTTTCATTCCATTGATCATGGTTGCGAGAGCCTATCAGAGGTCTCGGTTCAGCGCCCCAGCCGGCGCTCTGACCGCAACATTTCGGCCGACAGGCGATGCGGTTCGCTGGATTCCGGCAATCCGGGATGACTGATTGCACGCCTGAAAAAGCTGCGCCCGGAACTTGCCGGGCGCAGGTGCTGCGAGCGACCTGAAGAGTCTGCGCCGGCACTTATGCGTTGATCGTCGAGCAGGTTCTACGGCTCCTGAGGTTCCTCGAAAAACCGCGTTCCAGAGCGTTTCGTGTCGCTGATCATCTGGCCAGAAAATCCTTTGAATTTTTTTTGTCGGACAAAATCATTTACGTATGAGCGTAAGGAGGAACTCATGCGTAGCACCGATATTTTCGTCATCGAATACAAACATCACGACCGGCCAAAATCTTTCGTCATCCGCGCCAAAAGCATGCGCAATGCCGATGCCTGGCATTGGGCGAGCTGTGACGCCGGTATTGCGCCGATTCCAAAACCGGGCAAACCACCGTTGAAAGTTGTCTCCAAGCCTCAGGCCGAACGGTATGGCATTACCGACGTCAAGTGGCGCGAAACAGCGGCAGTGGACTGGACGGAGGCTTAGTTGAACTGTGCTGTTCAAGCGACCCGGCATGTCAGCCATGCGCCCCAGAACAGACTGCTGAAAAACCGCGTCATGTCACCGAACCCCGCGTTATGCAACAACGCCTGAACCGCCGCCTCCGAGTGCGGCGGATCAGCACCTTGCAAAATCTTCCCGAGTTTCGCCTGCACCTCCTCGGCCGTTGCGCCCTGCTGTCGCCAGCGCTGGCTCCACGCTTGCAGCAGCAACGGGTGACTGGCGTAAGCGTAATGATTGCCGGCCACAATCAACGGCGCCCCGGGTTTGAGCCGGGCGTGAATGGATCGCAAGATTTGCTGCTTTGCCGCGTCACCGCCCAGGTGATGAAGCACGCCGATCAGCGTGGCGGCATCGAAGGATGCGTCTGCCGGCAAGTCTTCGACATGGCCGAGATGTATTTGAGTTCTGTGCAACAGATCATTGCCGCGCAAGTACTCGGCTGCGGTCTCCAGCATCGGCTCGGAAGGATCCACCGCGGTGAATTCCCAGCCCGGCTCCAGCGCGGCCATGGCAATGATTTCCTGTGCAGTGCCGCCTGCGCCCACGACTAACACGCGTGCCGAACGCGACGGACCGAGGCTGGCGGCGAGCATGCAGGCGGACAAGTCGTGGCAGGCGTCGTAGCCGGCCAGGGCAATGCGGCTCTGGCGGGCATACTCGTTGGCGCGCGAGGTGTCGAATTTGCCGGCGGCGTCAGCGGTGGGTTGAGTCATGGCGTTTCTCCTTGTCCTTTAAGGGCACGCTACGCCATGAGCGAAGGGAAGAAAAATCCAATGATTTCATGGGGGGCATTCCGTTGGAGAATACGCCGGCCCCGCCGCGAAGACCCGACCCAACATGACTCAGGCTCCCGCACCCAAATGCGGACAGATCAGGTGCCCAGCGTCAAACCATTCGCGGGTAACGGCAACGCCGTCTTGTAGCGCACCTGCTTGAGCGCAAAGCTGGAACGAATGTTCGCCACCCCCGGCACCTTGGTCAGAAAATCCATCATGAAGCGTTCCAGCGACTGGATGCTCGGCACCAGCACGCGAATCAGATAATCGGGGTCGCCAGCCATCAGATAGCACTCCATGACCTCGGGGCGATCCGAGATCGCTTCCTCGAAATGCTGCAGCGCTTCTTCAACCTGTTTCTCCAGGCTGACGTGAATGAATACGTTGACGTGCAGCCCCAACAAGTCCGCGTCGAGCAGCGTTACCTGTTCACGAATCAGGCCCAATTCTTCCATTGCCTTGACCCGGTTGAAGCATGGCGTGGGCGACAGGTTCACCGAGCGGGCGAGGTCGGCGTTGGTGATGCGCGCGTTCTCCTGAAGGCTATTGAGAATGCCGATATCGGTGCGGTCCAGTTTGCGCATGAGACAAAATCACCTGTTTTTTATGCTTGTGCAGATTTTCTATCTGCAAATGGTCGCCAGCGCAACAAAACAGAGAGAAATATTCTTCCTGGCCGCGCCTATGATTGTTGTAGGACAAGATTTCTTCTACCGAGGAATGACTGCCAGCTCACTACAAGAAATTCACAAGATCGAGCGTAGAAGCCATGACCCAAGCGTATGAACCGCTGCGCCTGCACGTCCCTGAACCCTCGGGCCGTCCCGGCTGTAAAACCGATTTTTCCTACCTGCATCTGACCGATGCCGGTACGGTGCGCAAACCTCCCATCGATGTAGAACCTGCCGACACGGCCGACCTGGCGCGCGGTCTGATTCGCGTGCTCGACGATCAGGGCAATGCGCTCGGCCCGTGGGCTGAAAACGTGCCGGTCGAGATCCTGCGCAAAGGCATGCGCGCGATGCTCAAGACGCGCATCTACGACAACCGCATGGTCGTCGCGCAGCGCCAGAAAAAGATGTCGTTCTACATGCAGAGCCTTGGCGAAGAAGCCATTGGCAGCGCCCAGGCCCTGGCATTGAACATCGATGACATGTGCTTCCCGACCTACCGCCAGCAGAGCATTCTGATGGCCCGCGACGTTCCGCTGGTCGACCTGATTTGCCAGTTGCTGTCCAACGAGCGCGATCCGCTCAAGGGCCGGCAATTGCCGATCATGTACTCGGTCAAGGACGCCGGGTTCTTCACCATTTCCGGCAACCTCGCCACCCAATTCATTCAGGGCGTCGGCTGGGGCATGGCCTCGGCGATCAAGGGCGACACCAAAATCGCTTCAGCGTGGATCGGTGACGGCGCCACTGCCGAATCGGACTTCCACACCGCCCTCACCTTCGCTCACGTTTATCGCGCGCCAGTGATCCTCAACGTGGTCAACAACCAATGGGCGATTTCCACCTTCCAGGCCATTGCTGGCGGTGAAGCCACGACTTTCGCCGGACGCGGCGTTGGTTGCGGCATCGCCTCGCTGCGCGTCGATGGCAACGACTTTTACGCGGTCTACGCCGCTTCCGCCTGGGCTGCCGAACGCGCCCGCCGCAACCTCGGCCCGACCATGATCGAATGGGTCACCTACCGCGCGGGCCCGCACTCGACTTCCGACGATCCATCCAAATACCGCCCCGCCGATGACTGGAGCCACTTCCCCCTCGGCGATCCGATCGAGCGCCTGAAACAGCACCTGATCAAGGCCGGCCACTGGTCCGAAGAAGAGCACGCCGCCGTGAGCGCCGAGCTCGAAGCTGAAGTCATCGCCGCGCAGAAACAGGCCGAACAGTACGGCACCCTCGCCGGCGGGCAGATTCCGAGCGCCGCGACCATGTTCGAAGACGTCTACAAAGAGATGCCGGAGCACTTGAAGCGCCAGCGTCAGCAGTTGGGGATCTGACATGAACGATCACAACAACAATATTCAGCTGGAAACCGCCATGACCACGACCACCATGACCATGATCCAGGCCCTGCGCTCGGCCATGGATGTGATGCTTGAGCGCGATGACAATGTCGTGGTCTTCGGTCAGGACGTCGGCTACTTCGGCGGTGTGTTCCGCTGCACCGAAGGCCTGCAGACCAAGTACGGCACCTCGCGCGTGTTCGACGCCCCCATTTCGGAAAGCGGCATCGTCGGCGTGGCTGTCGGCATGGGTGCTTACGGACTGCGCCCGGTCGCCGAAATCCAGTTCGCCGACTACGTCTACCCCGCCTCCGACCAGATCATTTCCGAAGCCGCGCGTCTGCGTTATCGCTCGGCCGGCGAGTTCACCGCACCGATGACCTTGCGCATGCCATGCGGCGGCGGCATCTACGGCGGCCAGACCCACAGCCAGAGCATCGAGGCGATGTTCACTCAGGTCTGCGGTTTGCGTACGGTGATGCCGTCCAACCCGTACGACGCCAAAGGCCTGCTGATCGCCTCCATCGAAAACGATGACCCGGTGATCTTCCTTGAGCCGAAACGCCTGTACAACGGCCCGTTCGATGGCCATCACGACCGCCCGGTAACCCCGTGGTCGAAACACCCGCAAGCCCAGGTGCCGGACGGTTATTACACCGTGCCGCTGGACGTCGCCGCGATCACTCGTCCGGGCAAGGACGTGACGGTGCTGACCTACGGCACCACCGTCTATGTATCGCAAGTCGCTGCCGAGGAGTCCGGGGTGGATGCCGAAGTCATCGACCTGCGCAGTCTGTGGCCACTGGATCTGGACACCATCGTCAAATCGGTGAAAAAAACCGGCCGTTGCGTGGTGGTTCATGAAGCCACGCGCACCTGCGGTTTCGGCGCCGAACTGGTGTCGCTGGTGCAAGAGCATTGCTTCCATCACCTGGAAGCGCCGATCGAGCGCGTCACAGGTTGGGACACTCCCTACCCGCACGCGCAGGAGTGGGCGTATTTCCCAGGGCCGTCCCGAGTGGGCGCGGCGTTGAAACGGGTCATGGAGGTCTGAATGGGCACGCACGTTATCAAGATGCCAGACATCGGCGAAGGCATCGCAGAAGTAGAACTGTCGCAGTGGCACGTCAAGGTCGGCGATCTGGTCGTAGAAGATCAGGTGCTGGCGGATGTGATGACCGACAAGGCGATGGTCGATATTCCATCGCCGGTGCACGGCAAGGTCATCGCCCTCGGCGGTCAGCCGGGCGAAGTGATGGCGGTCGGCAGTGTGCTGATCAGCATCGAGGTTGAAGGGGCTGGCAACCTCAAAGAGTCCGCCACTTCTGTAGCTACCCAAGAGTCCGTTGCGCCGAAAGTGGAAGCTGTTGTCGAGAGCAAACCTGCTCCAGCGGCCCCGCGTCCGGCGGCGGTTTGCCAAGGCCCGATGGTTGCCCGTGAAGCCGATGAGCGTCCGCTGGCCTCGCCAGCCGTGCGCAAACATGCGCTGGATCTGGGTATTCAACTGCGTCTGGTGCGCGGCACCGGCCCGGCCGGTCGGGTGTTGCATGAAGACCTTGAAGCTTATCTGGCGCAAGGTCAGTCCAATGCCTCGGCGCCGGCAGGTGCCGCTTATGCCCAGCGCAACGACGAAGAACAGATCCCCGTGATCGGCATGCGCCGCAAGATCGCCCAGCGCATGCAGGATGCCACTCAGCGTGCCGCGCATTTCAGCTATGTCGAGGAGATCGATGTCACCGCGATCGAAGAACTGCGCGCGCATCTGAATGAAAAACATGGCGCCAGCCGAGGCAAGTTGACCTTGCTGCCGTTCCTCGTTCGCGCGCTGGTCGTCGCCCTGCGCGACTTCCCGCAAATGAACGCGCGTTATGACGACGAAGCGCAAGTCATCACCCGCCTCGGCGCGGTGCATGTCGGCGTCGCCACGCAAAGCGATGTCGGCCTGATGGTGCCGGTGGTGCGTCACGCCGAAGCGCGCAGCCTGTGGGACAGCGCCGCAGAGATCTCGCGCCTGGCCAATGCCGCGCGCAATGGCAAGGCCAGCCGCGATGAATTGTCCGGTTCGACCATCACCCTGACCAGCCTCGGTGCGCTGGGCGGCATCGTCAGTACGCCGGTGCTGAACCTGCCGGAAGTGGCGATTGTCGGCGTGAACAAAATCGTCGAACGGCCAATGGTGGTCAAAGGCCAAGTGGTGATTCGCAAGATGATGAACCTCTCCAGCTCATTCGATCACCGCGTGGTCGACGGCATGGACGCGGCGCTCTTCATCCAGGCCATTCGGGGCTTGCTCGAACAACCTGCCACTTTGTTTGTGGAGTAACGCAATGCAGACTCTGAACACCACGCTGCTGATTATTGGCGGTGGCCCCGGCGGGTATGTAACAGCGATTCGCGCTGGGCAATTGGGCATCCAGACCATTCTGGTGGAGGGCCAATCTCTGGGCGGCACCTGCCTGAACATTGGCTGCATCCCCTCGAAAGCGCTGATCCATGTCGCTGAGCAGTTCCATCAGACGCAGCATCACCATCAGCGTTCGGCGCTGGGCATCAGCGTTTCCGCGCCGAGTCTTGATATCACTAAAAGCGTCGAGTGGAAGGACGGTATCGTTGATCGTCTGACCACTGGCGTCGCCGCACTGCTGAAGAAAAACAAGGTTCAGGTCGTCAACGGCTGGGCAAAAATCATCGACGGCAAAACCGTAGAAGTCGGCGATACGCGCATCCAGTGCGAGCATCTGGTACTGGCCACCGGTTCGACCAGCGTCAACCTGCCGATCCTGCCAATCGGTGGGCCGATCATTTCCTCCACCGAAGCGCTGGCGCCAACCTCTGTACCGAAACGTCTGGTCGTGGTCGGCGGTGGATACATCGGCCTGGAGCTGGGCATCGCCTACCGCAAGCTCGGCGCCGAGGTCAGCGTGGTCGAGGCGCAGGATCGCATCTTGCCCGCTTACGACGCTGAGCTGACCCAACCGGTGCACGACGCGTTGAAGCAATTGGGTGTGAAGCTTTACCTCAAGCACAGCGTGCTGGGCTTCGACGGCACGTTGCAGGTGCGCGATCCTGAAGGCGAAACCTTGAACCTGGAAACCGATCAGGTGCTGGTCGCGGTCGGGCGCAAACCCAACACTCAAGGCTTCAATCTCGAAGCGCTGAATCTGGACATGAACGGCTCGGCAATCAGGATCGACAGCCATTGCCAGACCAGCATGCGCAATGTCTACGCTATCGGCGATGTCAGCGGCGAACCGATGCTCGCTCACCGCGCCATGGCACAGGGCGAGATGGTTGCCGAGCTGATCAGCGGCAAGCGCCGTGAATTCAACCCGACCGCCATCGCCGCCGTGTGCTTTACCGACCCGGAACTGGTGGTGGTCGGCAACACCCCGGACGAGGCCAAGGCTGCCGGGCTGGACTGCATCGTTTCAAATTTCCCGTTCGCCGCCAACGGCCGGGCGATGACCCTGGAATCGAAAAGTGGCTTCGTCCGTGTGGTCGCGCGTCGCGACAATCATGTGATTGTCGGATGGCAAGCCGTGGGCGTCGGGGTTTCCGAATTGTCCACGGCGTTTGCGCAAAGCCTGGAAATGGGCGCGCGGCTGGAAGACATCGGCGGCACCGTTCATGCTCATCCGACCTTGGGCGAAGCGGTGCAGGAGGCGGCGTTGCGGGCCCTGGGGCATGCGCTGCATCTGTAAATCCGTCAAATTGATCGTTCCCACGCTCCGCGTGGGAATGCAGCCCGGGACGCTCTGCGTCCCAACAGCCGAACGCGGAGCGTCCGATGAGGCATTCCCACGCAGAGCGTGGGAACGATCAGTCGAGGGAACGATCAGCGGAGCGAATTCCGGCTGCGAAACCGCTCAAGAATGAAGTATTGTTGTGCCCATCCAAAAAAACGTCAGAAGCCTTGAACCGTTTCGGCGGTTGTTCAGTGATAGAGGGTGTCATGGGTAACGAGAGCATCAATTGGGACAAGCTGGGTTTTGACTACATCAAGACCGACAAACGCTATCTGTCGTACTTTCGCGATGGCGAGTGGGACAAAGGCACCCTGACCGAAGATAACGTCCTGCACATCAGCGAAGGCTCGACGGCTCTTCACTATGGCCAGCAGTGCTTCGAAGGCATGAAGGCCTATCGTTGCAAGGACGGCTCGATCAACCTGTTCCGCCCGGACCAGAACGCCCTGCGCATGCAACGCAGCTGCGCACGTCTGCTGATGCCGACCGTGGACACCGAGCAGTTCATCGAAGCCTGTAAAGCCGTGGTTCGCGCCAACGAGCGTTTCATCCCGCCTTACGGCACCGGCGGCGCGCTGTACCTGCGCCCGTTCGTGATCGGCGTCGGTGACAACATCGGCGTGCGCACCGCGCCCGAGTTCATCTTCTCGATCTTCTGCATTCCGGTCGGCGCCTACTTCAAGGGCGGCCTGACTCCGCACAACTTCCAGATTTCCAGCTACGACCGCGCCGCCCCGCAAGGCACCGGCGCCGCCAAGGTCGGTGGCAACTACGCGGCCAGCCTGATGCCGGGCTCGAAAGCCAAGAAAGCCAACTTTGCCGACGCGATCTACCTCGATCCGATGACTCACACCAAAATCGAAGAGGTGGGCTCGGCCAACTTCTTCGGGATCACTCACGACAACAAGTTCGTCACCCCGAACTCGCCATCGGTCCTGCCAGGCATCACCCGCCTGTCGCTCATCGAATTGGCCAAATCGCGTCTGGGTCTGGAAGTGGTCGAAGGCGACGTGCTGATCGACAAACTGGCGGACTTCAAGGAAGCCGGTGCCTGCGGCACTGCTGCCGTGATCACGCCGATCGGCGGCATCAGCTACAACGATCATCTGCATGTGTTCCATAGCGAAACCGAGGTGGGTCCGGTGACCCAGCAGCTCTACAAGGAGCTGACTGGAGTGCAAACCGGCGACATCGAAGCGCCAGCGGGCTGGATCGTCAAGGTTTGAACTGACGGTTTTTGATGTTGAAAAGAAGCCCTCCATTGAGCGATTGATGGAGGGCTTTTCTGTTGGGGTACAGAAAATCAAAAAATCAAAAGATCACAGCCTTCGGCAGCTCCTACACGGTCTCTGTAGGAGCTGCCGAAGGCTGTGATCTTTTGATCTTCTATTTCAAAGCAATCCGCTTTCCGGCTCGACTGGCAATCCCGCTCGCCTGCCCGTTCTGCTGTTTGCCCATCCGCGCCTGGGTAATCAATCCGGGAATCAACTCACCCTCCGGCAGGTTCTTCCAGAATCTCACCGGCAAGTGTCCTTGCATGACCCTGGGGTTCAACCGCGCCGGGTTGAAGATGTGGCTGTAGTAGGTCAACCACAAATCGCCATGCGGATCATCAACGTTCTGCGCCAGTTGCTGCCATTCAATTGGGCACTGACGCTCGTGAATCAATTGCTCGCCGTCGTAATAAACACCGTCGCGTGGCGTGGCGATCAACCAGCGATGCTGGCCCATACGCCCGATGAAGTGCTCGCTGGCGCTGTGCAGAATGTCATGCGCCGGTTCGTGCCACGCCACATATTGCGGGCCGGGCAGACCCTTCGGGCGCTCGATAAAGCGCACAAACGCATGCAGATGATGGGCTTCGCGGCTGACCTGTTTGATTCGACGCTGCAGTTCGCTGCCGAGTTTATCGCCGGCCATCATCGCCGTGCGGTCGCCATGGCTGACGCGCCACAGCACTTCATACAACAGGCTCCAGCGTTGCTCGCCGCGATAACGCGCCGCTTGTTCGAGGGTGTCGAGCAGCGCGCGCGGGATACGCGCCTGAAAGGGTCCCAGCCCAGCGGGCACGTGATCGTCACCGGCAAACAGATCCCCCACCCCTTCCACCGCCCAGCTCACCAGACTTGGATCGATTTCATGGCTGAGCAACCAGCGTGCTTGCTGGCGCCAGTTGTCGAACAGGTCATCGCAATCAAGACTGATCATCCCCACAACCCCATCTGCTGCGGCATCGGCCGGTCGCGCAATTGCTGATAGAGCATGTGGCTGGTGACTTCAGCCTGTTGCGGGTGGTAATCGCTGGTGATGATGAACGGCTTGGCCTTGGCCAGCACGCAGCGCATCCGCGCAACGTCTTCGTAACGGATGCGGCGCTGGCGACGCAGCTCGACCAGGCGCTCGGTAGTGCGCAAGCCGATGCCGGGAATGCGCGAGATCAATGCCGCGTCGGCACGATTCAGGTCCAAGGGGAACACTTCGCGGTTTTCCAGCGCCCACGCCAGTTTCGGATCGATATCAAGCGCCAGATTGCCCGGCCCCTTGAGCAATTCGTCTGCGCTGTAGCCGTAGCTGCGCAGGAGGAAATCGGCCTGATACAAACGATGCTCGCGCATCAGCGGTGGCGCGGCGAGCGGTACGCTTTTCGGGCTGTCGGGGATCGGACTGAATGCCGAGTAATAGACCCGGCGCAGGCGGAAGTTGCCGTACAAGGATTGGGCGCTGTGCAGGATGGTGCTGTCATCGGTGTCATCGGCACCGACGATCAACTGCGTGCTTTGCCCGGCCGGGGCGAACTTCGCCGAGCGCGGCTCGTTCAACACGGTCTGCACACCGGTGTAGATGGTGTTCATCGCTTGCTTGATCGAGGTGATGTCCTTCTCCGGTGCGAGCGTTTGCAGGCTCGCATCGGTGGGCAATTCTATGTTGACGCTGAGGCGGTCGGCGTAACGCCCCGCTTCTTCGATCAAAGCAGGATCGGCTTCTGGAATGGTCTTGAGATGGATGTAGCCGCGAAATTCGTGCTCTTCGCGGAGCAACTTGGCGACGCGCACCAGTTGCTCCATGGTGTAGTCTGCCGAGCGGATGATCCCGGAGCTGAGAAACAGCCCGCTAACGCAGTTGCGCCGGTAGAAATCCATGGTCAGCGTGACGACTTCTTCCGGGGTGAACCGTGCACGCGGCACGTCGCTGGAACGGCGGTTGACGCAGTATTGGCAATCGTAAAGGCAGAAGTTGGTCAGCAGGATTTTCAACAACGACACACAACGCCCGTCCGGCGTGTAGCTGTGGCAAATGCCCATGCCGTCCGTCGAACCGAGCCCGCTCTTGCCCTCGGAGCTGCGCTTGGGCGCACCACTGCTGGCGCAGGAGGCGTCGTACTTGGCGGCGTCGGCGAGGATGCTCAGCTTGTCGATGATTTGCATGGCGCGGGCTCTTTACTGTGTGCATATACAGTATAGGCTCGCCCGCTGCGAAACAAGTTGATGGATGACCCCTCGTCGGCTGATCACCTGGATTGCCATCACCCGCGCAACCAGTGGGAGCGAGCCTGCTCGCGAATAGGCCCTGCCAGTCACCGCAACACAGTGATCAAACCGCCCACTGCAATATCAACCAACTGTTCGCCCCGCTGATCAACACAAACAGCCCCCAGGCCAGCACCCGGGTCGGCCAGCGATTGACGAACGGCCCCATCAATTGCCGGTCGTTGGTCATGCGGATCAACGGATACAAGGCGAACGGCAGTTGCAGGCTGAGCACGACCTGGCTCAACACCAGCAACTTGCCAATCGCGCCGTCACCGAGCAGCCAGACGCCGATGAACGCCGGAATCAGCGCCAGCCCGCGAGTGATCAAACGCCGCTGCCAGCACGGGATCCGCAGATTCAGATAGCCCTCCATGATCACCTGCCCGGCGATGGTCCCGGTGAATGTGGAACTTTGCCCGGACGCGAGCAGCGCTACGCCAAACAGCACGCTTGCCAGCGCACCGCCAACCAGCGGATCGAGCAGGTGATAGGCGTCCTGAATGTCGACCACATCGGTGTGCCCGGACTGGTGGAACGCTGCCGCTGCGAGAATCAGAATTGCCGCGTTGACCAGCAGCGCCAGGGCCAGCGACCCGATCGTATCGATGCGCGCCAGCTTCACTGCGTCCTGCTTGCTCGCCAAGTCCTTGCCGATCATCCGCGTCTGCACGATCGAGGTGTGCAGATAAAGGTTATGCGGCATCACCGTGGCGCCGAGGATGCCAATCGCCAGATACAACGGCGCAGCATCGCCAATGGCCGACAGCGAAGGTTTGAAGCCCTGCGCCACGTCCGGCCAGTACGGCTTGATCAACAATAACTCGACGAAGAAACACACACCGATGGTCGCGACCAGCACCAGCATGATCGCTTCCAGGCGGCGGAAGCCACGGTTTTGCAGGGCCAATACGAGGAGAGTGTCGAACGCCGTCAAGGCAATGCCGAACGTCAGCGAACACCCGAGCAGCAAGTGAAACGCCAATGCACAGCCAAGCACTTCGGCGAGGTCGGTGGCGATGATCGAAATTTCCGCCAGCCCCCATTGCAGGCGTGCGGTCGGCGTGCTGTAGCGCTCGCGGGACAACTGCGCCAGATCGCGACCAGTGGCGATGCCCAGCCGCGAGCACAGGCACTGCACGACCATGCCGGCCAGACTCGCCAGCAACACCACGAACAACAGGCTGTAGCCAAAACGCGAACCGGCCTCGATCGCAGTGGCCCAGTTGCCCGGATCCATGTAGCCGATCGACACCAGCAAACCGGGACCGGCAAAACGCAGCACGCGTTTGAAGAACGACGCAGTCGGATCGACCGCGACACTGCCGGCCACTTCCGGCGGGCAAAACGGCGCGGTGGCGATTTTGGGCAAACTGAATTTCACGCACACATCCAGAAACAAAAACGGGAACCCGGCAGCTTAGACGTTTCGCCAGAAGCCTTGAAGAGCAAAGATCGCAGCCTGCAGCAGCTCCTGCATTTGGAACGCGATCTGCTGATCTTATTGACTCGCCCCCAACAACTGCTCGCGCAACTCGGGACTGCGTGTTCGCGGATCCAGCCAGATATCGAAAAACGCCTTGGCAAACTGCGGATCCTCGATCTCATGTTGCAATTTCTGCCCGACAAAAAACCGCGCGCCCTGCCCCGGCAAATATACGCCGGTTATGCGCGTGCCGGCCTGCACGTCGATAAACGACTGCTGCATCTGCACCTGCCAATTGGCCAGTTGTGCCGGGCTGACGCTGGGGCCGGCCAGGCGCTTGATCTCGTCGACGCTGGTGCTGACCAGATCGTCGCGCGAGATCGCGCGGCGATAGATCAGCTCCAGCGCAAAAGGCTGGCCGTCCGCGAGAGGTCGTGCGGCACTCCACAAACGAGCGCTGTAAACATCGAAGCCGAACACGCTGAAATCGCCGCTGCCGATGATTTGCGCACCGGGCACGGCGTCTTGCCAATTGGCCCATGTCGGCGTGAGCAACAGCGCCCACAAGCCGATGCCACAGCAGCCACGGACAAGTTTGGGTGTTCTGCTCATCGCCGTATCCTCTGCGCCACGCTCTGAATGTTCGAAGCATAGCCGGATTCACGCTTGAAATTTTGTATACAAACTTTGCACACATAGGCAGCAATCTCCCAAGCGCAGTGCTAACGTACCCACCCTGACCCAACGGAGAGACCCGCGTGCTGATCCTCAAACTGCTGCTGATTCCCGGTTTTCTCCTGCTGATTTCTCTGGCGGGCAAACGTTGGGGCCCGAGCGTGGCTGGGTGGTTGTCGGGATTGCCGGTCGTGGTCGGGCCCATTCTGTTTTTTCTCGCGGTCGAACAAGGCCCGCAGTTTGCCGCGCAATCTGCGGTGGCGGCGCTGTCAGCAATGTTCGCGATGATCGCCTTCTGCGTCACCTATGCGCAGGTCGCGCAACGCGCCGATTGGCCGTGGGCACTGACGGTTTCGCTGGCGGTTTGGGGCGTGCTGGCAGCGGTGTTGTCGGTGATCCCGGCATCCTTGCCGTTTTCGGTAATTGCCGCGGCGGTGGCGCTGCTTGCATCGCCGTACCTGTTTCCCGAGGTGCAGCCGGCGTTGAACGGGCGAGCGCCGAAGTCGGACAAACTGATTTGGCGGATGATTGCCGGCGCTGCGCTGACACTGGTGGTGACGATGCTCGCCAGCACCGTCGGGGAGCGCTGGAGCGGCCTGCTCGCGGTGTTCCCCGTACTTGGCAGCGTCATGGCGGTGTTTTCGCAACAAACGCGAGGCCCGGCGTTTACCGCTGCGTTACTGCGCGCAACGGCGACCGGCATGTATTCATTCTCAGCGTTCTGCCTGGTGTCAGCCTTGACGCTGCCGAGCATGGGCCTGAGCGGCTTCGTGGTAGGCGTAGCGGTGTCGGTAGCGATGCTCGGCGTGACCCGGCGTCTGCTGGCGCGGCCAGCGGCGAAGGCGCAAGCGCAATAACCGCCCGGACGAATCGCGCTGGAACGCCCGGCACGCTCCGTGGGATGATCGCCCGCCTCGCGCGACCATTTCCCGGAGATTTCAGATGTCATTGTTGAGCAAAAAAGCCGTCGTCCTGATGCTGGCGGCCGTCGCCGGTTTCGCCGCGATCAACGCGCACGCCGCCAAGGAAAAGGTCAAAACCGAGAAGGTTACGCTGCTCGACGGCAAATTCGCCTTCGTCCTGCCCAAAGGCTTTGTCGCTGACCCGCTGCCCGCCAGCCCGAGCGGGGCCAAGGGCACGATGTACACCAACCAGACCACCAAGACCGTGGTCATCGCCGCCGAAAACCAGATCCCGGCTGGGCAGAACGTCAAGGACAACGACGGTGAGTTTCTCGACGGCAGCGTGTCGAGTTTCATCGACGATCAGCGCAAGGCTCTCCCGGACTTCAACAAACTCAGCGAGAAAAGCCTGACCCAGAAAGGCACCGGCCTCGGACTGCGTCAGGTTGACAGCACCGCCACCCAGGGCGGTGGCCAGACGCTGAACACCACATTGCTGGCCGGCTCGGGGACGAAGATGGCGTTGGTGCAGGTGATTTCCCGCGCCAGCGACAAAAAAGGTCACGATGCCCTGGTCAAAGCCATCGTCAAGGATTGAGCCGCTGCAACCAGCCATTCAGGTCACGCAACTCGGCAGCACTGATGCTGTGGCCAACGCCCGGATACGCGTGAAACTCGGGCTGGTAATCGAGCTTGTGCAATAGCGCATTGGCCTCGGTTCCGTGACGGTAAGGCACCGGATCATCGGCGGTGCCGTGGCCGATAAAAATGCTCAGCGGCAACGGCGCTTGCCCGGGCTTGAGTTCGGCCTTGAGCACCGGCAACAAGCGCCCGCTCAACGCAGCGAATCCGCCCACGGCTGCTGGCGCGCGCAGGCCCACTTCGTAGCTCATCATCGCGCCCTGGCTGAAGCCGATCAGGTACACCTTGTCCGGCGCGGCGTGATATTTCTTCGCCGCCTGGGCGATAAAGTCCCGCAGCTTCTGACCGCTGACCTTCAGATCATCAGTCTCGCCGTTGTAGGCACCTTCACCCTTCTTGCGAAACCACTGGAAACGTCCTTCACCCAACGTCATCGGCGCGCGCACCGACAGGTAGTTGTACTGCGCCGGCAGCTGAAATTTCATGCCGATGAGATCGGCCTCGTTACTGCCGTAGCCGTGCATGAAAATCACCAGCGGACGTGGTTCTGCGTCGGCGTGGACCTGTTCGAGGTATTTGAGCGGCAGGTCGGATTGCACGGTGGTTTGTGCGTGGACGGCGGTGGATGCGAGCAGCGTTAGAAGGGTGAATATTTTCAGCATTGCAGCGTTCCTTCACAGAGTGTCGGGTTCGCCGGGGAGCCTAACATCCTTGGAAGAGGATCCAAATTTGTGAAGTGGCTGATGGCCCGTTCGCGAGCAAGCTCGCTCCCACAGGTAAAATGCGTTTGTCTGTGGGAGCGAGCTTGCTCGCGAAGAGGCCGGCACATTCACCGCGCCTGTCAGTCGTTCGTCAGCTTGCCGGTACGAAACGGCACCCTACCCGCCACTTTCGCCTGCCAGATTCCCGGTTCGGTATAACGCCCGCGATCAATCGCAAACAGCACCCCGCTGGTGCCGGCGCGCACGGTGGTCACCCGATCTTGCAGCGGATCGACCACCTCGAACAACGCATCACCCTGCTCTACCCACTCGCCGGCATTGCGCAGGAAACTGACCACGCCGTGGTGCGGGGCGAACAGGTATTCAGTGCCTTCGAACGGCAGGCCCTCACAGCATTCGCTCGGCGCGGTCGGCCACTCACCACTGATGAACCCCTGCTCGGCAAGAAAGCCCAGAATCGCTTCACAGTTGGCCTGAGCCTGATCGACGCGGGTGTCGCCCATGCTGCCCAGCTCCAGCGTCGTCGCCAGATTCGCCGCCGGAATCGCCGCGTCCGGGAATGCCTTGGCCAGACGCAACCACGGCGTCGAGCACGACTCATCGAACGAGCTGCCGCCGGAATCCTCGCAGAGCAATGCCACGCCCGCCTTCAGCCGCGCCGCCAGCGATTGCCACTGCGGCCAGTGTTGCGGCAGTGCGTAGAGATGAATCGCCGCATCGAAGTCGCAATGCAGATCAAGGGTGACGTCGGCGTCGCAGGCGTGGCGCAGCAACAAGCGGTGCAAAGCTTGCAGTTGCGAGGCCGGCGCCGGCAATTCATCGAAGACCTGAGCCATGGCCTGGCGAATCAGCGTGACGTTGGCCTCGGCATCCGCGCCCAGGCGTTCGCCAACCAGTGCCGCTACCGGCGCGCTGAGCTCGACGAATGCGCGATTGAAATTCTTGCCGCTGCCCAATTCGAAGCGGCCCATGTGATTGCCTTGCAGATGCTGATCCAGGCCAATCGGATTGGCCACCGGCACCAACTCGATGACGCCCTGCAAGCGGCCCTGCTGCTCCAGTTCGCTCAGGCGCAGCTTGAGTTCCCACGCGGTGCGCATGCCCGGCAGTTCATCGGCGTGCAGGCTGGCCTGGATATACACCTTGCGGCTGCCGGCGCCGTAGCGGAACACGCTGAGGGAGCGCTCACTGCCCAAATGGCTCCAGGGCAGAACGTGGTCGATGCGTTGCATGGTTAACTCCTCATATCTGCATCACACAGATCCCCTGTGGAAGCGGGCAAGCCCGCTCCCACAATGGATCTCTATCAGTAGAAAGAAAGCATAAAAAAAGTGGCCACCGCGCAAACGGGGCCACTTTTTCTCACGGCGTATTAATGGCCGTATACGTCAAAGTCGAAGTACTTGTCCTGGACTTTCTTGTACTCGCCATTGGCGCGGATTTCGGTGATGGCTTTGTTGAACTGCTCAGCCAGTGCGGTATCGCCCTTGCGCACCGCGATGCCAGCGCCGCCGCCGAAGTACTTGGCGTCTTCGTAGGTCGGGCCGACGAATTCGAAGCCTTTGCCGGCGTCGGTTTTCAGGAAACCGTCGCTGAGGTTGACCGAGTCGGCCAGCATCGCGTCGATACGCCCGGACACCATGTCGAGGTTGGCTTCCTGCTGCGAGCCGTAGCGCACCAGTTCGATTCCGGCCGGAACCAGCACTTCGGTCGCATAACGGTCGTGAGTACTGGCGCGCAGCACGCCGACTTTCTTGCCCTTGAGTTCAGTCAGCGGGTCTTTGACGCCCGAGCCTTGCTTCATCACGAAGCGTGCCGGGGTGTGGTAGTACTTGATGGTGAAATCGACGTTTTTCTTGCGGTCGTCGGTGATGGTCATCGACGACAGGATCGCGTCGATCTTCTTCACTTTCAGTGCCGGGATCAGACCGTCGAACTCTTGCTCGACCCACGTGCATTTAACTTTCATCTGCGCACACAGTGCATCGCCGATGTCCACGTCAAAACCAGTGAGTTTGCCGTCAGGGGTTTTCATCGAGAATGGCGGGTACCCGGCTTCGATACCGATGCGGATCGGCTTGGCGTCTTCAGCCACAGCGGTCAGGGACAACATCGACAGTGCCAGGGCACCGAACATCACTAGCTTTTTCATTTATTACTCCCGTGCGGAGGCTTTTATTGGCAGCTTTCGAGTCAGCATTCGGTCATGGCGTTCTAACAGCAAAAACCGAAGTGGCCGGCAGTCTATGGCGACGCGCACAGGGGCAATTGTTTTTAAGCGACAAATACTTACAGAACATCGGCGCACGCATTGACGAGGGTCAGCGCGTGCGCCGTGGTGGTGCGAAGGCTGCAGGACAAGACTGTTTTCAGAGCAAAAAACGCTGATTCCACTGTAGGAGCTGCCGCAGGCTGCGATCTTTTGATCTTGTTTTTTTGAGATCAAGTTCAAAAGATCGCAGCCTCCGGCAGCTCCTACAGAAACGTCAGCATTCGCAGGCGACAGGTGTATTGGCGACTGACGCCGCGCTCAGTTCGAAACCTTCATCGAGCCATCCGGTGACGCCGCCGATCATCTCTTTCACCGGATAACCCAGCGCCGCCAGCTTCACCGCCGCCTTGTTCGCACCGTTGCAATGCGGCCCGGCGCAATAGACTACGAACACGGTGTTTTTCGGGTAATCGGCCAAGAGTTCCGCCGTGAGCAAGCGTGTCGGGATGTTGATCGCACCGGGCACATGGCCGCGTTCGAACGCCAATGGGCCGCGCACGTCCACCAGAACAAAATCGACCTCCCCGGCCTCGTGGCTGCTGAACACGTCGGAGCAATCAGTTTCGAAGGTCAGACGATTGCTGAAATGCATCAGCGCAATCGCCGAGGGGGCGGCAGGGATTTCGCGAACCAGGCTGGTCATGCAGTGTTGCTCCTTTGTCTGTGGGGTATGAACAGACTTTATCGAGCCGGCGCTTGTCGCTACAGTGGCGCGCAAGACACCGACCGGGAGTTTTCCGCCAAATGCTCACTCAGCCCAATCTCGTCGCCATTCTCGCCTACGATGGCCTCTGCACGTTCGAGTTCGGCATTGCCGTGGAGATCTTTGGCCTGGCCCGACCGGAGTTCGATTTCCCTTGGTACGAGCATGCGATTGCCGCAGTCGATCAAGGCCCGATGCGCGCCATGGGCGGGATTCAAGTGTTAGCCGATGGCGGTGTGGAACTGCTCAGCGAAGCGCGCACCATCGTCATTCCCGGCTGGCGCGATCGCAACGCCCAAATACCGCCAGCGCTGATCGACGCGTTGCGTCAGGCCCATGCCCGAGGCGCGCGGTTGCTGTCGATCTGCTCGGGCGTATTCGTCCTCGCTGCCAGCGGCTTGCTCGACGGTCACCGGGCCACCACCCACTGGCGCTACACCAGCGAACTGGCGCAACGCTTCCCGGCCATCGAGGTCGATCCGGACGTGCTCTACGTCGACGCCGGTCAACTGATCACCTCCGCCGGAAGCGCCGCCGGCATCGACGCCTGCCTGCATCTGGTAACCCGCGACTTCGGCACGCAGGTTGCCAACGCCGTCGCGCAGCGCCTGGTCATGTCGCCGCAACGCACCGGCGGCCAGGCCCAATTCATCCCAACGCCGGTCAGCCCGACCCCACGCAGCGACCTGTCGCGCGTCATGCAATGGGCCCGCGAACGCCTGCACGAACCAATGGAAGTCCGCGATCTGGCCAGTGAAGCGGCGATGAGCGAGCGCACCTTTTTGCGGCGCTTCGCCGAAGCCAGCGGGCAAACGCCCAAGGCGTGGCTGCAACATGAACGCCTGGCGCGGGCGCGAGAATTGCTCGAAAGCACTCACCAACACACCGAGCAGATCGCCCAGCGCTGCGGCTATCGCTCGGTGGAGAGCTTTCGAGCGGCGTTCCGCAGTGTGGTGGGCGTGCCGCCGTCGGTTTATCGGGAGCGGTTTGGGCGGTAGGGTAAGGCGATTTGTTGACCTGTCTGGCCATGGATTTGATCTTTTTGCAGTCCTGACAACCGCAACACTTTCAGACGCGTCCTACATCCATCACTCCTTCGTAGCTTTAGCGTCCGCTTCGTTTTTAAACAGCGGACAAGGACGCTCATGGCTCGCAAGAAAGACATCCCCCGGATCCAGAACCCGCCAGAGGGAGACGAACACCACATCACCAGCCGCTACATGACTGCCAGCGAACTTGCTGCGCGCGAGGCCGCGCATGCCGCTTATGAAGACATGCTGGCGCGGCAGCAGGCTCACGAACATCGTCTTGGCAACCAGGTCATACCGCGACAGCAAAATATAAGCGGCTGTGTGTTTGTGAAAAGTTGCAAGCTGCCGAACGGTGTTATCAATGATGCCAATCCATCCGGATTTATACCGGTCGGGAAAATTTCGGATTATGGAACGCTGTCCTTGCTAGGGGGGCGTGAACGCGACTCGGCCGGGAATATTGCACTCAAGACAATTGGCGCGACCAGTTTGCAGGCGTCGATCGGAGCTTTTGCTCTCGGCAGCTCTGGCAGTCTGAGCACCAGCACTGCCGCCGCAAGTACCACAAGCCTGGCCGCCGGCGGTGTCGTCGCAGGCGGGTTGCTCGGGTTGGTTGCGCTGCTGTGGCCATCGAGTCTCGCCGATAGTGCTCTCTACACAGAAGAGCAACTACAGTCGCTCGAGACAGCCCGGACTCGGGTTCGATTGCATGTAGAACAGCAGCCCGATGGGACGTTGAAAGGATACGGATACAACACTCAAACGCGCAGCGATTGGGAAATGATTCCTGTCGTCCAGTTCGTCAAGCAAGGCGCCTCGTACGTCGCAGATTTTGGCAATGGGTCGACCCTACTCTGGACTCCCTCTGTAGACTCATCAGGCGGATCGGCAATTCCGCCGTTGGAGGGTGCGCCGCAGGTTCCATACATCTGGATATACCCGCCGACCGAGCAGGCGGACAAAATCATCGTCAATCCGGTTTACCCGCCTGAATATCAGGACTTTATTCTGGTCTTTCCGGCTGGCTCGGGAATAAAGCCCCTTTACATTGTCTTGGCACTTGAGTTCGACGCTGCCAGTTACCATGGAAAAAAAGACACTCCCCACAAGAGCAAGGGCCCTTCGAATGGGCAGAAGGCTTTGGAGAGTTCGGTTCAGGTAAAGCCTACATCTACGCGCAGGATTGGAGTGGATCCCGATGCCAATGAGTTGGTCGTTTTTGATCGCACTGGTGGTGAGGTCTACCACGGACACGTAAGGCCATGGGATAAGCTTCATCAAGACATGAAAAACGCATTGATCAAAGCCAGGAAAGTAGACAGCAAGGGCAATATTCTGGGAGCAAGAAAGTGAGCCTCACCTACCAAGACCCGTCAATAGATCATGATGAATCCGTACGATTACTGACCAGCGGCGCTCAGGAGGATGTCATTTGCGCACTGATCTCCATTGGCTTGAATGAACCCGATGGCAGTTGGGCAGAGGAAATCTGCGCCAAGTACCTCTCCAGCGAAACCGAAGCGATCGCTGCCTCTGCCATCACCGCCCTGGGCCATATCGCTCGTCGACATGGAAGACTGAATACCGAAACCGTTTTGCCGGCGCTCGAAAACTTAAGGGGTCGGATGCCCTCGTTGCAGGGCGTCATTGAGGACGCAATTGACGATATAGAGATGTTCACCTGAGCATCCGAAGTTGAAAGCGTTTGGATGAGGGTTGCTTCGTCCAGACGCACGTTCCTCAGACCTCAATCCTCGCGCGTCAAAACCTCCAACAACTCAATTTCAAACACCAGATTCGAATTCGGCGGGATCTTGCCCATGGTCCGCTCGCCGTACCCCAGACGCGCCGGCACCCGCAATTGGCGTTTGCCGCCGACCTGCATGCCCATCAGGCCCTGATCCCAGCCTTTGATCACACGACCCGTGCCGATCACGCACTGAAACGGTTTGCCCCGGCTCCAGGACGAGTCGAATTCCGTGCCGTCTTCCAGCCAGCCAGTGTATTGGGTGGTGATCAGCGCGCCTTTGACTGCGGCTTTGCCGTCGCCGGGTTGCAGGTCGATGATTTGCAGTTCGTCTGTCATGTCGTAGGCTCTGTCGAGGTGTTCGCGGACGGCGTTTTTCGCAGAATCCGTCGACGATGGCAATCCATGGAACCGAAAACACGCGTTGCCGCTCACATGTGTATCGACATCGTATGACGACAAGGATGCTTTGATGACCGACTCCCGATTGCTGCGCAGTTTCATCCCGCCCTACATCCTCAACCGCATCATTGCCCACGGTTCGGAACCGCAGCGCAGTGCCGCGATGCAGACACTCAATCATGTGCGCAGCCTGTTGCCCAACCCCGGCCGCCCTTCGCAGCCGCCGGCGCGGGCGATTCTGCCGGAGGCGAGCAAGCCTGGCCTGGCCCGGCGCAGCGTGCACGATGCACAGAACAAAATGCTCTTGCCGGGCATGCCGGTGCGCCTCGAGGGCCAGCCGGCATCGGGGGACCCGGCGGTCGATGAGGCCTACGACGCGCTGGGCGCCAGCTATGATTTCTTCTGGAAAGTGCTCGGGCGCGATTCGATCGACAATCAGGGATTTGCCCTGATCGGCAGCGTGCATTATGGCCAGGGTTATGAGAACGCATTCTGGAACGGCGCGCAGATGGTCTTCGGTGACGGCGATGGCGAAATCTTCCAGCGCTTCACCCGCTCGCTCGATTTCATCGGCCATGAACTGGCCCACGGTGTCACCGAGAGCGAGGCCGGGCTGATTTATGCCAATCAGTCCGGCGCGCTGAACGAGTCGCTGTCGGATGTCTTCGGCATCTTGGCCAAGCAGTACACCCTCGGGCAAACCGCCGAGCAGGCCGACTGGTTGATCGGCGCCGACCTGCTGATGCCGAAGATTCAGGGCAAGGGCCTGCGCTCGATGTCGCACCCTGGCACAGCATATGACGACCCGTTGCTGGGCAAAGATCCGCAACCGGACCATATGCGCAAGTTCGTCCTCACCAGCGAAGACAATGGCGGTGTGCACATCAATTCCGGCATTCCCAACCGCGCGTTTTACCTGGCAGCCCGAGCGTTTGGCGGCTTCGCGTGGGAAAAGGCCGGACGAATCTGGTACGACACGCTGTGCGACAACCGCTTGAGCCAGGAGGCAACGTTCGACGCGTTCGCAAAACTGACCGTCGACCACGCCGGCCAGCGCTTTGGCGCCGAAGCAGCCGACACCGTGCAGCAAGCCTGGGCGCAAGTCGGTATCGAATAATCCGAGGAGACCGTATGAAAACGCTACCCGAGCTGGATAAAGATTCCGTTTTGCGCGTATCTCGCCAGGGTGGCGTTGCAGCGATTCACAGCCTGAGCCGCCCACGGGAAATCGAATTCGCGCAATGCGATATCAATCAGCGCTCAAGGATCTGCTCGGTGCTCGAAGGTTGCCTGCCACTGGACAGCAGCGAATCGGGCCGTGGGGATCAGCGTTTCTACCAGATTGAAGTGCGCTATCAGTCCGGGGAAATGGTGTTGAAGGTGCCAGAGGACCGGGCGCCTGGGGAGCTGGTGAATCTGTGGGACAAGGGGGAGCTTGTATAGAAGCTCCCCGCTGTATCAGCTATTTCTCAACCGGCTGCATCTCGACAATCGTGCCGTTGGTGATCATCACCATCACGTATTTGTCGTTGATCTGCACCCACTGCGCCTGTTCGATCGGTGCTTTCAGGCCTTTGGCTTTCCAGTTTTTCAGCGCCTTGTCTTCGCGCTGATACATTTCCGGTGCGCGGTCGTTGACCTTCAGTTGGCGGTCGCTGGTCGGCGATTGCACTGAGGGGTCGGTGGAGGTTTGCGCCGCTTGAACAATGGGCGTGATCCCGGCAATGCCCGCAACGAGGGCCAGGCTGGCGATTAGGGTTTTGCTGTTCATCGGTGAACCTCTTTCAGATGAGTAGTACCTGAACTCCGACTGCGCGGCGCGGGAAACATTCCTTGTTTTTCTCGCGGGGCAGGCGGACAGCTTGACGCTGCCGACCTGGCCTGTGGCAAAAGATGGCCTGCTGCCACACGACCCCTGTATTGCGCTAAGATGCCGCGCCCCTTTCAACCGTGTGAATAAGGACATCACCGTGAACACCACTCTCATCATCCTTTTGGTCGTCGCCGGCCTCCTCGCCCTTTACGCCATCCAGCTCTTCAATCGGCTCGTTGCCCGCCGCAATCAGATCAGCAATGCCTTTGCGCAACTCGAGGTACAACTCAAGCGTCGCTACGACCTGATCCCCAACCTGGTGGCAACTGCCAAAGGCTACATGGCCCACGAGCGCGAGACGCTGGAAGCGGTAATTGCCGCGCGCAACAACGCGGTTGCAGGCCTGCAGGCAGCTCAGGCGCAGCCGGGCAATGCGCAGAACATCGTCCAGCTCGGGCAGGCGGACACCGCGCTCAGCAATGCGATGGGCCGTTTGAACGTGACGGTCGAAGCCTATCCGGATCTCAAGGCTTCGCAGAACATGCAGCAATTGAGCGAGGAGCTGAGCAGCACCGAGAATAAGGTCAGTTTTGCTCGCCAGGCTTACAACGATGCGGTGATGACCTACAACACCCTCAAGCAGAGTTTTCCGGCTGCGCTGTTCGCGCCGCTTTTCGGCCATGCTGCCGATGCCTCGGTGCTGACGTTCGCCGACAGCGCCGCGATTCAGCAAGCACCACAGGTTTCGTTCTGACCCCAGCCAACGGATGGCACCATGAATTTTTTCCAACAACAGCGCCAGGCCAAGCGTCGCACCCTGCTGCTTATCGTTTTGATGGGATTGGCCGTCCTGAGTCTGATAGCCGTTTCCTGCGTGCTGATGACCATTCCTGTGGAGGATGGCGACGGCAATGTTCTCTTCGATCTGGAGATGAGCTGGGAGCTGATCGGATATGTGTCAGCGGTGGTGATCAGCGTCGTGCTGCTGGGCAGCACGGCGAAACATTCCGAGCTGTCGGCCGGCGGCAAAGTCATTGCCCGTGGCCTCAACGGCCGGCTGATCAACCATAACGCGCAAACCCTGGAAGAGCAGCGCCTGCTCAACGTTGTGGAAGAGATGGCGATCGCCTCAGGCACGGCCGTTCCCCCCGTCTATCTGTTGCCGGAGCTGGGCATCAACGCTTTCGCCGCAGGTATGACACCGCAAAACGCGGTGATCGGCGTGACTCAGGGCGCGATCAACCTGCTGACGCGCGAGGAGTTGCAAGGCGTCATTGCCCATGAGTTCAGCCACATCTACAACGGCGACATGCGCCTCAACACGCGGTTGATCGCAATCGTCCACGGCATCCTCGTGCTCGGGCTGACTGGAAGTTACATCCTGCGTGGCACCGACGCGGTGGGCAAAGAAGCCGCGCGCCGCAACAAATTTGTCGCATTCAGCGCGCTGGTCGGTTTTGTCCTGTGCGTTGCAGGATTTGCCGGGTCGTATTTCGGCAACCTGATCAAGGCAGCGATCGGGCGGCAGCGCGAGTTCCTCGCTGATGCGACGGCTGTGCAATACACGCGCAACCCGCAAAGCATCGCCGGTGCCCTGAAGAAAATCGGCGGCTATGAATTGGGCGCAACACTCAATGCCGCGCGTGCTGCCGAATTCAGCCATTTGTATTTCGGTTCGGGCACGTCTTCGTTCGACCTGATGGCCTCGCATCCGGATTTGAGCGAGCGGATACGCCGGGTTGATGCGCAATGGGATGGCAGCTTCGTGAAAATCGCCGCGCCTGCGGTGGAACTGCAGGCCAAACCCGACCTGCCGATATCGGATGCATTTGGCGGTGTTCCGGCTGCCGCCATGGCGGCGCTGTACGACCTGAGTGCGGCACAGGCGTCCGTTGCGGCGATCGGCGCGCCGCAGGCAGAGCATTTGATTGAGGCGCGCCGTGTGCTCGGCGATATTCCGCAGGTTCTCAGAGAGGCTGCGCGCAGCGTCGACGGCGCCCAAGCGATCGTCTACGGGTTGTTGTTGTCACGCTCGGCGCCTGTACTGGGCATGCAGCTCGATACACTGAGAGGGAGCGTCGACGATGCGGTATTCGAGCAACTGGAGCTGCTGCAAAATCCGCTGTTATCGCTGCAGCCCGGGCTGCGTTTGCCGTTGCTCGATCTGGCAACGCCGAGCCTGCAACAGCTCGGCAAAAGTTTCGCCAGAGTCGATGCCAACCTGATCGCGCTGATTGAAGCCGACAACGAAACCGAACTGCTTGAATGGACGCTGTTGCGCATCGTCGAGCGCAATGTGCTGGGCGCGGCACCGGTGCAGTTCAAGTTTGGCCTGTTCCAGTGCGCCGAAGAATTGTTGGCGCTGCTGAGCGCGCTGGCCCGTGCCGGACAAAACGATCAAGCGGCGGCCGCACAGGCATTGCAATCCGCCTGGCAGGGGCTTGCCTTCGAACAGCCGCAAGAGATACGCAAGGATCTCGAAGAGCTGATCGGCCTGGAAACCGCGCTCAATCGTCTGCGCCATCTCATGCCGGAAGAGCGCCCCGCCCTGCTCGATGCGATGACTCGCTGCGTAATGCACGACGGCGTGATCACCGTGGCCGAGGCGGAGCTGTTCCGGGCGGTTGCCGACCTGCTCGATTGTCCGCTACCGCCGTTTTTGAGTATCCCGGTGCAGGTTGATAACGGCGCAACGGAAGTTACTCGCGAACAGGGTGCCGTGGCGGCTACGGCTTAGACCGACTGATAATCCGACAGCACTGGCGCCTGACACACAGCTATCGTGAGCAGGCCCGCTCCCACAAAGGCGCCAAGCACTGAAGCCATTGATCCGCCCAACGCATCAATCCATGCCAATAATGCAATTAACAGATTGTTACATCTGCGCCACCATCCACCTCAATAAAAACCGTGCGCCGCTTCTGCGTAGCGCACGTCATAAAAGCGGTGGAGTACTTTTCTATGACAGCCTCAATCCCTACCAACGGCTCGCGGGCCGGTGCCATCTTCCGGGTGACCTCGGGCAACTTCCTCGAACAGTTCGACTTCTTTCTGTTCGGCTTCTACGCCACGCAGATCGCGGCGGTGTTCTTCCCGGCGAGCAGCGAGTTCGCCTCATTGATGATGACTTTCGCCGTATTTGGCGCAGGCTTCCTGATGCGCCCGTTGGGCGCCATCGTGCTCGGCGCGTACATCGATGATGTCGGCCGGCGCAAAGGCCTGATCGTCACCCTGTCGATCATGGCCAGCGGCACGATATTGATTGTGCTCGTGCCCGGATACGAAACCATTGGCCTGTTCGCTCCCGCGCTGGTACTGATCGGCCGGTTGCTCCAAGGCTTCTCCGCCGGTGCGGAACTCGGTGGTGTTTCGGTGTATCTGTCAGAGATCGCCACGCCGGGTCGCAAAGGCTTTTTCACCGCTTGGCAGTCGGCCAGTCAACAAGTGGCGATCATTGTCGCGGCTGCACTGGGCTACGGTCTGAATCAGTGGATGGAGCCGCAAGCCGTCGCCGCGTGGGGCTGGCGCATTCCGTTTTTCGTCGGTTGCATGATCGTCCCGTTCATCTTCTTCCTGCGTCGTAACTTGGCGGAAACCGAAGAGTTCACCGCGCGCAAACACCGTCCAAGCATGCGCGAAGTGTTCCGCACCCTCGGCCAGAACTGGGGCGTGGTGCTCGGCGGGATGTTGATGGTCGCGCTGACCACCACCGCGTTCTACCTGATCACCGTGTACGCGCCGACTTTCGGTAAAACCGTGCTGCACCTGAGCACTTCCGACGCGCTGCTGGTGACGCTGCTGGTGGGTGTGTCGAACTTCTTCTGGCTGCCGATTGGCGGTGCGTTGTCCGACCGTATCGGCCGTCGTCCGGTGCTGATCGGCATGGCCTTGCTGGCGCTGGCCACGACTTATCCGGCGCTGTCGTTCCTGGTACAGGCGCCAAGCTTCACCAACATGCTGCTGTCGCTGCTGTGGCTGTCCTTCATCTATGGCTTGTACAACGGCGCGATGATTCCGGCGCTGACCGAAATCATGCCGGTTGAAGTACGCGTTGCCGGTTTCTCCCTGGCCTACAGCCTGGCCACGGCGATCTTCGGCGGTTTCACCCCGGCAATGTCGACCTTCCTGATCCAGTACACCGGCGACAAAGCCGCGCCAGGTTACTGGATGAGCATCGGTGCCCTGTGCGCGCTGTGCGCCACGCTTTATCTGTACCGCCGTGCCGGTGGTCGTCTGCAACCTGTCGCGGCCTGAGGAAAAACTCGCCATGAAAAGACTCTTTACTGTCACCGCCCTGCTCGCCGGTCTCGCCTTCAATTTCGCGGCCCAGGCCGAAGAACTCAGCGTGATGACGTCGGGTGGTTTCACTGCCGCCTACAAGATCCTGGGACCAAAATTCGCGGCCACCACTGGCAACACCCTGACCACCAGTCTCGGCCCGTCGATGGGCAAGGCGCCGGAAGCGATCCCCAATCGTCTGGCGCGCGGTGAGCACGCCGACGTGGTGATCATGGTCGGCTACGCCCTCGATGAGCTGATCAAACAAGGCAAGGTCGACCCGGCGTCCCGCGTTGAATTGGCGGATTCGCGGATCGGCATGGTGGTGCGCGAAGGCGCGGTGAAACCGGACATCAGCAGCGTCGACGGCCTGAAGAACACCCTGCTCGATGCGCAATCGGTGGCCTACTCCGACAGCGCCAGTGGCGTGTACATCGAGCAGCAGCTGTTCAAGAAACTCGGCATCGAAGATCAGCTGAAACCGAAAGCGAAGATGATTGCCAGGATCCCGGTCGGTTCGGTGGTTGCCACTGGCGACTATCAGCTGGGCTTCCAGCAGGTCAGTGAATTGCTGCCGGTGCCGGGCGTGAGCTTCGTCGCGAAGATTCCGGAATCGGTACAGTCGGTGACGCGTTTTGCCGCTGGCATTCCGGTCAAGGCCGAACATCCAGAAGAGGCCAAAGCCCTGCTCGCCTACCTCGCTGCACCCGCCGCTCAGGCTGACGTGCAGGCCACCGGGCTGGATTCGGTCAAGCGCTGATCGTTGGCGGCTGGACGCGCATTTCCACGATCAGCCGCTCCAGTTCCAATGCCGCCGGGGTCAGCGTGCGATCCCGGCGTTTGATGATGCCAACACTGCGCATCACCTGCGGCTCGGTCAGCGGCACCCGCGTCAGGATCGGATGATCCGGCCCGGGCATCGCCATCAACGGTACCGCCGCCACGCCCAAACCCGCCTCTACCAGCCCGATCATCGTCGTTACATGGCGCGTCTCGCAGATGCTCTGACGTTGCGGCACCACCCCACCCAAGGCCTGATCGAGCAGAAAGCGATTGCCGGAAGTCTTGTCCAGCGCGATGTAATCCTGCTGATAGAACTCGGCCCAGCTGACGCTGCTGCGCCCGGCCAGTGGATGATCGCGGCGGCAGGCTACAACGTAGCACTCCTGCACAAGCGGTTCGAACTCGACTTTGGCATCCTGCGTGCCGAGAAAACTCAATCCGAAATCCGCCTCGCCGTTGACCACTGCACTCAATACATCGTGCGCACTGGAATCGAGGACTTTGACTTTGATCCGCGGAAACTGCTGGTGATAGCGCGCGACCACGCGGGGCATGAAGTAGTACGCCGCCGAGGGCACGCAGGCGACGGTGACATGGCCCAAGCGGGTCGAGGCCACTTCGCTGATGCCGAGCAAAGCGATGTCGAGATCATCCAGCAAGCGCTCGACGCTGGGCATGAAGCCGCGCCCGGCCTGGGTCAGGCTGACCTTGCGCGTGGTGCGTTCGAACAGTTTGACTCCGAGTGCGTCTTCGAGCTTTTCAATGCGCCGGCTCAGCGCTGGCTGCGACAGGCGCACGGTATCGGCAGCCTTGCGGAAACTGCCCTGCTCGACCACCGCGCGAAAGGCTTGCAAGTCGTTGAGATCGAAGTTGATGGCCATGGCGTTTCCGGAAATTGATGCGCAGGGGTTATAAATGTAACCAGTTGATGCAAATTATTACAGCGGCACCGGAAATACCCTGTAGGAGCTGCCGCAGGCTGCGATCTTTTGATCTTGATTCTCTGAAGGTAAAAGCAAGATCAAAAGATCGCAGCCTCGTTGCACTCGGCAGCTCCTACAGGGGATCTTTGGTGGATCTGACATCCGATCAACCCTTATCCTTGTCGCCCCGCCGTACCCGTAGTCAGGAGTCGTTCCATGCCCCATGAAGGCAATCTGTTGCAAGCCGCTGTCGTGTTTCTGTTCGCGGCGGTGCTCACCGTGCCTTTGGCCAAACGTCTGCAACTGGGCGCTGTGCTCGGTTATCTGTTTGCCGGCGTGATCATCGGCCCATCGGTGCTGGGCCTGATCGGCAACCCGCAAAGCGTTGCGCATATCTCCGAGCTGGGCGTGGTGTTGCTGCTGTTTATCATCGGCCTCGAACTGTCGCCGCGGCGCTTGTGGGTGATGCGCAAATCGGTGTTCGGCGTCGGTCTGGCGCAGGTGCTGCTGACCGCGTCGGTGATCGGTGTGCTGGCACTGACGGTGTTCGGCCAGCCGCTCAACAGCGCCATTGTGCTAGGCCTCGGGCTGGCGCTCTCATCTACAGCGTTTGGCCTGCAGAGCCTCGCCGAACGCAAGGAGCTGACCAGCCCTCACGGGCGGCTGGCTTTTGCGATTCTGCTGTTTCAGGACATCGCCGCGATTCCGTTGATTGCCCTGGTGCCGATGCTCGCCGGCGTCGATCATCACACCAGCACCGCCGACGATATTCGTCACAGCCTGCAGGTGCTCGGCGGCATCGCCGTGGTGGTGATCGGCGGGCGGTATCTGCTGCGTCCGGTGTTCCGCGTGGTGGCGAAAACCGGTCTGCCGGAAGTGTCCACCGCCACCGCATTGCTGGTGGTGATCGGCACGGCGTGGCTGATGGATCTGGTCGGCGTATCGATGGCGCTGGGGGCCTTTCTCGCCGGTCTGCTGCTGGCGGATTCGGAATACCGGCATGAACTCGAAGCGCAGATCGAACCGTTCAAGGGCCTGCTGCTCGGGTTGTTTTTCATCAGCGTCGGCATGGGCGCCAATCTCAGCTTGTTGTTGAGTAGCCCGAGCACCGTGTTAGGCCTGACCCTGCTGCTGATCGGCCTGAAATTGCCGCTGCTGTTTGTCGTCGGGCGCCTGGCGGGCGGGCTGAACAAGATCAGCGCGATCCGCCTCGGCATCGTTCTGGCTGCTGGCGGGGAATTTGCGTTTGTAGTGTTCAAGATCGGCCGCGATCAAGGCTTGTTCGAGCCGCGTCTGTACGACTTGCTGGTGCTGACCATTACCCTGTCGATGGCGTTGACGCCGTTGTTGCTGTTGATCTGCGCACGCCTGGTCAGCCCGAAAGTGCAGCCGGTGGAAGTGCCGGAGAAATTCCGCGAGATCGACACCGAAGCGCCGCGCGTGGTGATTGCCGGCATGGGCCGGATGGGTCAGATCGTGGCGCGGATTCTGCGCGCGCAGAACATCAAGTTCGTCGCGCTGGACACCTCGGTGGAAACCATCGAGCTGTCACGCAGCTTCGGCGGTGTGCCGGTGTTCTATGGCGACCCGATGCGCCCGGAAATCCTGCATGCGGCGAAGGTTGGCGAGGCGGAATATTTCGTCATCGCCACGGACGATCCGGAGACCAACATCAAAACTGCCGAAGTGGTGCACAAGCTCTATCCGCACATGAAAATCATCGCCCGCGCGCGCAACCGCCAGCATGTCCATCGCCTCGTTGATGTCGGCGCCGAAGCGATTCGTGAGACCTATTATTCGAGCCTGGAAATGAGCCGGCGCACGCTGGTCGGCCTCGGTCTGACGCAGGCCCAGGCCGATGCGAGGATCAAGCGTTTCAAGCATCACGACGAACAGGTGCTGGAGGCGCAACACGCGGTCTACGATGACGCCGCCAAAGTCCTGCAGACCGCCCAGGAAGCCCGGGCGGAACTGGCCAAATTGTTCGAATCCGATCAGCTCGAAGAAGAAGCGCGCGACAGCTGATGCATGCGAATCCCCTGTAGGAGCTGCCGAAGGCTGCGATCTTTTGATCTTGTTTTTTAAGAGCAAAATCAAAAGATCGCAGCCTTCGGCAGCTCCTGCAGGGGATTGGGTCAGGCCAGTTCCACCGCGGATGCTGGCTCGACGGCTGCAACTGCAAACCGATCCGCCAGAAACGGTGCGATATCGAGCGGCAGCGGCTCGTCATTCACCAGTTTGTCCAGCAACACACCGGTGATTGCCGACGTCAGGATCCCGGTGCGGAAGTGCCCGCAAGCATTCAGATAACCTTCCACCCCACGCATCGGGCCGAGGATTGGCAATTCATCCGGCGACCCCGGGCGCAGTCCAGCCCAGGTGCGTTTCAGATTGACGTCCGCCAGCTCCGGCAAGCAGCGCACCGCGCCCTGCACCAGCCCGGCGATTTCCGGATAGGTGGTGGTGACGTCGAAGCCTTTGTCTTCGGTGGTGCTGCCGATGAGGATTTCGCCGTTGTCCTTTTGCGCCACGTAGCAATCGCTGGTGGTCAGGCAGCCGTTGAGGATTTTCGGCATGCGTTCGGTGAGCAGAATCTGCCCTTTCACCGGTTTCACCGGAATACGAATCCCCGTCGCCCACTCGCTCAAGTCCGCCGCCCAGGCACCAGCGGCGTTGATCAGCGTCTTGCAATGAAACACCCCCGCCTCGGCCGTCTGCACGCCGGTTACGCGCGTGCCGTGATGCAACACGCCAGTGACGTTGGTGTTGACGAAGATGTCGACGCCGTTCTGCCGCGCGCCCTCCAGATAGGCATCAGCGAGGCGGAACGGACTGACCTGATGATCGCAGAGAAACTCCAGCGCCGCTTGCGCCTCATGGCTGACACTCGGTTCCGCTGCGCGCAACGCCGCCTGATCGAGCCAGCGCACCTGATCGGCGAGATGCGCAATGCAGCCGACGATGTGCTCGGCGTAGAGCCGGTCTTCGTCGTCATAAATCACGAACTTCAGCCCGGTCTTCTCGAACTTGCAATCCATGCCGTGATTGTCTTTCAGCTCACGGTGCAACGCCGGGTACAGCGCGTTGGATTGCAAAGCAAAATCGAAAAACGATTCCGGCAAGATGTGCGGCGTACTCGCGTCCACCGCTACCGCCGCACCCTGGGTTGCGCGCTTGCGATTGGCCGACATCATGCGAAAGAAGATCACCCCACAGCCGAGGCCGACCGACTCGCCGATCGCCCATAAGCCACCAGCCGAGGCGCGGGTCGCGTTGCCGGGGCGTTTGGCATCGATCAGCGCCACCTTGAGGTTTTTGCGTTTGGACAATTGGTAGGCGCAGGACGCGCCGATCACGCCGCCACCGGCAATGACCACGTCGTAGAACTTACTCATGGCAAGCGCCCTCCTTACCGAAGGACTGAAACGCGGAAAAAGGCACTGGATCAATCGGGAAACGTGGGCGCAGCCAACCGACATCCTGGCGTCCGGTGGCCTGCCGCAGGCGGTCGCTGCAATAGCCGACACACATCCGTCCCTGACAATCGCCCATGCTCACGCGAGTACGCATTTTCAGGCTGGCGATGTCCTGCACGCCCTGCTTCAGCGCCAGATCGATGTCGGCGCGAGTTGCGTGTTCGCAGCGGCAAATCACTGTGTCGGCTGCGGGCAAAGCAGTCTGGCCAACACCGCGCTCGGTGTAGCGATCCACTGCTGCACGAAAGCGCACGATAGCTCTGAGCTTGCTCGCGTAGCGGTCGCGGCGCACACGGGCCAGTTCGACGTCGAGCACACCGCGCTGCAGCAGGATTGAAGTAGCGGCGATCCTGCCGGCCAACATCGCCGCTTCACCGCCGCGAATCCCGCCCATGTCGCCGGCCAGATGCACATGCGCCACGCTGCTTTGCTGCCAGACATTGGCGATGGCACGCAGGTAACCGTCGTCGCTGAAGCCGTGATCAAGGCCCATCTGCTGGCTCAATTGCGTGCGCGGAATAAAACCGTAACCGACCGCCAGCGTCTGCGCTTCGAAGCGCTCGACCCGCGACAGATCCGCCCCCCACGTGGCCGAATACGGCGCGACGCTGACACTTTTCAATTCGCCTTCGCCATGGGCCTCCACCACCCCCCAACCATAGTTCATCGCAATGCCATGCAATTTGAGATAAGCGAGCATGCTCAAGCCGTCGAGGAACAGTTGCGGCTTGTTCAGCAACGCCAGACTCTCGCGGGCGATTTTGCCGAACGCACAAGCTTCGTAAACGCCAGCGACGCGCACGCCAGAGGCATGTAATTGGGTCGCCACCAGCGGCAGCAGCGGCCCGGTGCCGGCGATGATCACCGGCCCTTGCGGCTTGACCACGCCACTCTTGATCTGCAGTTGAAGGCCGCCAAGCAGGATGACGAGAGGCAACGTCCAGCCGGGAAACGGTACGCTGCGTTCATGGCAGCCGGCGGCCAGCAATACTTGCGGATAAGCCATCTCGTGCAGCTGCTCATCGCCGTCGAGCACCACCAGCGCGCGGGTGCCTTCGGCGCCGACCACGCGATGGTTGAGGCGCACGTCGATCAGGGCCGAATGCTGCTGAAACTCACCGTGCAACTTGTCCAGCGCTTCGCAATAGCGCGGGCCGAGATAATCCATTTGCACGCCATCACGCAACGGCCCTCGATAGACCACGCCGCCGAGGCGCGAAGCCTCCTCGAGCAAGGTGCAACGCACCCCGTGGCGCGCCAGTTCGGTGGCCGCTGCCATACCCGCCGGCCCGCCGCCGACGATTATCGGTTGCAGGCTCATACGACCTCCCGCCCAACGACGCGGTTGACTCGGGTTTCAATCTGCATGCCGTCGCGCACCACGGTCTGGCAGGCGCGGCGCTTGTGGCGACCGTCGATTTTTACCAGACAGCACTGGCACACGCCCATGCCGCAGTAGGCGCCGCTGATCTGGTTGTGATCATTGCGTGCGATCTGGCGCACGCCGAGGGACTGGATGACGCTGAGGACGGTTTCGCCGATGGCGGCGCTGACCGCTTGGCCATTGATGTGCACGGTCATGTCCGCCTGCACCAAGGGCTGGATATCGAAGGTTCTTTCTAGGCAGTTCATTACGGTGTTCGTCCGTGAAGATTCAGTTGAGGTTGTGACAGCTCCTTGCTGCACTACGCCTCGTCGACGTTTTCATGGCTCTGCTTTCAACGTCGACGCGGATACTTCGTCAGCGCAACAAGGTGCGCGAGAAGCACTGTAGCTCATACCTCAGCAAAGGCCTGGGTCAATTACGGTAGGCGATACAGCCGCGCAAAATATTGACCCAGGCCAGTGAAAATGGCGGGACGTGCAACGATCAGTCGGAGAAGACGAACTGGCCGTTGATCTTCTTTGCGCCGACCAATGCAAGGTCAGGGAACAACAGCGATTTGACCCATGCCGCGTAAAACACCATGGCCAGAATGAAGAGTGCACCGAGCACAGTCGACACGGGTTCTTCGCTGAAACCTACAAATTCCCGCGGAATCTGGCTGATCGTGAACGTGATATAGATCGTGTAAACCAGCGCTATTCCCTTGTAGAACCCCCACGCAAACAAAAACGGAATCACGCCAATAATCAACACCATGAACAGTGCCATAGCGATGCCGCCGTCATTGATCTGAAGCAGGCCGGCAATCGTTCCAAGCAGCCCCATCATGCTGATCAGCGTGACCAGCACATTGACTTTGACCGAATGCCTTTTTCTGAGGACTGGATCCGGGTGTGCGCCGATCCAGGTCGCTAAGACTCTATCCTTCACTTTGCCACCCGCCAGGGCCTTGAACGTTTCGGCCCGGGAATGTCCGGCATCCAGCATTGCGCCGACCTGACGTTTGGTTTCCTTCTTGTCCAACTCAATCATCCTTAAAGAGATAAAGCGGACCGCCCGCTTTGCGCGGTGATTTTCGCTGTTGCCCCCGCAGAAAGCAAAAAGCCGCTTTCACCCGAAGATGAAAGCGGCAGAGGCATCCTGCCTCAGAGGGAATCAGTGTACGAACAGAGCGATCAGGATGATGATCGGGATCGGTACGCCGAGGAAGAACAACAGTAGTGAGCGCATGGTGACTCTCCTTTTTTAACGGACCGGAGTGGTAGTGGTATAGGTGTCGACTTCGACGTACTCGACCGCATCGCGACGACGACCGCCAAAGGTGGCTGCGAGGCTGGCGAAGAACGCACCGGCCAGTAGCGCAACGAACATCCACAGCGAGGTGTAGGCCGCGACCTTGGCGGCGGTGTCTGCAGCTTGCTGGGCTTTCAGCTTGGCGTCAGCGATGGCTTTCTGCGTGTTGGCGTAAATCTCGTCGACACGGCGTTCGGCATCGGCCTGGCTCAGATTGGTGCGTTGCGATACCAGTTGCGCGAGGTAGGTACGGTCTTCGGCGCTGAGCTGACCGTTGGCCAGGCTCTGGGCGAAGATTCGGGTCACGGTGCCGCGTGCGGCGTCGTCACTGACGGCAGCAGGACGATCATCACGGAACAGGCTGTCGACGAAGTAGCCGTACTGATCGCTGTCAGTATTGGCTGCGGCAGAACCGGCGGCCTGGCTCATCGCCCCGGCGGCACCGCCGACAACATTGGCACCGGCCTGCACACCGCCGCTGACGACACTGCTGACCGAACCCACCACCAACACAGCGGTTACCAAAGTGGCAACGCACCAGGCGAGGAAGCCGTGGGCGGTGTCGCGAAAATACACTTCATCGCCGTGCATGTTCGCCCACTTCACGCGCAGACGGCCGGCAATGTAGCCGCCCATGCCGGAAGCAATGATCTGGGTCACCGCCAGCCAGACAATCGTCGAAATGCCCAGGCCCTTGGCGCTGACGCCCTCTCCGGCCCACGGTGAAACGGCCGAAAAGCCCAGGCCGAACCCGAGCAGTACCAAAATCATCGACAGTGCGGCCGCCGCCGCAGCACCTGCGAAGATCGCGCCCCAGGACACGCCCGACACGCTGCTCGACTCTTCCACGGCAGGATAATAGCCATCAGGGGATCTATTCATTGTTGTACTGCTCCAGGCATGAAAAATGGTGTTACAACTCGTCATGAGAGGAATTGCAGTGACCGTGCCAGTTACCACGCCTGGATAAATCGTTTCTTTTCAATAAGTTATAAACTTTGAACTTCGCCACTCCGTGCAATTTGCAATAAACGGCTAGCCGCTGCGGGTTTTCTGCATTGATGACGGAGGGTCAAATCCGATCAGTTCTGATTTACCGCAGCGACGAAGATGAAAGTTAATTTAAAGCGTCACGGTAATTTCTTGGCAAAATGCTGCCATTGCATTTGAACCGATCAGCAGGCCTGTCTATGACTCGTATCTTGACCATCGAAGACGACGCCGTAACCGCGCGGGAAATCGTTGCCGAACTCAGCAGCCACGGGCTGGACGTCGACTGGGTCGACAATGGCCGCGAGGGCCTGGACCGTGCCGTCAGCGGCAACTACGACCTGATCACCCTCGACCGCATGTTGCCCGAACTCGATGGCCTGGCCATCGTCACCACCTTGCGCACCATGGGCGTGGCGACGCCGATTCTGATGATCAGCGCCCTCTCCGATGTCGACGAGCGCGTGCGCGGCTTGCGCGCTGGCGGCGATGACTACCTGACCAAACCGTTCGCAACCGATGAAATGGCCGCGCGGGTCGAAGTGTTGCTGCGCCGACAGAACAGCGTCGCCACCCAGGCCACCACACTAAAAGTTGCCGACCTCGAACTGGACCTGATCAGCCACGAAGCCCGACGCGCCGGGCAGGTGCTGACGCTGCTGCCGACCGAATACAAACTGCTCGAGTTCCTGATGCGCAACAGCGGCCAGATTCTTTCGCGAATGATGATTTTCGAAGAGGTCTGGGGTTATCACTTCGACCCGGGCACCAACCTGATCGACGTGCACATCGGTCGTCTGCGCAAGAAGATCGACGCAGCCGGCAACGTTCCGCTGATCCGCACCGTACGGGGCTCGGGCTATGTCATTGCCGAACCCGTCTGACGGCTGGCGCTCCTCCAGCAGCCGCTTGCTGGCGCTGTACAGCTCGCTGTTTGTGGCGTGGAGCGCGATCCTCATGGGGGTCATGTACTACGAGGTATCAGGCTACCTCGACAAGCTCGCCAAACATTCGTTGATGCAACGTCAGCATCTGTTTTCGCACTTTCGCGGCGAGCAACTCGAAGACGCGCTCGCCGCCAGCATGACCTTCGATATCCGTGGTATCGACGCCTATGGTCTGTTCAGCGCGGACGGCGTTTACCTGGGCGGTGCACTCCAGCAAATCCCCGAAGGGCTGCCGCTGGATGGCAAGATCCATATGCTCGCCGAGTGCGCCGATTCCGATGACCCGACCCTGCCGAACGACAGCTGCGATGCTGTGGCCACCCAGACGCGCGACGGTCGCTGGCTGGTGCTGCTGCGTGACAACGGCTCGCTGTTCGCGGTGACGCGGATCATTTTGCACGCGTTGTTCTGGGGCGTGTCGTTGACGATTATTCCCGGGGTCGCCGGTTGGCATCTGCTGCGGCGTCGACCGTTGCAGCGCATTCGCGCGATCCAGAACAGCGCCCAGGCCATCGTTGCCGGTGACCTGACGCACCGCTTGCCGCTGTCCAATCGCCGCGATGAACTGGACATGCTCGCCGCCATCGTCAACGCCATGCTCGAGCGCATCGAGCGCTTGATGAACGAGGTCAAAGGGGTCTGCGACAACATCGCCCACGATTTGCGCACACCGCTGACTCGCCTGCGCGCGCAGTTGTATCGGATGCAGCAACAGGCGGGCGAAGGTTCACAAGAAGCGGCGCAACTGGATCTGGTACTGGCTGAGGCGGACACGCTGATGGCGCGCTTTCGCGGTTTGCTGCGGATTTCCGAACTGGAAGATCGCCAGCGCCGCTCAGGTTTCGTCGAACTCGACCCGGCGCAGTTGCTGGAGGAGTTGCACGAGTTCTATCTGCCGCTGGCCGAGGAAGGCGATCTGCGTTTCCAGCTGAACATGCCGCAAACGCTGCCGCCGCTCAATGGCGACCGCGCTTTGTTGTTCGAAGCGCTGGCGAATCTGCTGAGCAACTCGATCAAATTCACCCCGCCCGGCGGCACGGTGATGTTGCGCGGGGTCAATGCAGGTGGGCACACGCGGATCGAGGTTCATGATTCAGGGCCGGGGATACCCGAGGCTGAACGAGAGGCAGTTTTCCAGCGATTTTATCGCACCGAGGGCGGCCAGCCGCAAAGTGGTTTTGGCTTGGGGCTGTCGATCGTTGCGGCAATTGTCAGCCTGCACGGCTTCAATCTTGAGGTCGGCAGCAGTGATCTGGGCGGAGCGAAACTGCTGCTGGATTGTCGGCCGAGTCTGATCAGCCAGGCCTGAGCATTGAAATACGACCAAATGTGGGAGCGCGAGCAAGCCCGCTCCCATAGGGGCCGTGTAAGGTTTCAGGTTGGGTAGTTGGCCCGCAGGGCATCAAGGCCGCCCTGGTAGAGTCCGTTGAAAAACGCCACCACTTCCTCATCGCTCACACCAACCGCGTTGAAGCGTCCCGACCACGTCACCCTTGCGCCCTGCCCTTGGCCTTCAACCTTGATCGTCGCCAGGTAATCACTGGCCGGGAACGGTGCCTGTTCAATCGAATAGCTATAGGTTCTGGCCGCGTTATCGAAGGTCTGCAGACGTTCGACTACCACACCGCCGTCAGCGGTTTGCAGATTGCGTACCCGCCCGCCTTCGCTCAGCTCGCTGCTGCTGATCAATGGCAACCAGTCCGGCAGGGTGTTGAAGCCGCCGATCAATTGCCAGACCTGATCGGCCGAGGCCGGGATGTCGATAGTTGCGGATGCTGTAGGCATAAAACCTCTCTTTCGGAAAATTCAGATAGTCAGGCTGTCGACCACACCGCCATCAACGCGCAAGGCTGCGCCCGTGGTGGCCGAGGACAGCGGCGAAGCGATGTAAGTGACCAGATGCGCCACTTCCGCGACATCCGCGTCAGTACTGCCGCTGACGATGGCCAGTTTTCCACTCAGATCGATCTTCATGCGTTTACCTCGTCGGTTGGCAAGGGATCGCCGGGTGGTCGATGCCTTTAAGAGGCTCGACGCTGGCGACGATTTCAAGGCATGGATCAGCGTAGTCGCGATGTTGCGTCAGTGAATAAGCTGCCGACCGGTGACAGCGATCAGCGATCTTTGCCGCAGATCAGATTTCTCTCAAGCGAAGCCAACCATCGTTGTCGACGTCAACGCTGATCGCATCGTAACTGGCCAGCGTAGCGTGAGCCGTTTGGATCGGATGCTGATGCGTTGTGGTGATGATCATCAGCGCTGCGCCCGCCGCTTCGGCAGCCTGAATGCCGACAGCCGCATCTTCAAAAATCAGGCAGTCTGCTGGCTCGACACCGAGCTTTCGCGCCGCTAGCAGATAACCCGACGGATCAGGCTTGCCAGCCTTTACATCTTCAGCCGTGATCATCACCGCAGGCTCGGGAATCCCCGCCGCCGCCATCCGCCGCAGCGCCAGATCGCGCGGCGCCGACGTCACCATCGCCCAACGATTTTTCGGCAGTGCGTTGAGAAACGCTGCCGCAGCGGGGATCTCGACAATGCCTTCAACGTCTTCGATTTCCGCAGCGGTGATGAACGCCGCTTGTTGCTCGGCATCCACGCCCGGCAGATTCAGCCGGGTGATCGTGTCAATCGCCCGCGCGCCGTGGATGGTCGGCAAAAACGTCTCGACATCAACGCCATGGCGCACCGCCCACGCGGACCAGATGCGCTCGGCGGCGGCGATGGAATTGAGGACGGTGCCGTCCATGTCGAACAGAAAAGCGCCGAACGCGCGATCAAAAACCGATGCTTGTGCAGACAAGAGAGCAAATCCTCTGACAGATGGCCGGGCAGCCTGGCCCGGCAATGTAGCACTTGTCAGTGCAGCTGCGGGGCCTTGGATTTGAACGCACTTTCCACACAGTCGAGCAACTGACCGATCGCCCACGGCTTTTTGATGAACGCCACCGAATGCTTGACCCCGGAGGTCTCAGGCGTCTCATAGCCGGACATGACCATCACCGGTTTTTCCGGCCAGCGGTCGCCGACCAGATTGGCCAGGTCGGCGCCGTTGAGCATGCCGGGCATGGTGATGTCGGTCAGCAACAGCGCAACGTCTGCCGCGTGTTGCTCCAGGTATTGCGATGCGGCGTCAGCGCTGGTTTGCGGTTCGACCTTGAACCCTTCCTCCTGGAGAATTTCGCAAAGAAACTCCAGAATCAACGGATCGTCCTCGACAACCAGAATCAACCCGCCAGGAAGGTGCGCGCTCGACGTAGGTGTAGGGCACATGAACAGCACTCCCCCGAATTACATTTTCGAATAGCGGTTTGAAACCGCTGCTTATCAGGTATGAGCAGCGCGCCTTGCAGAAATTCACTTTTGATACAGCAGATTTCGCCAAGGCATTGTTTTTCGGGCCACAGTCCCCATCCAGAATGCTCATTTGTGGTTAAAATGCGCGCCCTTTGCCCGGCCGATTCTGATCCATGACCCCTGAAGCCCTCGCCACCCTCCACGCCCATTTGCTGCCTGCGCTGGCAGCGGCACCCAACGAAACCCGCCGCTTGTTCCACGGCCGCGGACGCTGCTGGCAAGGGCTGGAACAACTGACCGTGGACTGGTTGCAGGGCGTGGTGCTGGTGTCGCTGTTCAAGGAGCCGGCGCCTGAGCAACTGCAAGGTCTGAAGGATTCACTGCTACAACTCGCCGCCTCGATCGAATGGCAACAGTCGGGTGCGCACACTTTGCTGATTCAGCACCGTTACCTGGCGCAGAGCACGGCAGAATGGCTGATCGGCGAGGAAATCGAGGAAATGACCATCATCGAGGGTGGCTTGCAGTACCGCATCGACCTGGGTCGCAAGCAAAACACCGGGCTGTTTCTCGACATGCGTTACGGGCGCAAGTGGGTGCGCGAACAAGCGGCGGGCAAACGGGTATTGAACCTGTTCGCCTACACCTGCGGCTTTTCCATAGCGGCGATCGAGGGCGGCGCCAGCCACGTGGTCAATCTCGACATGTCCCGCGCGGCCTTGAGCCGTGGTCGCGACAACCATCGTCTGAACGGCCACGACCTGAGCAAGGTCAGCTTCCTCGGCCACGACCTCTTCAAGTCCTGGGGCAAGGTGATCAGCAGCGGCCCGTACGATCTAGTGATCATCGACCCGCCATCTTTTCAGAAAGGCAGCTTTTTGCTGACCAAGGACTATCAACGCGTGTTGCGCCGCTTGCCGGAACTGCTGACCGCGCAAGGCACGGTACTGGCGTGCATGAACGACCCCTCGTTCGGTTCGGACTTTCTGATTGATGGTGTGACACAGGAAGCGCCAAGCCTGCGCTTCGATCATCGGCTGGACAATCCGCCGGAGTTTCCCGATGTCGATCAGGAGAGTGGCCTGAAGGCCCTGGTTTTCCAGCGCACCAGCGGATGCCCGACAGATTTCGAGTAACTCACGCCTCAGCGCGAATCGAACACCACGCCGCTTGCGCGAGGACTTCGCGATAGCCGGTCGGGCTGCCTTTCACCCGCCCTGCCAGCCAGGCGCGGCAATAGCTGTCGGCCTGACCGATGATCAGCGATGGCAGCAGTTCAGCAGGCAAATCCTTGAGCTCGGCGGCGCGCCCTGATTCGGCCAGCCACTGGCGCAAACGCAGATTGCGCGTCTTGTTGCGTTCGGCCAGCTCTTCCTTGAACGGGCCTTTGGTCACGGCGAACCTGGCGTGATACTGGAAACGCGCCCACTGCGGCTGTTGCTCGACCCAGTCGACATAACTGAAGACCAGCGCCTGCACGCCTTCTTCGGTGGTACCGGCGGCGTCCAGATACGCATCACGCAAACGCGCCTGATCCTCCAGTGCGGTGAAAAAAAGCGCCGCGACCAATCCTTCCTTGTTGCCGAAATGGTGGTAGATCGCGCCGACGCTGGTGTCGCATTCGGCGCGAATCATTTCGATGGTGGTCGCCTCAATTCCCTGCTCGTTGAACAGGTTCAAGGACTTGCGAAAGATATCGCGCTTGAGCTCGGCGCGGCGGCCGGGGTAGCTGCGTTCCAGTAGATCGGTGGTGTCCATGCTGATTCGGGTCCGAAAAGGGTTTGAACAAGGCGAAGTTTGCCCGTGGATAAATTGCGCCTAGGTTGACAGATTTGCCGCTAACAGAATACCGTTCCGTTACAGAACATAATTCTGTAACGGAACATCATTCTGCAAACTCCATTGAGGCTTCCCATGAGTCAATCTCTGAGCATGTTCAACAGCGTCGGTCCGGACGCTTTCAGCAAGATGGCCTGCCAGTTCGCCCCGTATTTCAGCAGCATAAATCCATTGATCAGCGAATTGCGTCCGAACGCCGCCACCGTGCAAGTGCCGTTTCGCAAGGAAATCACCAATCACCTCGGCACAGTGCATGCCATCGCCATGTGCAACGCGGCGGAACTGGCCGGCGGAATGATGACCGACGTCTCGATCCCCGCCGGCGCACGCTGGATTCCAAAGGGCATGACCGTGGAATATCTGGCCAAGGCAAAAACCGACGTCACCGCCGTGGCCAGCGCAGAAGGTGTGGATTGGCAAAGCGATGGCGACAAGGTCGTCAATGTCGACATTCACGATACCGAGGGCAAGAAAGTCTTCACCGCGCGCATCACCATGAACGTCAAGCTCGGTTGAGATTGCAGGCACAAAAAAGCCCTTGCTGTGCAGTGCACAGCAAGGGCTTTGTATAGACGGGGTCAATGCAGGGTAAGGCGCTGACGGACAAATTCCTCTACGTGGCGACTGGTCTGGTCAAGATGCCGGTCGCGTTGTTTTTCTGCATCGAGCATCGCGCGCTTGCCATTCTTCTGCAGCAGATAGGTGTGAATCTGCTGCACTTCCAGCGAGCGATAGATAGGCGTCGTGTCGATAAACCCGCGCAAGCCGTTGCTGCGGTAATGCCGCGTGCTCATCAGCACCTGAGTCTCGCGCTGGCCGATCACCTCAAAACCCAGCGCCTCGAAGTACGGCACCTTGCCGATGCTGCAGGCCAGTTCCGCATGCGGATAGCGCCCGACCATGTCCGCGAGCAGCGCCCTCGCCACACCCTGACGCCGATGGCCTTCGCGCACCGCCATGTAGGCGACGCTGCACGCCTCCCAATCGCCCTGCACCGGCAGATAAATGAGAAAACCGATCACCTGCTCCGGATTTTCATCGTCAGTGGCTACCAGCAATTCCACTTCGGTACCCTTCTGGCCGTTCAACGCCTCAAGATACAGATGCACCTCGTAACCGACTGCGTACTGATAGACGTTGTACAGCAGATTGCTCGGACCGAGGCCTACCGCGCTGATGTCAGTCAGGTAGTCGACGACCATTTGCAGGATCTGGCTGTTGACGCTTTCAGGACATGGGGAGGTGTAATGGGTGATGCGTGGCATGGGCGAACTCCGGCGATAAAAAACGTTGCCGATGATCAGAGCCGTCGACGAACCGCGACATCATACCTTGCAAGGATCAACTGAACTGTCACTGTTGCGGCGCGACCACCCGAAATTTGATGTTGATGTCTCGCGACACCACGCTGTCCGCCCACTCCCCTGCCCCGAGGCCGAACTCGTCGCGGTTGAGCACCAGTTCGCCGTCGAAAATGCCGACGGCGTCGTCCGGTTTCAACTGCACCGCAACCTCGACCTCGCGAGTGATGCCCTTGAGCGTGAGATGACCGGCGATCTGGTAACGGTGTTCGGCCACCTGAGTGAAGCGGCTGGACTCGAATACCGCGAGGGGGAATGTCTCGGTGTCGAACCAGGCCGGCTTCACCAGCTCGGAATTGGCGTCTTCACTGCCGGCATCGATGCTGCTTAGATCGATATGCAACGTGGTGCGGGCGTTGGCAAGGTTGTCGGTATCGAAGTCCAGCGTCGCCTCGAACTTGCCGAACGTCCCATACATTCGCGAGCCCATCTGGTTGTAGGTGAAGCTGATCTGGCTGGCGCTGGTGTTCACGCGAGTGTATTCAGCGGCTTGAGCGACGGTCGTGGCGAACAGATGAAACGCGGCAACCAGCAGCAATCGCATCGACATGGAGTTCTCCGGGTGGCGCGCGCCGTCAAGGGCCTTGGGTGACTTAAGCAAACAACCTGCCGTTATGCCAGGGCCTATATCAACCGCTCGATTTTCTGATGTTTCCAGACCAGTTTGTAATACAGAGTCTGCAGGGCCAGCATTCCCAGGTAAGCGACCGGGAACGCCATCCAAACGCCCTGCAAACCGAACTGTCCGTTTAGCCAATACGCCGCCGGCAATTGCACGCCGACCACGCAGATAATCGAAATGACCACCGGCACCAACACCGTGCCGCTGGCGCGCATGATCCCCCCGATAATGGCCTGGAAGCCGAACACCAGCAGGCTCCAGAGCATGATGTGCAGCAGATGCTCGGCCATCGCCCGGGTCGAGTCTTCGGTCAGGAACAGGCCCAGCAACCAGTGCGACAGCAGATAACCCAGCACAATCAGGCCACCGGTCAGACACACGTTGATCAGCAACCCTGTGCGCAGAATCGGACCCATGCGTTGCAGATGTCCGGCGCCGATCGCCTGTGCGCCGAGAATCGATGCGGTGATCGCAATCGACAGTGCCGGAAACTGCACATAATTGACGATCTGGGTCACCGCGCCATACGCCGCCGTCGCTTGCGAGCCGTGCTGGTTGACCAGCGCCAGAATCACCAGCTCCGACAATGACAGTACGATCATCTGCACCCCGGTCGGCAGGCCGATGCGCAACACCTTGCCGAGGATCACCCGGTCCAGTCGCAACGCAGCGAAGAATTCTCGATCGGGCGCAAGTGGATGGCTCTTGCGGATCAGCCGCCACGCCAACCATGCCATCGCTGCCAGATTACCGGCCAGCCCGGCATAAGCCGCGCTCTGAATGCCAAGTGACGGCAAACCGAGCCAGCCGCGAATCAACGCCGGCGTCAGCGCCAGCCCTACGGCGGTAGAGACGATCAGCGCGAGCAAGGGCGACAGCGTATCGCTGACCCCGCGCAGCAACTGGGTGAACAGCACGAATACCAGCAGCGACGGCAGGATCCATAACATGACGTGGGCATAATCCACCGCATCGTCAAGCACATCGATCGGCGTGCCCAGCCCCGTCAGTGCCTGTCGTGCAAACACGGTGCCCAGCACCGCCGCGACCAGACCGATCAACACCCCCAGCAGCAACGTCGCCCCGGCAATCGCTTTCACTCTGTGCGTTTCGCGTGCCCCCCACGCCTGCCCGATCAACACGCCCGCGCCGGCACCGAGGCCGATGACCAGGGCGATGAAAAAAAACACGACGGGAAACATGCCGGACACTGCCGCCAGCGCCTGAGTGCCGAGCATCTGGCCGATGTAGATGCTGTTGACCGTGCCGGACATCGACTGCAGGAAATTGGACACCACCATCGGCGCGAGAAACAGTAGATAGGTTTGCCAGAGGGGTTTGGCGAAGGTGGCGCTTTGCATTGAATGGAGGTCCATCTCGACGGCGGGAGGCCTGGTTGACGATAGCTTCGGTGAGTTGCGTGCAGCGTGCAATCAACATTTCCAGTTGGTGCTGATCCTCAGTTTTGCATTTGTGTAAGTGGCACGCTTGGCTTTGTATCAACGTGCGGCTGTGGTAAATCAGCGTTTCTCTCGACACGTACTATTGAGGCTCGGTCCATGCGTAACGTTGCAAATTTTCTGTTTGGCTCACTCCTCGTCTTGCTCGCCGCCAGCGCCCAGGCAGGCGCAACCACTGCGGCGCCTTCTTCATTGAAACAGCTATTGGCCACTTTGAATGAACGTCTGAACATTGGTGATGCGGTTGCGCTGACCAAATGGGACAGCGGCAAGCCGATCCAGGACAGCCCGCGTGAGGCGCAGGTCATCGCCAATGCCCGAACCCTGGCCGCCGAAAACAAACTCGACCCGCATGACGTCGAACAGCTGATCGCCGCGCAAATGGAGGCGAACAAACTGGTGCAATACGGTCTGCTCGCACAATGGCAAGCGGCAGGTGCGGCACCGGAGACACCGCGTCCGGACCTCGGCAGGCAGATCCGCCCGCGCCTGGATGAGCTGCAAAAGCATCTGTTACAGCAATACGCCGAATTCGCGCCCTATCGGCGAGACCCGAATTGCCCGTCCTGGCTGGCCAATGTCCGCAGCGGACTGGCCGCCGATGCGCTACATGATCTGGCACTCATTCGTGCCAGCGGCGAGTTGTGCATCCGGGCCAAACCGCTCTGAACAGGGGGTGCTGGCAGACATCATCGGCGTCGATGTTCATCATCACCTCAATGAAGTTCTCATAAAAGCTGCGCGGCGTAACATCGGCTCCAGACAAACAAACAACCTTCTGGAGCACACGATCATGAAACGCCAAACCCTCTTCGGCATCGCTTTCTCGGTTCTCGCAGCTAACGCTTTTGCAGCAGCCCCTGTTCATACCCTGGTCGCAGAAGGCGGCTCGGACAAGCTGATCGAACGCCGCGTGGCTGAAGGTGGTTCGGATCGTCTGATCGAACGCCGCGTGGCGGAAGGTGGTTCGGATCGTCTGATCGAACGCCGCGTGGCTGAAGGCGGCTCGGATCGTCTGATCGAACGCCGCGTGGCTGAAGGCGGCTCGGATCGTCTGATCGAACGCCGTGTGGCTGAGGGCGGCTCGGATCGTCTGATCGAACGCCGCGTGGCTGAAGGCGGCTCGGATCGTCTGATCGAACGCCGTGTGGCTGAAGGTGGTTCGGATCGTCTGATCGAACGCCGTGTGGCTGAAGGTGGCTCGGATCGTCTGATCGAACGCCGCGTGGCTTGAATCAATTCGCGTTACCGCAACACCCATGAAAAAGCCCGGCCTGATCAGCCGGGCTTTTTTGCATTCAAACGGCGCTTACTGCGCGGTTTTCAGCTTGACCACATCGCCGGAGATTGTGGTGGTATAGCCGGTCAGCACCCAGGCCCAGAACCAGTTTTCCTGAACTTGCGTGTTGATCATCGCATCGCCGCCCTTGGCTTTGATGGCCGCGTCTTGTGCGCGCACGAAGCGGCTGTTCTGGCGGATCGGGATAACGCCAAACAACAGCAGGCCGGTAGCCGAGGCTTCGCTATGGCCAACCACGGTGTACTGGTTGCTGTCGTAATGTGCGGTTTTCATCGGGGCGCCGGTGCAACCTGCCAGGACCACACCGAACAGTGCGGCAGCGACTACTTTGCTGAGGTATTTCACAGTAAAACTCCATGGGGGAACGCCCGGGATCCGTCTCGCGGGCGGCGCGCATCTTAGCAAATGATGGCGCATTAGCATCAATGTTCTTTGTGTTTCCATGAACCCGTTCGCTGGCCGGCTGTCGGCGATGTCGCATACCATGGCGCCACTTCAATAAAGACAGACACCCGCCCCCATGTTCAAAGCCAGTCTGCGTAGCCATCTCACCCTGTGGTTCGGCGGTTTGTCCCTGCTGACATTATTGAGTGTGGGCTTTTACGTCGGTCACATCGCTACCGAACAAATGAAGCAGGCCAGCGGCAATGCCTTGCTGAATACCGCGCGCGCGGCGGCGACGTTATTGGGCGAACAATTGCGCGAGCGGCAACTGGAGGTCTACCTGCTCAGTCGCGCGCCGCATCTGGAGCGTGGCGATCTGGACAACCCGAACATTCTCAAGTCGATGCAACTGCGTACACAGGCGCGCGCCGAGTATGCGTGGATGGGCGTCACCGATGCCGAAGGCAACGTCCGTCAGGCGGTCAACGATTTGCTGGTCGGGCAATCCGTGCAAAAACGCCCATGGTTCCAGATCGGCTTGCGCCGGCAATACACAGGCGATCCGCACGAAGCTGTGTTACTGGCGAAGTTGTTGCCGGGCCTGCCCAATGGTGAGCCGCTGCGCTTCATCGACTTTGCCGCGCCGATTCACAACGCCGAAGGACAAGTGATCGGCGTGCTGGGCGCACATGCGCACTGGAGCTGGGTGACCCGCATCGTCGAATCCGCAGCGTTTTCCCATAAACACTCGGCGCCGGATATACAGGCGCTGATCGTCGACCACGATGGCAAGGTGCTCTACCCCGAAGCGCTGATGGGTCAGCAGCTGGCAATGAACGATTCGGTATTGCCGGGCTGGACGGCGGCCAACGGTTTCCTGACCAGCATGGTCACCGTGCCGACGCCATCGGGTACGGCGCTGTCGTGGTCGATCGCTATTCGTCAACCACTGGAGACCGCCCTGCAACCGGCGCGGACGCTGCAATACGAATTGCTGATACTCGGCGTATTCGCCGCCATCGTTTTCGGGCTGGTGGCTTATTACCTGGCGCTGTATCTGAGCCGCCCGATCGAACAACTCGCGCGCTCGGCCAAACAAGTGCAAAACAATCAGGCCGGCGCGCAATTCCAGCTCCAGCATCCGGTGCTGGAAATCGCTCAGCTCGGCCAGTCCATCGATGCGATGACGCAATCACTGCTCGGCAAGGAACGCGAACTGCAGGAGGCCAACGCTTCCCTGGAAGACACCGTGGCGCAACGCACCGCCGCACTCACCCAGGCCAACGCCGAGCTGCTGAGTCTGGCGACACACGACGGCTTGACCGGGGTTTACAACCGCCGTCGCTTTGACGAAAAAATCACTGAGTATTCGCTGCTCTCCCGACGCACCGGGCGCCCATATGCCCTGCTGCTGATCGATGCCGACCACTTCAAACGCATCAATGACAGCCACGGCCACGCGGTGGGTGATGAGGTCCTGCAGCAACTGGCGACGTTGATTCAAAACAGCGTGCGCAGTACCGATTTCGTCGCGCGTTACGGTGGCGAAGAGTTCGCCGTGCTGCTGCCGGAAGTGGCACAACCCGACACCCCGGAAGTCGTCGCCGAGAAGATCCGCGCGGCGGTGGCCGAAGCGGACTTTCCCGGCGCAGGAAAAGTCACGGTGAGCGTTGGCCTGGCGCTGGCAGACCCGGCAGACAACAACCACACAGCCCTGATCAAACGCGCCGATCAGCAGCTGTATCAGGCGAAGGCTGCGGGGCGCAATCAGGTGGCGTTTCATGCCCACTGATACTTCGTATATCAGCCAGAGGCAGGTCGGCTCGCCGGCCGCCATCGCTGGCAGGCCTGCTCCCACAGGGATTGAGTCAACCTGTATCGCGAGCAGGCTCACTCCTACAAGAGCGAGAGCAAAAGATCGCAGCCTTCGGCAGCTCCTACAGAGATCGCGTCAACCATCAGGGCGAGTGTCAGCTCGCCTGCTCTTGATCTTGATCCACGGGCGACTTCGGAAGGCTGAGCGGATCGATCCCGCAGCGAAGGAACCCGAGCCTGCGAGGGCCGAACGCAGAAGCAAGCGTTTTTTGCTTTATTTTTTTACTGGGCCGGCATTCCGGGCGCTTGTAAAAAAAGTGAGTCGCCGTGAGGGCGAAACCCTAAGCAGCCGTTACCGCAGCAATGGATATGTACCCGGTCAAAACTACCCAAACACCCTGGAACAGCGCGTTCCCGTAGTTATTCAGCACTGAACTTCTGCAGATAAGCCAGCAGATTCTCCAGCTTCTCCTCATCACTCAGCCCCCAGAAAATCATTCGCGTGCCGGGTACAACCCCTTTCGGATCCTCCAGATAAGCCTTCAACGTTGCCCGATCCCAGGTAATCCCGGAATTTTTCATCGCATCGGAATAAACATAATTGGCCGAAGTCCCCGCAGCCCGACCAATGATGCCGTTGAGCTGCGGGCCAAAACCCGGGCGGGCCGAGTCACCGACCTGATGGCAACCGCCGCACAGACGCGGAAAGATTTTCGCCCCGGCTGCAGGGTCGCCCTCAGCCTGGGCGCTGGCGCTGCAGATCAAGGCGAGAAGCAGTGTTGTGATGAATTTCATTGAACAGTCCAAACCTGGCTTTTCATGGCGTAGGCGCAGTTTACAGATAAGCGCCGACGATCGTTCTGACGGTGGTCAACGCCTGACGCAGCACCTGCATGTCTACCGAGCCCAACGCCAGACGAATCGCATGGGGCGTGCTGGTCGACAGCGAAAACGGCTCGGCGGTAGTCACGGAAATCTGCTGCTGCATCAACTCGACCACGATCTGATCGGCGCGCACGTCTTCTGGCAACGGCAGCCACAGAAAATACGAGGCCGGATGAGCAATGCGGCGCAGCCCTTTCAGCACCTCGGCCGCCAGGGCCTGTCGCGCCATGGCATCCTCACGTTTTTGCTGTTCGAGCACCGTGACGGTGCCGTCATCGAGCCAGCCGCACGCAATCGCGGTCATGACCCCGGGCGTGTTCCACGTTGTCGCGCGAATGACCCGCTCCAGTGCAGGCACCTGAGCGAGAGGCGCCGCGATGAAGCCGACCCGCAAACCAGTGGCGATACTTTTCGACAGACCCGAGACGTAAAACGTCCGTTCCGGTGCCAGATCGATCAAGGTTCGCGGCGGGTTCTCAACCAGAAACGCGTAGGCGGCATCTTCAATGAGCGTCAGATCATACCTGCGGGCAATCGCGACCAATCGCTCGCGCTGTTCCAGTGGCATGACCCAGCCCAGCGGATTGTGCAGTGTCGGCATGCTGTACACGGCGCGTACCGCACGCTGGCGACAGAGCTTGTCGAGTGCCGGCAAATCCGGGCCATGTTCCGTCATCGGTATCGCCAGCACTTCCAGGTGCAGCGCTTCGGCCAGCACCTTGAAACCGGAATAGGTCAGCGCATCGGCGGCGATCACGTCGCCGGGTTTGAGCAGGGCCATCAGGGTCACCGCCAAACCTTGCTGAGCGCCATTGACGAACAGCACTTGGCCCGTTTCGACCGTCACGCCGCGTGCCGATAAATGCCGCGCGACCGAAGCACGTTCGTGGGCACGTCCTCCGTGGGGCTGATAACGCAGCAGCGCTTCCAGATCACCGGACAACGCCAGTTGGCGCAACGCCACGCGCAACAATTCGGCCTGACCGGGCAACGCTGGATAGTTGAAATTCAGGTCGATCATGCCGACCGCCACGTCTTTCTGATCGATGCCCTGCCCCGGCGCCAACGATGTTTCACGGACGAAGGTGCCGCGCCCGGCTTCGCCGCTGACCAGGCCCATCGCCTCGAGCTCGGCGTACACCCGTGATGCGGTGGCCAGCGCCAGTCCTTCCTGCGCGGCCAGTTGCCGATGCGTTGGCAATCGCATGCCCGGCGCCAGACGGCCGCAGCGAATGTCCGCCGCATATCGGTCAACCAATGTCTTGTAACGAGAACGGGGCATGCCGGCTGTATCCATGACAATTTTTTGATTGTGCTGATTCTCGGCTCTAGCATCGCAGCAATACAAGCCACTTTTGAGCGCCACCGACATGCACACAACATCGACTGCGGCCAACCCGGCTCTGGAAAAAACCAGTGGCTGGATCAACGGTTTCATCGGCGTGCTGATTTTCAGCGGCTCGCTGCCGGCCACACGGTTGGCGGTGCTGGAGTTCGAGCCGGCATTTCTGACCGTGGCGCGAGCTGCGATTGCCGGAGGGTTGGCCGTGGGGCTCTTGCTGCTGTTCAAACAGCGGCGACCGGCTCGCGAGCAGTGGCTGTCGTTGTTGATTGTGTCGTTGGGCGTAGTCGTAGGTTTTCCGCTATTAACCGCATTGGCATTGCAGCACGTGACGTCGGCGCATTCGATCGTGTTTGTAGGATTGCTGCCGTTGGCCACAGCAATATTTGGCGTATTGCGCGGCGGTGAACGACCACGGCCGGTGTTCTGGATTTTTTCGATTCTGGGCAGCGCGCTGGTGGTGGGCTTCGCTTTGTCCCAAGGGCTGAGCGCTTCACCGACGGGGGACTTGCTGATGCTAGCGGCGATTCTGGCCTGCGGCCTCGGTTACGCCGAAGGTGCGAAGCTGTCGCGCAGCCTCGGCGGCTGGCAAGTGATCTGCTGGGCTTTGGTGTTGTCCTTTCCGTTGATGGTGCTCTTGAGTCTGTGGCTGGCGCCCGCCTCGTTCGCCAACATCAGCCTGTCGGCGTGGATGTGCCTGGGTTACGTGTCGCTTTTCAGCATGCTGATCGGCTTCGTGTTCTGGTACCGCGGCCTCGCCCAGGGCGGGATCGCCGCGGTCGGGCAGTTGCAACTGCTGCAACCGTTTTTCGGTCTGGCACTGGCGGCGACGTTGTTGCGCGAGCAAGTCAGCGCCAGCATGCTGGGCGTGACGCTAGGAGTGATTTTGTGTGTGGCTGGGGCAAAGAAATTTGCCAAATAGGACTCAGTGTTCGGTTTTCCATTGCCGAGGACTGAGCCCGGTCTTGCGCCGAAAGGCCCGGGCCAGCGCCGACGGACTTTCGTAACCGACCTCCTCGGCAATCAGCGCAATCGGCCGGCCTTCGCGCAGACGTTTCTGGGCCAGGCTGACCCGCCAGCTCAACAGATAATTGGCCGGCGTTTGCCCGACCACGCGACGAAACTGCTCGGCAAAACCGGCGCGGGACTGGTTCGCGGCCGCAGCCAGGTCGGCGACGCTCCACGGCTTGTGCGGTTGTTCATGGATCAGGTTCAAAGCCTTGGACAAGCGCGGGTCAGCCAGCCCGGCCATCATGCCCGGCTGCTGATCGCGACTGCCGATGAGATGGCGCAGCAGCAGGATTACCAGCAATTCGAACAGGCGATCCATCACCGCCACTCGCCCGCAATGCCCTTCAAACGCCTCGTTGAACAACCAGTCAAGAGTGCTGCGCAATTGCGGTATGTCGGTGAGTTTCAATACCAGATAGTCGGGCAAGGAGGCTGCCAGGGCATTGCCCGAACCGCCATCGAAGGTCAGCGAGGCGCACACCACCCGGCTGGCCATGGCCTCGTCGGCAAACATGCGGTGGGTGAACGGGCGGGGAAAGAAAATCAGCGACGGCTCTTCCAGACGGATCTCCCGCTCGTTGCCCGGTTTGAGCAGCAACGCCCCGGCCTGCAGAACATGCACATGCCCAACCGGCTCGCCCTGGTGAACACTGACGCCGCAAAACGCGCCGCTATGAAAAGTGCCGGCGTTCACGCCGAAATGACCGAGTAGTGTGGAAAGGCGATCCATGGCTGACTCCCAAAAGCATATCTGGACGATCTGCCGCATATCCTCGACGATTTGCCGCCAACACGCCATGGGCCGTCTTTAAGATCTCTCCATCGCCGCTGCACTTCGCAGCGCAACTGAGGAGAATCATCATGAGCCGCATCCCTGCAATCAGCCTCGACACCGCCACCGATGTCACCCGTCCTGCACTGGAAGGCGTGAAGAAAAAAATCGGTTTCCTGCCCAACGTCTTCACCACCCTCGCCCAGGCACCGGTGGCACTCGACACTTATCTGCAAGCTTCGGCCATCCTCGGCAAGACCTCACTGAACGCAAAGGAAAAAGAAGCGATTTACCTCGCCACTTCGCAGGTCAACGGTTGCGACTACTGCCTGTCCGCACACACTGTATTTGCCGACAAGGCCGGGCTTTCGGCACAGGACATCGTTGCGGCACGTCACGGCGAACTGAATGCCTACGCCGCCCTGGCCCGTCAATTGACCGAAACCCGCGGGCACTTGAGCGACGAACAACTCGCTGCTGCCCATGGCGCCGGTATCGATGACCGCAAGATCATCGAAGTGATTGCCTTGGTGGCCTTACAGACGCTGACCAACTACCTGAACAACACCGCACTCACCGATATCGACTTCCCGGCAATCGATGCCTGAGCAGTGGTTCAAAAAACCGTGATAAATCCGCTGGCGCAAGAGCAGGCTTTTGCGCCAGCCATCGGTTTTGCTGCCATGATGGCCGTCCAGAGAATCTGCTGCGCAAACAAGTGCCTGGTGTGCTGAAACCAAACACCCTGCGCGAAGGTCTCTGTCTCAGACAGACGCCCGGAAAAACACGAACCTCATGACAGACTGGTTGCAAGACAACGGCGAGATGGCCGGGCAGATCCGCCGTCACGACTGGGCGAATTCGCCCCTCGGCCCGTTGCAAGACTGGCCCGATGTACTCAAGACCACCGTCTCGCTCAGCCTCGCGTCTCATTTCCCTCAGGCGATCGTCTGGGGCCCGCAGTTGATCACCCTTTATAACGACGCCTTCGTGCCGATTCTCGGCGACAAGCCGCACGCCCTGGGGCGTCCGTTCAGCGATATATGGCAAGAGGCGTGGCACGAAATCAGTCCGATTGCCGATGCGGCGTACGCGGGCCAAGCCACTTACATCGAAAACTTCGCCTTGCAGATCGAGCGCGGCAATGGCCCGGAACAGGCGTTCTTTACCTTTTGCTATAGCCCTGTTCGTGATTCTCGAGGCCAAGTCGTCGGCATGATCGACACTGTCACCGAGACGACCCAGACGGTTTACCTGAACCGGCGACTGGCCGTCCTCGATGCGATTGGCAACGCAGTCACCAATGCCACCGATGCGCAGGCAATCCTGGCAGCGAGCACGCGGCTGATGGTTGAGCAACTGCGTCTGTCCAACTGCGCCTACGCCGACATGGACGCCGATGAAGATGGTTTTACCATTCGCGGCGACTATGCAGCGCCGGGTTCGCAAAGCATCGTCGGCCATTATCAGTTGCGCGATTTCGGTGAGAAGGCTGTGCGTCTGCTGCGCGCCGGTGAGCCGCTGGTTATCCACGACAATCGCAGCGAACTACCACCTGAAGAATCCGCCACGTTCCAGGCCATCGGCATCACCGCCACCATTTGTGTGCCGCTGATCAAACAAGGCCGCCTTACCGCGTTAATGGCCATCCATGACAAAGAGCCGCGCATCTGGTCGAGCTTCGAACAGGCCCTGCTGAGTGAAGTCACCGAACGTTGCTGGGCGCACATCGAGCGGGTGCGGGCCGACGCCAACGTGCGCGAAGGCTTGCTCGCGCTGGCGGAACTCAATGCCACGCTGGAGCAACGAGTCGAGGAACGCAGCCTGCGTCTGGCTCAAGCCGAATCGGCGTTGCGCCAGTCACAAAAGCTCGAAGCCATCGGGCAGTTGACCGGCGGCGTCGCCCATGACTTCAACAATCTGCTGACGATCATTCGCTCGTCGGTGGATTTTCTGCGTCAGCCCAACCTGTCGCAGGAGCGGCGTGAGCGCTACATGCGTGCGGTTTCCGACACGGTCGAGCGTGCCTCCAAACTGACCAGCCAGTTGCTCGCCTTCGCTCGTCGCCAACCGCTCAATCCGCAAGTGGTCGATGCCGGGGAACGTCTGGCCAACATCGGCGAGATGCTCGAGTCGGTCACTGGCGCGCAGATTCATGTGTGCGTCGAGCGGCCGGATCATCCTTGCTACATCCGTGTCGACCTCAGCCAGTTTGAAACCGCGTTGATCAACATCGCGCTGAACGCTCGCGATGCCATGAATGGTCAGGGCGAATTGAAATTGCGCCTGGAATGCCACAAACCACTGCCGTCGATTCGCGGCCACGCCGGTTCCAGCAGTCACTTTGTGTCGATTGCCTTGGCCGACACCGGCGCTGGCATCGACGCACACACCCTCGAACACATTTTCGAACCGTTCTTTACCACCAAAGCGGTCGGCAAGGGTACGGGCCTGGGGTTGTCGCAGGTATTTGGCTTCGCCAAGCAATCGGGCGGCAATGTCGATGTTTCCAGCGTGCTCGGCCAAGGCACCGAGTTCACCTTGTACTTGCCGCAGGTACCGGCGGGCGAGGCAGAAGTGGACGAGACAGAGGACGATGGCGAGGTGCAGCCGGCGTGCGAAAAGCGCCGGGTGCTGGTGGTCGAGGACAATTTGGACGTCGGCCGTTTCGCCAATCAGATCCTCCAGGATCTGGGCTACGAAACCGCATGGGCGACCACTGCCGAAGAAGCCCTGCAACTGGCGGGCAGCGATGCCATGGCGTTCGATGCGGTGTTTTCCGACGTGGTCATGCCGGGCATTACCGGTGTCGCTTTGGCCAAAGAGCTGCGCCAGCGCCGTCCCGATCTGCCGGTGATTCTGACCTCCGGCTACAGCGAAGAACTGGCGCGTAGCGGTTACGAAGGGTTTGAGTTTCTCGCCAAACCCTACTCCGCCGAACAGGTCTCACGCATTCTCGGCAAGACCTGGCTCAAGGACGCCACGCCAGCGGCGTCAGTCGTGATCAACGCCAGCGCGCTTGAGTAATTTCTTGCAGCGTTCCGACAGATGAAACACCTGTAAATGCTTGCCAGCCTTGGCGTAGCGTTCACGCAGGGTTTTCAACGCGGCAATTGCCGAATAATCGACAAAGCTCAGATGCCGGCAGTCGAGAATGACCCTGGCCGGGTCGTTGGCCGGGTCGAACTGGTTGAGAAACGGCGTGGTCGAGGCGAAAAACAGTGTGCCGTGCAGGCGATAGAGTTTGCTGCCATCGGCCTCCAGATGTTCATCGGCGTACAACTCGCGCGCTTGCTGCCAGGCGAAATTGAGCGCGGCGATGATGATCCCGCACAGCACCGCCGTGGCCAGATCGGTGAACACGGTGATGGTGGTCACGGCGATGATTACCAGGACGTCGTGCAGCGGCACCTTGTTGATCACCCGCAATGAAGCCCAGGCAAAGGTCTGCTGCGACACCACGAACATCACCCCCACCAGCGCGGCGAGCGGAATACGCTCGATCAGCGGTGACAGAAACAGAATGAACAACAGAATCAGCACACCGGCAACCACGCCGGACAACCGCCCGCGTCCGCCGGAGCTGAGGTTGATCACCGTCTGACCGATCATCGCGCAACCGCCCATGCCGCCGAACGCACCGGACACCATATTCGCCGCGCCAAGCGCCACGCACTCACGGTCCGGGTAACCACGGGTTTCGGTGATCTCGTCGGTCAGGTTCAGCGTCAGCAAGGTTTCGAGCAGACCGACCATCGCCATCAGGATCGCGTACGGGGCGATGATGCGCAGCGTTTCGAAACTCCACGAAATGTCCGGCACAGCGAAAGTCGGCAAACCGCCAGCGATGTGCGCCATGTCACCGAGGGTGCGGGTCGGCAGGCCGAACAGGTAAACCAGCAGGCCGACGCCAAGGATCGCTACCAGTGCCGGCGGCACCGCTTTGGTCAGGCGCGGCAGGAGGTAAACGATGCCCATGGTCAGCAGCACCAGCCCGGTCATCAGGTACAACGGCGTACCGCTGAGCCAGTCTTCGCCGCTTTTGAAATGCTCCAGTTGCGCCAGAGCAATGATGATCGCCAGGCCGTTGACGAAACCGAGCATCACCGGATGCGGCACCATGCGCACCAGTTTGCCCAGGCGCAACAGCCCGAACGCCATCATGATCAGACCGCCGAGCAGCACCGTCGCCAGCAAATATTGCACGCCGTGTTGCACCACCAGCGCGACGATTACCACCGCCATCGAACCCGCCGCGCCGGAGACCATGCCCGGTCGACCGCCAAACAACGCCGTCAGCGTGCAAATGATGAAAGCGCCGTACAGGCCCATCAGCGGATTGAGATGCGCGACCAGGGCGAAGGCAATGCATTCGGGCAACAGGGCGAACGAGGTGGTGAGTCCGGCGAGGACATCGGCGCGCAGACGAATTGGTTTCATGGCTTACCTGATTGAGCGGCATCGAGCACGGCCGCTGTTTTCGCGAAAAAAGAGGGAGGCGAATGTTACGGAATTGTTTGGCCTCGGGCCAGTGAAACGCTGACGTGGATTGGCTCGCGCCAGAAATGGAAAACCCAGTTGCTCAATGATGGCACTCTGCCCATAATTCGCGCCCCTTTATGTTCTGTGCAAGGTATTGCCGTGAAGAAGTCTCTGCTGTTGATCCCGATGCTGGCGCTGCTGCTGCAAGGTTGTGGCATGACCATGACTCGCTACGAGCCGAGCTATGAAAATGTTCAGAAGCTCAAGCAGACCCCGCCGCTGCACGCTATCGGCCATCCGCAGGTCACCGCCGAATCAGGCGAAGGCTCGCTGGTGGTTCGCGCCAACCCGGTCCGCTCGCCGTCCGGCAGCATCCCGGCGCACATTCAGGACGCCATCACTGAAGAACTGCGCAAGGCCGGTCTGCTCGACCCCCAGGCTGAGCGCCAATTGAAGGTTCTCGTGGTGAAAAGCAACCTGTCCGCCGGTATGGGCACAGGCGACGGCCAGCTCGCTGCACGCTTCACTCTGCTCAACGGCAGTGATGTGGTGTATGACGCGACCAAAGATGTCAGCAGCCAGTGGAGCAGCAGCTTCTTCGGTTTCATTGCGATCCCGAACGCGGTCAATGCCTACAACCCGATGCTGCGTGATCTGCTCAAAGAACTGTACAGCGACCCGAAATTCATTCAGGCGCTGAAATAACTCACAAAAAAAAGAGCCGCGATGGCGGCTCTTTTTGTTTCACGCCCGGGGAATACCGGCGTCCAGCGCCGAGTACTTCAGGTTGTTGTTATCAACCATTTGTTTGAGCAGCGCATTGACCTGACGGGTGAAGGTGTCGTTCACGGCGTCTTTCGGCGTGTTGGCCATCAGCGGAATGAACCAGATGCCGATCCACGTACCGATGGCGTCGTGGTTGCTCGCCGTCGTTACAGCCTGACCCTGCCCATCCAGCGCTTCCAGGCTCAGGGTGTACTGATCGCTGCCATAGGCCGGGATGATCATCATGCTGAAACCACTGATGAAGGCCAGCACCATGGAACCGGCATTCGGCGGATGGTTGTACATTTTCAGGCGCAGGCTGTAGTCGCCCGGCTGTTTCTGGAATTCATCCAGCGTGACCCGACCAAACAGGCCGGAGTCGGTAAGAATTTTCTGCAGCTGTGGTTTCAGTTGGTCGCGCGCTTGCGGCACTTCTACAGCGGACGCACTTTTTGGCTCGCCCTGGTAGAAGTCGAAATCGACATAAACGTTTGGCTTGTTGGCGTAGTTGGCCATCGACGGCAGGGTTACCGGCGCCACTTCGTCTTTGGTGAAGCTGGCACAACCACCCAGCGCAAGAACCAGCCCCAGCGCCAGTATTTTCCCGAATTGCATGATGTCCGTCCCTTAAAGAAATACCAGATGATGGCAATACGCCTCCATCGCAGAAGCGGGCGAATTCTAGAGACAGCAATGGATAATGGAAAGACTGAACGGGAAAAATAGTGAGTGCGAAGATTCCAGTCTGGTCAGGGCATGAATTCCAGTTCCAGCGTTTGATTGCTTTTGAAGCGCTCGTACCAGGCTTGCAGAACGTCAGGGAGCTGCCGCTTCCACTGCTTCGCATTGGTGTAGTAACGAAGATGTTCCTTGCCCCGGTCATCGTAGCTTTTGAAGATCAACCAGACTTGCGCGTCGGCCGTACTCATCAGGATGCCGATACCACCGAGGCCGCGCATCCACATTTCTGAAACCTGAGCATCAGGCACATCTTTTGAGGCCTCGCCGACCTGCAAGGAGCCGGACGTCTCGACCAGTTTTTGGTAGTCGGTTTTGAGCAGCGAACGCAGTGCCTGATCTTCTGCGGGGGTGCGGGCCAGGCCCAGGCTGAGCAGATCGTAGTTCAGCTGCAGCGGTTGTACGGAGGCGACATACCGGCCGGCGTAATACACGCCCATGCCACCGCCGCAATCGAAATCGGCACCGGTTTGCGTGACGTTCAGTACGCCATTGATTGGCGTGAAGGTGAGTGTGCAGGCGTCCCTGGCGTAAACGGCTGTTCCATCCTTGAGTATGGCTACGCCGGTCAGGTCCCCGGAATTGGCGCCCTCGCCTGCTGACATATCGATGTCGATATGCGTGGCATCTCGACGTTGGGTGACGAGCGTCGCCGAGGTCGAGGTGCCGGGCGGGATCAGTTGCCAGGTAGCGTCCCAACTGAACGGCTTGACCGCATGTTCGAGTTCGGTGACGCGCATCAGGTATTCGCGACGCAGACACGCACTCAGGCCGCCGCAGGCGTTGCGGTTTTTCAGCCACTGGCGTTGATCCGTTTTGAGGATTTGGGGATCGGCAACATTGCCCAGCGTGATCCGCCATTGGTCGGCGAGTTTATCGTCCAGCCTGGAGAGATAGGGATCCGCGCAGATGGCTTTTTCGGTTTTGCTGGCGGCGCTGCTGCAATCGAAACTGGTGGCGTGGGCAGAACATGCGAATACGAGAGATGTCAGCGCCACGGCGTGACGCAGGGAAACGGCGAACATCGGGAGATTCCATTCTTGAGACGGCGGCAAGTATGCCAGTACGCTCGGCCCAAATCTCAGGTGTTCCTGGATTTGGGCCGATCCCAATCCTTGTCGGCGTGCGTATCAGAAGGTGATGTCGGCAGCGGGTTTGACGTCGACTCGCGCCACGGAGCCAGTGAGCGCCGCGAAATCCTTGTTGTGTTGGGCAATGATGTCTTCGGCGCTCATGGTGCCGTTATCGACTGTCGAATGTGCATCTCCTGCAACAACGACGTCGTAGCCCAGCTCATGCGCGCTGCGCACGGTGGCATTGACGCAATAATCGGTTTGCAGACCGCAGATGATCAGCCGCTCAAAATCTTCGCTGGGCAGCAGCTTGCCGAGATCGGTCTGGTAGAAAGAATTCCCGGTGGTTTTATTTACCCGCAAGTCTGTCGTCGAAGTCAGCAGACCTTTGGCCAATTGCCAACCGTCAGCGCCGCGCACGAATGGACCGTCCTGCTCTTCGTGTTGAATCAGCACCACCGGAACGCCGGCATCGCGGGCGCGCTGGCTCAGATCATTGATCGTGGCGATCACGCGGGCGATTTCAAAGCATTCATATTCACCAGCACACAGTGCTTGCTGGACGTCGATGATCAGTAACGCGGTGGTCATGTCGAGCCTTCCTTGATCAATCCTTGAGAATCGGGCGGGCTTGAGCCCGCCCCTTTTTACTCCGCTCAGTAACCCAATGACAAGCCAGTGTTGCGCCGTGGATCATTGGCGCCGTAGAAGCGGTTCTTGCCAACCGGTTTGCCACCCAGTGACGGCGCGCCGACCAGAATCGCGGCAATGTGGTTGGGATCCTGCGGACCGGCAAACTTGTGGCCCCAGCTTTCCAGGATCTTTTTCGTATCCGGGCTGGCGGCAAAATCCTCCAGGTTGGTTTCTTCCGGCATCCACTGCTGATGGAAGCGTGGTGCGTCGACCGCTTCCTGCAGGCCCATGCCGTAATCGATGACGTTAAGCATGGTCAGCAAGGTCGCGGTGATGATCCGGCTGCCACCCGGCGTGCCGACCACCATCACCACTTTGCCGTCCCTGGTGACGATGGTCGGACTCATCGACGACAGCGGCGCCTTGCCCGGCGCGATGGCATTCGCTTCACCCTGAACCAGCCCGTACATGTTCGGCACGCCGACCTTGGAGGTGAAGTCGTCCATTTCGTCGTTGAGAATCACCCCGGTCTTGCTCGCCATAACGCCCGCGCCGAACCAGTCGTTGAGGGTGTAGGTGACCGAAACGGCATTGCCCCACTTGTCGACGATCGAATAATGCGTGGTGTTGCTGCCCTCATGGGGCGCCACACCGGGTTTGAGTTCGGCCGATACGCCGGCCTTTTGCGGCTGGATGGCGTCGCGTAGTTTGGTCGCGTAATTCTTGTCCAGCAGATGCTCGATCGGATTCTTCACGAAATCCGGATCGCCGAGATAGCTGTTGCGATCAACATACGCATGGCGCATGGCTTCGATCTGATAATGCATACCCTGAGCGGAATGGAAGCCCAGGTCTTTCATTGGATAACCTTCGAGAATATTCATGATCTGGCAGATCACCACCCCGCCGGAGCTTGGCGGTGGCGCCGAGACCACGTGGTAGCCGCGATAATCGCACTCCACCGGAGCCAGTTCGCGAGTCTTGTATGTGTCGAGGTCAGCCTGAGTGATGATGCCGTTGTTGGCCTGGCTGGAGGTGACGATGGCATCGGCAACCCAGCCTTTGTAGAAGCCGTCGGCGCCCTTGTCGGAAATCGTCCGCAGGGTTTTCGCCAGATCCTTTTGCACCAGTTTCTGCCCGACCTGCATCGGCTCGCCGTTGCTGAGGAAGATCGAGCCCGAGTCGCGCATGTCCTTTTTGAACACATCCGTCGCGTATTCCAACAGTTCGACATCGCCCTGCTGCAGCTCGAACCCGTCTTCAGCCAGTTTGATTGCCGGGGCAATCATCTCCTTGCGCTGTTTGGTGCCGTATTTGCTCAGGGCCAGCTCCATACCGGACACAGTGCCCGGTACGCCGACCGCCAGGTGACCGCGCGTGCTCAGGTCTGGAATGACGTTACCTTCTTTGTCCAGGTACATGTTGGCGGTTGCTGCCAAAGGCGCTTTCTCGCGGAAGTCGAGGAAGGTCTTGCGCCCGTCCGCCAGCTGAATGGTCATGAAACCGCCACCGCCAAGGTTGCCCGCAGCCGGATAGACCACTGCCAGCGCATAGCCCACGGCCACGGCTGCATCCACGGCATTGCCGCCGCTCTTCAACACATCGACACCCACGTGGGTCGCCAGATGTTGCGCGGTGACCACCATGCCGTTTTGCGCCGCAACCGGCGCCACTGACGCCGCGTGAGCCATGAGACAGCTGAGCGCCAGGGTGGTCGCAATGAGCGATCTGGCCAAAGGTTCGTACTTCATGAGTCGATCTCTTTTTTTGTTGTTGGGGGCTGCGCCAAACGCAGGCAACGCTTCAGGAGCAACAAGCAGTATGGTCGGCTTTGCGTATCGCGCCTCCCCGTTCAGCCAGTATGCTGAGCCACGTCATCGCCTTGAGCCGGAGTCGCCGTCATGTCTTACACGTTCATCACCTTGCCCTCACCCGTGGGTGAGTTGAAGCTGGTCGCGAACGGCAGTCGACTCACGGCCATCCTCTGGGAAAACGACAGACCGAATCGGGTAAGGCTCGGCCCGCTGAGCGAAGCGCCGGACAGTGCGATCCTGTTGCGGACCGCGCGCCAGCTTGAAGAGTATTTCGCCGGGACACGGAATCGCTTCGATCTCGAGCTGGACTTTGTCGGCAGCGAATTTCAGAAAAAAGTCTGGGCCGCCCTTCTGACGATTCCGTTTGGCGAGACACGCACCTACAGCCAGATCGCCTTGCAGATTGGCCATCCGGCGGCGGTTCGAGCGGTCGGCGCCGCAAACGGGCGCAACCCGATTTCCATTGTTGCGCCGTGTCATAGAGTGATCGGCGCTTCGGGAAAACTCACCGGGTTTGCCGGAGGGCTTGAAGCCAAAGAACGCTTGCTGATACTTGAAGGCGGCCGGTGGGCGCAGATCGGTAAAACCGGCGATCTTTTCTAGGCAGAAAGATCAAAAGATCGCAGCCTTCGGCAGCTCCCACATGAAAATGCGTTAAAGCCTGCGATCCTTCATCAACCGAACAGGTTATTCATCGCCGCGTATTGCAACAGCATGATGGTCTTGGCATCGCAGATTTCGCCGCGCTGAAACGCTGCCAGCGCCTCATCGAATCTCCATTCGAGCACTTCCAGTTCTTCGGTTTCCTCTTCCAGGCCGCCACCGTCGCTGACCTTGGAGGCGGCATCGTATTCGGCGATAAAGAAGTGCAACTTTTCGGTCACCGAACCGGGGCTCATGTACGCCTCGAATACTTTCTTCACGTCGTGCACGCGGTAACCGGTTTCCTCCTCGGCTTCGTCACGAATGCGCTGTTCAGGTGCGGCACCTTCCAACAGTCCCGCCGCCACTTCGATCAGCAGTCCATCGTGGCCGTTGACGAACACCGGCAAGCGGAATTGGCGGGTCAATACCACCGTGCGCTTTTCGCGGTTGAACAGCAGAATCGCCGCGCCGTTGCCCCGGTCGTAGACCTCACGGGTCTGGCGTTGCCACTCGCCGTTGTTGCGGTGGTAATCAAAAGTGATTTTCTTCAGCAGATACCAATCGTGGGACAACACCTGAGTGTCGACGATGTTGACCCGTGCGGCTGTGTTGGACATCGCATCTGATCCTGTCTTCATGGGTGGACCGCCATGGTCGAACAAATGCACCGACAAAAAAAGCCCGGCAGCGCTACCGGGCTGGTTCAGTCGCCGCTGTTACTGGAAGTCGACGTCGAAGGCCTGGTAAAACGCGTTGCCGGTGTTGGCGACGATCCACATCAGCACATGACGTGCTGCCCTTGGCCGATCAAGACAATTGCGCCTGATACTCCTTTTCGTACTGTCCGGCGAGCTGTGTTTTCTGTTTGTCGTCGAGCAGCTTGCCGGCCATCTGGAAGAACTTGTGCTCTTCTTCTTCGAGGTGGTGATGAACCTTGTCCGAAAGTTTTTTCGCTGTGGCCAGCCAGGCCGGACTGGACATTTCCGTCTCGTCGAGTTCTTCCATCATCTCGTCCATTTCGTGGTGCTCGGCGATGGCGTGGCGGCTCAGATCAACGCCTTCGTCGATTTCCATCAACGGGATGTAGAAGTGCCGCTCTTCGGCGGTTTCATGCGCTTGCAGTTCTGCTTTGAGCTGCTTGTAGGCCTCGACCCGCTCAGGGCTGTCACCGCTGGTCGCGATCAGAGCTTTGGCGTAAGTGCGCTGGCGCTCGTGGCTTTCGCGCAGGGCTTCAAAAATATTCACGGGATTTCCTCATCAATCGCGCTCAGGGAAAGACGCGATAAAGCCTAGACCCCAGCGCTTGATCGACGGTTCCGCTTGTTTGGTCGAAGGGCTTGGAGGCGCTTGCCCGGACGCGTTAGGCTGGCGGTCCGATTACACAAGGAAGTCATGCATGAATTTGCGTATCGAGTTGACGCAGAACCCTACCGAGGAACAGCGGCAGGCCATTCTGCAGCCGCTGATCGAGTACAACGATGCACAAACCGGCGGCTCGAAATCCGAGCCGTTCGCCTTGATGGTCAAAGACGAAAATGGCGCGATATTGGGTGGCTTGTATGGACGAATGATTTTTCGCTGGATGTTCATCGAACTGCTGTCAGTGCCGGAACAGTGTCGCGGACAGGGGATCGGCTCGAAATTGATGGCTCAAGCGCAAGCCCTGGCCAAGGAAAAGAATTGCTACGGCCTCTGGCTCGACACCTTCGATTTTCAGGCGCCGGAATTTTACAAGAAGCTGGGTTTCAGCCAGTTTGGGGAAATCGTTGATTACCCACCAGGGCACAAGCGGCACTACTTTCAGAAGCGCCTGATCGATTGAATGTGCCGCCGTCTTCGCGACCAAGCTCGTTCCCACAAGTCGAACTTCGTTCCAATGTGGGAGCGAGCCTCCTGTCGAAAATACTGGCCATTTCGACGCAAAATCAGAGGCAGGTCGCCATCGCGGCCATCCGCCGCATCGCGACGAAATCATTTTGCTGCGCGTAATAATTCAACGTCGTGCCCGACGTTTCGGTGATCACATCGACAAACGACTCCGCCGAACGCGTGTAAACCGTCGTGCCGCCAGACTTGCGCGATTCCAGATAGGCTGCCGCGTCGACGCCGAACACCGCTTCGTCCTGCCAGGCGAATTGCACACAGCGGGCGACGTCTTTTTCGGGTTTGTCGGAGGTCAGGACCTTGTCAGGGCTCTTGGTGCGAGCATCGTTCATCACCGAACCGGCGCACCCGGCCAACAAGGCCGCCGCCAGCGCTACCATCAGCATTCGCATTGCATTTGCTCATCGTGAAAAAAGCGGACTGTAGCACCGCAACGCGGCAAATCGTTCTGCTTTACTGTTTTTATGCGCGACACGCGCGAGCAGCTGCGGCACCCTACCGTCATCCGTCACACAAGGAAATTACATGGCGCCTAGCGACCAGCGACATGAACAGGCTCTGAAACTGTTTCTCGAGGCGCGACCCGAATTGCGTGAAACCCTCGATCATCTCAACCCGCTACTGGCCCAGGCCAAGGGCGAAACCCAGGCGCAGTATCGCGAAGAGCGCTTGCACGAAGCATTTGAGGCTGAGGCGGAAAGCCAGGGATTGTTTGCCTGGGAGCTGACGCTGCAGCTAACCGCTGAATCGCCAGAGGACTATCAGGCGCAACGGCTTGAGGTGCATCGGGAAGTCGCGGAAATGGCGGGGATGGACTGGATCGAGTATTGCGATCTCTACGGCATTACTCCGAATTGATGCAGGAGCTGCCGAAGGCTGCGATCTTTGGATTTTGCTCTTCAAGATCAAAAGATCGCAGCCTTCGGCAGCTCCAACAAAGGTATCTGCGTGAAACCCGGGTTTCGCGGCTGGCGTAATAAAGCTTTATCATGGCCGCAGTTTCGCTGATCGAGTCCATCATGAAGTTCGCCATTGCGCTGTTTTCTGCTGCCCATGCGCCCTCCTCGCGCCGGGCCCTGCTGTTCGCCCAGGCCGCGCTGGCCGGCGGGCACGAGATTGTCCGGCTGTTCTTCTATCAGGACGGCATATTCAATGCCTCCGATGCGGTGGTGACACCGCAGGATGAGCTGGACCTGCCCAAACAATGGCGCGCCTTTATCAACGAAAAGCAACTTGATGGCGTGGTCTGCATCGCCGCTGCTCTGCGCCGTGGCGTGTTGAATGAAGAGGAAGCCAAGCGTTACCAGCGTGAAGCGATTTCGCTGAGCGCGCCGTGGGAATTGTCCGGCCTTGGTCAGTTGCACGACGCCGTGCAGGACGCTGACCGTCTCATCTGCTTCGGAGGCGCGTGACATGGCCAAATCGCTTTTGATCATCAGCCGCCAATCGCCCTGGTCCGGCCCAGGCGCGCGGGAAGCGCTGGATATCGTGCTGGCCGGTGGCGCGTTCGATCTGCCGCTTGGCGTGCTGTTTCTCGATGACGGCGTGCTGCAACTGGCCGCCGGGCAAAACGCCAAAGCCTTGCAGCAAAAAGACCTCAGCGCCAATCTGCAGGCGCTGCCGATGTTTGGTGTCGAAGAGCTGTACTATTGCGCGCAAAGCGCCATTGCGCGCGGCCTCGGCAAGGTGTCGCTGGACGAAGCGCAGCCGCTTGCCATTGAACAAATCACCGCCCTTATTGACCGTTACGACCAGGTGATCACCCTCTGATGTCGACTTTGCATGTGTTGTCTCATTCCCCGTTCGGCGACGATCGCCTGAGCAGTTGCCTGCGCTTGCTCGGCAGCGCCGATGCTGTGTTGTTGTCCGGTGATGCGGTGTATGCGCTGCAGCCGGAGACAGCCCCGTTCGAAGCCCTGCAAGAGCGACCCATCAACCTCTTTGTGTTGATTGAAGACGCACAAGCACGTGCGATTGCGGTTCCGGACTGGGCCAAAGCCGTCGACTACCCGGCCTTCGTCGAGCTGTCGATCCATCATGACAAGGTCAACAGCTGGCTATGAATTCTCTGACCGTCGGCGCCCGCGCCATCGAACTGGACAAGGACGGTTTTCTCGTCGACCTCAGCGATTGGTCGACTGAAGTCGCCGCCGCCCTCGCCGCCGCCGAAGACATCGAGTTGACCCCCGAACACTGGGAAGTCCTCGAGCTGCTGCGCAGCTTCTACAGCGAATTCCAGCTGTCCCCTGCCACGCGCCCGCTGATCAGGTACACCGCGTTGAAACTCGGCGCGGACAAAGGCAACAGTCTGCACCTCAACCGACTGTTCAAAGGCACCCCTGCCAAACTCGCCGCGAAACTGGCGGGCCTGCCCAAACCGACGAATTGCCTATGAACGACTTCCCAGCATTGACCCTCGAAACGCCCGCCGAGCACCCGTTCGCGCAATTCGTGCGCATTCTCGGCAAAGGCAAGCGCGGCGCCCGCGACCTGACGCGCGAGGAAGCCCGCCAGGCCATGGGCATGGTGCTTGACGATCAGGTTGAAGACACCCAGCTCGGTGCTTTCCTGATGTTGCTGCGGCACAAGGAAGAAAGCGCTGAGGAAATGGCCGGGTTCACCCAAGCCCTGCGCGAACGCTTGCAGGCGCCGGCATTGAATGTCGATCTGGACTGGCCGACCTACGCTGGCAAAAAGCGCCATCTGCCGTGGTACCTGCTGGCGGCGAAATGCCTGGCGCAGAACGGCGTGCGCATCTTCATGCACGGCGGCGGCGCACACACGGCCGGACGCCTGTACAGCGAACAACTGCTGGGCGAACTGAATATCCCTTTGTGCCGCACCTGGCAGCAGGTCGGCGCGGCGCTGGACAACGGTGCACTGGCCTTTATGCCGCTGATGGACTGGGCGCCGCCGTTGCAGAAGATGATCGATCTGCGCAATACCCTGGGCCTGCGCTCGCCGATTCACTCGCTGGCGCGAATCCTCAATCCGCTCGGTGCACGTTGTGGCCTGCAGAGCATTTTCCATCCGGGCTACCAGGCGGTGCATCGCGATGCGAGCGGCTTGCTCGGCGACACGGCCATTGTGGTCAAGGGCGATGGCGGTGAAATCGAGATCAACCCTGACGCCACCAGCCATCTGTATGGCACCAGCGGCGGCCAGAGCTGGGATGAAGAATGGCCACAACTGTCAGCGCAACGTCACGTCAAACCCGCCTCGCTGGACATCGAACACTTGAAAGCGGTTTGGCGAGGCGACGTGGTCGACAGTTATCCGCACATGGCCCTGATTGCGACCATGGCCCTCGCCCTGCGCGGCCTCGGTCAACAGCGTGAAGAGGCGTTTGCAACCGCCGAGCAGTATTGGGCGACACGCAACACATCGATCTAACCGATGATTAGCGCCCGATCTTTGCGCTTTTTGTTCGAACCCACAGGAATAGACTCGACTCCAACGAATATTGGTTTTCAGGAGTCTTGATCATGGGTTTACTTGTCGACGGCCACTGGCAGGACAAGTGGTACGAAAGCAGCAAGGACGGCGCATTCCAGCGCGAACAAGCGCAACGCCGCAACTGGGTAACCGCCGACGGCCAGCCCGGCCCCAGCGGTGACGGCGGTTTCGCTGCCGAAGCCGGGCGCTATCACCTCTACGTCTCCCTCGCCTGCCCCTGGGCACACCGCACGCTCATCGTGCGCAAACTCAAAGGCCTGGAAAGCCTGATTGACGTTTCGGTCGTCAGCTGGCTGATGCTGGAAAATGGCTGGACCTTCGACAAGGGGCTCGGCTCGACAGGCGATAAACTCGATGGCTTCGATTTCATGCACCAGCGCTACACCGCTGATACCCCTGACTACACCGGGCGTGTGACGGTACCGGTGCTGTGGGACAAACAGCTCAAGCGCATCGTCAGTAATGAATCGGCGGAAATCATCCGCATGTTCAACAGCGCCTTCGACGGCCTCACCGGCAATGACCTGGACTTCTACCCCGCGCCGCTACGCAACGAGATCGATGCACTGAACGAGCGGATCTATCCGGCAGTGAACAACGGTGTCTACCGCGCCGGGTTCGCTACGTCGCAGCAGGCCTACGAGCAGGCATTCGACGAAGTATTCGCTGAGCTGAACCATCTGGAACAGTTGCTCGGCGCCAATCGCTACCTGAGCGGCGAATACCTGACCGAAGCCGATGTGCGTCTGTTCACCACCATGATTCGCTTCGACGCGGTGTACCACGGGCACTTCAAGTGCAACCTGCGGCGCATTGCCGATTACCCGAACCTGTCCAATTGGCTGCGCGAGATGTATCAATGGCCGGGGATTGCCGAGACGGTGGATTTGCAGCACATCAAACATCACTACTACGGCAGCCACAAAACCATCAACCCGACCGGGGTGGTGCCGAAGGGCCCGCAGCAGGATTTCACCGTGGCGCATGACCGGTCGCGGTTGAGCGGCAAAGGCGTCTGGCGTCAACGTTGATTGCTCGACTTGGCGCTCCAGGCTCTGTGGCAAGCGCTGCGACTGCACGCTGCCGCAGGTCGGTACGGGAAGCGTTTTCAAACCGCCGAAATCATCCGCTGGCCGTCAAACTTCATCGGGTCTGCAGGAGGGGTTCGATCTGCTGACTGGGCGATTGCGGTGGACGCCATTGCACACCATCTGCCTCAAGCCCGACCGGCGGCTCCTCATGTGCACCCAAACTGCCCTCGACCTGCCCGGCCATGTGCAACGTGCCCGCCATCACCCCCGTAGTCGGATTCTGCAGCAACTTCAGCCAGGCCTTGTCGAACGTGTTGCCAAGGCTGCTGCGGATCAGCGCTTCGCTGTCGGGGCGATCGTTGGCCTGGATGATGGCGCGAATGCCGGCCACGCCAACCGAAATCATTGCTCCGGCCAGTTTGCCCGCCGCTGCCGCCACTGCACTGGCGGCGCCGCGCGGGGCCATTTCCGCTTCGATGCGCTGGCTGGCGCGTTTGGCCACCGGCGCCATCGCCGCGTCGGTGGAGGAAATGCCTTTGGTGCCGCCGTCGGTGTGGATCTTGTCGATCAGCGCGGCGTACGCCGGCAGAGTGTTCAGCGGTTCGGTGCTGATCACCCTGAACAGCGAAGCATCCCGTGCAGGCGGTGGGCCTAGGGCAATGGCAGGGATTTTCTGCAAGCGTGCGTTGAGCTGCGCAATCGGCACGCCATGACGCTGGGCGATGAGCGGCATCTGCTGTGCCATCAATTGCGCGTAGAACGCCGTGGCCTGAGCCAGGATCGCGTCCGGGTCAACCTCCACTGCGACCGGTGCGAGGACCTTTTCCTGATATTGCTCAAGCAGATACGCCGCCAGCCGTTTCGCCGAAGCGTCCTGCTCGCCGCCGGCGCTGATCGTGTACCAACTGACCTTCATCGACAGCCATTCCTGGGTCCAGTAGCTGCTGAACCAGGGGATGAAATTTTCTTCAGTTTGCTGATAGATACGAGTGCGCCAATGTTCCATCGAGCCACGGGCAAACAACTTCACCTGGTCGGTGGCTTGCTGCGAAGCGCTGAGAATTTCGCGGTCGATCTGCTGCCAGGTGTGCGCCGATACCACCACGGCTCGCGGCGCAGTTACCGGCGCCCGGGCCGAGGTGGAGCAGCCGGCAAACAGAAACAGTGCGGCGACGACCAGCGCGCGCGGGTTCACGGTGGTGGTGTCCTTTGGCTTGGGGAGGTGCAGATTTGAGTATAGGTGCGAGGCTTGTGGCTGCTTGGCTGATGTTAGTGGAGAACCCCGCGAACCAATGTGGGAGCGGGCTTGCTCGCGAAAGCGTCTTGCCAGTCGCCATCGATGTTGACTGCTCTGCCGCTTTCGCGAGCAAGCCCGCTCCCACAGGTTTTTCGGCATGGCTGTGGATTGGTGGCGTGCCAGGACCGGCTGGTTTGGAGGTTGCCAAGGCTCTGAGGAGTGTCAGCTATCGACTGTGGGAGCGGGCTTGCTCGCGAAAGCGGTGCGTCAGTCACCCCAATGTATCGACTGAGATACCGTTCGCGAGCAAGCCCGCTCTAAAAGGAAATCCCGTTCATCATCACTGTCGTCGATATCCACCATCGCCACGATTGCCTTCCGCCCCTCCCTCGCCAAAGGCACGATTAGCTCATCCGACACACAACCAGGCGTTCACATCATGGTCCACACCCAAGTCACCCTCTCCGTGAGTTTCCCGGTGTTCGGCAGCAACTACTATCAACAGCACGTCGTGCCGCGCAAGGCTCAGGCGCTGGTGTTCAACGAAGACTTCGACGATCTGCTGATGCCCGCCGCAAGCGATCATTTCAGCAATGAAGTGGTCGGCCTCAACGATCAGTTCCGCTTTCTGAGCGACATACTCGCCACCCATTTGCTCGATCACGAGGCCTCGGTGCCTGCGCGATCCCGCGTCCAGGCGAACGCTCGTTTTTTCAACTGATGCACAGAGGGCGTTCCGTTAGCGGCAACGCCCTCTTCATTCATTCAGTCATCATCGCGATCGCGGTGATAACGACGGCCATCGCGGCGGTCGTCATCGCGGTCGTCCCAGCGCCGGTCATGGTCGTAATAGCGGCCATGGTCGCGGTCGTAATGCCGGCCATGCCGATGATCATCATCGAAATCCGCAATACAGCCGCTGAGCAATACGGCGGCGGTCACAGTGAGCAGCATGGTTGTCGCTTGCTTCATTCAACACTTCCCTAAAACCCAAGGTCTTGACGACGGAAAATAGCCACGCTGCCCGCGTCTTCGGGACGCAGTGCGCGCAGCCGCAAATACGACCGGGCAAAAGCACGTTGATTCACTGGCCACTATTGACCGTTTGTCGGCTTGTTCGTCGCAGCCGAACAGCGGCGTAACGCCACCTATACTGCTTGCAACCAACCCCCATGCAATGGATCTGCATCCTCAAATAACAACAAGCAGAGGTGGACCATGGTCTGGCAGCAAATCTATGACCCGTTCGGCAATCCGGTGCTTTCCACGCTGATGGCTGCGGTGCCGGTGGTGGTAATGCTTGCGGCGCTGGCGTTCTTTCACGTCAAGGCGCATCTGGCGGCGCTGCTGGCGCTGGCGTCCGCCCTGCTGATTTCGATCTTCGCCTTCGACATGCCGGCGGGCATGGCCGGCTCGGCGGCGTTGTTCGGTGCGGCGAATGGCTTGCTGCCGATCGGCTGGATCGTCCTCAACATCATCTTTCTGCATCGCCTGACCACCGAGAACGGCTCGTTCAAAGTGCTTCAGGATTCCCTCGCGCGCATCACCGACGATCGACGATTGCAACTGCTGCTGATCGCCTTCTGCTTTGGTGCGTTCTTTGAAGGCGCGGCGGGTTTCGGCACTCCGGTGGCGGTGACTGGCGCGATCCTGATCGGCCTCGGTTTCTCGCCATTGGCCGCATCGGGCCTGGCGCTGATCGCCAACACTGCGCCGGTGGCTTTCGGCGCCCTGGGCACACCGATCATTACCCTCGCCAAAGTCACCGGGCTGGACGAGATGGAGCTGTCGATGATGGTCGGTCGGCAGCTGCCGTTCTTCTCGGTGCTGGTGCCGTTCTGGTTGATCTGGGCCTTCGCCGGATGGCGCAAGATGCTCGAAGTGTGGCCGGCGATTCTGGTGGCCGGGGTGAGTTTCGCCATTCCGCAATTTCTCGTGTCGAACTACCACGGGCCGATGCTGGTGGACGTGATCGCCGCGCTGATTTCCATGGCCTGCCTGACGCTGTTCCTGAAGGTGTGGAAACCGGCGACCATCCACACCTCGGCAGCGCTGTCCGGGCGCGTCGACAACTCCAGGGTCGACGAAGAAAAAGTCACCGCCAGTGACGCCTTCAGCGATCAGGCGCGCCCGGCCGTGATGCGCGCGTGGATGCCCTGGATCATTCTCACGCTATTCGTGTTCGCCTGGGGCACGCAGGGCTTCAAGAACATGTTCGACACGCGCCCGGTGATTGACCCGGTTACGCAATCGGCCAAGCTCGACCCGCAAGGCAAACCCGTGCGCGAGGCCAACCCGATCTTCGCCCCGGCAGTGACCTTCACCAACCTGCACCTGCAGATCGAGAAGGTGCCGCCAGTGGTTGCGGCGCCGAAAGCCGAGGAAGCGATTTACAAATTCACCTGGCTGACCGCCACCGGCAGCGGGATCCTGCTGGCGGCGATTGTTGGCGGTTTGCTGATGGGTTATTCGATCCCGCAATTGATCAAGCAATACCTGCGCACGCTGTGGGTGGTGCGGTTTTCGTTGATCACGATTGCAGCGATGCTGGCGCTGGGCTTTCTCACGCGTTATTCGGGACTCGACGCGACGATGGGCCTGGCCTTTGCGGCGACGGGGATTTTCTATCCGATGTTCGGCACGCTGCTCGGCTGGCTGGGGGTGGCGCTGACCGGCTCGGACACCGCTTCGAACGTGCTGTTTGGCGGCTTGCAACGGGTGACCTCGGAACAACTTGGTATCAGCCCGGTGCTGATGGCGGCGGCGAACAGTTCCGGTGGGGTGATGGGCAAAATGGTCGATGCGCAGTCGATCGTCGTCGCTTCCACTGCGACCCGTTGGTACGGGCATGAGGGCGAGATCCTGCGTTACGTGTTCTTCCACTCGATCGTGCTGGCGATCCTGGTCGGCGGGCTGGTGACGTTGCAGGCGTATGTCGCGCCGTTTACCTCGATGGTGGTGGGTTCACATTAGTCAGATAGACCCATTCCCTGTGGGAGAGCTTGCTCGCGAAGACATACGCTCAGTCAATGAAGAAGTTGAATGTGCCGGCCTCTTCGCGAGCAAGCTCGCGCCCACGGAGTTGATTGATGAACTGCGCACATAACTCTTTAGCGCAAATCCGACAAAACCTTTTCCCCTCTTCGGCGGTCACTCCTTTTACGAGACTGGCATGCATGCCGGCGCGCCCGTTTGGGCCATTTGCAATCCTGCCGCCCGATGAGAGACAAGGAATCGAACCATGCCGATTTCCCGACGCAACTTCATGATCCTCGGCGCCGTAACCGCGACGGCGTTCGCCATGCCCCCCTTTATCAGCCTCAAGGCCTACGCGGCCAGTCTGGAGCAACCGGCCATGAGTCAAGTTACCCTGCAAGTGAACGGCAAACCGCAAACCCTCGAAGTCGACACCCGCACCACCCTGCTCGACGCCCTGCGCGAACACCTGCACCTGACCGGCACCAAAAAAGGCTGCGACCACGGCCAGTGCGGCGCGTGCACGGTGATCGCCGACGGTCGGCGGATCAACTCCTGCCTTACCCTGGCGGTGATGCACGAAGGCAGCGAAGTCACCACCATCGAAGGCCTCGGCATGCCCGACAAGCTGCACCCTATGCAGGCCGCGTTCATCAAGCACGACGGCTACCAATGCGGCTATTGCACGCCGGGGCAAATCTGCTCGGCGGTCGCTGTGCTAAAGGAAATTCGCGATGGCATTCCCAGCCACGTCAGCCCGAGCCTGACTGAGGCGCCCAAACTGATCGCCGCCGAACTGCAGGAACGCATGAGCGGCAATATCTGCCGCTGCGGTGCCTACTCGAACATCATCGAAGCCATCACTGAAGTCGCGGAGGTGCCGGCATGAGAGCCTTCAATTACAGCCGCGCCGACTCGCCTGCCGCAGCCGCTTCCCAGGCTGCGCAAGTCGAAGGCGCCAAGTTCATCGCCGGCGGCACCAACCTGCTCGACCTGATGAAACTCGACATCGAAACCCCAGTGCACCTGATCGACGTCAACCACTTGGGCCTGGACCAGATCGAAGCCACGCCCGAAGGGGGATTACGCATCGGCGCGCTGGTGCGCAACACCGATCTGGCCGCCGACGTGCGGGTGCGCAAGGACTACGCCCTGCTCTCCCGCGCCTTGCTCGCCGGGGCTTCCGGGCAGCTGCGCAACATGGCGACCACCGCTGGCAACCTGCTGCAACGCACCCGTTGCCCCTACTTTTACGACACCCACCAGGCCTGCAACAAACGCAACCCCGGCAGTGGCTGCGCGGCGATCGGCGGCGTCACCCGGCAGCTGGGGATCATCGGCGTCAGCGACGCTTGCATCGCCACCCACCCGAGCGACATGGCCATTGCCATGCGCGCGCTGGATGCGCAGATCGAAACGGTCAAACCTGACGGCAGCAAGCGCAGCATCGCCATGGCGGATTTCCATCAATTGCCGGGCAACACGCCGCACATCGAAACCAGTCTCACGCCCGGTGAATTCATCACCGCCGTGACCCTGCCCGCGCCAGTCGGCGGCACGCACATTTATCACAAGGTTCGCGATCGCTCGTCTTACGCCTTCGCGCTGGTTTCGGTCGGTTTGATCTTGCAAAAGGATGGCACCGGCCGCGTTGCCGTCGGCGGCATTGCGCCGAAACCGTGGCGGGTCGAAGCCGCAGAAGCGCTGCTGCCCAAGGGCGCCAAAGCGGTCAGCGAACGCCTGCTCGAAGGCGCGACACCTACCGATGACAACCAATTCAAACTGACACTGGTCGAGCGCACGCTGGCCTCGGTGTTGGCGCAAGCGAGGGAAACCGCATGAAATTCGACACGCCCGCCACCACCAACCCCATCGATCGTCTGAAGGTCGTTGGCCAGCCTACCGAGCGCATCGAAGGCCCGTTGAAAACCAGCGGCCAGGCGACCTATGCCTATGAGCAACATGAAGCGGCGGCCAATCAGGCCTACGGTTTCATGGTTGATTCGGCAATCGCCAAAGGACGAATCAAAGCCATCCATCTGGGCGAGGCCAAAGCTGCCCCCGGTGTGTTGGCGATCGTCACTGCCGAGAACGCCGGCAAACTCGATAAAGGTGATTACAACGCCGCGCATCTGCTAGCCGGTCCCGAAGTGCAGCATTACCAGCAAGCCGTCGCATTGGTGGTTGCCGAGACCTTCGAACAGGCCCGCGCTGCCGCGCAGTTGGTCAAGGTCGATTACGAAACCCTCGAGGGCAAGTTCGATCTGGCCAGCGTCAAAGACCTCGGCGTCGAGCCGAAAGACGAGCTGCCCGACGTCAATCACGGTGATTTCGACAAGGCATTGGCCGCCGCACCGGTGCAGTTCGACCAGACCTACACCACCCCGGATCAGTCCCACGCGATGATGGAACCGCACGCGACACTGGCTGCGTGGAAAGGCGACCAACTGACCGTGTGGACGTCGAATCAGATGGTCGCCTGGAGTGTCGGCGACATTGCAAAAACCCTTGGCCTGCCGAAGGAGAACGTTCGCCTGGTCTCGCCGTACATCGGCGGCGGTTTCGGCGGCAAACTGTTCATTCGCGCTGATGTGATCCTCGCGGCCCTCGGCGCGCGCATGGCGGGTCGGCCGGTAAAAGTCGCCCTCGCCCGCCCGCAAATGGCTAACAACACCACCCACCGCCCGGCAACGATTCAGCGCATCCGCATGGGCGCCACGCCCGATGGCAAGCTGACCGCCATCGCCCACGAGGGCTGGTCGGGCAACCTCGCCGACGGCAAGGTCGAATTGGCCGCGCAACCCAGTCAATTGTTGTATGCCGCAGAAAATCGCCGCGTCAGCATGCGGCTGGCCCCGCTCGACCTGCCTGAAGGCAACGCCATGCGCGCACCGGGCGAAGCGCCGGGCTTGATGGTGCTGGAAATCGCCATGGACGAAATGGCCGAACAACTGAAAATGGACCCGGTGCTGTTCCGCATCGTCAATGACACTCAGGTCGATCCGGTGAAAACCGAGCGGCCGTTCTCTCAGCGTCAACTGGTCAAATGTCTACAGCTCGGGGCGGAGAAATTTGGCTGGGATCAGCGCAACGCGCAGCCGGGCACCCGCCGTGAAGGTCGTTGGCTGATCGGCATGGGCGTCGCGGCGGCGTTTCGCAACAACCTGCTGGTCAAATCCGGCGCCCGTGTACGCCTGGAGCGCGACGGCAAGGTGATCGTCGAAACCGACATGACCGACATCGGCACTGGCAGCTATACGATCATCGCCCAGACGGCTGCGGAGATGATGGGCGTCGGCCTGGATGATGTGGTGGTGCGTCTGGGCGATTCGGACTTCCCGGTGTCGGCCGGTTCTGGTGGCCAGTTCGGCGGCAACTGCTCGACCGCCGGGGTCTACGCTGCGTGCGTGAAACTGCGCGAAGCGGTCGCCGCCAAGCTCGGGCTGGCGGCGGATCAGGCCGAGTTTGTCGATGGTCAGGTGCGCGTCGGCAACAAGAGCCTGCCGCTGCGCAACGCGGCTGAAGGCGGCGCGCTGGTTGGCGAGGACAGCATCGAATTCGGCGATCTGGCCGAGAAGTATCAACAATCAACGTTTGGCGCGCACTTCGTCGAAGTGGCCGTCGATGCCGCCACCGGCGAAGTCCGGGTGCGGCGCATGCTCGCGGTGTGCGCTGCCGGGCGAATTCTCAACCCGACGTCGGCGCGCAGTCAGGTCATCGGCGCGATGACCATGGGCGTCGGCGCGGCATTGATGGAAGAGCTGGCGGTGGACAAGCGTCTGGGCTTTTTCGTCAACCATGACCTGGCTGGATACGAAGTGCCGGTGAACGCCGACATTCCGCATCAGGAAGTGATCTTCCTCGAAGAAACTGACCCGATCTCATCGCCAATGAAGGCCAAAGGCGTGGGTGAATTGGGGATTTGCGGCGTGAGTGCGGCGGTGGCGAATGCAATCTACAACGCTACCGGCGCGAGAGTGCGTGAGTATCCGATTACGCTGGACAAGATTCTTGATTCGTTGCCCGAGATGATCTGAAGAAACGTCGCCGTAAAAACACTCCTGTAGGAGCTGCCGCAGGCTGCGATCTCTTGATCTCCCAAGCAAGATCAAAAGATCGCAGCCTCGTTGCACTCGACAGCTCCTACAGGGTGTTTTGCTTAGCGCGGATATTGCTCATCACTGACCTGCTCCATCCAGTCCACGACCTTGCCATCCAGCACTTCCGCAATCGCGATGTGACTCATCGCCGTCGTCGGCGCCGCGCCGTGCCAATGCTTGGCGCCCGGGGCTATCCACACGGTATCGCCCGGACGGATTTCACGAACCGGCTGGCCCCATTCCTGTACGAACCCAGCTCCCGAAGTCACGATTAATGTCTGCCCCAGCGGATGGGTATGCCATGCCGTTCTCGCGCCCGGCTCGAACGTTACGGTGGCGCCACTGACGCGCCCCTCGTCGGTGCCCTTGAACGGGGCATCCACTCGCACCGTGCCGGTGAACCACTCAGCCGGCCCCTTGGCCGAGGGCTGGGAGCCATTCGGCGTAACGGTGACACGCGGTTTTTCGGTGGCCTGCACCTCGCCAGTCAGTAGCGACAGGGCCAGTGCGGAAGCAGCAATCGGGTTCATAGCGGTTCCTCCGGATAAATAATGGCTCACTGTAGCGGTCAGCACTCTTCGGATAATCGACTAGAATCCAAAAAAACTTATGCAGGACAATCATCAATGCTTCGGGAAAATGCAGCCGACCTGCTCGCCTTCCTCGCCGTTGCCCGTGAACGCAGTTTCACCAAGGCCGCCGCCAAGCTCGGTGTTTCGCAGTCGGCGCTCAGCCACACCATTCGTAGCCTCGAGGCGCGACTCGGCCTGCGCCTGCTGACCCGCACCACGCGCAGCGTGTCGCCGACCGAGGCCGGCGAACACTTGCTGCAAACCATCGGTCCGCGCTTCGATGAAATCGAAGGGGAACTGGCCGCCCTGAGCAACCTGCGTGAAACCCCGGCCGGGAAGATTCGCATCAGTGCCACTGACCACTCGTTGAACTGGATCCTGCGCCCGGTGTTGCAAGCGTTCCTGCCGCAGTACCCGGATGTCGCCGTCGAAGTCTGCTGTGATTACGGTTTCGTCGACATCGCCGGCCAGGGCTTCGATGCCGGGGTGCGTCTGGGCGAGGACGTGGCACAAGGGATGATCGCCACGCGCATCGGCCCGGACATGCGCATGGTCGTAGTCGGGTCGCCCGCTTATTTTGCCCGGCGCGGTACGCCGCAGACCCCGCGCGATCTGACCAACCATGCCTGCAATAACCTGCGCCTGCCCACTAATGGTGGACTGTATGCGTGGGAATTCGAAAAGGAGGGAGAAAGCCTGAAGGTTCGCGTCTGCGGACAAGTCACGCTGAGCGGCGTGTACCCGTTGCTCGACGCCGCGCTGGACGGTTTTGGTCTGAGTTACATTCCGGAAAACGTTGCTGCGCCCTTTCTGGCCGACGGCCGCCTGGTCCAGGTGCTGGCCGATTGGTGCCCGACGTTTTCCGGTTATCACCTGTACTACCCGAGCCGACGCCAGGCAGCGCCGGCGTTTGCGTTGTTGCTGGAAGCGTTGCGCTATCGCGGTTGATCCGGTTCAGCCCAGCAACGCAATCAGCTGATGCCGCTGCGCATCGGTCAGCATCGGCCCAAATCCAGCTCCGGCGTTCTCAGCCATGTAGCGCGGATTGCTCGTCCCCGGAATCACGCAAGTCACCGCCGGATGTGCCAGGAGAAACTTCAGTGCCAGTTGCGGCCAACTGTGGACCTGCACATCCGAGACCCAGGCCGGCAGTGGCTTGCCCTTGAGCCTGTTGAGCAGGTCGCCGCCGCCAAAAGGTCGATTACAGATCACTGCCACACCGCGTTCACGGCACAGAGGCAGGATGCGCTTTTCCACGCCACGGTCATCGAGGGCGTAGTTGATCTGCAGAAAATCAAGCTTCTCGGCCTTCAACACCGCTTCGACCTCGTCATACGCCGACGGGGTGTAATGAGTGATGCCGATGTAGCGAATCCGCCCCTGCTCTCGCCATTCGCGCAGTGTCGGCAGGTGGGTTTGCCAGTCGAGCAGGTTGTGAATCTGCATCAGGTCGATGCGCTCTGTCTGCAGCAGGCTGAACGACTCCTCCATCTGCGCGATGCCCTCCTCGCGTCCGCGAGTCCATACCTTGGTGGCGAGAAAGGCCGGCGATCGCGGTTCGTGGATCGACAACAGTTCACCGGTGGTCTGCTCGGCGCGGCCGTACATCGGTGAGCTGTCGATCAGCGTGCCGCCCTTCCTGAACAGCGCTTCGAGTACGGCGGGTAATTGTCGGTAAACCGGGTCGCCCGGTGCAGCGTCGAAACCGCGATAGGTGCCCAACCCGAGCATGGGCAGCGACTCGGAGCTGGAAGGGATGGCGCGGGTCTGCATGGTCTGGTCTCCTGCCGCGTGTGGCGCAGTGATGGCCGGCGGTGTGCCGCTGGCCAACGCCCGATCAATCGTCAACACCACCGCAGCCTCGGCAGCCAGGGTCAGCAAGCGGCGACGGGTATAACCTTCAGTGTGGCGCATGCGGATCCTCCTGCTGCGCGGATCTGTTGCATGGTGTGTGCGCAGGCTGGCAGGCGCACTCGCTGAACTACACTGCCACAGCCACCTCCACACTCCGTTAAAAGTAGCCGAATGTCCCGAACCCTGATGTCACTCGTCGTTTTCATCATTGCCGTGTACCTGGTGCTGTGCGCCGCGCTGTTCGTGTTTCAGCGTTCGCTGATTTGGTTTCCCCAGCCTGCCGCGGTGGTTTCAGCAGATTCGCGATTGAAACTGTCGATGCCGGACGCTGACGTGTGGGTGACTGCGCGAGAACGCAGCGGATCACGGGCGCTGATCTATTTTGGCGGCAATGCCGAGGACGTCTCGCGCAATCTGCCGGAGTTCACTGATGCGTTTCCTGACTATGCGCTGTATTTCCTGCATTACCGGGGCTTCGGTGGCAGCACCGGCTCGCCTTCGGAAGCCGCGATTGCCGAAGATGCGCTGGCGTTGTTCGATCAGGTCTACGCCAGCCATCCACAGATTGCGGTGATCGGCCGCAGCCTCGGCTCGGGCGTGGCGGTGCGCCTGGCCAGTCAGCGGCCGGTGCACAAGCTGATCCTGGTGACGCCGTTCAACAGTCTCGAAGAAATCGCCGCCCGGCAATACCCTTGGGTGCCGGTGAAATGGTTGCTCAAGGATCGATTCGAATCGGGCAAATACGCGGCGCACCTTCGCGTGCCGACGCTGTTATTGGCGGCGAGTCATGACGAAGTGATTGGACGCAGCAGCACGCAGCGGCTGTTCGAGAGTTTTCCTGCGGGCGTGGCGACGCTGAAGGTGGTGCCGGACTCGGGGCATAACTCGATATCCGAGCGTGAGGAATATCTGCGGTGGATAGAGGATGTGTTGAATCGCTGAGGGATGTAGCGATCACGCGGCCGCCTTCGCGAGCAAGCCCGCTCCCACAGGAGATTTGTGGGTTGGCGGGATCTGGGTGCAGCTGAAAAACCTGTGGGAGTGGGCTTGCTCACGAAAGCGGCGGGTCAGGTCAAAAATCTGCATCTGACACACTGCTTTCGCGAGCAAGCCGCTCCCACAGGAGATTTGTGGGTTGGCGGGATCTGGGTGCAGCCGAAAAACCTGTGGGGGTGGGCTTGTTCACGAAAGCGGAGGGTCAGGTCAAAATGTGTATCTGACACACTGCTTTCGCGAGCAAGCCGCTCCCACAGGAGATTTGTGGGTTGGCGGGATCTGGGTGCAGCCGAAAAACCTGTGGGGGTGGGCTT